>NZ_JADPIX010000111.1:0-1127 GCF_023073155.1 Bradyrhizobium sp. 45 | reverse complement strand
TGCTGCGCAGGCGACCTTTTTGAGATCGGTCACGATGAGAGCCAGAGGCTGGACGTCGTACCGGCGCAGTATCGCGTTATCGTCACCCGCCGCCCCAAACTGGCCTGCCGCGCCTGTCACGGCGTCGTCCTCCAGCATGCTGCTCCCGAGCGATTGATCAGGGGAGGACTGCCGACCGAGCGGCTCGTCGCGCATGTGATCGATGCCAAGTATCATTGGCATTTGCCGCTTTACCGCCAGACGCAGATGCTGGCGACGCACGGTATTGCCATCGACCGTTCCACGCTCGCCTTCTGGGTCGGCTATGCGGCCCAGGAATTGAAGCCCTTGTGGCATCGTCTGCGCCAGCTTCTGCTCGCCTCTCCGAAGCTCTGTGTCGATGAGACCCCGGCGCCGGTGCTGGATCCCGGGCGCGGCAGGACCAAAACCGGCTACTTCTGGGCGCTGTCGCGCGATGACAGGCCTTGGGCCGGGCCTAATCCGCCCGGCGTGGTCTATGCCTATGCACCAGGCCGCGGCGCCGTTCATGGCTTGCGACTGCTCGAAGGCTATCGCGGCATCATCCACTGCGACGGCTATCAGGCTTACAAGACCATGATGCGAGAGACGCGTGCGGACGCCTTGTCCGGGACGCTCGCATTCTGCTGGTCGCATCTCCGGCGCCAGTTTGTGAAGATCGAGCGCGAGGCTTCGCCGGCGCCGGCGCCGGTTGCCCGCGAGGCCCTCGAGCGCATCGCCCAGCTCTACGCGGTCGAGAAAGTCCTCCGTGGCCGATCTGACGCCGAGCGCCGCGCGGGCCGGCAGGCGCATGCCCGGCCGTTGGCTGCAGCCTTGAAGCAGTGGTTTGAGGCGAAGCTTGGTCACCTCGCGCAGAAGAGTGAGACGGCGAAAGCTTTACGCTATGCACTGCGTCATTGGGACGGCTTGACGCTCTACCTTGATGACGGGCGCATCGAAATGGACACCAACGCAGTCGAGCGTGCGATGCGGCCGATCAAGCTCAATGCCAAGAACGCCCTGTTCGCCGGGTGTGACGAGGGTGCTGAGAATTGGGCATTGCTGGCGTCGCTCATTGAGACCTGTAAGCTCAACGGCGTCAGCGCCGAGTATTGGCTTGCCGACGTTCT
>NZ_JADPIX010000151.1:0-106272 GCF_023073155.1 Bradyrhizobium sp. 45 | reverse complement strand
ACTGCTGAGAGCACGACGTTGGCGGCGTCGCCGGCGCGGCCTTTGAGATAGCAGCGGCCAAGGTGACCTTCGGCCTTCAGATGTCCGATGATGGGCTCGATGGCGGAGCGGCGCCGGAGCTCGCGCTTGATGGCGCCGAACACGCCGCGCTTCTGGCCCGAAATGAAGACGCGACGTGGATTTTGCGTGTCGTGGCCGCGATATCCCTTGTCGACATAGGCCCGCTCGATCGGACAGCCGGTGAGCGCCTCGGTGCGGTCGATGACGTCCCGCAGGGTATGACCGTCGTAGGGATTATCGGGCAGCGACCTGGCATGCAGTACGAACAGGCCACCGGGAGCTCGGCGATTGTTGGTGACGATGGAGGCCTTCACGCCGAACTCGTAAGGGGCTGAGGCCTTGCCTTTGCCGATGCACTCCACCTCCGGGGCATGAAATGAATAGAGCTTCCAGCCGCGCTGGCGCTGCTGCTGGGAGCGGATCTGGCTGGCTCGGCCAAGCGGAAGGGCGAATGCCTCCTCGAGGGCTGGCTGGCGCTCGATCTTGCGACGGATGTCGCGGATGATCCGGCCCAGCCGGCTGCGCAGGATACGCAACTGCCGCTGATGCCGGCTGAACTGTTTGGCATGGGCGTAGCGGCCCGCCATCATCGCAGCGGCCTTGGCCACGCGAGAATAGGATTGCCGCAGCCTGACGGCGTGCCTTCTCGCCAGGCGATTGAGGCCCTGGATGGCCGCATGAAGCAGCTTGGCGTCGGTCGGAAAGGTGATGGCCTTCGGCTGCACCGTGGTATCAACCGTGACGCGCTTGAGGTCCTGGCTGCGTAAGGCGCCGGCTTCGTGCGCCACCCGCAGGCTCTCGGCCAGCAGCAGCTCCAGCTTGTCGCCGAGCCGCTTGCGCCAATGGCTCAGGTCCGAGCGTTCGTGCGGGAAAGCGTGCTGGAAAAACTCTTCGCCGGTGAAGAACTGGAAATAAGGGTCGTGGACCCAGCGCTCGCACACCCCCTCATCGGACAGCCCGTAGATATGCTTGAGCAACAACAGCCCGATCATGAAGCGGGTCTCGATCCCGGGCCGGCCGTTCTCGCTGTAGAGCGGCGCGATCTCGCCGTCGATCCAGTCCCAATCGATCTTGCCGGCAAGCAGAACCAACTCGTGCTTCAGATTGATGATCTGGTCCAGCCGCGCCCGGAACAGATCGTTCGATCCCGTCGTCCTGTGCTTCTTCGGTCGCATCGGCCCCTCCGATGCACCACAGAATCATGGTCCGCAGCGAAAGGGAATCCACAAACGAAAATTGCAAGGTTTGGGGGCCTCAAGCCCCCAATCCCTGCAATCTCAAATGCCGCCGCAACCGGAAAACTGACTCCTGCTCAATCGCTTAGTGCCTTGTTCACGGACGACTAATGAGGACGCGGCCTCAGCCGCGCTTACTCCTCGTCTTCGTCGTCTTCATCCTCGTCTTCGTCGTCGAGCTCTTCCAGGTGCTCGAGCACCGCAAGCGGGAGCGTCTCGCGAAACAGATCGCCCTCCGCGCCCATCCAGAGACAGATCACGTCGTCGCCCTTCACGTCCGCGACGGTGAGCGGCTGCCCGCCGGATTTCAGCATGACGATATCGCCGGCTTTTAGTTCCATGGATGGTCCTTTCGGGTTGATTGACGGCGAAGCTAGCAAACCGGCATGACATGCCGATCACGGGCTACTCGGTCAGTGGATGTGTTGCGGTAGCGCGCATCCGCCGGCCAGACTGCTGAAACGTCGATCAGAGAGCTTTAGGCCGGAGCGATCCCATCACGAGAGGCAATGGTGCCTGTTCGATGGATGGCACAAGGGCTCTTCCGTCCCGTGCGTCGCGACCATGACACCATGCGCCTGTTTTGCCCGACGGCGCAAATGATTTCGTCAGATCCGCAGTTTGCGCTTGCCGCAAGTCCTTGATTTTGCTGCGGCCGTCTACTGTGCATGGGGTTGTTTTCGACGTTTTTGTTTGCGCACCCCGATTGCAGTCAGTCCGGCACCAGTTCTGTCAGCGAGCGGATGATGCGGTCGGGCTTGACGATCGAGCCTTCGGGCAGGCCGTCGCCATGCACGTCGATCCAGATCGAGTAGATGCCGAGACGCTGCGGCGTCACGACTTCCCATTCCAGATTGTCGCCGATCATCCAGGTGTCTCTTGCGGTGACGCCGAGCGCCTCCATCGCGTGCAGATAGGCACGCTCCTCGGGCTTGCCGAAACCGTGCTCGCCCTCGATCTGGATGTGGTGGAAGCGGTGCGCCAGCTCGAAGCGTTCGACCTTGGCGCGCTGGGTGTCCGCGGCGCCGTTGGTCACCAATGCGAGCTTGATGCCGAGCGCCTTGAGCCTGTCGATGGCGTCATGCGCGCCGGGGAAGACGAACATCTCCTCCTCGCGATAGACGGTGAAGCGGTCGGCGAGACGAATGGCGAGGTCGTCGGGCAGGGCGCGATGACCGGCGGCCGCGAGCGCGGTGAAACCGCCCTTGACGGTGAGGTGCCGGGCTTCGGCGAGCTTGAGCCGCCACGAAGCGTCCGCATTGGCCCAGAAATTCTTCGCGAAGGCCAGGACGGTGCTCGCGACCAGTTGCGGCGGCAGCGGCGCGAGTTCCTCGGCGAACTCCGCTGTGATCGTGTTCCAGGCGATCTCGGGCCGCGCATAGGCCGACAGGATGGTGTCGTCCATGTCGATTAGCATGGCGCGCGGGAGCGGTCTCATCGCGGGCTTCATCGTCGTCATGGCCACTTCACCACCGGTGGTAGCGACGACAGGATCGAATCCACATTGCCGCCGGTCTTGAGACCGAAGATGGTGCCGCGGTCGTAGAGCAGGTTGAACTCGACATAGCGGCCGCGCCGGATCAATTGCTCCTCGCGATCCTCCGCGGTCCAGCTTGTCGCGAAATTGCGCCGCACGATGTCGGGATAGACCTTCAGGAAAGCGCGACCGACGTCCCGGGTGAAGGCGAGGTCGGCGTCCCAGTCGCCGCTGTCGTGCCAGTCGTAGAAGATGCCGCCGATGCCGCGCGCCTCTTTGCGGTGCGGCAGGTGGAAATACTCGTCGCACCACTTCTTGTACTTGTCGTAATCGGCGATGCCGTTCGGCTGCGTGCAGGCCTGTTTCATTGCGGCGTGGAAGGCGATGCTATCGGCATCGTCCTGCGTGCGCCGGCGGTCGAGCACCGGCGTAAGATCGGCGCCGCCGCCGAACCAGGCTTTGGTGGTGACGACGAAGCGCGTGTTCATGTGCACCGCCGGCACGTGCGGATTGCGCAGATGCGCAATCAGCGAGATGCCGGAGGCCCAGAACTTCGGGTCGTCCGCCGCGCCCGGAATTTGCGCGCGAAACTCTGGCGCGAATTCGCCGTGCACGGTGGAGCAATGCACGCCGACCTTCTCGAACAGGCGGCCTGACATCATCGACATCACGCCGCCGCCGCCGGCCGCGCCGGTATGATCGGTGCGCTGCCAGGGTGTGCGTTTGAAGCGGCCGGCCTCACCGGGATAAAGGCTCTCGGGGGCATCGTCCTCCAGCCGCTCGAAGCTCGCGCAGATGTCGTCGCGCAAGGCTTCGAACCAGGCGCGTGCGCGCGTCTTGCGGTCTTCGATCAAGCTCGGGTCCAATGTGGATGTCATTTCGTCAGCCCTGCGGACCGTAATAGGTGCAGCTCTCGTTGCAACTGTCGCGGTGGATGCTGACGCGGGTGAGCTTGCCGATAGGAGCCAGCCGCTCCCAGACGAAGCGCGAGAGGTTTTCCAGCGTCGGTGTGCCCAGCGCCTCGATCTTGTTGAGGTACTTGTGATCCAGCGTCATGCGCACATCCTCGATGGCGCGCTGGACCAGGCCGAGATCGACCACCATGCCGGTTTTGGGATCGGGCGTGCCGCGCAGCGTCACCTCGGCGCGAAAGGAGTGGCCGTGGATCTCTTCGCTATCCGCGCCGAACGTCGTTCCCGACAATGAGTGCGCCGCCTCGAAGCGAAACGATTTCGTCAATTCCCACATCTGTTCGAAAACCAATCCTATCTGATACCAAGCGACTTATGCGTCTGCACGCTGAGCCGCCATTGCGGATGATTGAGGCAATAGTCGATGGCGCCCGCGGTGTTTTGGGCGACCTCGGGCCCGTCCATCGGCTGCAGTGAGAAGCGCTCGAAGGCGAGATCCGCGAAGGCCTCCGGCATGGCGAGCGGTTGCGGATAGACCAGCTTCAGCTCGTGGCCGCGCCGGATCACCAGATCGCTGCCGCCCTTTGGGCTGACGCAGATCCAGTCGAGCCCCTCGGGCGGGGCGATGGTGCCGTTGGTCTCGACGCCGATCTCGAAGCCGCGGGCATGGAGCGCGTCGACCAGCGCGGTATCGACCTGGAGCAGCGGCTCGCCGCCGGTGAGCACCACATAGCGGTCTTCGGTGGAGGCTGTCCATTGCGCGGCGATGGTGTCTGCGAGTTCCGCGGCCGAGCCATAGCGACCGCCGAGGGTGCCGTTGGTGCCGACGAAATCGGTGTCGCAGAATTTGCAAGTGGCCTCCTGACGGTCGGCCTCGCGCCCGCTCCAGAGGTTGCAGCCGGCAAAACGGCAAAACACGGACGCGCGCCCGGCATGGGCGCCTTCGCCTTGCAAGGTCAGGAAGATTTCCTTGACCGCGTAACTCAACCGTCTCTCCTCAACATACCTCAACATATTAAACTTGCGGGTTCCGGAGCTGCCGCAGCGCTTCGCCTGCGGCCATCGCCGCGGTCATGGCGACATTGAGCGACCTCAGCCCCGGAGCGATCGGGATCACCAGCCGCGCGTCCGCCGCCTCGACCACCGCCTCGGTGACGCCGGCGCTCTCGCGCCCGAATAGCAGGATGTCCGCCGTCTGGTAACGGAAATCGCGGTAGTCGGTCGCCCCCTTGGTGGTGAACAGCAGCAGGCGAGCGCCTTGCGCCGCCCGCCATTGCTCGAACTTTGACCAGGAGTCATGCCTGACGATGCTGACCTGATCGAGGTAGTCCATTCCCGCCCTGCGGAAATGCCGGTCGGAGACCGGGAAGCCCGCCGGTTCGATGAGATGGGCGGCCATGCCCAGACAGGCGCAGAGCCTGAGAATCGTGCCGGTGTTCTGGGGGATGTCGGGTTGGAAAAGCGCTATCTGCATGGGCGGTGCCGGGTTCGGTGCGGGCCGGAAATGTCTCAATAAAACATCGCTAGCCGCGGAATTCGTGCATTGCACGCTCCCGCGCCGATAGCGGGCTTGCGCTCGCCCGGCAAGGGTGCCAATAGAACGATTCTGGACTGCTGTTTTCGCCTTGTTTTGGTGGGGGCACGCGAAGTTCTGCCGCCGCGGGGGGCCGCGGGCGCCGGCAGGCTGTTCTGGGGACCTTGGGGGCTCCCGGAGCGGTTCCGCCGGCTGCATAAGAAGAAAGGGTTGGAATCGTGACGACAGCGTCTTCGGCGGACCATCCGACACGCCGTGATTTCTTATTCGTTGCAACGGGGGCAGCTGCAGCAGTAGGGGGCGCAGCCGCGCTCTGGCCCTTTATCTCCCAAATGAATCCTGATGCGTCGACCATCGCCGCTGGTGCGCCGATCGAGGTCGATCTCAGCCCGGTTGCCGAGGGGCAGGACATCAAGGTGTTCTGGCGCGGCAAGCCGATCTATATCAGCCACCGCACCAAGAAGCAGATCGACGAGGCGCGCGCCGTCAACGTGGCGAGCCTGCCCGATCCGCAGTCCGACGAGGCCCGGGTCAAGTCCGGCCATGAGCAATGGCTGGTCGTGATCGGCATATGCACCCATCTCGGCTGCATCCCGATCGCCCATGAAGGCAATTACGACGGGTTCTTCTGCCCCTGCCATGGTTCGCAGTACGATTCGTCCGGCCGCATCCGCCAGGGGCCCGCGCCCGCGAACCTGCCGGTGCCGCCGTACCAGTTCGTTTCGGACACCAAAATCCAGATCGGCTGAGCTTCGGGCCCTCGTCCGAAGCTTCGCGCCGTCTCGTCGTATTATTTCCTCAGGATCGCATCATGAGCGGACCATCCGACTACCAGCCGAGCAATCCGGCCCTGCAATGGATCGAGCGACGTCTGCCGATCCTCGGCCTCATGCACTCCTCCTTCGTGGTCTATCCCACCCCGCGCAACCTGAACTATTGGTGGACCTTCGGCGCCATCCTCTCCTTCATGCTGGGGATCCAGATCCTGACCGGCGTGATCCTGGCGATGCACTACACGCCGCATGCCGACCTCGCCTTCAAGTCGGTCGAGCTGCTCGTCCGTGACGTCAATTACGGCTGGCTGCTGCGCAACATGCATGCCGTCGGCGCCTCGATGTTCTTCGTCGCTGTCTACGTCCACATGCTGCGCGGCCTCTATTACGGCTCCTACAAGGAGCCGCGCGAGGTGCTGTGGATCCTTGGCGTCATCATCTACCTCCTGATGATGGCGACGGGCTTCATGGGCTACGTGCTGCCGTGGGGCCAGATGAGCTTCTGGGGCGCGACCGTCATCACCAATCTGTTCTCCGCCATCCCCTATGTCGGCGAGAGCATCGTGACGCTCCTGTGGGGCGGCTATTCGGTCGGCAACCCGACGCTGAACCGCTTCTTCTCGCTGCACTATCTACTGCCGTTCCTGATCGCGGGCGTCGTCGTGCTCCACGTCTGGGCGCTGCATGTCTCCGGCCAGAACAACCCTGATGGCGTCGAGCCCAAGACGGAAAAGGACACTGTTCCGTTCACGCCGCATGCAACCATCAAGGATATGTTCGGCGTCTCCTGCTTCATGCTGCTCTACGCCTGGTTCATCTTCTACATGCCGAATTATCTCGGCGACGCCGACAATTACATTCCGGCGAACCCGGGCGTGACGCCGCCGCACATCGTGCCGGAATGGTATTACCTGCCTTTCTACGCGATCCTGCGCTCGATCCCGAACAAGCTCGCGGGCGTGATCGGGATGTTCTCGGCGATCATCATCCTGTGCTTCCTGCCCTGGCTCGACGCCGCCAGGACGAAGTCGTCGAAGTACCGTCCGCTGGCCAAGCAGTTCTTCTGGATCTTCGTCGCGGTCTGCATCCTGCTCGGCTATCTCGGCGCGCAGCCGCCGGAAGGCATCTATGTGATCGCCGGCCGGGTCCTGACGTTCTGCTATTTCGCCTACTTCCTGATCGTGCTGCCGCTGCTCTCGCGGATCGAGAAGCCGCGTCCGGTGCCGAACTCGATCTCGGATGCCGTCCTGGCCAAAACCGGGAGCAGGTCGACGCCGATGGTGTCGAGCGCGATCGTGCTTGCGCTGGCGGGCGCGTTGTTTGCGGGCTCAGCCGACAGCGCGCGCGCCTCCGAAGGCAGCGACAAGCCGCCGGGCAACAAATGGTCGTTCGCCGGTCCGTTCGGCAAGTACGATCGCGGCGCATTGCAACGCGGCCTGAAGGTCTACAAGGAAGTCTGCGCCAACTGTCACGGCCTGTCCTACGTCGCCTTCCGCAATCTCGCGGAAGCCGGCGGTCCCGGCTATTCGGTCGCGCAGGCTGCAGCCTTCGCCTCCGACTACAAGGTCAAGGATGGTCCGAACGACGCCGGCGACATGTTCGAACGCGCGGGCCGGCCGGCGGATTATTTCCCCTCGCCATTCCCGAACGAGCAGGCGGCGCGTGCGGCGAACGGCGGCGCGGCGCCGCCGGATCTGTCGCTGATCACCAAGGCGCGTTCCTACGGCCGCGGCTTCCCGATGTTCATCGTCGACTTCTTCACCCAGTATCAGGAGCAGGGTCCGGACTACGTCTCGGCGCTGCTCCAGGGCTTTGAGGACAAGGCGCCCGAAGGTGTGACCATCCCGGAGGGCTCCTACTACAACAAGTACTTCCCGGGCCACGCCATCAAGATGCCGAAGCCGCTCAGCGACGGCCAGGTCACCTATGACGACGGCTCGCCGACCACTGTCGCGCAGTATTCCAAGGACGTCACCACGTTCCTGATGTGGACCGCCGAACCGCATATGGAAGCGCGCAAGCGCCTCGGTTTCCAGGTGTTCATCTTCCTGATCATCTTCGCCGGCCTGATGTACTTCACCAAGAAGAAGGTCTGGGCAGACTCGCACTGAGGGGCCCGAGGCGAGAATGAAGAGGCCCCCGCAAGGGGGCTTTTTTGTTGGGCACGAGAGTGTGTTGTCAGGCGCGATTGCCTATCGCCCGCTCAAACGCCAAAATGCCGCCAACCGCTCCCCAAAAACTCGTCGGAGGACACCATGGGAACCGCCATCACCTTCAAGCGCCCGGACGGCAAGGACGCATCGGGCTATCTCGCCAATGCCGCGCGCGGCAACGCGCCGGGCGTGGTGGTGATCCAAGAATGGTGGGGCCTTTCGGACCAGATCAAGGGCCTCTGCGACCGCTTCGCGCTCGCCGGTTTCGATGCGCTGGCGCCAGATCTCTACAAGGGCAAGGTGGTGCCGTATCACGACACCGACGCCGCCGGCAAAGAGATGAACTCGCTCGACTTCATGGACGCCACCACGCAGACGGTGCGCGGCGCCACGCAATATCTGTCGCGCAACGGCGCCAAGGTGGGCCTGACCGGCTTCTGCCTCGGCGGCGCCGTCACCATCATCGGCGCGGTGCATGTGCCGGAGCTCGCCGCCGGCGTGGTGTTCTACGGCATCCCGCCAGAGCAGGCGGCCAAGCCCGCCGACGTCAAGATCCCGCTTCAGGCCCATTTCGCCAACAAGGACGATTGGTGCACGCCGGAGCTGGTCAACGGTTTCGAAAAGGCCATGAAGGCCGCCGGCAAGTCGCTGGAGCTGTTCCGCTATGACGCCGAGCACGCTTTCGTCAACGAGCAGCGCCAGGCCGTGCACGACCGGGAAGCCGCCGAGCTCGCCTGGGGCAGGGCGACGGAGTTTTTCAGGAAGCATCTGGGGTAGGTGTGCTGCGCCAGTCGCGCTACCATTTCAGTGTCGCCCCGGCCTGGTGCGCAATTGCCCGGCCTTCGCCGGGACGACTGTGGTGATCGGCGTTGAGCAGCCAGCCCAGCCAGCCTTGACGTCGTCCCCGCGCCATGGTGAGTATCCGCCCATGAGCACCGCCGTCCGCCCATCCCGTCTTTGGTGGCGCACCTCCTGAGAGGTGGCCGGTGCGATTTATTCTCCCAAAATCGTCTGAGGTCGCCCACGCAGTGCGGCGGCCTGATCGTTTGTCCTGTGTGGCGTTCCCTCGACAAGTTTCGTAAGAGGACCCCATGAACAGGACCGTCTTTGCCCTTCCGGCTCGAAGCGACTACGTGACCCGCGCGGGGCTTGCGATCACGCGCGTGGCGGAACAGTTTTCCGGCGGCGCCAACCGGCTCGACGATCTCGTCAGCCTGCTCGACCGCCGCCGCGGCGTGGTGCTGTCGTCGGGCACGACCGTGCCCGGCCGCTACGAGAGTTTTGACCTCGGCTTCTCCGATCCGCCGCTCAAGCTCGAGACCACCGGCGTCAATTTCAAGCTGGAAGCGCTGAACGCGCGCGGGGAGGTGCTGATCGCCTTCCTCGCCGACGTCTTGCGCGAACCCTGCGTCGTGATCTCCGAGACGACGCCGACGCGCCTTGCCGGTCATATCATCCGCGGCGAAGCCCCGATCGACGAAGACCAGCGCACGCGGCGCGCCAGCGTGATGTCGCTGGTGCGCGATCTCGTCGCCGCTTTCTCCGCCAATGACGACGGCGTGCTCGGCCTGTTCGGCGCCTTCGCCTACGATCTCGTGTTCCAGATCGAGGACCTCGTGCAGAAGCGCGCGCGCGAGAGCGACCAGCGCGACATCGTGCTCTACGTCCCCGATCGCCTGCTCGCCTATGACCGCGCCACCGGCCGCGGCGTCGTGCTCACATACGATTTCGCGTGGAAGGGCAAGTCCACCGCGGGCCTGCCGCACGAGACCGCCGAGAGCCCCTACCTCAAGACACCGCGCCAGGGTTTTGCCGATCACGCCCCCGGCGAATATCAGGCCACTGTCGAGACCGCGCGCGCTGCCTTTGCGCGTGGCGATCTGTTCGAGGCGGTGCCGGGGCAGCTCTTCGCCGAGCCCTGCGACCGCTCGCCGGCGGAAGTGTTCCAGCGGCTCTGTGTCATCAATCCGTCGCCCTACGGCGCGCTGATGAATCTCGGCGAGGGCGAATTTCTCGTCTCGGCCTCTCCGGAAATGTTCGTGCGCTCGGACGGACGCCGGGTCGAGACCTGCCCGATCTCGGGGACGATCGCGCGCGGTACCGATGCGATCGGCGATGCCGAGCAGATCCGCCAGCTCCTGAACTCCGAGAAGGACGAGTTCGAGCTCAACATGTGCACCGACGTCGACCGCAACGACAAGGCGCGCGTCTGCGTTCCCGGCACCATCAAGGTGCTGGCGCGCCGGCAGATCGAGACCTATTCAAAACTGTTCCACACCGTCGACCATGTCGAAGGCATGCTGCGTCCCGGCTTCGATGCGCTCGACGCCTTTCTCACCCACGCCTGGGCCGTCACCGTCACTGGCGCACCAAAACTCTGGGCGATGCAGTTCGTCGAGGATCACGAGCGCTCGCCCCGCCGCTGGTATGCCGGCGCGATCGGGGCGGTGAATTTCGACGGCAGCATCAACACCGGCCTCACCATCCGGACCATCCGGATGAAGGAGGGCCTCGCGGAAGTGCGTGTCGGCGCCACCTGTCTGTTCGACTCCGATCCCGCCGCCGAGGACCGCGAATGCCAGGTCAAGGCCGCCGCCCTATTCCAGGCGCTGCGCGGTGATCCGCCGAAGCCGCTGTCGGCCTTTGCGCCCGATGCGACCGGAAGCGGCAAGAGGGTGCTGCTGATCGACCATGACGACAGCTTCGTCCATATGCTGGCCGATTACTTCCGCCAGGTCGGCGCCGACGTCACCGTGGTCCGCCATGTGCATGCGCTCGACATGCTCAAGCAGAAGCGGTGGGATTTGCTGGTGCTGTCGCCAGGGCCGGGCAGGCCCGAGGATTTTGGGATCAAGAAGACCATCGACGCGGCGCTGGAGGACAAGCTGCCGGTGTTCGGCGTCTGCCTCGGCGTCCAGGCGATCGGCGAGTATTTCGGCGGCGAGCTCGGGCAGCTCACGCATCCCGCCCATGGCCGGCCCTCGCGGGTTCAGGTACGTGGCGGGCGGCTGATGCGCAATCTGCCGAACGAGATCGTCATTGGCCGCTATCACTCGCTGTATGTCGAGCGCGACAGCATGCCGGAGGTGCTATCCGTCACCGCCAGCACCGAGGACGGCGTCGCCATGGCGCTCGAGCACAAGACCCTGCCGGTCGCCGGCGTGCAATTCCATCCGGAATCGCTGATGTCGCTGAGCGGCGAGGTGGGCTTACGAATTGTCGAGAACGCGTTCCGCCTGGATGCGTCGCGCTGATTGAGAGGCACCATGACTTTTGACCATGATCTGAAGGCGAGCGTCCGCACCATCCCGGACTATCCGAAACCCGGGATCTTGTTCCGCGACATCACCACGTTGCTCGCAGATGCGCGTGCGTTCCGCCGTGCGGTCGACGAACTCGTCAATCCCTGGGCCGGCAACAAGATCGACAAGGTCGCTGGCATGGAAGCGCGCGGCTTCATCATCGGTGGCGCGGTGGCGCACCAGGTTTCGGCCGGCTTCGTGCCGATCCGGAAAAAAGGCAAGCTGCCGCACACCACCGTGCGGATCGCTTACTCTCTCGAATACGGCATCGACGAGATGGAGATGCATGTCGACGCCATTCAGCCGGGTGAGCGTGTGATCCTGGTCGACGACCTCATCGCCACCGGCGGCACCGCGGAAGGTGCGGTGAAGCTGCTGCGCCAGATCGGCGCCAATGTGGTCGCCGCCTGCTTCATCATCGATCTGCCCGATCTCGGCGGCGCCGCCAAGCTGCGCGCGATGGACGTGCCGGTGCGCACGCTGATGACGTTCGAGGGGCACTGAGGGCACGGCACGGCTGGCGACGTTCAGATCGGCTCGGCCGTTAGCTCCGACAGCCAATGCAGCATGCGCTCTTTGAGGAGCGCATTCCTGACATAGTCGCTCGCCTCATCTTTCAGCCGCTCGCATTCGCCGAGTGTCAGGCCTGCCTCACCGTGCATGTTCCACGCAGTCTGGAGTCTACGGCAGGTGTGGCTACCCTGGCGCAGCGAGAACCAGATGCGATTCTGGATTGTCTCGAGGTTCGAGGCTTGGCCGACCCAGGCCTCGCCCGAGGCCGCGCAGCGGACGACGTAGATGCCGGCAACGGTCTTCCGCTCCTTATAGGCGGCGATTGCTGCTTTACGGTCGATGCTCACGGTGAAGAGGCCTTGCTGAGGAACGATGGTGCGTACACTCAGTAACCGCAACGTCGCTCGGCGTCAATATTATCCGGGTAAAATATTCAGGACCGTTGCAGGATCAGGCTGAGCTCGAGTTCGCGGAAGGCGAGGTAATTGCGCCGGGTCCATTGGTGCAGCTCGGTCGAGGCATCCTTCTCCTGGCGAAGATAGCCGGTGAAGGAGAAATTCAGGCGGCTGATATAGGTCTTCAGGAATCCGGGCAGCGCCGGCAGGCGCAGCAGCCGGCCGCCGGCCATCGCTTCCGGCAGCTCGCCGCGCACGATGTGCTCGTTGTCCACCGTGATCAGGTTGATCCGCGGGATCTGTTCGCGCAGCATCTCGTGGGCGCGGGCCGAGACGCGGTCGGTGTCGGCGACGAACAGGATCATCGGCGCGACGTGGCGGCGCGCAGCCTCTTTCAACAGGCCGATCTCCTCCGTCATCTTGAAGAACTCGTCAAAGGCGTGGAAGCCGAGGTCGATCACCTTGGCAAGCCCGTCATCGACGATGACGCGATCCATCAGCTGCATCTTGCCGTAGGTGTCGATCACGTCGGCGGTCTCGGTGATCGTTGGCAGATAGTCGAGCAGCGACGGCTCCTTCAGGTTGACGTCGAAGGCCACGACGTTGCCGTTCTTGAGCAGCAAAAATTCGCTCAAAAGCCGCGCCAGCAGGGTCTTGCCGACCTGCGGACGGGGCGAGCAAATGATGTAGAGGGGCGTTGCGGGCATCGATAGCTATATCAGTCGAACTTGGCGACCAATCCAGCCGTATCCGCCCGGCTTGCGCAACTATTTTTCGCTGTTGCGGGCCCCGGATTTCGTCGAGCCGACGATATCGGTCAGCCGGATCCGATCGAACTCACTCCAGACGTTCGCCAGCCAGTGTCGGACATAACCACGCAGCACGAAGGAGTAGTTGGCGGCCTCGTCGTTGACGCCCTTGTTGGCGACGAATTTCAGGAATGGGACGGAGGACACCTCGACCTGCTCATAGGCCATTTCGTTGAGCTTGGGGATGGTCAGCTCGGTCGCGTCCTTGATGCGGTTGAAATACGATTGGTAAGTCGACTGATCCCACTGGAAGAACTGAGTATCGTTGATGAAGTTCTTCACCAGGAAATATTTCGCGCCGCCCATGAAGCCCGCGGTCTCGGCGATCTCGTCCAGCGAGGCGATCGAGGGTCCGAGGATGTGGAACACGGCAAAGGTGATCTGGCCGGCCTTGGCGGCGTCGAGGAATCCGATGTCGCGCAAGGAGGCGAGCGCCGGCGAGAGCAGGCCGGCCCGGACGTCGATCACGGTGACCGACGGGCTCGTCGCGTTGAGCGTATCGAAGATCTTCATCTGATCCGACGTCGTCGTCATGTCGACGATCTCGGTGATGTCAGGATGGAAGCGCTTCAGGGTTCCGCGCGGCGATTCGGTGTCGAAGGCGCGCGTCGGCACGTTGTTGGCGGAAAAATAATCGAGCAGGGTGCGCGACACCGTGGTCTTGCCGACCCCACCCTTGTCCGCGCCCACCACAACCACTGCCGGCTTTGCCATTGCTGTCCCCTAACGCGCGCCCCCGATCGCGAGGTTGCAATCGGATGGGCCCCAAATCGATGTCGCAGACATGTCCCAAGTCTGCTGTTGGGCGCGAACATGGCAGAAACAAGGGAGAATTCAATTCCGCAGGGCCCAGTTACGGCAATTCCCGACGTTTTTCCCAAGCACGACGAATTCTGCCGGGCATGGCGTCAAATCACGCTCAATGGCGGCCCCAAGGACCCAAGGAATTGCCCAAGGGATTGCTTACTCGATTGCCTATCGGGTTGCTGCTGGCGGTTCCGGCGGAGCTGGGTGCGGGCAGGGGCGGCGGACTGGCCGCGCCGCCTACGTCGTTCCAGGGCCCCTGGCGCGGTGGCGGTCGGACGCCCTGCTGGTCGGCTTGCGTGTCTGGCTCCTCGGCCTCGTCGGCGGAAAGCGGCAGCGGGCCGGGATCATGGCCGTCGGCGAACTTGACCAACGCGTCGACCCGCGACTGCACCGAGGGGTGGGTCGCGAACAAATCGGCAAAACCCTCGCGCGGATTGTCGACGCAGAGCTCCATCACTGCCGAGGTTGCGCCCGGCAGCTCGCCGCGGTTCTCGATCTTGCGCAGTGCCGAGATCATGGCGTCCGGGTTTTTCGTCAGCTCGACGGAGCCTGCGTCCGCGAGATATTCGCGCGAGCGCGACAGCGCGAGCTTCACCACCTGAGACAACAGCCAGGCCACCACGATCAGCACGACCGCGATGATGATGACGATCACCGCGCCGCCGCCCGAACTCTTGCTGTCGCTCGACGACGAGGACGATCGTGACGAGGAGGAGCCCGACGACCACGAGCCGCCGGAGCCGGAGCTCCAGCTGAAATTCGTGAACAGGCGGAAGAACAGTTCGCCGAAGAATCCGACCACGCCCGCGATGATGACGGCGACCACCATGAGCTGCACGTCGCCGTTCTTGATATGGGTCAGCTCGTGACCCAGCACCGCCTCGATTTCCTGGTCGTCCAGCGCATTGAGGAGACCGGTGGTGACGGTGACCGAATATTGCCGCGGGTTGAGGCCGGTCGCGAACGCGTTCAGCGCCGGGCTTTCCATGATCTTCAGCTTCGGCATCGTGATGCCGCGCGAGATGCAGAGATTTTCAAGCAGATTATAGAGCCGCGGCTGCTCCTGCCGGGTGACGTCGTGGCCGCCGGTCACCGCATCGATCATCGACTGGTGGAAGAAATAGGCGATCACGATCCAGGTCGCTGCCACGACGGTCGCAACCGGTGCGGCGACTTTCAGATCATAGAAGGCGCGTCTCAGATAATGGAGGACGGTCTCGTCGCCATTGATGACGACTTCGGCGATCAGCGCGCCGGCATAGACCAGCACGTAGACCAGCGCGAACAGACCGGCGAGCAGGAGCATCGAACGAAACTTGTTCGAGGCGATGTGCGTGTAGAGACCATACGCGGCCATGACGCGATGCCCTGCCGGCCTATCGGCTCAACTCAGAATTTCACCTGCGGCGTGGCCTCGACCTCGGTGCGGCTGGCGCCGAGATCGAAGAAGTCCTTTTTGGTGAAGCCGAACATGCCGGCGAACAAGGCTGCCGGCATCTGCTGGATGCCGGTGTTGTATTCCTGGACCGCGCTGTTGAAGAAGCGTCGGCTGGCCGCGATCTTGTTCTCGAGATCGGACAGCTCGCTGGCGAGCTGCTGGAAATTGGCGTTGGCCTTGAGGTCGGGATAGGCCTCCGACAGCGCGATCAGTCGGCCGAGCGCGCCGGAGAGCTGGGTCTCGGCCGCGGACACCTGCGCCGGTCCCTGCGCCGACATCGCCGAATTGCGCGCCTTGATGACGTCGTCGAGCGTGCCGCGCTCATGCGAGGCATAGCCCTTCACCGTCTCGACCAGGTTCGGGATCAGATCGTGGCGCTGCTTGAGCTGCACGTCGACGTCGGCAAAGGCCTGGCCGACGCGCTGGCCCAGCGCCACCAGCCGATTGTAGGCGGCGAAGGCAAAGAACACGAGGACGACGATAACGCCGAGAACGATCCAGCCGGTCGACATGGAGAACTCCTGAAGGGGGAAGAAGGCGGGCGCTAGGGTAGACCAAATTGGCGCCGAGCGAGAGCCCGGTACAGAAGAGAGGTAAGACTTGGTCGGATGAGGGACTATCCCAGTTCAAGGCGAAAGCGCCGGAGCAGGTTAACTTTCGGACAGGATGGCATCACCCCAGCGCCAGCGGCGGGCGCTTGCATAGGCGACCTTGTCCCGCCGTGGGACCTTGGCGAGTTCGACGCCTTGCTCGGTGCAGAGCTTTGCCGTGATCTCGGGCTTGCCGAGATCCGGCGGCGCCAACACGCGCGCGGCGCGGGTGGCGGGAGGCCTACGGGTTAGCGCCACGTAGATGAATCGCTCGTCCTCGAACGGCACCTCGGCGCCCTTGATTTGGCGGTGAGCCTGCGAGCGCGGCAAGCGCTGGGAGAAATGGCACCAGTCGGGCGCCGTCAGCGGACACGGCTTTTCGTGCGGGCAGGGTGCGGCGACATAGGCGCCCGCCGCGATCAGTTGCTGGCGCAAGGTGAGGATGCGGGCGTAGCCGGCGGGCGTGCCGGGCTCGATCACGACCAGCACGTGGCGCGCTTTCGCCCACATCGCTTCCGCGAGCTTGCGTTGATCGCCCTCGCTGAGCTCGCCGATGACATAGCTCGCGACGACGAGATCGGCTTGCGAAACCTCAGCGAGGTTCGCGCCGGCATCGCCCGGCAGATAGCGGCAATTCGCCAGACGCGTGCTGTCGCGCGCCAGTTCGAGCGCGAGACGGCTCAGCGTGGCGTTGGCATCGAGCAGGGTGAAGGATTGCAGCGACGGAAAAGCTTCCGCAGCGGCCCAGCTCGCGGTGCCCGGACCTGCGCCGACGTCGAGCAGCGTTTCCGGACCGAGGTCCGGTGCGACCTCGGTCAGCGCATTCAGACTTGCCGCCACCGCAGCGTAGGTCGCCGGCATCCTCGCGAGCGCATAGGCGAGCGCATCGGCCTCGGATTTGATCGTGCCGGAGCCGCCCCCTGCACGATAGGTGGTCGAGATTTTCTGCGATCGCTGCGCAGCGTCGGCGCGCGAGAACCCCTGGAGCTTGCCGTCGAGGGCCGCTTTCAGTTCGGCGGGGAGGGTGGGTGAGATCATCATTCGTGGTCATCATCCGCTTGCGCGGATGACGACGTCAATAGGTGCGTGACGGGAGCGGACTCACGCCACGTTCTGGTCGAGAATGTCCACCGCCTCTTGCAGGTTCACCGACACCAGTTGCGAGACCCCGCGTTCGGCCATGGTGACGCCGAACAGGCGGTTCATCCGCGCCATCGTGATCGGGTTGTGGGTGATGATGATGAAGCGCGTGTCGGTCGAGGCGGTCATCTCGTGCAACAGGTTGCAATAGCGCTCGACGTTGTGGTCGTCGAGCGGCGCGTCGACTTCGTCCAGCACGCAGATCGGCGAGGGATTGGTGAGGAACACCGCGAAGATCAGCGCCATCGCGGTCAGCGCCTGCTCACCGCCGGAGAGCAGCGATAGCGTCTGCGGCTTCTTGCCCGGCGGCTTGGCGATGATTTCGAGGCCGGCTTCAAGAGGGTCATCGCTCTCGATCAAATGCAACGCGGCTTCGCCGCCACCGAACAGCTCGACGAACAGGCGCTTGAAGTGGTTGTTGACGACCTCGAACGAGGTCAGGAGCCGCTCGCGAGCTTCCTTGTTGAGGCTCTGGATACCCTGGCGCAACCGCTTGATGGCCTCGACGAGGTCGTCGCGCTCGGTGACCAGACCATTATGCTGGGTCTCGACCTCGCGCAGCTCTTCCTCGGCGCGCAAATTGACCGCGCCCAGGCGCTCGCGATCGCGGCGCATCTTTTCGAGGTCTTCCTCGATGTCGTGCAGCGGCGGCAGCTCGGCGCCGGGCTCGATCTCGGCGAGCCCGGCAACGGCCTGCGGCTCGACTTCGAGCATGTCGCGGATCTCGCGCTCGATGTCATCGAGTCGGCGCCGCGCGCTTTCCATGCGCTCCTCGGCGCGGGCGGTGGCCTCGCGCGAGCTGGAGAGCGCCTCGAGCGTCAGCTTGGCGACGCGATCGGTTTCGGCCATCGCGGTTTCCGCGCTGGCGAGCGCATCGGCGGCCATGCGGCGGTCGTTTTCGGCGTATTCGATCTCGGTGATCAGCGCGCTGCGCTTCTCTGCGAACACGGCTGGCGCGTTCTCGAGATCGCTGCGCTCGATCGAGACTTCGGCGATACGGGCCTGGATGGTGTCGATGTGGGAGGCCGCGCTCTCCTTGCGGTTCTGCCACTCGGTTCGTTCGGCGAGGATCGCCTGCACGCGGCGGTCGGCCAGCTCGGCTTCGCGCGCCAGCGCCTGTGCCTCGGCGCGGACCTGAGCGGCCATGCGGCGATGGCCTTCGATGTCGCTGCGGACGGCGGCGAGACGGGTTTCGGTGTCCTCGCTCGACGGCAGCTCGGAGATCCCCGCTTCGGCGTATTCGTAGGCGGCTTCGGCCTCGGCGCGGTCGGCGGCCAGACGGCTGTGCGCTTCCGACAGCGTCGCCTTGCGCGCGGCATGGCGGCTGATCTCGCGTTCGACCGTAGCATGGCGTTCGCGCGCGACGTTGAGCTCGCGTTGCGCGGCGCGCCAGGCTTCGCGGCTCGCACCTTCGGTGCTGGCGGCCATCTGCAGCTCGGCCTCGGCGTTCTCCAGCGCCTGGCGCTTGATCTGCGCGTCGATGCGGGCCTGCTCCAGGTCGTTTTCGATATCGATGAGGCGGGCGCGCTCGGCAAGCCGCCGTGCTGCGCCGGTCGGCGCGTGGGCGGCTGCGACAAAACCATCCCAGCGCCAGACGTCGCCTTCGGGCGAGACCAGCCGCTGGCCGGTCTTGAGATGCGAGACCAACTCGGCGCCGCGCTCGCGCGGCACCACGCCGATCTGCGCCAGGCGGCGAGTCAGCTCGGCCGGGGCCTGCACGTGGTTGGCGAGCGGCACCACGCCTTCGGGCAGTTCCGGATCGCCGTCGGTGACGCCGGAATTGGTCCAGCGCATCGGCGCGGACGGATCGACCGGGGCGTCGAGATCGTCGCCGAGGGCTGCGCCGATCGCTTTTTCGAATCCCTTGTCGACGGTGATGCCGTCGATGATCGGCGGCCACAGATTCTTGGTCTCGCCGTTCAGGATCTTGGAGATCGTGCGCGCCTCGGTATCGAGCCGCTGCACGCGCTTGTCGGCTTCGACGAGCGGCGAGCGCGAGGATTCCAGCGTCTGCCGCGCGGCGACGTGCGCGGCTTCACTGGCCTGAGCGGCGGCTTCCGAGGCCGCCAGCGTCTGCTCGGCGCTCTCGACCGTCGCGGTCAGCTCGTCGAGATCGCCGAAGCCGCCGGTCTCCTCGGTGAGCTTCTGCTCTTCCGCCGCGACGTTCGAAATCTCCTGGTCGAGCCGGGCGAGCTTGTCGCGGTGGGTGCGAACGTTGGCTTCGAGTTGGTTGCGCTTGGCGGTGAGGTCTGCGAGCGCGGTGGTGAGCTCGGCGAACTGCTGCTCGGTTTCGGTCAGCACCGCCTCGGCTTCGGCGACACGCTCGTCGACGCCGGAGCGCTTCTCAACGCGCGACTTGATCTCTTCCTTCAGCTCGGCATCTTCGGCGTCGAGGCGCTGCAGCGCGATATCGGCGTCCATGGTCTGCTGCTGGGCGCGCGAGATGTCGCCTTCGAACTGCGCGAGGCGCCGCTCGAGTTCCGCGACGCGCTCCTTGGCGCGCTCTTCCTCGCGATCGAGCAGCTCGCGGGCGTTGGTCAGGCGCTGCAGCCCCGCTGCGGCGCGCGCTTCGGCATCGCGCAGCGCCGGCATTTCGGCGGCGCGAATCGCCTGGATGCGAGCGGCCTCGGCCTGGTGCTGGGTCCGCTCGGCCATCTCGCGAACCGCGAGATCGTGGGTCTGGCCGGATTCGTTGACGTCGGCATGGGCGCCGATCCAGCGCAGATGGAACAGGGTTGCCTCGGCCTTGCGGACCTTGGCCGCAACTTCGCGATAGCGCACGGCCTGGCGGGCCTGCTTCTTGAGGCCTTCCATTTGCCCCGCGAGCTGGCCGATCACGTCCTCGACGCGGGTGAGGTTTGTTTCAGCCGCTTTGAGCCGCAGCTCGGCTTCGTGGCGGCGGGCGTGCAGGCCGGCGACGCCGGCGGCGTCTTCCAGCACGCGGCGGCGCTGCTCGGGCTTGGCCTGAATGATCTCGCCGATCTTGCCCTGGTGGACCAGGGCCGGCGAGCGCGCGCCGGTGGCGGCGTCGGCGAACAGAATCTGCACGTCGCGGGCGCGCACGTCGCGGCCGTTGATGCGGTAGACCGAACCGGCTTCGCGCTCGATGCGGCGGGAAATTTCCAGAAGCTGGCTGTCGTTCATCGCCGCCGGCGCTGTGCGATCGGAATTGTCGATCGTCATCGTCACTTCGGCGTGGTTGCGCGCGGGGCGATTGCCGGAGCCGGCGAAGATCACCGCGTCCATGTCGGCGGCGCGCAGCGACTTGTAGGAGGTCTCGCCCATCGCCCAGCGCAGCGCCTCGACGAGATTCGACTTGCCGCAGCCGTTGGGGCCGACCACGCCTGTCAGGCCGGGCTCGATGACAAAGTCGGTGGCCTCAACGAAGGACTTGAAGCCGTGAAGGCGCAGGCGGGTGATTTTCATAAGCACGCATCTCTGTTGGCAGGCGCGAATCCCCCTGCCGGGACAATACCATGGAAGGCAATGTCGGTATCCGGGCGAGTCGCGCGAGGCGCCTCATGCGGCTGGACAATGGCCGCGGTGGGCTGCGAGGGCAACCGGCGAAAGCCGCTTTTCCCAAGGGATTTGTGCCGGGAAAGATACGGCTATCGAGATGCGAATCAGGATTGTGCCGTGCGAATCAGCTCTTGAGCAGCGGATTGATCTTCTTGGCGAATTCCTCGAACGAGGTCTCGCCCTTGATCTTCTCGCCGTTGACGAAGAACGTCGGCGTCGAATCGACCTTCAGAACGTCGCTGGCATACTTCTGGTCGGCGGCGATCTTGTCGAGCAGCGCCTGGTCCTTCAGGCAGGCCTCGACCTGCTGCTGGGTGAGACCGGCCTGCTTGCCGATCCGCGTCAGGGTCTCCGTGGTGTTCTTCACGACCCAATCGTTCTGCTGGCGGAACAGCATGTCGGTGACGGCAAAGTATTTCGGCGCGTCGCCATTGGCGATGCAGCGCGACAGCATCGAGCCGGCGGCGGCTTTGATGTCGAGCGGGAACTCGCGGAAGACGTAACGCACCTTGCCGGTGTCGATGTATTCCGACTTGATCTTGGGAAACACTTGCTCGTTGAAGGCCGCGCAATGCGGGCAGGTCATCGAGGCGTATTCGGTGATGGTGACGGCGGCGTCCTTCGGGCCGAGCGCCATGTCGGGCAGCGACACCGGCTTGGCCACGTCGCCAGCCGCCGGCTGCGCCATGGCTTCAGGGATCATGGCATCGGAGATGAACCGCAGCGGCGAGAACCCGGCGAGCGCGGCAAGCCCGGTCAGCGACAGCATCGAGGTGAAGGCGCGGCGGGTGATGATCAAGGTCGGCTCCCGGATTGGCGTGGTCTCGCCCGAAATTCCCGTTCAGGCGGCCTGTCGCTAGCTTGAAACGTCGTTTGAGGCAATGGCGAGCGGCCAGGACAGGTCCAGTTTGGCCGCAGAATAAGGCTCAATTTCGCTTGATGGCGGCCCCGAGGCGCGCCAGCGCCGACTTCAATTGTTCATCTTCGATGTCGCCCAGGCGCTCAGCCACTTCGGCCACCGATTTGGCGTCCGGCGGGCCGGGCCGGGTCGGCCGGCGGGCGCGCGATAGCGGAGCCTGGCGGAAGGCCAGCTTGCCGACCGCGCTCCAGCCGAAGAAGCGATTGACCCGCTGCAGGATCACATCGGCGGAGTGCTGGATCTCGAGCGCCATCGGCCCCTCGACCCGCAGCACCAGCGTCGCCGGCTCCTGCGGCTGGCCCTCGACCGGCCGCGGCCATTGCATCTTCAGTGGCTCGGCGTGGGCCGCGATCTCCGGTCCGGCAATCTGCGCCCACCGCGTCACCAGCTCGCGCGCGGCAAATCCCTGCTTGGCATAGGCCTCGGCGAAGACGTCGTTGAGCAGGAGCGACAGCGGCTTGGCGCTGAGGGGACCGGGTTTGATGGGGCGAAGCTTGGACATGGGACCTTATAGCACTCCGGGGCGTCGGCCGCAGGCTCTTCACCGCGAAGAAAAACGTGGATGCCCGCGACAAGCGTGGGCACGACGTGGAGAGATCGACGCATTGCCGTTACAGTGCGGACATGAGCCCCAAATCCGCCCTCAAGGCGAAATCGGAACCAGTTCCGCCGGAGACCCCATCGCGTCCGCTCGCGCTGCTCCAATGGTATGACCGCCACCGCCGCCGATTACCCTGGCGGGCTCCGCCCGGCGAAGCATCCGACCCTTACCGCGTCTGGCTGTCCGAGATCATGCTGCAGCAGACCACAGTGAAGGCGGTCGGGCCCTATTTCGAAAAATTCGTCTCGCGCTGGCCTGATGTCACCGCGCTCGGACGGGCCTCGCAGGAGGACGTGCTGCGGATGTGGGCCGGGCTGGGCTATTATTCTCGCGCCCGTAATCTCCATGCCTGCGCGGTCGCGGTGACGCGCGAGCATGGCGGCACCTTTCCCGACACCGAAGTGCGTCTGCGCGCGCTGCCGGGCGTCGGGCCCTATACGGCGGCAGCGATCGCGGCGATAGCGTTCGATCGACGCACCATGCCGGTCGACGGCAATATCGAGCGCGTGGTCTCGCGGCTCTTTGCAGTTGAGGAAGAGCTCCCGCAGGCCAAGCCGCTGATTCAGGAGTTGGCTGCGACGCTGCTTGCCGATTCTCGCGCCGGTGATAGCGCGCAGGCGCTGATGGATCTGGGCGCCTCGATCTGCACGCCGAAAAAGCCGGCCTGCTCGCTATGCCCGCTGAACGAGGGCTGCACGGCGCGCGCGCTGGGAACGCAGGACACGTTTCCGCGCAAGGCCGCGAAGAAGAGCGGCGCGCTACGGCGCGGCGCCGCTTTCGTTGTCACGCGCGGCGACGAGCTTCTCGTCCGCACCCGTCCCGAAAAGGGGTTGCTCGGCGGCATGACCGAAGTACCGGGGTCGGACTGGCTGGCCGGGCAGGACGACGCCAAGGCAAAACGGCAGGCGCCCGAGTTGAAGGGGCTGTCGCGCTGGCAGCGCAAGGTCGGCGTGGTCACCCACGTCTTCACGCATTTTCCGCTGGAACTGGTGGTCTACACGGCGAGGGTGGAAGCGCGGACGCGGGCACCCGCCAGCATGCGCTGGGTGCCGATCGCCACGCTCGCCGATGAAGCATTGCCCAACGTCATGCGTAAGGTGATTGCGCATGGATTGGACCCTAGCAGCCCATCCTGCTGACAAAATGCTGGCAGCAGGCCTGCGTTAGCTGTGGTAGGCAACGGAGGCTCGCATGATCAACACCGCGCTCGACAACTTTCCCAGGCCGCCCTGTGCCGAGCTATTGGGGTGGCGCCTGCTCGATGCCCGACCCAGGGAAGGCTGGATCAAGCTCGCCTTCGACGGCAAGCCGGAGTTCTGCAATCCGGCCGGCTTCATCCAGGGCGGCATGCTCTCGGCCATGCTCGACGACACGATGGGCCCCGCCGTGCTGGTGATGAGCGAGGGCAGGCTCTACACCACCACCATCAGCATGACCGTGAATTTCCTGGCGCCCGCAAAGCCCGGACCGATCATCGGCGAGGCCAAGGTGACGCAGCTCGGCAAGACGATTGCGTTCGTCGAGGCAAAGCTGATGGCAGAGGACGGAACGCTGCTGGCGACGGCGACGGCGAGCGAGCGGCTGCTGGAGGCGGCGAGGGTGGTGGGCAAATAGCTGCCGGGCAGTCTTTTTTCCTTCTCCCCTTGCGGGAGAAGGTGGCGCGAAGCGCCGGATGAGGGGTTTGTCTCGGCGAGTTCAAATGAGAGTTAGACTCGCGGAGACAGACCCCTCACCCGAGTGAGCTTGCGTCTAGCGGCGTCGCTGCCCTCTCCCGCAAGGGGCGAGGGCGCATCAACGTGCGTCTCGCTTCGTGCGAATACTCATTTCGTCGCGCGCGCGTCCTTGCTCACGATCGGCGGCTTCGCATTCAGCGCTTCCACCTGGAAGCCGGCGACGCGCTTGTAATTGGCGGCAACATCCTCGAGCTCCTGTTGCGACAGCACGTCAGTGACGACCTTGTAGCCGTCGGGCGCGCGCTCCTCGACCAGCTGCATCACCTGCTCGGGGCCGTTCTTGCGGTTGAGCAGGACGAGACTGGTGGTTGCAGGCCGCCGCTCGGCCTCATAGGCGAGCAGGGCCGCTTGCGTCGGGCCGTGCGCCAGGATCTCGCGCGTGATGGTGCGCGCATCGAGGATCGCCTGCGAGGCGCCGTTGGATCCGATCGGATACATTGGATGTGCGGCGTCGCCCATCAGCGTGACGCGGCCGAAAGTCCATTGCGATACCGGATCGCGGTCGACCAGCGGATATTCATAGGCGTGCGGGCAGTTCTTGATCAGGCCGGGCACGTCGAGCCAGTCGAACTGCCAGCTCTCGAACCAGGGTAAGAACTCCTCCAGCCGCGCGGTGCGGTTATAGTCCTCGCGCCGCCATTGATAGGTCGGCGGCATGTGGCGCTCGGCAACCCAGTTGATCAGATGGTTGCCCGCGGCGTCCGGTTCCTTCGAGATCGGATAGCAGACGAATTTCAGGATCTCGTGACCGGCCATGATCATGGTGCGGCCGCTGAGGAAGGCTTTTGCGGGCGTGACGCCGCGCCACAGGATGCGGCCGTTCCAGATCGGCGGGCCTTCGTCGGGATAGAGTTTTTCTCGCGCGGCGGAATGGATGCCGTCCGCGGCGATCAGGATCGTGCCGTCGTAAGTCCCCGCGGCCTTGCCGGTGGCCTTGTCGACGAAATCGGCGCGCACGCCGTCGGCGGTTTCGCTCCAGCCGGTCAGATGATGGCTGGTGAGGATGTTGTCGCGGCCGAGGCGCTCGATGGCGGTGTCGAGCAGCAATTGCTGGAGCGTGCCGCGATGGATCGAAAACTGCGGCCATTTATAGCCGGCCTCCAGCCCGCGCGGCTCGCTCCAGATCGGCTTGCCGTGCTTGGAGAAATAGGCAAGCTCGCGGGTGCGCACGCCCCTGGCATCGAGCTTGTCCATCAGCCCGAGCTCGATCAGCTCGCGCACCGCGTGCGGCAGCACGTTGATGCCGACACCGAGCGGCCGCAGTTCGGCGGCGCTCTCGAACACTTTCACGGGAACGCCGACTCCGTGCAGGCTGAGCGCAAGCGTCAGCCCGCCGATGCCGCCACCGGCGATGAGTACGGTCATGGGAAAGCCCCTCCAACTCGGGGCGTCTTGGCACAGCCGGGCGCCGGTGGGCAACTGCGAAGAGAGGTTCGTGCTATGGACCTCGGGGCCCGCAGCCGTTACCTTCCGGCTTTCCCATGAGGTCCGACATGCTCAAGCTCTACTACGCCACCGGCACCTGCGCGCTCGCCACCTACATCACCCTGGAAGAAGCCGGCGCCGACTACGCGGCGGAGCGGCTGAGCTTCAAGGACAACCAGCAGAACAGCGTGGAGTACCTCGCGATCAACCCGAAAGGCCGCGTCCCCGCGCTGGTGACCGATCGCGGCGTTTTGACCGAGACCCCGGCGATGCTCGCCTATCTCGCGCAGACCTTCCCCAAGGCGAAGCTCGCGCCGCTCGACGATCCCTTCGACTTCGCCCAGGTCCAGTCGTTCAACTCCTACCTCTGCTCGACCGTGCACATCAACCATGCCCACAAGATGCGCGGCGCACGCTGGGCGAGCGAAGAGAGCTCGTTCGCCGACATGAAGGCGATGATCCCGAAGACCATGGGCGCCTGCTTCGCCCTGATCGAGCAGAAGATGTACAAGGGGCCCTGGGTGATGGGCGAGCAGTTCACGATCTGCGATCCTTATCTCTACACCCTGTCGACCTGGCTCGAAGGCGACAGCGTCGACATCAACGCGACGCCGAAGATCGCCGATCATTTCAAGCGCATGTCCGACCGCCCCGCCGTGCGCAAGGTGATGGACGCGCAGAAGGCGTAGGAGCGCGGCAATATATTCCCCTGTCGTGCCGGGCAAGCGTCAGCGCAGACCCGGGACCCATAACCACAGGGAGAAGTTGTGACGCAAGCTGACAATCACGAGTCTTCGCCAAACCACGTCCTGTGGTTATGGGTCCCGGATCGGCGCTCCGCTTCGCTGCGCTTGTCCGGGACGACACCATTTGCTTTGAAGTTGCGTCCTATCCAGCGCGCCCTTTCTTCTCCAAATCCCGTCCCGTCTCCAGCATCAGCCGCCTGAGCCAGATCGAGCCTGGATCCATCTGCGCGCGGGTCGGGTAGAACATGAACTGCTCATCGATGCCGGGGTCGAGCGGCGGCGTCACCGTGACGAGGCCGAGCTGCTTGGACAGCGCCGCGATCAACCGGCGCGGCACGAAGGCGACGAGGTCGGTACGGGCGGCGACGTGCAGCGCTTCGAGATAACCCGGGACGACGAGAGCGATATGCCGGTCTATGCCCTTGGTGCCCAGCCAAGTGTCGATGAGGTCCTCCGGCTGGCCGCGGATGATTACGCCGACATGGCGTGCAGCCAGGAACGTCTCGCGCCGCTTCAGCTTCGCAGCCACGGGGTGGCCGCGCCGCACCGCCAGCGCGTCGCTGTCGGTGTAAAGCAACTGGCGGTGAAATCCCTTGAAGGCGTTGCCGATCGAGATCACGAGATCGATGGTGCGGGCGAACTCGGCGTGGAAAATAGCCGGTCCTCGCCACGGCACCACGTCGATGCGGACGTTGGGGGCGGCCTGCGTCACCTTTTCCATCAAGGGCGGCATCAACAGCTCGACCGCGAGGTCCGGCATCATCAGTCGGAATTGCCGCTCGCTGCGCGCCGCATCGAATTCATCCGATACGAACAGCCCGCGCACCTGGTCGAGCGCCTGCGCCAGCGGCGCGCGCAAGGCTTGCGCCCGCGGCGTCAACTCCATCCGCGCGCCTGTGCGTACCAAGAGCGGATCGCCAAGGATGTCGCGCAGACGCTGGAGCGCATGACTCGCCGCCGGCTGCGACAGCCCGATCCGCAATGCGGCGCGGCTGACGCTGGCCTCGCGCAGCAGCGCGTCGAGCGCGGTCAGGAGATTGAGGTCGAGCGAATTCAAATTCATGAGGCGAATAGATATCATATCCACTATCGATTTGAAGAATTTAGCACCGGCGGCGATGATTTCCGTGTTCTCACCAAAGGAGATGCCGCCATGAGCGCGAGCGCCAACAAGAAACTGATGCAGGATATCTTTGCAGCCGCCGCCAGCCCCGATCCGGCTGCGCGCGACCGTGGCTTGTTCACCGAAAGTCTTGCCGACGACGCCAAATGGATCGTGACCGGCCAGTATTCCTGGTCGCGCACCTTTTCGGGCAAACAGGCGATCCTCAACGATCTGCACGGCTATGTGCGGACCCGCCTTGTCGACCGGACGCGGACGGTCGCTCATCGCTTCATCGCCGACGGCGATATCGTCGTCATCGAAGCAAAGGGCGACAATGTCACGCCAGAAGGCGTGCGCTACGACAACGACTATTGTCTCGTGTTTCGTCTCGAGGACGGCAAGATCAAGGAGATCCGGGAATATTGCGACTCGGTGCTGACCGAGAAGGCCCTTGGTCCGTTTCCACAAACGGCCGTGAGGGCCGCGAGCTGAGCGGATCGAGCAGCGTCGCCTCCGTCGACCGGTGCCGTCCGCCGCGGTCGGCGAGGGGCGTGTTGGTCTGGCGCAGGCCGGACCAGCTGCAGCGGCCTGCATGCCGCTGCGGGCTTCTCGCTAAAACCTTGCTCACCTGCCGATAAAATCAGCAGATGTTGTACCATCCGACGGATGCGCGCGCGAAAAATTTGAAGGTTCAATTAACGAGTGTCCCCCATTGTGTCGCGGTGCAGCGTGGGTCGCGAACAACGCGACGCGCGGCTGCCAGAGTGGCCGGTGACGATCGCCGGATTAGGCCGGCCGCTCGAATTGACATGCATCTGGGTGGACAGTGGGAATGCCGAGTTTTCGTTTGCGGATCAGGGGACGCCTGTACGCAGGTTTCATGGCCTTGGTGGCGGTTGGTCTTGTGATGGCGGTGGTCGCCATCTGGAATTTGCGATCCGTCCAGGATCAGGTCGCAAAACTCTCCGCGTTGTCGGACAGCACGGCGCGCGTCCTGGAGATATCGACCCATCTTCAGGCCATCCAGCGGGCCAATCTGCGCTACATTTACGACGCCAACGAGCCTGCGATGCGGGAGGCTGCCGAGCGAGAGGCCGCGGCGACCGGGCTGTTGCAGCTGGGAGCAAAGGGCACCCTCTCGGAGGAGCGGCGGAAGCTCTACGACGATCTGATCGCCGACATCGCCAAAATGAAAAGCCTGCGTGACAGTCTCGGCGACGCCGTCAACGAGGCGCGGACCGGCAAGGCGACGCTGTTGCCGAGTGGCGAAGAGCTGACCGTCAAGATGGCCAAGCTGGTCGATGTGGCCCGTGCCGCCGCCGACGACGACACGGTGTCGCTCGTCGCGGACCTCGAGTCCCGGGTCCTGCTGGTTCGAATCGCGAACTGGCGCTTCCTCGCCCTGCGCGACGCCAACGGGCCCACCGCCTTCAGAACCAATGTCGACAGGGCGGTGCAGCGGCTGGCGGCCGTCGAAAGGAGCCCGCAGGCGGCGGACCTTCGCTCGTCTTTGACGCCAGTGAAGACCGCTCTCGGTATCTACAAATCCGCGTTCGAAACCACCTCTGCGGCGATGCTGCGGTCCGACGAGATCTACCACAAGGATCTCGCACCGCTCATCTCCGCGAGCATCGCCAAGCTCAAGGTCGCGGAAACCGCCTTGAAGACGGATTACAAGGATTCGCGCACCGCGGCCGATGCTGTGATCGACGGCACGACCTCGCTGCAGGAGATCGCGGGCGGCCTCGCCGTCCTGTTCGGACTGATCGTCGCCTTCCTGACCGCCCGCAGCATCGTGCGGCCGCTGACCTCGATGACGCGCGCAATGGGGCTGCTTGCCGGCGGCAATCTCGCCGTCGAGATCCCCTCGCGCGGCAAGGTCGACGAGATCGGCGACATGGCCAAGGCGATCGACGTCTTCAAGACAAACATGATCGAGACCGAACGGCTGCGCCAAGAGCAGACCGCAACCGAGGCCCGGCAGGCCGAGAGCCGCAAGGCCGACATGGCCCGGCTCGCCAGCCAGTTCGAGCAGGCGGTGGGCGAGATCGTCGATACCGTATCCTCGGCATCGCACGAGCTCGAGGGCTCGGCCGGCACCCTGACCGCGACCGCGAGGCGCGCTCAGGATCTCTCCACCGAAGTGCAATCCGCCTCCCAGGAAGCCTCGGCCAATGTGCAGGCGGTCGCCTCCGCGACCGAGGAGTTGTCCTCCTCGGTGACGGAGATCGCGCGCCAGGTGCAGGAATCGGCGCGCATAGCGGGCGAAGCCGTCGGTCAGGTGAGCAAGACCAACGCGCGCGTCAGCGAGCTCTCCAAGGCTGCAGCCCGCATCGGCGACGTGGTCGAGCTGATCAGCACCATCGCCGGCCAGACCAACCTCCTGGCGCTGAACGCCACCATCGAGGCGGCGCGCGCGGGTGAAGCCGGCCGCGGCTTCGCCGTAGTCGCCTCGGAGGTCAAGGCGCTCGCCGAGCAGACCGCGAGGGCCACCGGTGAGATCGCCCAGCAGGTCTCGGGCATCCAGGCTGCGACGGAGGAGTCGGTCGGCTCGATCAGGGAAATCAGCGGCACCATCGAGCGGCTGTCGGAGATCTCGTCGACGGTCGCCGCCGCCGTGGAGGAGCAGGGTGCGGCGACGCAGGAGATCTCCCGCAACGTCCAGCAGGCGGCCCAAGGCACGCAACTCGTGTCGTCCAACATCGGCGACGTGCAGCGCGGGGCGTCCGAGACCGGCTCGGCGTCTTCGCAGGTGCTCTCGGCGGCACGCTCGCTGTCGGCCGACAGCAATCGCTTGAAGCAGGAAGTCGCCAACTTCCTGAGCTCGGTCCACGCCGCCTGAGCCTCAAGAAGCAAAAGGCCACGCGCATGCGCGTGGCCTCGCATTGTGACCTGAGACGATCAGGCGACTTTCGTCGTCATGTGCTTGAACATGTTGCTGCGCGCCTCGTCGTCCATTTCCGCCTTGAAGGTGAACTTGTCCTTCAGCGCGATCGCGCGCGTCGCCGCAGGCCGCGCCGAGATCTCGTCCACCAGCCGCTTCACGTTCGGGTATCGCGCGAAGGCATCGTCGCCGAGCTTGAACGGCACCATCCGCGCCCACCCCCACAGCGCCATGTCGACGATCGAATAGCTGTCGCCGACCATATAGCGGCGGCCTTTGAGGTGGCCGTCGAGAATCTTGTAATGGCGATCGGTCTCGAACTGATAGCGGTTATGCGCGTAGTCGTGGTTCTGGTCTTTCGGCGCAAAATGCTTGAAGTGCACGGCCTGGCCCGAATACGGCCCGACGCCGGTGGCGACGAACATCAGCCATGACAGCATCTCGCCGCGAACATTGGCGGCCGGCAGGAATTTGCCGGTCTTCTCGGCGAGATATAGCAGGATGGCGTTGGAATCGAACACGATGGTGCCGTTGTCGTCGATCGCCGGCACCTTGCCGTTCGGATTGATCTTCAGGTAGTCCGGCGTGAACTGCTCGCCCGTGCGGGTGTCGATCTTCACCGGCTCGAAGGGCAGGCCGGCCTCTTCGAGATAAAGCGCGACCTTGGTCGGGTTCGGCGAACCGTTGAAATAGAATTTGAGCATCGGGCATCTCCCCTGTGTTTGTTGGCTGAGAGTGGAGTCAGCAACATGTCCGCAAGCGGCCTTGTCTTGCCTGAACCTTATCGGGGAGGGCAACCGGCGAGTTTGCCGGGCGGCGTCTGCGCGTCACGCAGATCAGCCGGCGTAACAAAGGCCGATCGCCGCCGTAATGACCATGGCCGCGCCCACGACCTCCAGGCGCAACCCGAGCCGGGTAGCGATATGCATGTCGGAGGCCCGCGCCGCGCGCTCCGATCCGCGCGCGTAGCCGTGAACGATGACGTCGTGATTGAAGCTGTCGTGGGCCTCGTTGCTGCTGGCGAGCCCGACACAGACCACGAGCACGCCGAACAAGGCGAGGCCGAAAAATCCCAGCAGCGCGATCAGGAACATCGGAAACATGCCGACCAGAAAGATCGGCAGCAGCGGCACCAGCAGCAATGTCTCGGACTGTCGTCGCATGGCTCGACCGGTCAAGACGGGGCGTAGGCGGTCAATCTAGTCCCGCCGGCCGCTGTATTCAACCAGTCTCGTCATTCCGGGGCCGCGCCAGGAGGCGCGCTCCGGGACGACGAAAGGAAGGCTACCCCGCCGCCATGCCGGCGCGGATCTCGGCGCGCAGCTCGTCGATCAGCTTAAGACCCTTCTTGGTCTCGATGTGCCAGAAGGTCCAGCCGTTGCAGGCTTGCGCGCCCTGCGCCACTGCGCCCATGCGGTGGATGGAGCCGACCTTGTCCCCGAACATGATGGCGCCGTCGGCACGCACCAGCGCGCCGAGTTTCTTCTTCGCGTCGAACAGCTTGGTGCCGGGCATGATCATGCCACGCTCGATCAGCTCGGAGAACGCCACACGCGGCGCTTCGCGCGCCGTCATGAACGGGGCGAGGCTTGCCTCCGGAAGCGGCTCGATCGCGGCGATGCGCGCTTCGGCCGCTTTCGCATAGGTCTTGTCGCGCTCGAAGCCGATATAGGAGCGGCCGAGGCGCTTTGCGACCGCGCCGGTGGTGCCGGTGCCATTGAAGGGATCGATCACGAGATCGCCGGGTTTGGAGGACGACAGCAGCACGCGCGCCAGCAGGCCTTCCGGTTTCTGCGTCGGGTGCACTTTCTTGCCGTCGGCGCCCTTGAGGCGCTCCTCGCCGGTGCAAAGCGGGATCAGCCAGTCGGACCGTGCCTGCACGTCCTCGTTGGCGGCCTTCAGCGCCTCGTAGTTGAACGTGTAGCCCTTGGCCTTCTCTTCCCGCGCGGCCCAGATCATGGTCTCGTGCGCATTGGTGAATCGGCGGCCGCGGAAATTCGGCATCGGGTTGGTCTTGCGCCAGACGATGTCGTTCAGCAGCCAGAAGCCGAGGTCCTGCATGATCGCGCCGACGCGGAAGATGTTGTGATAGGAGCCGATCACCCAGATCGTCGCCGACGGCTTCATCGCGCGGCGGGCGGCGAGCAGCCAGGCGCGGGTGAAATCGTCATAGGCGGAGAACGAATCGAACTTGTCCCAGTCGTCGTCGACCGCATCGACATGAGATTCGTCGGGGCGCTTGAGATCGCCCTTAAGCTGGAGATTGTAGGGTGGATCGGCGAACACCAGGTCGACCGAACCAGCCTGAAGCTTCGACATCTCGGCGACGCAATCGCCGAGGACGATGCTGTGCGAAGGAGACTCAAAATTTGTGCGGGGCGCCCTTGCAGACGCCCCGCGACGCGACTCTACCATGACTCAAGAACTCTGACTCAGGCGACGCTGTCGGCGACGCGGGACCAAACAACCGACTGACCGTTACATTGAAGCGGCAAAGTAAAAATCGACTTAACCCGTGGCTTTCGTGAACAGCCCTCACATCGCGCCTTGCACGCGGCTCGCTCCGCGCATTCTCCATGTTTTGCAGTGTATTTCGCGTTTCTTCGCGTTGCGGCTGTGATCGGAGCGCAAAAAGACTCAAAATTCCTCTCGGAAAAAATTGCTCGATGCCCGGAAAAAATTGCTGGCATTGCCATGCTGTCGCACTAGGCAATAATTGCCGAGCGGGATATTGATTAACGCAACGGAAACGTATGTGGCGCGTTGAGCTTTCGCGCTTTCGCGCCGAATTGAGCTAGGACCGAGGGAAGCCGCCATGCGCTACGATGATTTCCGCCGCAGCGACGACATCGAGGATCGTCGCGACGATGGTGGCGGCGGCGGTGGAGGAGGCGGGTTCGGCCTCCCCATGGGCGGCGGCGGGCTTGGGATCGGTACCATCATCGTGCTCGGCCTGGTCGGCTACGCCTTCGGCATCGATCCGCGCATCCTGATCGGCGGCGCCGAGATACTCACCGGCGGCGGCCAGGCGCCGTCCTACCAGACCGATCGCCAATCGTCGTCCAACGCCAAGCGCGGCGCGCCGACCGACGAGATGGGCAGCATGATCTCCGGCATCCTCGGCGAGATCGACGATCGCTGGAGCGAGATCTTCCAGGCCTCCGGCCAGTCCTTTACCGGTCCAAAGGTCGTGCTGTTCCGCAACGTCACCAATGGCGGGCGCTGCGGCCGGGCGGAGTCGGCGATGGGACCGTTCTATTGTCCGCCCGACAGGACCATCTTCCTCGACACCGGTTTCTTCCGAGAGGTCGAGACGCGTTTTCGCGGCTGCTCCGGCAAGTCGGCCTGTAACTTCACCACCGCCTACATCATCGCCCATGAGGCCGGCCATCACATCCAGAACCTGCTCGGCATCATTCCGCGCGTGACGCGGCTGCAGCAGCAGGCCGGCAGCAAGGCGGAGGCCAATGCGCTGCAGGTGAAGGTCGAATTGCAGGCCGACTGCCTGTCCGGTGTCTGGGTCAATCGCGAGGCGAAGAAGCGGCCGAACTTCCTGGAGCCGGGCGACATCGACGCCGCACTCACCACGGCGAGCGCGATCGGCGACGACACGCTGCAGCGCCAGTCCACAGGCCGCGTCGTGCCCGATTCCTTCACCCACGGCTCGGCGGCGCAACGCAAACAATGGTTCATGACCGGCTACCAGCAGGGCACCGTCCAGGCCTGCAACACGTTTGGGGGCGGACAGTAGGGGTTATCCGTCATCCTGAGGTGCTCGCCAATTGGCGAGCCTCGAAGGATGGCGAGCCCGTGGCCCATCCTTCGAGGGCGCAAGAGCGCGCACCTCAGGATGACGTCTGTGGTCTGTGAAGAAGGTGCGTTGCAATGACCTCCATCGACGAAACAAAACAGTTCGTCCCGCTCAACATCGCGGTGCTCACCGTGTCGGACACGCGCGCGCTGGCGGATGATAAATCCGGCCAGACCCTGGCCGACCGTCTCACCGCTGCCGGCCATCATCTCGCCGCGCGCGAGATCGTCACCGATGACGTCGAGGCGATCCGCACCGTCATCCGCCGCTGGATTGCGGACGCAGGTGTCGACGTCGTCATCACCACCGGCGGCACCGGTTTCACCGGGCGCGACGTCACGCCGGAGGCGATCGAGCCCTTGTTCGAGAAGCGCATGGACGGTTTCTCGATCTCATTCCACATGCTGAGCCACGCCAAGATCGGAACGTCGACGATCCAGAGCCGCGCCACGGCCGGCGTCGCGGGCGCAACCTACATCTTCTGCCTCCCAGGTTCGCCCGGTGCCTGCCGCGACGGCTGGGACGGCATCCTCAAAGCCCAGCTCGACTACCGCACGCGCCCCTGCAATTTCGTCGAGATCATGCCGCGGCTGGACGAGCACCTGCGCCGGCCGAAGGCCCAGGGCGCGACGGTGTAGTTGGACATTTCTTCTCCGCTCATGTCGGCCGAAGCTTTAGCGAAGGCGGATGCGGGAAAGGTGGCATAGGCCGCCTTCGGCCGCCCGTCCTTAAAGAATGCCGAAGCGAAGCTTGGGTATCTATCGGCACGGAGTGCTCGGAGACATACCCCTCGCCCTAGTGAGTGTGCGTCTGGCAGCATCGCTGCCCTCTCCCACAAGGGGCGAGGGCGCATACATGCGCCTCTCGCTCGTTGCGAGAGTTCTACAGATCCCGCTCCCACGTTTCCCCAATCAGATCCTGCCCGAAGCTGTGATGCGGCTCGCTCTTCACGAGCTTGAAGCCTGCGCTTTGATAGATGCCACGCGCGGCGACCAGGATGCTTTGCGTCCACAGCGTCATCTTGCTGTAGCCCCTCTCGCGCGCACCCTGGATGCATTGGTCGACCAGCGCGCGGCCGACACCGAGTCCCCGCGCTTTCTTTTCCACCTGCAACAGGCGCAGCTTGGCGATCTGGTCCGTGGCCTTGACCAGAAAGATAGAGCCGACCGGCTCTCCGCCCACTTCCGCAATCCAGCAGTGCTCGCGGGCGGCGTCATAGTTCTTGATGAACTGTGCGCAGATCTCGGCGACCAGGGCCTCGTAGCTGATATCCCAGTTGTAGTCGGCCGCATAGGCGGCGGCCTGCCGGGAGATGACCCAGCCCATGTCGCCGACGCGATGGCTGCGCAGCATGAAAGCCGCGGGGTGGCTTCGATGCTCCAGCACGGCCTCGATGGTCGCCATAGCCTGCGTGAGCCGCGTTGCATCGCTGGTCGAAAGCTGAGCCAGCATTGCGGCGACCTCATTTTGCGAGCCCAGGTTCAGCTTGGCAAAGGCCTGGCGCCCCTTGGCGGTGAGGCTGAGCTGGTATTGCCTGCGATCCGCGGGCAGGGCCCTGCGGGTGATCAGGCCCTTTTCGTCGAAGCTTTGCACGATCCGGCTGAGATAGCCGGGGTCGAGGCCAAGCTCGTTGCCGATCTCCTTGGCGGCAAGGTCGTCCCGTTGCGCGAGCTCGTAGAGCACGCGGGCCTCGCTGAGCGAGAACGGGCTCTTGCCAAGGTGCTGGTCGAGCACGCCAAGCTTGCGGGTGTAGAAGCGGTTGAAGGCGCGGACCGCTGCGATGTGGTCGTCGGTAGGATTGAACGACATGGGTCACCTCCGATATTTGCCATTGTCAAATGATTATTTGACCTTGGCAAGTATCGAAGTGCCTCAGCCGACCATGACGATCCGGCTGCGCAGCATGATCCGCGACGAGCGGCCGAGCCGCCGGAGCAGCCGTGCCTCGGAGTGGCGGGCTTGGGGCGGGTAGCCGCCAATGCGGTCGTAGTGATCACGCGCGATCAAAAGTCCCTGATCGCCGAAGGGACCGACGAGCTTGCGCATCAGGGCCCGGAGGATGTGGCGGAAGCCGGCATCGGCGTAGGGCGAGCGCGCATAGCGGAAGACGGCCGCACGATCCCGGCCGCTGGTCGAGACGGACTGGATGAACTGGGTGGTTTCCTCGATCCAGCCGGTTTCCAGCACGGCGCCCGCGGGCAGGAACATCAGCCAGGACGAACGGGCCTGGAGTGCGCCGGCGGCGAGCGCGGCGCCTTGAGTGGATCCTTCGAAGCCGATGAAACGGCAGCCCGCGACGTCGGCAACGCGCTCGATGACGCCATTGCGGGTGCCGTCGACCAGGAGCACTTCCCGGATGACGCCTGCGGCGGCACCGGGTACCAGCGCGGCCAGAGTTGCGACGGCCGTCTGCTCGACGCCTTCGGTCGGAATGATGACACTCAGCATGATGGAAGCTTCACTGTCCACACTTCGGGAGAAGCGTAGCTCATTATGAGGGCGTCATAAAACATGGCGCTGCCGAGTGCAACTTTCCGGCCGCGCCTCGGCAGACGATGGTAAACCGCTGCAGCCCTCGCATCCAAATATGTCCCGTACGGGGCGGCGATATTGCCGAATGTGTCGCCCCAGCCTGTCCTGTCCGTATTAATCCGGAGGTGAGCCGCAATATTGCGCGGCGCGCCGGCCGTTCGCAATCATGCAAGAGGAGGATGCGATAGCGGACGAGCGCGAGGACGGGAAAACGTGCAACCACGCTGCTGACGAGGGCTTCGAATGAACGCCGGTCAACTCGCTGTTCGCAGCACCGCCGCACAATGTCGTGCGATCATCAGTTCCTCATTCGTTGGAATGACGAAGACATCGACTGCGCTATCGCCATCGTTGATGCGCTCGCGCGCCGCATCATTCGCAGCGGCATCGATGCGCACGCCGAGCCAGTCGAGACGCTCACCGATCGCGCTGCGGATTTCGCTGGCATGCTCGCCGATGCCGCCGGTGAAGACCAGGCAGTCTAGCCCTGCAAGCGTTGTCGCCATCGCCGCCACCTCCTGCGCGGCGCGGAAGGTGAAGAGCTCGACCGCCTCCCGCGCCGCAGCTTCGCGGCTCGCAAGCAGCATGCGCATATCCGACGCGATGCCGGAGACGCCGAGCAGGCCCGATTCGTGGTAGAGCAGGTGCTGGACATCTTCGACCGACATCTTCTCGTGCTGTTGCAGATAGAGCAGCACGCCCGGGTCGAGCCTGCCGCAGCGCGTGCCCATCACCAGCCCGTCGAGCGGCGTCAGTCCCATCGTGGTGTCGATGCTGCGGCCGTCGCGCAAGCCGCACAGGCTCGCGCCGTTGCCGAGATGCGCGATCACAGTGCGCTTCGCCACGAGCTGCGGCGCGATTCGGGCGAGCCGTCCCGCGACATATTCGAACGAGAGGCCATGAAATCCGTAGCGCCGGATGCCGCGCTCTTCATAACGTCGCGGAATGGCGAAGCGGCTGGCGGGCGGCGCAATGCCGTGGTGGAAAGCGGTATCGAAGCAGGCGATCTGCGTCAGGTCGGGCCTGATCGCCGTGATAGTGCGGACCGGAGCCAGGCAGCGCGGCTGGTGCAGGGGCGCCAGCGGCGTCAGCGCTTGCAGCTTTGCGGTGACATCCTCCGTCAGCTCGACCGGAGCGGAATAGTCCGGACCGCCATGGACGACGCGATGGCCGACGGCGCGCAAGCGATGGTCGCCGAAACGATCCTCGATGAAGCCGAGCACGTCGGCGAACAGATGATCGCTGGCCGCATCCGATGCTTCCCTCCGTTTCTCGAACAGGTCTTCGCCCGCGGGACTCTTCACGACGAGCCGCGGCTTCGTCTCGTGCTCGTCAAGCAGGCCCTTGCAGAGCAGGGCGGGCTCGGCCGCCGAGATATCGAACAGGCCGAATTTGATGCTCGACGATCCCGAGTTGAGAACGAGAACCGTGTTCGACATGGCTCTCCTCAGTCGCCTGCCTCTGCCGGCGTGTTGCCGCCGGCGCTGTTCTGCCAGACCCATTCCTGGATTTCCGGCATGTCCTCGCCGTGTTCGCGCACATAGCGCGAATGCTCGATCAGCTTGTCGCGGAATTGCTGCTTCACCTGCGCCGCCCTGGTCGCGAGCCCCGGCACGCGCTCGATCGCCTCGATCGCGAGGTGATAGCGGTCGAGCTCGTTGAGCACGACCATGTCGAACGGCGTCGTCGTGGTGCCTTCCTCGGCAAAGCCGCGGACGTGCATGCCGGCGTGGTTGGTGCGGTTATAGGTCAACCGGTGGATCAGATAAGGATAGCCGTGATAGGCGAAGATCACCGGCTTGTCGCGCGTGAACAGGCCGTCGAAGTCGCGGTCGGACAAGCCGTGCGGGTGCTGCTCCCTGGGTTGCAGCGTCATGAGGTCGACGACGTTGACGACGCGGATCTTCAGCTCGGGCAGCGCCTTGCGCAGCAGGTCGACGGCAGCGAGCGTTTCCAGTGTCGGCACGTCGCCGGCGCAGGCCATCACGACACCGGGCTCGCCATTCGCATCTTCCGTGCCGGCCCAGCTCCAGATGCCGATGCCGGCGGCGCAATGCGTGGCTGCCTCCTGCATCGACAGCCATTGCGGCGCCGGCTGCTTGCCGGCGACGATGACGTTGATGCGGTCATAGGTGCGCAGGCAGTGATCGGCGATCCACAGCAGCGTGTTGGCATCCGGCGGGAAGTAGATGCGGACGATGTCGGCCTTCTTGTTGGCGACGAGATCGACGAAACCGGGATCCTGATGGCTGAAGCCGTTGTGGTCCTGACGCCAGACATGCGAGGTGAGCAGATAGTTGAGCGAGGCGATCGGTCGCCGCCACGGCAGATGCCGGGTCACCTTCAGCCATTTGGCGTGCTGGTTGAACATGGAATCCACGATGTGGATGAACGCCTCGTAGCAGGAGAAGAAGCCGTGTCGGCCCGTGAGCAGGTAACCCTCTAACCAGCCCTGGCAGAGATGCTCGCTCAGGACTTCCATCACGCGTCCGTCCTGGGCGAGATGCACGTCGTAAGGTTTTGTCGGCTCCATCCAGACGCGTTCGGTGGCCTCGAACACCGCATCGAGCCGGTTCGACGCAGTCTCGTCCGGGCCCATGATGCGGAAGTTGCGGGCCTCGGTGTTGAGGCGGATGACGTCGCGCAGGAATTTCCCGAGCTCGCGGGTTGCCTCCGCCACGACGCCGCCCGGCTGCGCTACTTCGACGGCGAAACTGCGGAAGTCCGGCAGCTTCAGCTCCTTCTTCAGAAGGCCGCCATTGGCGTGCGGATTGGCGCCCATGCGGCGATTGCCTTCGGGCGCGAGCGCCTGGAGCTCGGCAATGAGCGCGCCGTTCGCGTCGAACAGCTTTTCCGGCTCGTAGCTGCGCATCCAGTCTTCGAGAATCTTCAGATGCGCCGGGTTCTCGCGACAGTTCGCGACGGGCACCTGATGCGCCCGCCAAAAGCCCTCCACCTTCTTGCCGTCGACTTCCTTGGGGCCGGTCCAGCCCTTCGGGCTGCGCAGCACGATCATCGGCCAGCGCGGACGTTCGACGCTCTTGCGGCCGTCGCGGGCGTGCTGCTGGATCGACCGGATGCTGACGAGCGCGACGTCGAGCGCGTCTGCCATGGCCCGGTGCATCAATTTGGGATCGTCGCCCTCGACGAACAGCGGCTCGTGGCCGAGCCCGCGGAAGAGATCGCGGATCTCGTCGTCGCGCATCCGGCCGAGCACGGTCGGATTGGCAATCTTGTAACCGTTGAGATGCAGGATCGGCAGCACCGCGCCGTCATGCGCAGGATTGAGGAATTTGTTGGAGTGCCAGGACGCGGCGAGCGGGGCGGTCTCGGCCTCGCCGTCACCGACGACACAGGCGACGATCAGGTCGGGATTGTCGAAGGCCGCGCCATAGGCATGCACCAGCGCGTAACCGAGCTCACCGCCTTCGTGGATCGAGCCCGGCGTTTCCGGCGCCGCGTGACTCGGGATGCCGCCGGGGAAGGAGAATTGCCTGAACAGCTTGCGCAACCCCTCGGTATCGCGCGCGATATCGGGATAGAGCTCGCTGTAGCTGCCTTCGAGATAGGTGTTGGCGACCATGCCGGGGCCGCCGTGCCCGGGACCGCAGACATAGATCACGTTCAGGTCCAGCGCGCGGATGATGCGGTTGAGATGGGCATAAATGAAGTTCAAACCGGGCGTCGTGCCCCAATGGCCGAGCAAACGCGGCTTGATGTGCTCGGGCCGTAAGGGCTCGCGCAGCAGCGGATTGTCGAGGAGATAGATTTGCCCAACGGAGAGATAGTTCGCGGCGCGCCAATAGCGGTCGAGCAGATCGAGGTTGCTGCTCGCTGCGGCCAATTGTTGTTGATTTGTCATGTTCTTGCCGACCTTCACCCAACGATCGTCATCAACCATGTTCCGCGACGATCGATCCCTCCCGTGATCAAACGGAATCGTGGTCACGCTGGTGTTGCGTGAAGTCAAAAACCCCCGCCCGAAATTTGGGCAGCTCGACTGTGCATGGGGTTGTTTTCACGTTTTTTGTTTGTGTTCTTGATTTGTTCCTTTGGCATGCTATCTTGGCTTCATGAGTCCAGCATCCTCTCATGCTCTCAAGCACCCGCCGGTCACGGCGCCCTCCGAGCCGGCGGGTGCGCCTTCTGACTTCCCTGAGCTGGCGGTCGCCATCGACCGCCAGCGCAGGCGAGGCCGGGGCGCGCAGTCCAACGCCAGCGGCCGGTTTGAGGCCGAGGCGCGCGTCGCATTCGACGATGGCTGGCAGAGCCTTGAAGAACTGCCCCCGTTCAAGACCACGGTCGGGATCGACACCTCGCGCAAGGTGATCACCCGCAACGAATCTCCCGACATCGGCTTCGATCGTTCGATCAATCCCTACCGCGGTTGCGAGCACGGCTGCGTCTATTGCTTCGCGCGGCCGACGCATGCCTATCTCGGCCTGTCGCCGGGGCTCGACTTTGAGTCGAAGCTGTTCGTGAAGCCCGAGGCGCCGGCGTTGCTCGAGAAGGAGCTTGCGGCGCCGGGCTACGAGCCGCGGATGATCGCGATCGGCACCAACACCGATCCCTATCAGCCGATCGAGCGCGAGCGCAAAATCATGCGCGGCATTCTGGAGGTGCTGGAGCGCGCCGGCCATCCCGTCGGGATCGTCACCAAGTCGGCGCTGGTCGTGCGCGACATCGACATTCTCGCGCGAATGGCCAAACGCAACCTCGCCAAGGTCGGGATCTCCGTGACCTCGCTCGATCCGAAACTAGCGCGCACCATGGAGCCGCGGGCGTCCACGCCGCCGAAGCGGCTGGAGGCACTGAAGCAGCTTTCCGAGGCTGGCATTCCGACCACCGTCATGGTCGCGCCCGTGATCCCCGCGCTGAACGATTCCGAGATCGAGCGCATCCTGGATGCCGCCGCCCATGCCGGCGTCAAGGAGGCCTCCTACGTGTTGCTGCGGTTGCCGCTCGAGGTGCGCGATCTCTTTCGGGAATGGCTGATGGCGAACTATCCGGACCGGTATCGCCACGTCTTCACGCTGATCCGCGACATGCGCGGCGGCCGTGACTACGATGCGAAATGGGGCGAGCGCATGAAGGGCACCGGCCCGATGGCCTGGACCATCGGCCGCCGCTTCGAGATCGCTTGCGACAGGCTCGGGCTGAACAAACGGCGCGCCAAGCTGACGACGGATCATTTTGCCAAGCCGAAGCGGAACGGCGATCAGCTCAGCCTGTTCTGAGGGACGAAGTGAGAGAGGCGTCTATGAGTAAGGAACCGCCAGCTCCTATCCCGCGGCTGACCGTCATCACGCTGGGCGTGAACGACATCCGCGCCAGCATTGCCTTTTACGACGCGCTCGGTTTCTCGCGCCGGCTCAAGGTAACCGGCGAGACCGTTGCGTTCTATGACACCGGCGGTCCGGTGCTCGCGTTGTTTCCCTGGGATCAACTCGCGGTCGACGCCAAATTGCCTGATCATCCGAGGCCATCGACGTTCCGCGGCATGACGCTCGCCTGGAATTGCCGCGCGCGTGAGGAGGTGGATGCGGTGCTGGTCTTCGCCGTCAGCAAGGGAGCCGCGTTGCTGAAGGCAGCACATGAGACCGACTACGGCGGCTATTCCGGCTATTTCGCCGATCCTGACGGCCATCCCTGGGAGGTCGTGGTCGCGCCCGGCATCGACGTCGGCGAGGACCGGCGGGTGCATCTGGCGGAATAGGGCGGCTGGCTTGAATAACGGGAATTGTTCGAGGTTCCCGATTGCGCAGGCCATGCCGCTTGCGCACGATCCCGGCCATGATTCGGGATCAATCCGCCAAGAAGCCGGCCAAAGGCGCGCCCAAAAAGGCTGCGCCTAAGAACGAGAAGGCTGCGCCTGAGAACAAGAAAGCTGCGCCCAAAAAAATCGCCAAGGCGCTGGCCGGCACAAAGAGCGCCATCATCGTTGCCCCAAGCTTCCGCCGTGAGCGCGCGCTGATCAAGCGCGGCGTTTGGCCGGTAGCGGGCTGCGATGAGGCGGGCCGGGGGCCACTGGCCGGTCCGGTGGTGGCGGCGGCGGTGATTCTCGATCCCGACCGCATCCCGCGCGGCATCGACGATTCCAAGCGCCTGACGGCCGAGGAGCGCGAAAGGCTGTTCGGCAAGATCTGCGCGACCGCCCAGGTCTCGGTGGCCGTCGCCTCGCGCTCCCGCATCGACCGCGACAACATCCTGCGCGCCTCGCTGTGGGCGCTGAAGCGCGCCGTGGTGGCGCTGCCCCAGCAGCCGCGGCACGTCTTCGTCGACGGCCGCGACCGGCTCGACACGGAATGCGATTGCGAAGCCGTGATCGGCGGCGACGGCATCGTCCTGTCGATCGCAGCGGCCTCGATCATCGCCAAGGTAACGCGGGACCGCCTGATGTGCGCGTTGGCGCAGGACTGTCCCGGCTACGGTTTCGAGCAGCATAAGGGCTACGCCGTGCCCGAGCACCTCGACGCGCTCAACCGCCTCGGTCCCACCGTCCACCACCGCAGCTTCTTCGCCCCCGTCGCCGCCGCACGCGCCAAGCACATGCCCTGGACGGTCGAGCCGGCGCAGGATCTGTTTGCGGTGACCGAGATCGAGTTGCAGGTGGACACGAGCCTGGAAGTCGACGCGTCGGCAAATCTCTAGACGAGACTCAGTTGCCACGACGCGTCACGCCCTTTATCAAAACAGTCGTGAGCGAATAGGGCCGGCTTCACGGGTTGGCTGCATCTTTCGGACGTTGCATGCGGTTTACCTCCCTGGTCATCGAGCTCATTCGCGCGCGGCCGCGGCTGATCGTCTGGATCGCCGTGCTGCTCCAGGCCGCGATGTGGCTGTTCGTGGCGCTCGTGTTTTATCGCAGCCCGCCCGGCAGTCTCGCGACCCTGCTGGCCTTCGGCCGCGAATACCAGGTCGGCACCGATCTCGGGCCGCCCTTGCCGGTCTGGCTCGCCGACATCGCCTATCGCGCTGCCGGCGGCCACCTGTTCGGTGTCTACGTGCTGGCCGAGCTCTGCGGGATCGCGACTTTGATCACGCTCTATCATCTGTCCCGCGCGGTGGTCGGTCCCCAGCAGGCAGTGCTGGCCGTGCTGCTGACCATGACGCTGCTGGCCTTCTCCTCGCCCACACTCGACTTCGGCCCTCTGGTGCTGGCGCGACCGCTCTGGGCGCTGCTGCTGCTGCATTCCTGGCAGATCATCGGACAGCGCCGCGGCAACGCCTGGTTTGCCTGGTCGATCGAGGCCGGCCTCTTGCTGCTGACGACGCCGGCTGCGATCTTCCTGCTGCTGCTGATCGTCGTCTTCGCGCTCGCAACCGCGGACGGCCGCCGCACGTTGCGTGCCTTCGACCCGCTGTTTGCGCTGGTGGTCGTCGCCGTGCTGGCATTGCCCTATGCCGTCTGGCTGATGCGCGCCGAGGCGCTCGTCCTGCCGGCCTTGCCTGCGGTCGCCCAGCTCAATGCCCGCGCGCTGCACGCGGCCTGGCTGCTCGGGGGGCTCCTGCTCGGTGCGGCGGCGATCCCGGCGCTGACCGTCCTCAACACCGGCCTGTTCGTGCCCAAGAGCGAGGAGGCGCCGATCATCTACCGCCCGCCGGTCGAGCCGCTCGCACGTAATTTCGTCTATTTCTTCGCGCTGGCGCCGGCGCTCGGCGCGGTGCTGATCTCCGGCCTGCTGGGCCTCGACGCCGTCGTCGGCGGCGCCGGCGTCGTGCTGGTGTCGTCGGGGCTTGCCGTGGTCGTGGGGGCCGGCGATCTCATCGCGATGCGCCGCGCGAGGATGCTGCGGATGGTCTGGGCGGCTGCCGTCGTGGCGCCCGCAATCGGCGTCGTGCTCGCCGTCCTGCTGCTGCCGTGGACCGGTGCCAACGAGATCGCGACCTCGATGCCGGCCCGCGCGATTTCGGACTTCTTCGACGAGAGCTTTGCCCGCCGCACCAATCATCGCCTGCGCGCGGTCGCCGGCGAGACCCAGCTTGCGAGCTTGATCACGCTGCATTCCGGCCGGCCGCATCTCTTCATCGATGCCGAGCCCGCGCGTACACCCTGGATCAATCAGGCCAAATTCAGCGAGACCGGCGGCGTCGTGGTCTGGCGCGCTTCCGATACCGCCGGCACGCCGCCGCCGGACATCCTCGCGCGCTTTCCCGGCATCGTGCCGGAAGTCCCGCGCGCCTTCGAATGGCTGGTGACCGGACGCCAGCAACTCCTGCGCATCGGCTGGGCCATCGTGCGGCCGAAGGGGACTTAGTTGCTCGCTCTTTCGGTCGTCATTGCGAGGAGCCCTTGCGACGAAGCAATCCACAGCCCCTCCGCGGAAAGATTCTGGATTGCTTCGCTGCGCTCGCAATGACGGCGAAAGGCTGTACGGCCCCTCACGCCTCCGCCAGCACCTTCGCGATCGCGCGCAGATCCTGCCAGGCCAGCCGCTTGTACGACGGCGAGCGCAACAGATAGGCGGGATGGAAGGTCGGCAGCGCGCGAATGGTGCGCCCGCCCGTCTCGTAGTCGAACCAGCGGCCGCGGGTACGCATGATGCCTTCGCGGGTCGACAGCAGCGTCTGCGTCGAGGGATTGCCGAGTGTCACCAGCACATCCGGATTCACCAGCTCGATCTGGCGCTGGATGAACGGCAGGCAGATTTGCGTCTCCTGCGGCGTCGGCGTGCGGTTGCCGGGCGGCCGCCAGGGAATCACGTTGGCGATGTAGGCCGTGGTGCGGTTGAGGCCTATGGCTCCTATCATCAAATCGAGCAGCTTGCCGCTGCGCCCGACGAAGGGCAGCCCCTCGATGTCCTCGTCGCGGCCCGGTGCCTCGCCGACGAACATGATGCGTGCCTGCGGATTGCCGTCGGCGAAAACCAAACGTGTCGCCGTGTGCTTCAGCGCGCAGCCGTCAAAGCTCTGCATCAGCTCGCGCAGCGCCTCCAAGCTTGGCGCGGTGCGTGCGGCCTCGCGCGCCGAGGCGATCGCGATGTCGGGCGCAGGTGCCGCCTCGCCGCGCATCACCGCGGGCGCGGCGACCGGCCGTGGGGCCTCGACTGGAGGTGGCGCGCGCGGGGCCGGAGGTGGAACATCCAATTCCGCCAGGCGGTCGATCGGTTCCTCCGCGAGCGTGCAATCGACTCCGGCCTCCAGATAGAAGGCGAGCAGCTCTCGGACCGTGGGTGCGGGTTCTGGGATCATCGGAAAGTCTGACTATTAGTCCAGTTTGGAGCGCCTTGCACCCCGGCGAAACGCATTTCCGAGGTTGTCCTACCCGGAAAAATCGGAAACAAGAGGGCGCAATCGACCAAGGACCGTCTCAAGGGCTGAGATCAGATGAGCACCGAAGAACTTCCCCCGCGCGAATCCATGGAATTCGACGTCGTCATCGTCGGCGCCGGTCCCTCGGGCCTGGCTGCGGCGATCCGGCTGAAGCAGATCAATGCCGATCTCAATGTCGTGGTGGTGGAGAAGGGCTCCGAGGTCGGTGCGCATATTCTCTCCGGCGCCGTGATCGATCCGGCCGGGCTCGACAAGCTGATCCCGGACTGGCGCGAGGATTCCGATTGTCCGCTCAAGACGCAGGTCAAGGACGACCGCTTCTTCTGGTTCACCGAGACCAGCGCGATCAAGCTGCCGAACTTCATCATGCCGCCGCTGATGGACAATCATCACTGCTATATCGGCTCGCTCGGCAATGTCTGCCGCTGGCTGGCGCGCAAAGCGGAAGCGCTAGGCGTCGAGATCTATCCCGGTTTTGCCGCGGCCGAAGTGCTCTATGACGACAATGGCGCGGTGCGCGGCATCGCCACCGGCGACATGGGGATCGGCCGGGACGGCAAGCCGAAGGACTCCTTTACCCGTGGCATGGAATTGCTCGGCAAGTACACGCTGTTCGCCGAAGGTGCGCGCGGCAGCCTGACCAAGCAGCTGATCTCGAAATACGCGCTCGACACCAAAAGTGAGCCGCCGAAATTTGGCATCGGGCTCAAGGAAGTCTGGCAGATCGATCCGGCCAAGCATCAGAAGGGCCTCGTGCAGCACGCGGTTGGCTGGCCCTTGAACAACAACACCGGCGGCGGCCTGTTCTTCTACCATTATGACGAGAACCTGGTGTCGATCGGTTTCGTCGTTCATCTCAACTACAACGACCCCTATTTGTCGCCATTCGACGAATTCCAGCGCGTCAAGAACCATCCGGCCGTCCGCGCGACGCTTGAAGGCGGCAAGCGGCTGGCTTACGGCGCGCGCGCCATCACCGAAGGCGGGTACCAGTCGGTGCCGCGGCTGAGCTTCCCGGGCGGTGCGCTAATCGGCTGCGCGGCCGGCTTCGTCAACGTGCCCCGGATCAAGGGCGTGCACAATGCCATGGGCACCGGCATGCTCGCGGCCGAACATGTTAACGTGGCTCTCGCTGCGGGCCGCGCCAATGATGAGCTGGTCGAATACGAGAACGGTTGGCGCGATTCCGTCGTCGGTAAGGACCTCTATCCTGTCCGCAATGCCAAGCCGTTGTTGTCGAAGTTCGGCACCTTCATCGGCGCCGGGCTCGGCATCTTCGACATGTGGTGCAACACGCTGTTCGGCGGCTCGCTATTTGGCACCCAGTCGCACGCGAAGCCCGATCGCGCGACGCTCGATCCGGCCAAGACCCACGCGCCGAGAACCTACCCGAAGCCGGACGGCAAGATTTCCTTCGACAAGCTCTCGTCGGTGTTCCTGTCCAATACCAATCATGAGGAGGACCAGCCGGTCCATCTCAAGGTCACGGACATGAACCTCCAGAAGACCTCCGAGCACGACGTGTTTGCCGGTCCCTCGAATCGCTATTGCCCGGCCGGCGTCTATGAGTGGATCGAGGAAGGTTCGGGCCCGCGCTTCCAGATCAATGCCCAGAACTGCGTTCACTGCAAAACCTGCGACGTGAAGGACCCCAACGGCAACATCACCTGGGTTCCCCCGGAGGGCGGCGGCGGTCCGAACTACGAGGCCATGTAGGCTGGGGTCAGCAAGTCACGATCCATGTGACCGAGGCCAATGTGACCAGAGTTGCGTGATCTTCGCCCTGTGACGCACGTTCGCGTGAGAACCCGGCCGCGGTCCCCGTGGTCACGATAAGGCCATACTGGCGGCGTCTTGGGGCGCTCTTGACGGGTCACTTGGCCGATTTGTGCCGTGCGGAGGGGATCGCCCGGCCCGAATCCTTGCGGTGAAGCGCCAAAAGCGGCATTGTCGGCCTGACGGTTCCGGGTCCCCATGCCACCGGCCGCGTTCGCTTGCGATACGGCCTTCTGCAAACCCAGGCACTACCAACTCAAGGCGAGCCCCGATGCTTTCAAATCGTTTCAACCGTTGGACTGTTGCCGCCATTGCCCTCATGGGCTCAGCGATGGCGACGGTCCCCGGCGCGGTCCGGGCGCAGACGCCGGACCATCCGTCCGACACGGCGGCGCAGTTTCCGACCCGAAACGATCTGAAGGCGCTGACCACCTCCGGCAGCTATCTCGCCGCCCGCCACGCCAGCGTCGAGCGCGACGCGGCCTCCGCCGCCGCATTCTATCGCTCGGCCCTGCGCACCGACCCCAAGAACAACGAGCTGCTCGATCGCGCCTTCATCTCCTCGGTCGCCGACGGTGACATCGACGAGGCTGTCAAGCTCGCCGAGCGCATCCTGACCATCGACAAGACCAACCGCGTTGCACGGCTCGTCGTTGGCGTGCACGATCTCAAGTTCAAGAAGTACGCGACCGCGCAGACCAACATCAACCAGTCGATCCGCGGTCCGATCACCGATCTCGTCGCCACGCTGCTGTCGGGCTGGGCCGCCTATGGTGCGGGGGATGCCAAGGGCGGCGTCGCCACCATCGACAAGCTGGCCGGTCCTGAATGGTATCCGCTGTTCAAGGATCTCCATGCCGGCATGATCCTCGAACTCGCCGGCAAGGAGAAAGACGCTGGCACCCGGTTCGAGCGTGCCTACAAGCTCGACGATTCCATGTTGCGTGTCACCGAGGCCTATGCGCGCTGGCTATCTCGCAACAAGGACTCGGCCGCCGCGACCACGGTCTACCAGGCTTTCGACAAGAAGCTCGCCCGCCATCCGCTGATCGTGGAAGGGTTGCGCGACACCAAGGCCGGCAAGAAGATGCCGCCGCTTGTCGATAGCGCGCAAGCCGGCGCCGCAGAAGCACTCTACGGCATCGGCGCCACACTGACCCGCCGCGGCGGCGAGGATCTGGCGCTGGTCTACCTCCAGCTCTCGCTCTACCTGCAGCCCACCCATCCCCTGGCGCTGCTCTCGCTCGCCGATCTCTATGAATCGGTGAAGCGGCCGCAGATGGCGATCAAGGTCTACGAGCGGGTGCCGTCGTCCTCTCCACTCAAGCGCAACGCCCAAATCCAGCTCGCCATCGATCTGGATTCCGCCGACCGCACCGACGAGGCGATCAAGATCCTCAAGGGCGTCACCACTGAGGATCCCAAGGATCTCGAAGCCATCATGGCGCTCGGCAACATCGAGCGCGGCCGCAAGAAGTTCGGCGAATGCGGCGCGACCTATTCGCAAGGCGTCGACGTGCTGCCGGCCGGCAACGATAAGGCCAACAGCGTCTGGTATTATTATCGCGGCATCTGCGAGGAGCGCTCCAAGCAGTGGGGCAAGGCCGAAGCCGACATGAAGAAGGCGCTCGAGCTGCAACCCGACCAGCCGCACGTCCTCAACTATCTCGGCTATTCCTGGATCGACCAGGGCATCAATCTCGACGAAGGCATGAAGATGATCAAGCGGGCAGTCGAGCAGCGCCCGGATGACGGCTACATCGTCGACTCCCTTGGCTGGGCCTATTACCGCATCGGCAATTACGAGGACGCGGTGAAGAACCTCGAGCGCGCCATTGATCTCAAGCCCGAGGATCCCACTATCAACGATCACCTTGGCGACGCCTATTGGCGCGTCGGCCGCACGCTGGAAGCCAAGTTCCAGTGGGCCCACGCCCGCGATCTCAAGCCCGAAGCGGATGAGCTTCCGAAGATCGAGGCCAAGATTGCAAACGGTATGACCGACGACAATTCGAACTCCTCGGCTGCGCAGGCGGAGAAGGAGAAGAAGAAGGACGACGGCAAGGGCGGCTGAGTGAGTTGAAGTTGGGGGCGTGTCGTCAATGCCGGCGTTGATTGAAGAAGGGCGCGCGAAGGTCAATCTGAGCCTTCGCGTGGTGGGCCGTCGTGCCGACGGCTATCATGATCTCGAAAGCGTGGTCGCCTTTGCCGACTGCGCCGACCGGCTCACGCTGGAGCCCGGCGGCGAGCTGAAGCTCACCACGACGGGGCCGCTCGCCGCGGCCTGCGGCAATATGGCCGACAACCTCGTGTTCAAGGCGGCCAAGCTCCTGGCCGAAGCCGTCCCGAACCTGAAGCTGGGCGCCTTCGCGCTCGACAAGGTGCTCCCGGTCGCCGCCGGCATCGGCGGCGGCTCGGCCGACGCCGCGGCGGCGCTGCGGTTGCTGGCGCGCCTCAACGATCTGTCGCTCGACGACGCCCGCCTCCAGAAGGTTGCGCTTGCGACCGGCGCCGACGTGCCGGTGTGTCTGTTCTCGCGCGCCTGCGACATGACCGGTGTCGGCGAGCAGCTGCTGCCCTTGATGCTGCCGAGCATGCCCTGCGTGATGGTCAATCCACGCGTGCCGGTCGCGACAAAGGACGTGTTCCAGGAGCTGGGCCTGCGCAACGGCGAACTCCTGGTCGGCGCCACGTCCGTCTTCGACGGCCCGGCCTGGCCAGGCGAGGGCGCCTCCATCGCCGACTGGATCGATACTCTCGAGACCGTCGCCAATGATCTCGAAGCGCCTGCGATGCGCATCAAGCCGGTGATTGGCGACGTGCTGGAAGCCTTGCGTGGCTCCGCCGGCGTCAAGCTCGCCCGCATGTCCGGCTCGGGGGCGACGTGCTTTGCGATCTATGGCGCATCTGCCGAGGCGCATGCCGCCGCCGAGAATATCCGCAGGGATCATTCCGGCTGGTGGGTGCACTCGGGAACGCTGAGCTAGATCTGCAATGACGCGGATGTTGCGGAGCTAGCCCGCAGCGTCCTCGCCAAGCCCGAGAAACCGCCGGATCTCACCCAACACCTCCTGCGGCTTGTCATGCTGCAGCCAGTGTCCGGCCCCTGCAATGGTCTCGACGCGCGCCTGCGGAAAGTAGCGCTCCAGCCCCGCGGCCCTCGCGCCAGCCAGAAAGCTTTCGCCGGCATTCAAGAGCAGCGTCGGACAGGTGATGCGCGACCACAGCGCGATGTGATCGTCCGGCCAGAGCCGGTGCGGCGCAGAGGCGCGCTGGTAGGGATCGAACTTCCAGCTATAGGTGCCGTCCTCGTTCTGCCGCGCGCCGTGGGTGGCGAGGTGCAGCGCGAGCTCGCGAGACAGCCGCTTGTTGTGAAGGACCATCTGCGCCGCCGCGTCTTCGAGGGTCGAATAGCGGCGCGGTGCGCGGTCGTGCAACTTGTCGAGCTGACCGATCCACTTGCCGATCCGCTCATGCACCGGCGGTTTTGGTGTATCCGGCAACATCGTCACGCCGTCGAGCACGACCAGCTTCGAGACCTGTTCGGGGAATGCCCCTGTAAAGATCAGGCTGACCATGCCGCCCATAGAATGGCCGATGAGAGTGACTTGAGGCGCCGCGATGGCACGGACGAGCTGGGCCAGATCGTACACATACTCCGTCAGCGCGTAGCTGCCGCCCCTGGTCCAGTCGGAATCGCCGTGACCGCGCAGGTCCGGTGCGAGCACGTGAAAATGCGGCTGCAGCGACCGGGCGATGACGTCCCAGCTCCGGCAGTGATCGCGGCCGCCGTGAACCAGGATGGCGACCGGCGCGCCGTCGTTGCCCCAGTCGGCATAGTGCAGCCGCAGGCCGTGAGACTCGTAAATGCGGCTTTGCGGGGCGGGCATGGTGGCGCTATCCATTCACGGGCCGCCGCGCCAGTGCGAGCGACAGGCCGAGCCCTGCGATGAAGACGCCGGAGCCCTGGGTGAGACGTCGCATCAAATGCGGGCGTCCGATCAACTGCGTACGTGTCGCGGAGGCCATCAGCACCACCACGATATCGGCGAGCGTGTTCAGCGTCACCGAGAGCGCGCCCAACGTGATGAATTGCAGTGTCGGGTTCGATCCCGCCGGGTCAAGGAACTGCGGAATGAAGGCGAGGAAGAAGGCGGCGGTCTTCGGGTTCAGCGCCTCGACCAGCACGCCGTCGCGAAAGGCGCGCTTGTCGCCGACGGGCTTGCTGTCGAATGACGGCGCGCGGCTGGCGCTGCGAAAAGTCCTGATGCCGAGCCAGACGAGATAAAGTGCGCCGACGAATTTCACGGCGGCAAACAGCTCGGCGCTGGCAAGAATGATCGCGGAGATGCCGAAGCTGCCCGCGACCACATGAACCAGCCCGCCGAGTGCGGTGCCCGCGGTCGATGCAAAACCGCTGCCGCGCCCTTCCGATAGGGTCCGTGCCGCGACGTAGAAAATGCCGGGGCCGGGAACGGCGGCGATGAGACAAGCGGCGGCCAGGAACAGCCAGAAATTCGTGTTGATCATCCTGCTTTGGTAGCGATGCTTGCCGCGATTGCAAGGCCCGTCGACTAAGGCCCGTCGTTCAGCCCATCCGGCGGAAGATCACGCTGGCATTCACCCCGCCGAAGCCGAACCCGTTCGAGATCGCGTGCTGCATCGGCATCGGTCGCGCCACACCGGCGACGATGTCGATGCCGTCAGCGGCGGGATCAGGGTTTTCGAGATTGAGCGTCGGCGGCGCGATCTGGTCGCGCAGGGCGAGCGCGGTGAAGACCGCTTCGAGGCCACCGGCGGCGCCGAGCAGATGCCCGGTGGCCGATTTGGTCGCGCTCACCGCGATGCCGCGGTGGCGGCCGAATAGCGCGGCGATGGCGCCAAGCTCGCTCTCGTCGCCGGCCGGCGTCGACGTCGCATGCGCGTTCAGGTGCTGTAAATCCGCGGGCGCAAGCTTGGCCTGCCGGAGCGCGATCTCCATGGCGCGCCGGGCGCCGTCGCCGTCAGGCGGACCCGATGTCATGTGATAGGCGTCCGCGGTCGTACCGTATCCGACGATCTCCGCGATCGGCCTCGCGCCGCGCGCCAATGCATGCTCCAGCTCCTCGATCACCAGGATGCCGGCGCCTTCGCCCATGACAAAACCGTCGCGGTCGCGATCGAACGGGCGCGAGGCGCGGGCGTCATTGAATCCGCTCGACAGTGCGCGGGCCGCCGCAAAGCCGCCGAGGCTGACGATGTCGATGCAGGCTTCCGCGCCGCCGCAGATCGCCACATCAGTCTCGCCCGCGCGGATCATGCGCGCGGCATCGCCGATCGCCTGAACGCCGGCAGCGCAGGCCGTGACCGGTGTGCCCAGCGCTCCCTTGTAGCCGTATTTGATCGAGACGTGGCCGGCGGCGAGATTGGCGAGGAAGGAGGGGATCGTGAACGGCGACAGCCGGCGCGGGCCGCGCTGTTCGGTGATGCGCACCGCCTCCGCCATTGCCGGAAAACCGCCGACGCCGGAGGCGATGATCGTCGCAGTTCGTTCCTGCGCCGCCGCGTCCTGCGGCGTCCAACCGGCCTGCGCAACCGCTTCCGCGGTGGCGAGCAGCGCGAACAGGATGAAGCGGTCCATCTTGCGCTGGTCTTTCGGCGCGGCGGCCTGCGCGGGATCGAAGCCGCCCTCCGCGTCATCGGCCTTGTCGGGCACGAGGCCGGCAATACGTGCGGGCAGCGCCTGCGACCATTCCGGCAGCGGGCGCAGCCCGCTTTGGCCGGCCAGCAGCCGGCGCCACGAAAGTTCGACACCGCAGCCAAGCGGCGACACCGCGCCCATTCCCGTCACGACGATACGACGCATGTCAGTCTCCAGCCGGCGCGACGGCCGGGTTCATGGCTTTGAGCGAGGTCAGCCGTTTACGCATTACACGGCTGGCGCGGGGGCCTGCGACGACGACCGCATTGGTGAGCGTGATCGGCTGCATGTCGGCGGCATCGACCACGACCGGATTGAACGGACGACAATCGTGCCGGTTCGCGAGCAGGATCGCTTCGCCCATCGGTGCGAGATGCTTGTTGCCCCAAGCGAGCAGGGTTGCGACCACGGGGAAGAAGTCCCGGGCCTTGTCCGTCAGCACATATTCGTAGCGCGGCGGCCGTTCATTGTAGCGGCGGCGGACGAACATGCCGCTTTCGGTGAGATGGGCCAACCGCCGCGACAGGATGTTCGGCGCGATCCCGAGGCTTTGCGAAAATTCGTCGAACCTCGTTGCGCCCTGGAATGCATCCCGCAGGATCAAAATGCTCCACCATTCGCCGACCGTCTCCACGGCGCGGCCGACCGGACATTCCTGAATGGAGGGGGATTTGGGCTGCATGAGGGGAAGGTAGGTGAGTAGCTTGCAAAATGCAAGTTAGTAGGCGAACCGTTAGAACACTCCGACGGAGGTGTGCCGCAAGATGGCGCACAGGATTTGAATGCAAGTTGGAAGGCGGCCCTCGCACACCTAGCTCGTCATTGCGAGCGAAGCGAAACAATCTAGAGTCCCTTTGCGGGAAGATTCTGGATTGCTTCGCTGCGCTCGCAATGACGCTGTTAATGCGGTGGTGGCGCGTATCTCAACGATGTCGTCCCGGCGAAGGCCGGGACCCAATAGCCACGACTGTTGTTGTGGTGCACGATGGTTGCTACAGGCGCTAAGACAACGCTGACCGAGGTAATGGGTCCCGGCCTTCGCCGGGACGACACTGAGGGTGTGGCTACCAGCAAGCGCTAAGGATGCAGGTAGCTAATGCGACCGAGCCAGGCAGAACGCCACGACCTGCTCCAGCGCGCTCTTCATCGGCGAGGACGGGAACAGCGCCAGCGCGTCCACGGCCATGGCGCCGTAGTGCTGGGCGCGGCTGCGCGTGTCTTCGAGCGCGCGATGCTTGTTCATCAACCCGATGGCGTGGTCGAGGTCGGTGTCGCCGATCTCACCGCGCTCCAGCGCGCGGATCCAGAAGGCGCGCTCGGTGTCGTTGCCGCGGCGGAAGGCGAGCACGACGGGCAGCGTGATCTTGCCCTCGCGGAAATCGTCGCCGGTGTTCTTGCCGAGCTTGGCGCTCTTGCCGCCATAGTCGAGCACGTCGTCGACGAGCTGGAAGGCGATGCCGAGATTCATGCCGACCGAGCGGCAGGCGGTCTGCTCCGCCTTCGGGCGGTTGGCGATCACGGGCCCGACCTCGCAGGCGGCCGCGAACAGCTCGGCGGTCTTGCCGCGGATTACGGCGAGATATTCGTCTTCGGTGGTCGCGGTGTTCTTGGCGGCGGCAAGCTGCATCACCTCGCCCTCGGCGATGGTGGCGGCGGCCGCGGAGAGAATGTCGAGCGCGCGGAGCGAGCCGACCTCGACCATCATGCGGAAGGCCTGGCCGAGCAGGAAGTCGCCGACCAGCACGCTCGCCTCATTGCCCCAGAGCATGCGCGCCGACAGCTTGCCGCGGCGCATCTCGCTCTCGTCGACGACGTCGTCATGGAGCAGCGTGGCGGTATGCATGAACTCGACGCTGGCGGCGAGTTTGATATGGCCGTCGCCGGTGTAGCCGGCGAGGTTGGCCATGGCCAACGTCAGCATCGGACGCAGGCGCTTGCCCCCGGAGGAGATCAAATGGTTGGCGACCTCCGGGATCATGGTCACGTCCGAACCGGTCCGCGACAGGATCGTGGCGTTGACGCGCTCCATGTCACCGGCGACAAGGGCAACCAGCTCTTCGATCGACGCGCCGGGGGTTTCGAAAGGTACGATGACGGCCACGCCGGTCTCCAATATTTGCCCCGGAAGGGCTATTCTGATGGAAAGACAATAGAAACTGGACGGGGATGCGGCAAGGGCCGTGGAACCATTGACATTTGGCGCTTAATCCCCGTCAGGCAGGAGGCTGTGTTTTGCGAGAACTGGTTCGGACCAACGATATGGTGCTGGTGTCGGCGATCGGCGCGCTGCTCGACGGCGCCAACATCCATCATCTGGTGCTGGACCAGAACATGAGCATCATTGAGGGCTCGCTCGGCATTTTGCCGCGGCGGATCCTGGTCCACGAGGACGACGCCATCGAGGCCCGGCAGCTTCTGACCGAGGCCGGCCTCAGCCACGAACTGCGCGGCGATGAGTGAAGCCCTGACAGACCTCACCGAGGACGCCTTTCTCGGCGGGCAATTGCGGCTGAAGCAGAAGCGGTCTGGCCATCGCGCCGGGCACGACGCCATTCTGCTCGCGGCGGCGACGGAGGCGAGGGCGGGCGACCGTGTCGTCGATCTCGGCGCCGGCATCGGCACGGCGGGCCTTGCGTTGGCTCGGCGCGTCGCCGGGATCAGGCTCGGCCTGCTCGAGATCGATCCGGAGCTGGCGGAGCTTGCGCGCGCCAATGCGGCCGCGAATGCGATTGCCGCCGAGACGATCGTGCTCGACGTCACCGCGGACGCGCAGGCCTTCGCAGCCAGCGGGCTCGCGCCCGACAGCGTCGACGTCGTGCTGATGAACCCGCCCTTCAACGATCCCGCTCGCCATCGCGGTTCGCCCGATCAGGCGCGCCAGATCGCGCATGTGGCGACGGATCAGACGCTGAATGCCTGGGTGCATGCGGCGCGGCGCATCCTCCGATCGCATGGCGCGCTGACATTGATCTGGCGCGCAGATGGGATCGCGGAGGTTTTGGCGGCGCTGTCTCGCGGCTTCGGCAGTCTCGCGATTCTGCCGGTTCACGGTGAAGCCGGGCGGCCCGCGATCCGCGTGCTGGTGCGCGCAATCAAGGGCGGGAGGGCACCGGTACGATTGTTGCCGGGCCTCATGCTCAACGAGGAGTCACGCGTGCCCAAAATAGAGGTGATGGATATTCTGGAGGGAAGGGCGGTTCTACCCCTGGTGGAACCGTGCTGAGCTATCGCGGAAGCGATTCCGACTGCTGCTCTTGCGGAGTCGTCAGGCGGATCGCCATGAACAGCGCACCGATCAGCAGCATCAGCAGATAGATTTTCATGGTGTTCTCCGCTGGCCCATTGCAGCCTCTCAACGGCGTTTCTGCAAAACACGTTCCGGGCCCTTCCAATGACAGTCGCGTGATAAGAAACGGTTAATCAGAGGTAACGGCATGGCCGAAAAATTGAACGATCCTGAGAGTTCCGGCCTGGCCGACAAGCTCATGCAATATCTGCCGGCGCGCTTCCGTCCCGGCACGGCCGTGGTGCCGGTGGTGCGGCTGTCCGGTGTGATCGGCGCAGTGACGCCGCTGCGCCCGGGCATGACGCTCGCGACGGTTTCGCGGGTTCTGGAGCGGGCGTTTTCGACGCGCAACGCCAAGGCGGTGGCGCTGGTGATCAATTCGCCCGGCGGCTCGCCGGTGCAGTCGCGCCAGATCTACCTGCGCATCAAGCAGCTCGCGGCGGAGAAGAAGCTGCCGGTGCTGGTGTTCGTCGAGGACGTCGCGGCCTCCGGCGGCTACATGATCGCGTGCGCCGGCGACGAGATCATCTGCGATCCGTCCTCGATCCTCGGCTCGATCGGCGTGGTCGGCGGCAGTTTTGGTTTCCAGGAGGCGATCAAGCGGCTCGGCATCGAGCGGCGCCTCTACACCGCCGGCGCGCACAAGGCGATGCTCGATCCGTTTCTCCCTGAAAACCCCGACGACGTCGCCAAGCTCAAGGCGCTCCAGCGCGAGATCCACCAGATCTTCATCGCGCTGGTGAAGGAGAGCCGCGGCGCGCGGTTGAAGGGCTCCGACGACACCCTGTTCACGGGCGAATACTGGGCCGGCGAGAGTTCGATCGCGCTGGGGCTCGCCGACAGCATCGGCGATCTCCGCTCAACTCTTCGTGCCCGCTATGGCGAGAAGGTTCTCACCCCCGTGATTGCCCAGCCGACCGGTCTGCTCTCCGGCCTTTTGGGCCGGAAATCGCCCGGCGCGGGGCAGCTTTCCGCCATGGAATCAATGGCCAGCCTGCCGGACGACCTGATCTCGGCGGTCGAGACGCGCGCGATCTGGGCGAAATTCGGGTTTTAGACGGAGCCCCTCCGCGCCATTTGGCCCCAAGGAGACTTGAAGCCGTGCCAATTGCGGCGCGGCCCGGTCTGCGCAAGAATGCGCGTGGGGGCTGAGCATTGTGAACAAGGAACGACCGATGCCGCCGTTCGTCGCATTCGCGGGCGTCCTGGGCGGGCTTGCCGTGGTCCGCTGGGCTTACAAGACCGCCGTCAGGATCAACCAGGAGCTGGAGGAGATGCGCCTCTCGCGCGTCGCCGAGGCCGCCCATATGGGGGCCGTCCAGACGCTGAAGCAGGATCCCGTCACCGGAGCATATCGGCCGGGTTAGTTGCTGCAGACGTCATGGCCGGGCTTGTCCCGGCCATCCACGCCTTGTCTCACCGCACGAAGAACGTGGATGCCCGGGACAAGCCCGGCCATGACGGAGAACTAGGCCCGAATCCACCCCCTTCACCTTGATTCCCACCCCTGCCGTCGATACGGTCCCGCGCGATTCAACCCCCCGCGAGAGCCCGATCTGACGATGGACGCCTCCTTGCCCGCCCATATGCGCCCGGAACGCTCGTTCCAGGGCTTTATCCTCGCGCTCCAGCGGTTCTGGGCCGAGCAGGGCTGCGTGATCCTGCAGCCCTACGATATGGAGATGGGTGCGGGTACCTTCCATCCGGCGACCACGCTGCGCGCGCTCGGGCCAAAGCCCTGGAATGCGGCCTACGTGCAGCCCTCGCGGCGGCCCAAGGACGGCCGCTACGGCGAGAATCCGAACCGGCTGCAGCACTACTACCAATTCCAGGTGATCATGAAGCCGTCGCCGGCGAACCTTCAGGAGCTGTACCTGAAGTCGCTCGCCGCGATCGGCATCGATTCCGCCGTGCACGACATTCGCTTCGTCGAGGACGATTGGGAGAGCCCGACGCTGGGCGCCTGGGGCCTCGGCTGGGAGTGCTGGTGCGACGGCATGGAAGTCAGCCAGTTCACCTATTTCCAGCAGGTCGCGGGTGTCGAATGCGCGCCGGTCGCGGGCGAACTCACCTACGGGCTCGAGCGCCTCGCGATGTACGTGCAGGGCGTCGACCGGGTCTACGACCTCAACTTCAACGGCCGCGACGGCGACGCCAAGGTCACCTATGGCGATGTCTTCCTGCAGGCCGAGCGGGAATATTCGAAGCACAATTTCGAAGTGGCCGACACCGCGATGCTGTTCGAGCAGTTCAAGATGGCGGAAGCCGCCTGCCGGAAATACCTCGATGCGGGTTGGAAAGATGGCAAGCGCGAGGCGCATCTGATGTCGCTTCCGGCCTATGACCAGTGCATCAAGGCAAGCCATGTGTTCAACCTGCTCGACGCGCGCGGCGTGATCTCCGTGACGGAGCGGCAGAGCTACATTCTTCGCGTGCGCGAACTGGCAAAAGCTTGCGGCGAGGCCTGGATACATACTGAAGCGGGCGGAGCGACCTGATGCCCGATCTTTTGCTTGAACTTTTCTCGGAAGAAATCCCCGCGCGCATGCAGGCCAAGGCGGCGGACGATCTGCGCCGCATGGTCACCGACAAGCTCGTCGCCGAGGGTCTCGTCTACGAAGGCGCGAAGGCGTTCGCGACGCCGCGCCGCCTTGCGCTTACCGTGCACGGCATCCCTGCGCGCCAGCCTGACCTGAAGACCGAACGCCGCGGACCGAAGATCGGTGCGGCCGACGCGGCCGTGCAGGGTTTTCTGAAAGCGACGGGTTTGACGTCGCTGGACGAGGCCAAGATCCAGCGCGATCCGAAGGGCGACTTCTACATCGCGCTGATCGAGAAGCCCGGCCGCGACGCCATCGACGTGCTCGCGGAAATCCTCCCCGTGATCATCCGCACTTTCCCTTGGCCGAAATCGATGCGCTGGGGCGCGCGCTCCGGCAAGCCGAGCTCGCTGAGCTGGGTGCGTCCGCTGCACGCGATCACCGCGACGTTCGGGCTCGAGACCGAAGAGCCCGATGTCGTCAAATTCTCGGTGGACGGCATCGAGGCCGGCCAGACCACTTACGGTCACCGCTTCATGGCTCCTAGCGCGATTTCCGTCCGCCGCTTCGAGGACTACGAAGCGAAGCTGAAGGCCGCAAAAGTCATCCTCGATCCGCAGGCGCGCAAGGACATCATCTTTGCCGACGCCAAGGAGCTGACCTTTGCGCAAGGGTTCGAACTGGTCGAGGATCAGGTGCTGCTCGATGAGGTTTCGGGTCTCGTCGAATGGCCCGTCGTCATGATGGGATCGTTCGAAGCGGAGTATCTCGCGATCCCCGACGAGGTGATCCGCGCCACCATCCGCAACAACCAGAAGTGCTTCGTCGTCAAAGATCCCAAGACGGGCAAGCTGACCAACAAGTTCGTGCTCACCGCCAACATCGAGGCGCCTGACGGCGGCAAGACCATCGTCGCCGGCAACGAGCGTGTGATTCGTCCGCGCTTGTCGGATGCGAAATTCTTCTACGAGACGGACCTGAAGACGAAGCTGGAAGACCGGCTGCCGAAGTTCGAGCAGATCGTGTTCCACGAGAAGCTCGGCACCCAGGCTGCGCGCATCAAGCGAATCGAGCGTCTCGCCGCAGAGATCGCGCCGCTCGTCGGCGCCGATGTCGCCAAGGCGACGCGCGCCGCGCATCTGGCGAAGGCGGATTTGCTGACCGAAGTCGTCGGCGAATTCCCCGAGGTGCAGGGCCTGATGGGCAAGTACTACGCGCTGGCCCAGGGCGAGGACGCCTCCGTCGCTGCCGCCTGCGAGGAGCACTATAAGCCGCAAGGGCCTGCCGATCGCGTGCCGACCGATCCGGTCAGCGTCGCAGTCGCGCTCGCGGACAAGCTCGACACGCTTGTCGGCTTCTGGGCGATCGACGAAAAGCCGACGGGATCGAAGGATCCGTATGCGCTGCGCCGCGCGGCGCTGGGTGTGATCAGGCTGATCGGTGAGAACGCACTGCGTATGTCGATCATGAAGATGGCGGCGTCCGCACTCGCCGGCTTGTCCTTGAAGCCTGCCGATGCGCAGAAGCTTCCGAGCGACCTGCTCGCCTTCTTCGCAGACCGGCTGAAAGTGCAGCTCCGCGAGCAGGGCGCGCGGCACGATCTGGTCGACGCCGTGTTCGCGCTCGGTGGCCAGGACGACCTTCTGATGATCGTCCGCCGCGTCGAGGCGCTTGGAAAATTCCTCGAGTCCGAGGACGGCAAGAATTTGCTCGCCGGCATCAAGCGCGCCAGCAATATCCTCGGCATCGAGGAGAAGAAGGACAAGCGCGCGTTCGAGGGCGCGCCCGATGCTGCGCTCTATGGCCTCGACGAGGAGAAGGCGCTGGCCAACGCGATCGGCGAAGTGAAGGCGGAGGCAAGCGCTGCTGTCGCGAAGGAAGACTTCGCTGCCGCGATGAGTGCGATGGCCAAGCTGCGTCCGCCGGTCGATGCGTTCTTCGAGAAAGTTCGCGTCAACGACGAGGATGCGAAGGTGCGTGAGAACCGGCTAAAATTGCTCAACGAGATCCGCAGCGCCACGCGTGCGGTGGCGGATTTCTCGAAGATCCAGGATTGAGCGCGTCTTGGCGCAACTGGACCCCGTCATGCCCGGGCTTGTCCCGGGCATCCACGTCCTTCTTCGCTCGCGGAGAGGCATGGATGGCCGGGACAAGCCCGGGCCATGACGACGGAGTTGGTGGCCGCAATTGCTGTGCGCGAAGAGTGCCCACACAAAAAGCCCCGCCCGGCGGGGGGAGGACCGGGCGGGGCCTGATGTCCGACTATACTGCTCGCGTCAGCCTGATTGATGTGACGCGCCGGACACCTAGTTGATACCGGAAACGTTAGTCCATCACCTCGACGATGCGCCGCGAGCGCGGCTCAACCAGCACGGTCTCGCCGTTTACGACGGTGTAGCGATAGGTGGTGGCGCCGAAACGTTGCGGCACGTCATAATAGGTGACGCCGCTTTCAGGTAAGGTGGCACCGACCACCACGCGATCCGGGATGCGGAAAGCCGGCACACGTTGTTCGACGACATAGTCGCGGAAAGCCGGCCGCTGCTCGACCGCAATGGTCGGGCCGCTCTCGACGACGACGGGCGCGCGTCCCACGGTGACGCTGCTTTGCGCCTGCGCCGCAAGGGGCGAGCCGATCGAGGCCGCGAGCGCTGCAAGAGCAAGAATCCTGTTCCGCATGGGCAACTCCTTCGAGAAGGTTTTCGGGAAGCGCCACTGGCGCGACCGGTTGCCAATGCATGCGTCTCCGCGATGTTCCGGAAAACGCCCGCCGCATTCGCGGCATTTTCGGGCAGTTTTCGCGAAGCCGGGAACTCGCGCGCCCCCGGTGCGTCTCTACCCGCGGAACCCAGTCCGCTATGATCCCGCCGCGATTCGCCCCACCCACGGAAAGAAAATTCATGCACATCACCGTCGCCCACATCTCGCCGATCCTGTCGCTGCTTGCGGGTGTGCTCATCCTGATCATGCCGCGCCTCCTGAACCTGATCGTCGCGATTTTTCTCATCATAAATGGTGCGATCGGGCTCGGATTGTTGAAGTGGCTCCATCTCTAGGCCTTCATTCTAGGGAACTCTTCGACTTGCGCGGACCTGCCCAAAGTGGTGTAAGGCGCGCAATTACCCATTCCTCTCGCAGGTTGTGTGCAAGCTATGGCCAAAGCCGCCTCGAAAACTCCAGCGAAAATTCCAGCGAAATCAAAGTCCTCCGCCAAGGCGAAAGCCGCGCCGGCGGCCCGCAAGGCTCTTGCCAAGCGCGCCCCGAAGCCCGTGGCCAAGGCCGCTGCCAAGCCGGCTGTGAAGCCTGCCGCCAAGTCGGTTTCCAAGGCTGTTGCAAAGGCAGCGACGAAGCCGGTTGCGCCGAAGGTCGCCGCGAAGCCGGTACCGAGCAAGACTGCTTCAACCAAGGCTGCGCCTGTTGCGGCCAAGGCCGGCAAGTGGGTGTTCACCTTTGGGGACGGCAAGGCCGAGGGCAAAGCGGAGATGCGCGATTTGCTCGGCGGCAAGGGCGCCAACCTCGCCGAGATGGCCAATCTCGGCCTGCCGGTGCCTCCGGGCTTCACCATCCCGACCTCGGTCTGCACCTATTTCTACGCGCATGACAAATCCTACCCGAAGGAATTGAAGTCGCAGGTTGAGAAGGCGCTCGATCATGTCGGCAAGTTGACCGGCAAGATCTTCGGCGATTCCAGGAATCCGCTGCTCGTTTCCGTGCGCTCCGGCGGCCGCGCCTCGATGCCGGGCATGATGGACACGGTGCTCAATCTCGGCCTCAACGACGAGACGGTGGAAGCGCTGTCGGAACTGTCGGGCGATCGCCGCTTCGCCTATGACAGCTATCGCCGCTTCATCACCATGTATTCGGACGTGGTGCTCGGCTTCGAGCATCATCATTTCGAGGAAATCCTCGATACCTTCAAGGACAGCCAGGGCTACACGCTCGACACGGATCTCACCGCCGACGACTGGGTCGATCTGGTCGGCAAGTACAAGGACGCGGTCGCGCGCGAAACGGGCAAGGATTTTCCGCAGGACCCGCACGACCAACTCTGGGGCGCGATCGGCGCGGTGTTTTCATCCTGGATGAACGCCCGCGCGGTGACCTACCGCAGGCTGCACGACATTCCGGAATCCTGGGGCACCGCGGTCAACGTGCAGGCCATGGTGTTCGGCAACATGGGCGAGACCTCGGCGACCGGCGTTGCCTTCACGCGCAATCCCTCGACCGGCGAGAGCAAGCTCTACGGCGAGTTCCTGATCAACGCGCAAGGGGAGGACGTGGTGGCGGGCATCCGCACACCGCAGGACATCACCGAGGAAGCGCGCAAGGACTCGGGCTCCGACAAGGCATCGATGGAATCGGCGATGCCGGAAGCCTTCAGGGAGCTGACGCGGATCTACACGCTGCTCGAGAAGCACTACCGCGACATGCAGGACATGGAGTTCACGGTCGAGCAGGGCAAGCTCTGGATGCTGCAGACCCGCGGCGGCAAGCGTACTGCCAAGGCGGCGCTGCGCATCGCGGTCGAGCTCGCCAATGAAGGCCTGATCACCAAGAAGGAAGCAGTGACGCGGATCGACCCCGCCTCGCTCGACCAGCTGCTGCATCCGACCATCGACCCCAACGCCAAGCGCGACGTGATTGCGACCGGCCTGCCGGCCTCGCCGGGTGCGGCCTCCGGCGAGATCGTGTTCTCCTCGGACGAAGCGGCCAAGCTTCAGGCCGACGGACGCAAGGTGATTCTGGTCCGGATCGAGACCAGCCCCGAAGACATCCACGGCATGCACGCCGCCGAAGGCATCTTGACCACCCGCGGCGGCATGACCTCGCATGCTGCGGTCGTCGCGCGCGGCATGGGCAAGCCCTGCGTCTCCGGCTGCGGCACCATCCGCGTCGATTACGGCCGCGGCACCATGAGCATCGGCTCACGCACCTTCAAGACCGGCGACGTCATCACCATCGACGGCTCGCTCGGCCAGGTGCTCGCCGGCCGCATGCCGATGATCGAGCCCGAGCTGTCCGGCGAGTTCGGCACGCTGATGAAATGGGCCGACCAGGTCCGCAAGATCGGCGTGCGCGTCAACGCCGACACGCCGGAGGACGCGCACACTGCGATCAAGTTCGGCGCGGAAGGCATCGGCCTCTGCCGTACCGAGCACATGTTCTTCGAGGAGACGCGCATCCGCACGGTGCGCGAGATGATCCTCTCCGAGGACGAGCAGTCGCGCCGCGCTGCGCTGGCAAAACTGCTGCCGATGCAGCGCGCCGACTTCGTCGAGTTGTTCGAGATCATGAAGGGCCTGCCCGTCACGATCCGCTTGCTTGATCCGCCGCTGCACGAGTTCCTGCCGCACACCCATGCCGAGGTCGAGGAAGTGGCGCGCGCCATGAACACCGACCCGCGGCGCCTGGCCGACCGCGCGCGGGAGCTGTCGGAGTTCAATCCGATGCTCGGCTTCCGCGGCTGCCGTATCGCGATAGCCTATCCCGAGATCGCCGAGATGCAGGCACGTGCGATCTTCGAAGCGGCGGTCGAGGCCGAGAAGCGCACCGGCAAGGCCGTCGGCCTCGAGGTGATGGTGCCGCTGATCGCCACCAAGATGGAGCTCGACCTCGTCAAGGCGCGCATCGATTCCACCGCGAAGGCGGTGATGCGCGACACCAACACCAAGCTGACCTATCAGGTCGGCACAATGATCGAGCTGCCGCGCGCCTGCCTGCTCGCGGCCGAGATCGCGGAGAGCGCCGAGTTCTTCTCATTCGGTACCAACGACCTCACGCAGACGACGTACGGCATCAGCCGTGACGATGCCGCAAGCTTCCTCGGCACCTACGTGTCCAAGGGCATCCTGCCGATCGATCCCTTTGTCGCGCTCGACCAGGAAGGCGTCGGCGAGCTCGTCAAGATCGGCGTCGCACGCGGTCGCAAGACGCGCCCCTCGCTCAAGGTCGGCATCTGCGGCGAGCACGGCGGCGATCCCGCCTCCGTCGCCTTCTGTCACGCGATCGGCCTCGACTACGTCTCCTGCTCGCCCTACCGCGTCCCGATCGCCCGCCTCGCCGCCGCGCAAGCCGCGCTCGGCAAGGCGATCGCGAGCCAAGCGTAAGGTAAGCGGCGAGTTGAATGTTGAGAGCGAAAGAGGCGGGGCCAAAACCCCGCCTCTTTCTTTTGAGGCGACGTTCTTGCCACACATTCAGTGTCATCGCCCGCGTAAGCGGGCGATCCAGTATTCCAGAGGCGGTGACGTGATAGGGAAGGAGCCGCGGCGTACTATGCCCCGCCTTCGCGGGGCATGGCGGCTATGGTCGAAGTGGCGATGGAACCGCGCGCATCCCGTAATGACACGTGCGCGCAAGAGTTCCTTCACCATTCGCGTTGACCAGTTGTTTACCCCTTCGCGTGAGGGCGCATTTACCAAGGCGCATCATCGCCCCGTGAGAACACCTGCGATTGCTTGCGTGTGCCGCATGCGCAACGCCGATTAACGCCCCAGCAACCTAAATTAGATACTCACGATAAAGATCGAATTGCACGGATGTACTGCGGCTCGATTTTTCTAGCGTAAGCGTAGCGTGAGCGTATCGATGTTTTTGTTGCGTACCCATCCGAAGGGCGCGCGGTTCGCGTCCTTCGGCATCGGTCTCTGCATCTTCGCATTGATGCCGAGAGAGACCGGCTATCAGGACATTGCCTCGCTGCTGGCGCGCCAACCCGGGGTCGCGGAGCGTTGGCAGAAGCAGGTATTCTCTGCTGCGTCCTCCATACAACTGGCCACTTACAGTTTTTCCCGGCCGATCGGCACTTCGGCTCCGCAGAGCGCGATGGTTCGTCTCGCGAGCCTCGACAGCCGCGACGTCACCGGCGCGATCAGCCGCAATCCGGCGCTGCAGGCGCCGCCCCGCTACCAGGCCGCCGATTTTCCCAAGGTCGATCGCTCGATGAAGGGTGATCGCCTCGCAACGGTCACGCCGACGCAGGCTCCCGAAGCGGGCGCGCCGACGGCAGTGCCGACGCAGGAGGATCCCGCGACGTCGAACAGCTCGGTGTTCGGCGCCAAGACCGTCGCGCTGCCGCAGGCGATGTCGCCGGAATCCGCGGCCGCGCTGGATCCCGAACTCGCGGAGGCGCTGCGTGCGCCGCCGCTGCCGCAATACACCAATGCGCCACAAGCCAGCGACGCTGCGCGCTCGCTCGCGCTCCAGCCGCTCGAAGCGCTGAAGCAGGCCACCATTCCGGCTGCACCGCCGCGCGATCCGTTCCGGGTCAAGACCTCGAGCCTGTTCTTCGGCAGTTCCTCGCTCGGAGGCAACGTCGAGAGCATCGAGAGCTGGCAACCCGGTGCGGAGCCGCTGATCGTGATGCCCGACCCCGACATGAAGGTGACGGCGTCGCTATCGCCGCCGTCGGAGGATATTGCGAAGGATATCGAAAGCGGCGAGAGCGTCGCGCCGAAGGGTGAGGTCAACGTCGACAATCAGCGCGCCAGATCGCCGGCGGAACGGCTCGCGCTCGACGACAAGTCGCGCGCGAAGTCCGAAAAATGCCTCGCGGAGGCCGTCTATTTCGAGTCCCGCGGCGAGGCCGTGCGCGGTCAGATGGCGGTTGCGCAGGTGGTGATGAACCGCGTGTTCTCCGGCAAATACCCGGACACCGTGTGCGGCGCCGTCTATCAGAACAAGCACCGCCATCTCGCTTGCCAGTTCACCTTTGCCTGCGACAACAATGCCGACGTGATCCGCGAGCCCGAGATGTGGGACCGTGCGAAAAAGATCTCGAAGGCCATGCTCGACGGCCAGATCTGGCTGCCCGAGGTCGGCAAGTCCACGCACTACCACGCCTATTGGGTGCGCCCGTCCTGGGTCGCCGAGATGAAGAAGATGTACAAGACCGGCGTCCACACCTTCTATCGCCCACGCGCCTGGGGCGATGGCAGCGAAGAGCCGAGCTGGGGCACCCCGGCGCAGACCGCCGCGCTCTCCGCCGAGCTCACTCAGCAAGCCAAGAGCTCCGCCGAGATGGGCGCGACCGAGCGGCGGTAGCGCCTCACGCCTCGATATCCAGCGCGCAGTCGAAATTTGGCGCCGAATGCGTCAGCGCGCCGGATGAGGCGTAGTCGACGCCGGTCGCAGCGATGGCTGGGATCGAGTCCAGGGTGACACCGCCGGATGCCTCCAGCTTGAGGCGTCCCTCGTTGAGCCTGACGGCTTCGCGCAGCGTCGCAATATCCATGTTGTCGAGCAGCACGGCGTCGGCAAGGCCGGTGTCGAGCACCTCGCGCAACTGCGGAAGCGTGTCGACCTCGATCTCGATCTTGACGAGATGGCCGGCCTGGGCGCGGGCGCGCTCCAGCACGGGACGGATGCCGCCGGCGACCGCGATGTGGTTGTCCTTGATCAGGATCGCGTCGTCGAGCCCGAAGCGGTGATTGAAGCCGCCGCCGCAGCGTACCGCGTATTTCTCCAAGGCGCGCAGCCCGGGCGTGGTCTTTCGCGTGCAGCAGATTCTCATCCGGGTGCCCTCGGTGCGCGCGACATAGTCCGCCGTGAGCGTCGCAACGCCCGACAGGCGGCCGACGAAATTCAGCGCGGTCCGCTCCGCCGTGAGGATGGCGCGTGCCGGCCCCGAGATCGTCAGCACCTGCTGCCCGCGGGCGACGCGCGCGGCGTCGCGAACATGTGCGCGTATCTCGATGTCGGGCGAAAGCTTTTGCAAGGTGGCGAGCGCCAGTGGCAAGCCGGCGATCACGCCGGACTGCCGCGCGACCAGGATTGCTTGCGCCTTCGTTGCTTCGGGGATCGTCGCAAGTGAGGTGATGTCGCCGGCGCGGCCGAGATCCTCATCGAGCGCGCGCAGCACGGCCTCGTCGATCGCGAGCGGGGAGAGGAAGGCGTCGGGATAAAGCAGAGAATTCGGGGTGATCATGGCAGACTCCGTCAGGCGGTCATCGGTTGCGCCGTGCGCGGTGTCGGGCGTTCGCTCAGGCTGTCCGCGATCTCGCGCACTGGTGCGAGCGTCGTCATCGTGCGTTGCGCGAGGGGGGGCACGTCCGCGGCATGGTCGGAGCGGAAGTGCGCGCCGCGGCTCTCGCGCCGGTTCCAGGCTGACGCCACCACGAGCAGGGCTGCCGTTGCCATGTTGCGGACCGCGATGCTCGTGGCCTCGCGTTCGAGCGCGGAGAAGCTGCGAACCGCGTCCGCAAGCCCGTCACCATTGCGGATCACGCCGACATGCGTGCTCATCAGCATCCGCAGCCGCTTCACGGCCGCAGCATCCGGCGCGCCGTCCCCCGGCGTCGGCACGTCCGCAAGACGTGCGGGCGAGGGAGTGGTGCGGCCGGCGATGTCGTCGGCGATGCGCGCGGCGTAGACCACGGCCTCCAACAGCGAATTCGACGCAAGCCGGTTCGCGCCATGCGCGCCGGTGGACGACGCTTCGCCGCCGGCCCAGAGCCCGTCGATCGAGCTGCGGCCGCGATCGTCCACCGCGATGCCGCCCATGTGATAGTGCGCCGCCGGTGCGATCGGGATGGCCTGCGTGGCGGGGTCGATCCCAGCGGCGATGCAGCTTGCATGGACGGACGGGAATCTGTCGGCAAAACGTGCGCCCAGCGCCTGCCGCGCATCGAGGAAGGCGCCGCGTCCGGCCGAGATCTCCGCGAACACGCCGCGGGCCACGATGTCGCGCGGTGCGAGCTCGGCGAGCGGATGGCGCGCCGCCATGAAACGCTCGCCACGGCCGTTGATCAGTGTCGCGCCTTCGCCGCGCAAGGCTTCCGTGGCGAGCGGCGCGGGATCGCGGCCGACCATGATGGCGGTCGGGTGAAATTGCACGAACTCGGGATCTGCAATCACCGCGCCGGCGCGTGCGGCGATCGCAAGGCCGGATCCGCTGGCCTCGCGCGGATTGGTGGTGACGGCATAGAGATGGCCGATGCCGCCCGTCGCGAGCACCACCATCCGCGCGGCGAGCAGGATCGGCTGTGCTGCCGCGTCGCCAGCTTCGCGCAATCGTAGGCCGGCGACCGCGCCGTCCTCGGTCAACAGCGCTTCGGCGACGAAACCTTCGATCAGCCGGATCGACGGCGTGCGCCGCACGGCTTCGCTCAGCGCCGCGATGATGGCGGCGCCCGCGCCATCGCCACGCACATGTACGATACGCCGCGCCGAGTGTGCGGCCTCGCGCCCGACTGCGAGCCTGCCTTCGAGATCGCGGTCGAACGGCACGCCATAGGCGAGAAGGTCGTGAATCCGCGGTGCGGCCTCGCGCGCGATCCCGAGTGCGACAGCTTCGTCGACGATGCCGCCGCCAACTGCAACCGTGTCCGCGGCGTGCGCTTCCGGCGTATCGCCTTCAGCCATTGCCGCGGCGATGCCGCCTTGCGCCCATGCAGACGACGCGCCCTGTCCGAGCGGCGCCGCCGAGATCAATATTACCGGCCGCGGCGCGAGCTTGAGCGCGCAGAACAATCCGGCAAGGCCGCCGCCGACGATGACGACGTCGTCGGAGCGGGGGAGGGTGTTGATGTTGTTTGTCATGGCTTTATCTCAGTTCTTCAAATTGATCATCCGCTCGACCGAGCGCCTTGCGCGGTCCGCGAGCGCGGGATCGATCGTCACTTCTGCGCGAAGCGTCAGCAGGCTCTCCAGAATGTTGGCGAGCGTGATGCGCTTCATGTGCGGGCAGATGTTGCAGGGGCGCAGCATCTCCACATCGGGCAGCTCGGCGCGGACATTGTCGGCCATCGAGCATTCCGTGATCATCACCAGCCGCCGCGGCCGCCGCTCGCGCACCCAGTTGATCATGTGCGCGGTCGAGCCCGTGAAATCGGCCTCGGCCAGCACGTCCGGCGGGCATTCGGGATGAGCGATGATCTGCACGGAGGGATCGGCCTCGCGGTAGCTGCGCAGCTCGGCGCCAGTGAAACGCTCGTGCACCTCGCAGGCGCCCTTCCAGGCAATGATCTTCACGTCGGTCTTCGAGGCCACGTAAGTGGCGAGATAGCGGTCGGGCAGGAAGATCACGGTTGGTGCGCCGAGGCTTTCGACCACCTGCACCGCGTTCGACGAGGTGCAGCAGATATCGACCTCGGCCTTCACCTCCGCGGAGGTGTTGACATAGGCAACGACAGGCACGCCGGGGAATTTTTCGCGGAGCAGGCGGACGTCGGCGCCGGTGATGCTGGCAGCGAGCGAGCAGCCGGCGCGCGTATCAGGAATAAGCACCGTCTTGTCCGGATTGAGCAGTTTCGACGTCTCCGCCATGAAGTGCACGCCGCACTGGACGATGATGCCGGCCTTCACCCTGGTGGCTTCGACCGCGAGCTGGAGCGAATCACCGCCGATGTCGGCGACGCAGTGGAAGATCTCCGGCGTCTGGTAATTGTGCGCGAGGATCACCGCGCCCCGGGCCTGCTTCAGCTCGTTGATCGCCTTGATCGTCGGGGCCATCAGCGGCCATTCGATCGGCGGGATGACACGTTTCACGCGCTCGTAAAGCGGTGCGGTGGCTCGCTCGACCTCCGGCGTCCATTCCAGTGAAGGCATCGGCAGCGAAGGTCCGGTTCGCGACTGCTTGGCCTGTGCCGGGGTGATCACGTGGCCCTGCGGCCGGTTGGCAAAGTCGTCGGGGCCGTAAATTCCAGTTAGCGGCATCCAAGCCTCCCGTGCATGTCATTTGTACTCATTTTGAGCATATATAAAGCCTGAGAAATCCGGCCGACAGGCCGGGGGATCATTCGATATGCTCGATATGAGCAAATATAAAATAACACGTCGTGTTGGGAGCCGCCAGATCTTGCCGCACACGTTTCCGTTAAGTCGCGCCCGGCGCGTCGGCTGAGGCCGCGAGGAAATGCAATGCTCCCGCGCCAGCTCTTCGCGGAATGCAATCGTTTTTGACTTGGGGTTTCCATGCAGATGCATTAAACGAGCTGGCTCGCGGCCGCCATTTGCGAATCCGCGACCACGCACGAGGAACAGCATGTCGATACAGATGGGTGAGCTCGGTTCGGTCTCCCGTTCCTCCTCCTGGCGCACGCCGGCGATCATCATTCTCTGCGGCTGCGCGATCGGGATGCTCGGGTTCGGCCCGCGCTCGGCGCTGGGCTTCTTCGTACAGCCGATGAGCCATGAATATGCCTGGGGCCGCGACGTGTTCGGCCTCGCGATCGCGTTTCAGAATTTGCTGTGGGGACTGGGCCAGCCCGTCGCCGGCGCGGTCGCCGATCGCTTCGGCCTGTTCCGGGTGATGTGCGTCGGCGCTCTGCTCTATGCCGGGGGCTTGCTCCTGATGCGCTACTCATCGACGCCGCTGTCGCTCAACATCGGCGCTGGTGTCATGGTCGGCTTCGGTCTCGCCGGCTGCTCGTTCAATCTGGTGCTCTCGGCCTTCACCAAGCTCTTGCCGGCCGAGAAGCGCGGCCTTGCGCTCGGCGCCGGCACTGCGGCGGGATCGTTCGGGCAATTCCTGTTCGCGCCGATCGGTGTGGCCCTAATCGACAATTTCGGCTGGCAGCAGGCGCTCACCGTGTTCGGCTTCCTGATGCTGCTGATCATCCCGTTGTCGCTGGCGCTCTCGACGCCGCCGGTCGCAAGCGCGGCAAATGCGGCGCCTGCGGACCAGCAGACCTTCACCAAAGCGCTCGCGGAAGCCTTCGGCCATCGCTCCTACGTGCTGCTTGTCCTCGGCTTCTTCACCTGCGGCTTCCAGCTTGCCTTCATCACGGTGCATCTGCCGGCCTTCCTGGTCGATAGCGGCATCTCCACGCAGATCGGCGGCTGGGTGATCGCGGCGATCGGCCTGTTCAACATCATGGGATCGCTCAGCGTCGGCTATCTCCAGAACAGCCTGCCCAAGCGCTACATCCTCTCGACCATCTATTTCACCCGCGCGCTTGCGACGCTTGCCTTCATCTCGTTTCCGATCACGCCGTTCTCGGCGATTGCGTTCGGCGCGGTCTCCGGCCTGACCTGGCTGTCGACCGTGCCACCGACCTCGGCACTGGTCGCGATCATGTTCGGCACGCGCTGGTTCGCCACGCTCTATGGCTTCGCCTTCGTCAGCCATCAGGTCGGCGGCTTCCTCGGCGTCTGGCTCGGCGGCATCGTGTTCGAGCGGTTCGGTTCCTACACGCCGATCTGGTGGCTCTCGATCCTGTTCGGCGTGCTCTCGGCGCTGATCAATCTTCCGATCGTGGAGAAACCGGTCCAGCGGACGGTTGCGCAGCCTGCCTGATCGGCTAAACATCCCCTGAAACAAGTCAGGGAGTTTTGCTGTGGCGACGTTCAAGGCGATCCGGATCGACAAGGCGGACAAGGGCACCACCGCGCAGCTCACGCAGTTCGACGAAGCCGAACTGATGGAGGGCGACGTCACCGTCCGCGTGGAATGGTCGACGTTGAACTACAAGGACGGCCTTGCGCTCACCGGCAAGGCGCCGGTGGTGCGCCGCTTCCCGATGATTGCCGGCATCGACTTCGCCGGCACCGTCGAGCAGTCCTCGCATCCGCAATGGAAGGCGGGCGATAAGGTTGTCTGCACCGGCTGGGGCATGGGCGAGACCCATCTTGGCGCCTATGCCGAGAAGGCGCGGGTGAAAGGCGACTGGCTGGTCGCTCTTCCGCAGGGCCTATCGGCGCGCGACGCCATGGCGATCGGCACTGCCGGCTTCACCGCGATGCTGTCCGTGCTGGCGCTGGAGAAGCACGGAGTGTCGCCGAACAGCGGTCCGGTCGTGGTGACGGGGGCTGCAGGCGGCGTCGGCTCGGTTGCGACCGCCGTGCTCTCGAAGCTCGGCTATCACGTCATCGCCTCCACCGGACGTGCGTCCGAAGCGGACTATCTGAAAGAGATCGGCGCGGCTGAGGTGATCGACCGCAACGAATTGTCGGCGGCCGCCAAGCCCATCGCCAAGGAGCGCTGGGCGGGTGGCGTCGACAGCGTCGGCTCGACCACGCTCGCAAACCTGCTGTCGATGACGAAGTACGGCGGCGCGATCGCGGCCTGCGGCTTGGCTGCCGGCATGGACCTGCCGTCTTCCGTCGCACCCTTCATTTTGCGCGGGGTGTGCCTTCTCGGCATCGATTCCGTGATGTGCCCGATCGAGCCGCGGAAAGCTGCCTGGCAACGCCTGGCGTCCGATCTGGACCGGTCAAAACTAGCTGAAATTACTCACGAAATTCCGCTTTCTGAAGTTCCGGAGTGGGGCGCGAAAATCCTCGCCGGCCAGGTCCGCGGTCGCACCGTTGTAAAAATTGTCTAACGGCGTTCAGACTTTACCAACCATGCTGCTTCAATGTCGCCATGGTTAGTATGGTAAGCAGCAGGTAAAGAGATAAGGCATAGCCCGCTGCGGGGTTGGTTCGGAGTTGAGCATGCTTGCGCGTATTGTGTTGGGGGCGGTCACGGCGGTAGCGACGCTTACGCCGGCCATTGCTGGAAGCATGAACGCCGATGAGGCGCGCCGCTTCGTCGCCGGGAAGGTGTTTGCTTTCACCTGCTTTGACGGCACCCGGGGCGCGGGCCGCATCATGGACGACCTCGGCGCCGCCGGCGCCGTGCAGTTCTCGGGTGCAGGTCCGGTGAAACATCTCCGCCTGCCCGGCAACACGCTGCAGATCCGCGGCCAGAACGTCTGCGCCTCGATCAAGGGCATTCCGTTCGAGCCCTGTTTCAACCTTGAAAAGACCGACGATCGCAGTTTCCGCGGCTCGGTATCGGGGATGGGCTTCGCCTATTGCGACTTCCATCACCAGGGCGGCAACCAGATGCTGATGGCGCGGGCCGTCGCGCGGCCGCGCTCGCTGCGCACCTCGGAACACACGGGTTCGGTCGGCACGCCCAACACCGAAGTCGCCGCGCGTGTCGAGACCCCGCGCGTCGAGAGTAGCCGGCTCGAGCCGGTGAAGCCGCAGGTCAAATCGGAGCCCGCCAGGGACGACGCCCCGCTGGAGCTGCGCCGCTCCACCCAGTGAGTTGGTGCGCGGGACAGTCCGCGCACTTTGTCGTTGAGAGCTGCCATCAGACACGAAGCCGCCGCGCCGTAGTCATACGGACGGCGGCTTTCATGCGTTGGTAGCTGTTCGCGCCCCAGTTTGCGTACGGCCGGGGGCGCGGCCCGATAAAAGGGTTCAACGATGTCGCTGTACTTCTTCCGTATCAGCACGGGCCGCTATTCCGGTGCTGCCGACCAGCCATATGAGTTCGAGGACCGCGCCGCGGCCTGGACCGAGATGACCGAAGTCTGTGCCAATTTGCTCGGCGGCATCTCGCGCGGCCTGAAACAGGATGCCGAATGGCGCATGGAGCTGCTCGACGAGAACAAGGAGCCGGTGTTCCGGATCAGCTTGATTGGCGAGAGCCAAAAGGCCCTTGGTCACTGGCTAGAAATCGGGCATCCTACCGCCGCGTGTGGTTAACCTGTTAAGCGCGCGGACCGTGCCGTTTTTCAAGGGATTTTCCGGTAAGTCCGGTATTTGTCCGGGGGCGATCGTTAACCAGATCACCACACCTGAAGCTCAGTTTTTAGGCAAGGGCGATCAACGCCGAGGGCGGCCGACAATGACTTGGCCGCGCAACCCGGGAAACGCCCTCATGTCGAGACTCATCCAGAATCTGCAAATCGGTACCAAGCTCGCGCTCGCTTCGGCGTTCGGCGTTGTTCTCGTCGGCGCCATGATCGCGAGCCAGGTCATCGGCAACAACAACGTGGGGCATTCCAACCAGGCCGCGCTTGCGCAGCAGGAATTGGTGCGCGAGGCTACCGAAGCCAAGCTTGGGATACGCGGCTTGCAACTCGCCGTACGGGACATGCGTCTCGCCAACAATCAGGGTGACTTGCAAAAGGCGAGCGAGCTTCTGCTGGAGCGGTCGAAAGCACTGAACGGCGTTGTCGATTCCATGCTCAGGTTGTCGCACGCCCCGGAAAACCGCGCGCGGATGGAGAAGCTCAAGTCTACGTCGGCCGATTACCTGAAGGGCGCGCAGCAGAACGCCTCTGTTCGCAGCGAGGCCATTGCGGTTGCGGCCACGGACCCCGTCCGCGCCGCCAAGATTTCCGAGGAAGGCGCGCGCCAGATCCGCGAGGTGACGCTGCCGCTTGCCACACAGCTGGACAATTTGACCAGCGAGATTGCCGATTTCGCCAAGCACAAGAGCGATGAAGAAATCGCTGCCGCGAGCCAGGAGATGGCCGTGAGCGAGCGTCTCGGCATGGTGGTCGGTGCGTGCGCCGTGCTCGTCCTCATCGGTTCGTGGCTGATGTCCTTCCTGACCATCGCGCGGCCGATCCGCGCGCTCACGGTTGCCATGGACAAGCTCGCTGGTGGTGACTTCTCTGTTGTCCTGCCGGGTCTCGGCCGCAAGGACGAGGTCGGCGGTGTCACCGCGGCCGTCGAGAAATTCAAGGTCGTGTCGGAGCAGAAGGCGCGCCAGGAAGCGGAAGCCAAGATGCGGCAGGACCAGGTGGCGGCCGAGCAGCGCAAGGCCGATATGCGCAAGCTTGCTGATAGTTTCGAAGGCGCCGTCGGCGAGATCGTCGATACGGTGTCGTCGGCCGCGACGGAGCTCGAGGCTTCGGCCTCGACGTTGACCTCGACGGCGGAGCGGGCACAGGAACTGACGATAGTTGTGGCTGCGGCCTCCGAGGAGGCGTCGACCAACGTGCAATCGGTGGCGTCGGCCACGGAAGAGCTGTCGTCTTCAATTACGGAGATTAGCCGCCAAGTGCAGGAATCGGCGCGGGTCGCGAGCGAGGCGGTTACCCAAGCCCGAACCACGACCGACCGTGTCGGAGAATTGTCCAAGGCGGCGGCTCGCATTGGCGACGTGGTCGAGCTGATCAACACCATCGCCGGCCAGACCAACCTGCTGGCGCTTAATGCCACCATCGAGGCGGCACGCGCCGGCGAGGCCGGTCGCGGTTTTGCGGTGGTGGCTTCCGAAGTGAAGGCGCTTGCCGAGCAGACCGCGAAGGCGACCGGCGAGATCGGCCAGCAGATTTCCGGCATTCAGGCCGCGACGCAGGACTCCGTCGCCGCCATCAGCGCCATCAGCAACACCATTGAAAAGCTGTCCGAGATATCGTCCACGATCGCGGCGGCCGTCGAGGAGCAGGGCGCGGCGACGCAGGAGATCTCGCGCAACGTGCAGCAGGCGGCCGAAGGCACCCATCAGGTCTCGTCCAACATCACCGACGTGCAGCGCGGTGCAGGCGAAACCGGCTCGGCATCGTCGCAGGTGCTGGCAGCCGCGCGGTCATTGTCCGGCGACAGCAACCGCCTCAAGCTCGAGGTCGGCAAGTTCCTCGACACCGTGCGCGCCGCCTAAGAACCTCGTTCCAGACAGTTCGGAAGACGCCCTGCCTCCTCAGGCGGGCGTTTTTGCATCCTGATCTTCGCCGCGAACGTCTCGCGCATGACTTCGGCGAACGTCGGCTGCAAAAGCAAACAGTGGCGACCTCAAGCTGAAATTTACAACTTTCTGGCGAGATTATCTCTTCCATTTCAACTGTTTGGGTTGAAATCTCAGTATTTCTCCGAGCCCTCCCGTTAACCAGAATGAGTAACCCCAAGGAATAGATTCTCCGGCAAGGGCGATCAACGTCCATGCAGCCGGCAAGGACTTGGCTGCGTGTTTCCTTTGGGGGAAACGTACCATGTTGAGCCCTGCTCATCATCAGCAGGTCCGAACTCAGTCCGCCAGCGCGTGGAGTCGGCTCGGACATGTTCGGATCGGCACGATCTTGCCGATCATCATCTCTGCCCTGGTCTTGCTTGGGTTGGCCTCGGCCGGATTCATCGCCTATGAGGCCGTCCTCAAGAGGCGAGAGTCCGAGGCATTCCTGAAGGTCAATGCAGTTGCCCAACTGCTGCTGCGCAGCGCAGGACATTGGGCGATTGAACGCGGGCTGACCAACGCCGTGCTGAAGTCTCCTGATGTCGTCAGTGCCGAGCGCCGTGCGGAAATCGCAAAGGCGCGCGCGACGGCCGACGAGGCCTTTCGCCAAGCCGTCCTCGATATCAGCGCGATTCCCGAAATGACGGCGGGGCAAAGACAGATTGCGGACGCAGCGACGAAATTCGAGGCGCTGCGTCTCCTGCGTGAGAAAGCCGACGCGGGAATGTCGCGCTCGCGCGTTGAACGCGAGCCTGACCTCGTAGATGGCTTCGCGCCAACGATTACGGAGGTGATCGACGTCGCGAGCAACCGCTTGCGGCTGACGCTCGAAACACTCACCAGCCCGCCCGTGGCAAGGCTGGCCCAGCTCATCGGCTTGCGACATCTGACAGCTCAGATGGCCGAGAATGCCGGAAGGGAGCGGGCCCTGCTGGCTGGGGTCGTCGGTGCGCGCGCGAAGCTCGGGATGGAGGGCTATGAGCGCCTTTCGGCGCTGCGGGCCAAGGTCGAACTCGCATGGGACACGGTATTGCCGGTGCGGCTGCGTTCGGACCTCGCCCTGCAGATCGGCGAGGCGATGACGGAGGTCGAGAAATCCTATTTTGGTGCCTACGGTGAAACGCGGGTGACTGTGCTCGCCGGTGGCGAAGGCGGGGACTACAGAATCACGGGACCCGAGTACTTCACGCGGGCCACCGCCGGCATCAATGCAGTGCTGAAGCTCGGTGAAGCCATTGGCGCGGCCGCTGACCGCGAAGCCACGATGCAGGCAGAGGTCAGCACTCGTAATGTTGTTTTCACGGTCGTGTTGCTCTGCGCCTCGGTGATGCTCGCTGGCCTCAGTTTCTGGATCACCTTTGGCCGGATCCTCAAGCCGCTTTCAGCCATTTCGGTTGCGATGGGTGGGCTCGCCAATGGCGACTTCACGACGGTCGTGCCTGGCACCTGCCGAGGTGACGAGGTCGGCGAGATGGCGCGGACCGTTGAAGTCTTCAAGCAAAACGGGCTCGAAGTCGAACGCATGCGGGGCGATCACGCTGCGGCCGAGAGCCGGGCAGCCGAGCAGCGCAAGGCGGAGATGCGGAAGCTGGCCGACGGCTTCGAAGCCGCGATCGGGGAGATCGTCGACACCGTCTCCTCGGCAGCGACCGAGCTCGAAGCCTCGGCGTCGACCCTCACATCGACCGCGGAGCGTGGGCAGCAGCTCACGACCATGGTTGCTGCGGCCTCCGAGGAGGCGTCCACCAACGTGCAAGCGGTGGCGTCGGCCACCGAGGAGCTGTCGTCTTCTATCACCGAGATCAGCAGGCAGGTGCAGGAATCGGCCCGCGTGGCCAACGAAGCTGTCGGCCAGGCGCGTGTCACCACTGAGCGCGTCAGCGAATTGTCCAGGGCGGCGACGCGGATCGGCGACGTGGTCGAGCTGATCAACACCATCGCGGGTCAGACCAATCTCCTGGCGCTCAACGCGACCATCGAGGCCGCGCGCGCCGGCGAAGCCGGTCGCGGCTTTGCGGTTGTGGCCTCCGAGGTCAAGGCACTCGCCGAACAGACCGCGAAGGCCACTGGCGAGATCGGGCAGCAGATCGCCAGCATCCAGACCGCGACCGAGCATTCGGTCGGCGCAATCAAGGACATCAGCGGCACTATCGAGAAGCTCTCGGAGATTTCCTCTACCATCGCGGCTGCCGTGGAAGAGCAGGGCGCGGCGACACAGGAAATCTCCCGCAACGTGCAGCAGGCGGCGGAAGGCACCCATCAGGTCTCGGCCAACATCACCGATGTGCAGCGCGGCGCGAACGAGACCGGCTCGGCGTCGTCGCAGGTGCTGGCGGCGGCCCAGTCGCTCTCTGGCGACAGCAACCGCCTCAAGCTCGAGGTCGGCAACTTCCTCGATACCGTGCGCGCAGCATGACGCGGTCGCCGTCACCAATCATCGATCGACTACAACCGACGCGCGAAGACGCGCGGTGGTTCGCATGCGTTCGCAGTTGGATGTCGCGGCGCGATGAGCCGCACGGTTAACCTTCCGGAAAACCGATGCAGTCATGATCTCCGTAATATTCCGGGTGCCGAGTCGCCCTCCTCGTATTGCGTATCAATCGTATTGGAGCACATTCCATGAGTGGCCCTTCCATTCGTCTCACCCATAAGGTCATGGCGATCGGACTGTTCGGATTGTTGGGTCTCGTCGCCTTCGGCGCGATCTACGAGATCGGCAGTCTCTCCCAGGACGCCTCCCGCGAGATTGCTAACCGCGCTCGTGCGATCGCTGACCTCGACAAACAGCTCTCGATCGAGATGCTGGAGGCCCGCCGCAACGAGAAGAACTTTCAGCAGCGCCGCAACGAGAGCTACGCCAAGGCACATGCCGAATTGATCGGGCCGATCAATCGCGACTTCGACGAGGTGGAGCGGCTGATGTCGGCCGGCGGCTTGGGCGCGCTGTCCGACCGGATGAAGCAGGCCCAGGACGGCTTCAAGCGATACGCGTCGGACTTCGGCGCATTGGTGGCCGCGGAGACCCGGCTCGGCCTAAACGAGACTCTGGGCCTCTCCGGCTCGCTCCGCGCCGCCGTGCACGACATTGAGGCCAAGCTCAAGGAGATCGACGATCCCAGGTCCACGAGCTGGATGCTGATGATGCGCCGGCACGAGAAGGACTTCATGCTGCGGCGCGACCCAAAATACATCGCCGAGATGAAGAAGGCCGCGGTCGAATTCTCCAAGGCGATAGAGGTCGTCGCAATCCCTACGGCAGTGATGAACGACATCACAGCCAAGCTGCAGAAATATCAATCCGAGTTCACGGCGTGGGTGGAGACGGCGCAGCAAACTGCGGCCCTCGACGCCAGCATGATGAAAACGTTCCGTGGGTTGGAACCGAGCATGATCGAGGTGCGCAACACAGTCGAAGACCTCTACAGGAAGGCCGACGTTGCGGAAGCTGCGACCCGCGATGCCGTGCGCATGTGGATGATGGTCGCCTTCGCCATTGCCGTCGTCGTGCTCGCCGCGGTGGGCTTCCTTCTGGGACGTTCGATCTCGAAGGCGCTTGCCGGCATGGTCGGCGCGATGACGCGGCTTGCGCGCGGCGAGCTTTCGATATCCGTTCCGGGCATCGGGCGCAAAGACGAGATCGGCGAGATGGCCGGTGCCGTCGAGGTGTTCAGGACCAATATGGCGGAGGCCGAGCGGCTGCGCACCGAGCAGGTCGAAGCTGAGGCGCGCGGGCGCCAGCAGCGCAAGGCCGACATGCACCGGCTCGCCGATACTTTCGAAGGCGCGGTCGGCGAGATCATCGATACTGTTTCGTCGGCGGCAACCGAGCTGGAGGCCTCGTCAAATACGCTGACGCAGGCTGCCGAGCGCGGCAACGGGCTTGCCACGGTCGTGGCGGCCGCCTCCGAAGAGGCCTCCGCGAACGTGCAGTCGGTGTCTGCAGCGAGCGAGGAAATGACCTCCTCGATCTCCGAGATCAGCCGTCAGGTGCAGGAATCGGCCCGTGTCGCCGACGTGGCGGTCGGGCAGGCCCAGCGCACCAATGCACGCGTCGCCGAACTGTCGAAGGCCGCCGCCCGCATCGGCGACGTGGTCGAACTGATCAACACCATCGCCGCCCAGACCAACCTGCTGGCGCTCAACGCGACGATCGAGGCGGCGCGTGCCGGCGAGGCCGGCCGCGGCTTTGCCGTGGTCGCTTCCGAAGTGAAGGCGCTCGCCGAGCAGACTGCGAAGGCCACGGGCGAGATCGGCCAGCACATCGGCGCGATCCAGACCGCGACGGAAGACTCCGCCGGTGCGATCAAGGAGATCGGCGACACCATCGCGCGGATGTCGGAGATCTCGTCAACCATCGCCGCCGCGGTCGAGGAACAGGGTGCCGCCACGCAAGAGATCTCCCGCAACATCCAGCACGCCGCGAATGGCACCTCCGAAGTCTCGGCGAACATCGGCGATGTCCAGCGTGGCGCAGGCGAAACCGGGGCGGCCTCGGCGCAGGTGCATTCGGCTGCGCAATCGCTGTCGCAGGAGAGCCACCGGCTGAAGAGCGAGGTCGCGCGCTTCCTGGATTCGGTACGGGCGGCGTGACAGCCGTCGCCTTCCGCACATTGCGTCGCAAGTGGACAGGTCGCGTCGCAGCATCAGTTGGCTGTGCAGCTGCACAGTTGGTTGCGGGAGAAATAACGACCGTCAGCGCTGTCCCGTAATTTTACGTAGGGCCCTGTTAACGCCTGCTTGCGACTATGTGTGCAATCTTACGGGACAAGAACCAGCCAGCATTGTTGAACTGACCTCCGTCTCGCCATCTTCGTGGCGGTTTGCGGCGCGGACAATTTGCGCGTTGCCAGGTAACATCGGGATTTGTCGTGATGTCGAAATTGTCGATCGTCTTCAAGCTTCTGGCCGTGTTGTCGGTCCTGGTCCTTTCGCTCGCCGGCGTTGGCGTGACGGCGATCGGCACCATGCAGAACATCAATTCCCATACGGTCGAGATCGCGGAGAGTTGGCTGCCCAGCGTGCGCGCGCTCGGCTCGCTTCGCGCCGACATCAACGAGCTGCGCGTCGCGCTCCGTCTGCATCTGATGCAGGACAGCGTTGAGGGCAAGGACGCCGCCGAGAAGCGCTTGGCCTCGCTGCGCGCGCGCATCGACCAGACCCGCAAGGTCTACGAGCCGCTGATCACTTCCGCCGAGGAGCGCTCGCTCTATGGGCAATGGAGCACGGCGTGGGCCGAGTATCTGAACGGCGTGCAGGACGTGATGGCACTGTCGCGCAAGGGCGTTGGCCGTTTCCCGGTCGACGCCAACGAGCTGCTGCAGACCAAGGTTGCGAAGATGGCCCAGGCCGCCGATCCCCTGCTCCAAAAGGGCATCGAGCTCAACAACCGCGGTGCCGAGCTTGAGACGAAGCAGGCCGCCGACAGCTACGCCATGATCTTCCGCGTGCTGGTCGGCATCATCGTGCTCTCGGTCGTAATCGCGATCGGCGCCGCCTATTATCTCGTGCGCGACGTTTCTCGCGGCATTGCCTCAATCATCCGCCCGATGCAGTCGCTCGGCGAGGGCGACCTCTCGGCCGACGTTCCGCATCGCGGCGAGAAGACCGAAATCGGTTCGATGGCAGATGCGCTGCAGATCTTCAAGGAGGCGCTGATCGCCAAGAAGGCCGCCGACGAGGCCGCTGCGCGCGACGCCGAAGTCAAGATCGAACGCGGTCGCCGCGTCGATGCCATCACCCGCAAGTTCGAAGCCATGATCGGCGAGGTGGTCGGGACCGTCTCCTCGGCCTCGACCGAGCTCGAGGCCTCCGCCTCGACGCTGACCAACACCGCGCAGCGCGGACAGGAACTCGCGACCGTCGTCGCAGCCGCCTCCGAGGAAGCCTCGACCAACGTCCAGGCGGTGGCATCCGCTTCGGAGGAGCTGTCGTCCTCCATCACCGAGATCAGCCGCCGCGTGCAGGATTCGGCGCGGATGGCGGCGGAGGCCGTCGAGCAAGCGGCGCGGACCAACGACCGTGTCAATGCGCTGTCGCAGGCGGCGTCCCGCATCGGCGACGTCGTCGAGCTCATCAACACCATCGCGGGCCAGACCAATCTGCTGGCGCTGAACGCGACCATCGAGGCCGCGCGTGCCGGCGATGCGGGCCGCGGATTCGCGGTCGTCGCCTCCGAGGTCAAGGCGCTGGCCGAGCAGACCGCGAAAGCGACCGGTGAGATCGGGGCGCAGGTCTCGGGTATCCAGGCGGCGACGCAGGAATCGGTCAGTGCCATCCAGGAGATCGGCGGCACCATCGAGCGGCTCTCCGAGGTGGCTGCGGCCATTGCCGCCGCCGTCGAGGAGCAGGGCGCGGCCACGCAGGAAATCTCGCGTAACGTGCAGCAGGCCTCGGTCGGCACGCAGGAGGTCTCGTCGAACATCACCAACGTGCAGCGCGGTGCGATCGAGACCGGCGAGGCTTCGACCGAGGTATTGTCGGCGGCGAAATCGCTGGCGACCGACAGCACCCGTCTCAAGGTCGAGGTCGCGCAGTTCCTGGAATCGGTTCGCGCGGCCTGACGCTCACGTGCTCGTCTGCGGAGCCGGCGGCGGTGCGATCTGCCGCCGGAACAGGATACGCTGGTAGAGCCAGCCGATCGCGACCAGCACGATGCCGAGGCACATGAACGATAGCGCGCGGTAGACGCCCGTCAGCGTCGACATGTCGATGACGAATGCTTTCAGGATCGTCAACGCGATCACGACGGCCGATGCCAGCCGCGCCCGCTCCGAATTGACGAGAATGCCGACGCCGAGCAGCACCACGCCGAAGCCGAGCCAGCCGATCGAATAGGTATATTGCTCGGCGCCCGTCGTCGCCCCGGAGGAGAGGATCGGGCCGTGATAGAAGCGGCGGATCTCCAGCGTGACATAGGTCAGCGCGAACAGCAGCGCGCCGCCTGCAATCGTGTTGGCGTAGGCCTTGCCGCGTTCGCCGGCCACGGCATAGGACAAGAGCAGCATCAGCACCGCCGGCAGCGCGTAGCCGAGCAGCAGCAGGTTGAACACGGCGCCACCGACGTCGGTGCGCCATAGCAGCGGGTTCTCCAGGAGCAGGAGGCCGAACACGCCGACGAGCCCGCCGATCACCGTGAGCACGACCGCGCCGACATTGTGCACGACGCTGCGGCTGCGCAGTCGCAGGCGCTCCAGCCCGATCGCCAGGGCGAGCGTGATGCAGACCTGGAGGGCGAATTCGAGCAGAGAGGGTGCTGACGTCATGTTGCCGCCGGTCGCAAAATGGCGGATCTCCATGAAGGCGAGCAGCGCGGTGAACAGGATCGCGGCGCTCTCGAGCATGCGCAGCGGGGCGTCGTCGGCGCGGCGGCGCAGGAACAGGCTCGCCGCCCAGAACGATGCCGCCGGCAGGCCGTAACCCCACAACAGCCAGCTGAAGATCGGCGTGGTTCCGACGGCGTCGCCGACGATGCGCGGATCATAGCCGATCCGAGCGGTGACGAGGCCGGCGAAGATCGCGGCGAGCCAGCGCAGGAACGGGATCGGCCGCTGCATCGAGATCCAGGCGGTGCCGAGCGACATCAGCGCCAGTGCGATCGTGAGCCAGCCCTTCTCCAGCGCAAACGTCAGCGCCAGCGCCAGTGCACCGAGCGTGCCGGTCGCAAACAAGGCCGTGGAGATCATGGCGCCCGGCCGGGTCTCGCGGCGTGCAAGCGCTTCGGTGGCCGCGCCGAAGGCGGCGGCGAGCAGCACCGCGAGGATGGCGAACGGGATCGAGCGATCGAGATGCGCGATGCGTGCGTAGAGCGCGACCAGGATCGCGATCGGCGTCGCGACCCCCGCGACCGACCACACCACCGGAATGATCGCCGAGTTCGAACGTCCCTGCGCGAGGAAGCCCGCGATGCCGAAGCCGGCGGCGAAGATCGCCGCCATCACCAGATGCAGCGTCACCGCGCTATCGATCGCCGTCGGTGCGATGTCGGCCATGGGACCGCCCGGCAGCACGAGCATGTCAGGATTGGCGCGCACCGCCCATTCGGCGAACACGACGAAGACGGTCGCGGCGGCTGCGCCGAGCGCGCCGGTGGCCGCCGGCGCGCGCCAGGCGACAAGCAGCGTCGCGCCGACCAGCAGCGTGAAGGCCATCAGCGCCAGGTCCGCATGGGCGCTCGACAGCACGATCAGCATCGCGCCGAACAGATAGGCACCGAGTGAGCCCGACGAGACCGGCTCGATCTCACCGTCCTCGATCGTCGGGCCGAACATGAAGCCGCAGACCACGAGAAGAGCGGCAAGAACGAATCCTGCGATCACATGGAAAGCGTGCGGCGCGACCTGCAGGTCGCTGGTATCGAGCCCCGGAAAGATCCAGAGCACGGCGAAGGCGATTGTCGTGACCGCAAGCCAACGCCACAGCCGGATACGGGCAAGGCCGAAGCTCGCGGCGGTGACGACGGCGAGATAGATGTAGAGGGCCCAATAGTCCGGCTTGCCGCTGGAGACGAGGATCGGCGTCACGAAGGCGCCGACCACGCCGAGGCCGGCGAGCGCGGGCCCGTGCAGGAGCGCGGCAGCCAGCGTGCCGAGCGCGACGAGGCCGAGCAGCACGAAGGCGGTCGCGGGCACGAGGAAGCCATAGAGCGCGTACGCCGCGTAGATGGTCGCAAATGCCACCGCCGTACCGGCTGCGGTGAGGATAGCGGGAATGTTGGCGATCGGCAGCGCGGCGATGTTGGAGATGCTCTCCTTGCGCCGTGACCATTCGCCGGCGCCCAGCAGCGCCAGCGCGAACACGCCGCCAAGGAACACGCGCACGCCGGGGCCAAGGAGGCCAGCCTCGATCGAATAGCGCACCATGAAGAAGCCGCCGAGCGCGAGCGCCAGGCCGCCGATCCAGACTACCCAGCGCGTGCCGAGCCGTTCCTCGAACCCGGGCGCGGGTGCGGGCAGCGGCGGCGTCGCGTCGGCCTCGGTGCTCGCTTCGAGCGGAGGCGGTGAAATATCTTCGGTGACGAGCGGGGGCGGCGCCTCGGCTCTGGCTTCGGCTTGGGGCACAAGCGGCGGTGGCGCTGCGAAAGTTGTGGGGGGCGCGTCAGCCCACACATCTGCGGGGATCAGCGGCGGCTGCACGGGCCGTTGCGCGCGGAACATCTCTTCGAGCGAGCTTAGCCGTCGTCGCAGTTCAGCCGCCTGGCTGGAAGCCTTGATCGCGATGATGAAGGCGATGATCGCAATGATCAGCGCGAAGACGTCAAACGGGCCGTCAGACATAAAGCCTCCAGGCAACCGGCGGGCAGGGGCCGATCACGCATATCTCGGGTTAGCGCCGGGAGCGTACGCGCAAGCCCGGCGCGGGTCGCTCCTGAAGCACGTCGCGACGGAAGCGGTAGAGCGCCGCCGGACGTCCGCCCGTCTGTGTCGACATCACCCCGGTCGGTTCGACCAGGGCTTCCATTTCGACCAGGCGGCGGAAATTTTGTTTGTGCAGGTGTCGGCCGGAGATCGCCTCCACCGTATACTGCAATTCGGTAAGTGTGAATTCGGCGGGCAAAAGTTCAAAGACCACAGGACGATACTTCAGTTTTGCACGCAGTCGCGCGACCGCTGTCGCAAGAATCCGGCGGTGGTCGAAGCGCATGGATGTGCCGAGCGCGGACAGCGCCTTGCGCGCTAATGCCGCAGGGCGACCGTCGCGCCGCGCTTCCTCGACCAGCCCTGCCTCGTACAGGAGCTCGTAGCGGTCGAGCACGCGCTCCTCGTCCCAGGACGCGCCGTCGAGACCGAAATAGAACCGCACCCGATCCTTGCGCGGCAATGCGCGCGTCGTCTCCGGCGTCTCCTCTTCGGCCCAGCCGGTCAATGCCGGGATGATGTCGTCCGCGATGATCGCGGGCGGCCCCTCGCGCCAGTCCTCCCAAGGCAGGAAGCTATACCACGGCGCGAAGCTCGCACTCGTGGCTGCCAGTTCGCCGCCGAAGGCGCGCGTCAGTGCGAGATAGCCGATCGACACCATGTGCGCGCCGGTGTCGCCAGCCTCGGCATGCCGGCCGCGATCGCCGAACGTGTAGAGCTGCTCGACATAGCCGAGCCGCAGGCCCGTCTGTTCCTCGACCCACGCCCGCAGCCCGATCTCGAAAGTGCGATGGCTCGGCGCATCGAACGGGCCGAACGGCAGGCCGGCCAGGCCGTCACTGTCGCGCGCGGTGAGGATCAGCGGTTCGTGATCCTCGATCGCGACGATCGCGGCGGTCAGGCCGATCTCGATCGGCGTCAGCAGCTTTTCGCTCATGCGATGGCGATCGCCGGTGCGGCCGTGAACTGGTCATGCCCGGGCTTGTCCCGGGCATCCACGTTCTTCGTGCCGCAGCAAAGGTCGTGGATGGCCGGGACAAGCCCGGCCATGACGATGTGGAGGCGTCTGCGTAAAGGCTCGCATGCGATTGCTCTGCTCGCAAGCGGGAGAGGGGGCACACCTGTGCTGTGGTGCGCAACTGTCATTCGAGCTCGATCACGAAGGGGCGGCCCTCGACCATCATCGCGCCCGGGCCCATCTCGTCGAGTGCGCGCAGCATGCGGCCGTTGCGCCCCAGCGCACGGTCGGCAAGGCCGACGATGCGGCGGTTCGGTGAGGCGATCGGGGACGCCGCCCGGATCTTCTTCGCGATCTCGGTCTCGTCGCGATTCGGATTGAGTGCGCACACGGCGGCAAAGGCGCTCGCGGTGGAGCGGCTGATGCCGGCATAGCAATGCACCACCAGCGGCGCGTCGCGGTCCCAGCCGCGCACGAAGTTCAGCACCTGCTCGATATGCGTTTCCGACGGCGCGACGAAGCCGTCCATCTCCTCGGTGATGTCGTCCATCGACACCTTGAGATGGTTGGCCGGCAGCACCGACACCGGCCGCGCCACCTGTTCGACATTGGCCATCACGGTCAGCACGTGGCTGGCCTTGGTGAGGCGGACGGTTTCGGGAAGGGCGGCGAGGGAGCAGACGTGGATCATGGCGGACCTTTTTCCGCAGATTATAGCGAGCGTTGGCGGGGTGGGCAAAGCGAAGCGTACCCACCACTTTCGTCTCATTGCGCAAAACAGTGGGCGGCAAGGGCCCCTTTGCCCGCCCTGCAGGACTCTAACCCACGGCAACGATCACGCAAACACGGCGCCAAACCGCTCCAGAAACTGCTTCTCGGCCCGGGCAGCCGTCCAGGGGGTGAGATAGTCGCGCCGGACGCTGTCGGACAGGCCGGGATCCTTGCCGAACAGGCGCTTGGCCTCGCTCTCGCTGAAGCCGGCAAGCGTCGTTGCCTCCAGATAGGCCGCGCCGCGATCGGCGGCCTTGATCGCCAGCGTGATCTCGTCCGGCAGTACCGGCGGCAGGCCAAAGCGGATGTGAATCGCGCCGAGCAGACGTTTCTCGACCGCCTTGTAATGACCGTCGAGCACGGCCTTGAACGGCGAGATCATGTCGCCGATCACATATTCGGGCGCGTCATGCAGCAGCGCGGCAAGCCGCATGCGCTGATCCACGCGGGGATTCTCGTGCCGCATCACGGTTTCGACCAGCAGCGTATGCTGCGCGACAGAGAAGATGTGTGCGCCGATGGTCTGGCCGTTCCAGCGGGCAACACGCGCCAGCCCATGCGCGACGTCGGCGATCTCGATATCGAGCGGGGAGGGATCGAGCAAATCGAGCCGCCGGCCCGACAGCATGCGTTGCCAGGCGCGGGTGTCGGCGCCGCGGTCCGTCTTCTTCGCGCTCATTTGGCCTTGAGGCGCGGCTTGCGCTGCGACTTGCCGCAGCTCGCGTGACAATGGCAGTCGACGAGATGATCGTTGACCATGCCGGTCGCCTCCATGAAGGCATAGACGATGGTCGGGCCGACGAATTTGAAGCCGCGCGAGGCCAGCTCCTTGGAGATCTGCATGGAGAGCGGCGTCGAGGCAGGCACGCTCGCGGTGGTCTTGAAATGATTGACCTTGGGCCTTCCGTCCATGAAGTCCCACAGGAATTTCGAGAAGCCGAGGCCCTTCTCCATGATGGCGAGATAGGATTTCGCGCTTGATATCGCGCCGTCGATCTTGGCCTTGTTGCGCACGATGCCGGCATCGTTCATCAGCGCGTGAACCTTCTTCTCGTTGTAGCGTGCGATCTTTTCCGGCTGGAAATCGTCGAAGGCTTTGCGAAAATTGTCGCGCTTGCGCAGGATCGTGATCCAGGACAAGCCGGCCTGGAAACCGTCGAGGATCAGCTTCTCATAGAGCGCGCGGTCGTCATATTCCGGCACGCCCCATTCAGTATCGTGATAGGCGACGTAAAGCGGATCTTCGCCGGGCCAGGGGCAACGCGTCTTTCCGTCGGGATGCAGGCGAGGGGCACGGCTCATGCGATGGGTTGCTTCGTTGGAATGCGCACGACGTCTGGTTCCGCAAGCCTCACAGCGAGCCCACCGGCAGTCAGCGCCTGTCCCGCATCGAGCGCATCGGCGACGCGGTCGATGCGCACCAGCGCGATACCCTTTCCTTTCGCCGACGAGCCCATCGTGCCGACCGGCTTGTCGCCGGCCATGACGCTGACGCCGGGCTCAGGCGAGAAATCCTCGAGCAGCACCTTCACGCTGCGGGTGCGCGCTGTGCCGCGATGCTGCATGCGCGAGACGACCTCCTGGCCGACATAGCAGCCCTTGTCGAAATCGACGCCGGAAAGGCGGTCCATGTTGGTCTCGTGCGGGAACGCATCGCTGTACGTGAAATCGAGCCCGCCGCGCGGCACGCCGAGCGCGATGCGGTGGGCCTCGTATGCGGCGGCGTCGACGAGCTCGGCGCCGATCAGATCGGACAGCTTCTGTTTGAGATCTTCGGGGATGAGGATGCGGTAGCCGAGGTCCCCATTGCGCGGATCGGCGAAGGCGAGGTCGGGCTGGGCCGCGGGCTTGCCGTCCCAGGCCGCGAGCACGCCGAGATCGTCGGACAGGTTTTCCACCGTGACCTTGGCGCGCAGCTTGTAGAATTTCAGCTTGGTGGCGAGGCCGTCGGCAAGCGGCTTCGGGCAATCGATCAGGAACCCGCCGCCATGGCCGGCAGGCGCTTCCGTGATCAGGAAGTCCACGATGATCTTGCCCTGCGGCGTCAGCAACGCGCCGAATCGGCCCAGGCCCGGCTTCAGCTTGTCGACATCAGTCGTGACGAGGCCATTGAGGAAGTTGCGCGCATCCTCGCCCGCGACCTTGATCACGCCCCGGTCCGGAAGAAACGCTGATTTCATACGAAAATCTCTTGCGACATGTTGCTCCGGAACGTAAGCCCGCAAGGCAAAAACGACAAGACCTCAAGCCCTGCGCTTGGGGACGAGAGAGGCCTTCAGCCATGACCCAGCGTTTCGACGTGATCCTCAAGGGCGGCACTGTCGTCAACCAGGACGGCGAGGGGACCCGCGATGTCGGCGTCGTCAACGGTCGCATTGCCGAGATCGGCGCGCTGTCGCAGGCTTCCGCCGCGGAAGTGATCGACTGCAAGGGCCTGCACATCCTGCCCGGCGTGATGGATACGCAGGTGCATTTCCGCGAGCCCGGGCTGGAGCAGAAGGAAGACCTCGAGACCGGCTCGCGCAGCGCCGTAATGGGCGGCGTCACCGCCGTGTTCGAGATGCCAAACACCGCGCCGTTGACCGTGACGGAGGCCACCTTCACCGACAAGGTGAAGCGCGCCCATCACCGCATGCATTGCGACTTCGCCTTCTTCATCGGCGGCACCCGCGAGAATGTGCAGGACCTGCCGGTGCTGGAGCGTGCGCCCGGCTGCGCCGGCGTGAAGGTGTTCATCGGCTCCTCGACCGGCGCGCTCTTGGTGGAGGATGACGAAAGCCTGCGCCGCATCTTCCAGGTGATCCGGCGCCGCGCGGCGTTCCACGCCGAGGACGAATACCGCCTCAACGACCGCAAATCGCTGCGTATCGAGGGCGACACGCGCTCGCACCCGGTGTGGCGCGACGAGACCGCCGCGCTGATGGCGACGCAGCGGCTGGTGAAGCTCGCACACGAGACCGGCAAGCGCATCCACGTGCTGCATATCTCGACCAAGGAAGAGATCGAATTTTTGCGCGACCACAAGGACGTCGCCTCCTGCGAGGCGACGCCGCATCATCTCACGCTGGTTGCGCCCGAATGCTACGAGCGGCTCGGCACGCTGGCCCAGATGAACCCGCCGGTGCGCGGCGCCGATCACCGCGCCGGGATCTGGCGCGGCATCGAGCAGGGCATCATCGACGTGCTCGGCTCGGACCACGCCCCGCATACGCTGGAAGAGAAACAGAAGACCTATCCGGCCTCGCCCTCCGGCATGACCGGCGTGCAGACGCTGGTGCCGCTCATGCTCGACCACGTCAATGCGGGTCGGCTGTCGCTGGCGCGTTTCGTCGATCTCACCAGCGCCGGCCCCGCGCGCCTCTACAACATGGCCTGCAAGGGGCGGATCGCCGCCGGCTATGACGCCGACTTCACCGTCGTCGATCTCAAGCGCAGCGAGACCATCACCAACAAATGGGTCGCGTCCAAGGCCGGCTGGACCCCCTATGACGGGTTGCGCGTCACCGGCTGGCCCGTAGGCACCTTCATCCGCGGCCGCCGCGTGATGTGGCAGGGCGAGCTCGTGACGGCCGCGCAAGGTGAGCCGGTGCGGTTTCTGGAGACGCTGAGGGAGGAGTGAATGACCGAACCGACACCCCTCATCACCACCGAGCAACTTGCAGCCCAGCTCGGCGATCCCAACCTGCGCCTCTACGACTGCACGACCTACAACGAGCCGGTGCCGCCAGGCAGCGATGTGCCCTATCGCGCCGTGCCGGGCGATAAGACGTTCGAGGCCGGCCATATTCCGGGGGCCGATTTTCTCGACCTGCAAGGCGAGTTCTCCGACGCCTCTGCGCAGCAATTCTTCATGATGCCTGATGTGGCCCAGCTGGAGGCCGCCTTCGGCCGCCACGGCCTCGATGCATCCAAATCCGTCGTGCTCTACAGCATCGGCACCATGATGTGGTCGACGCGGTTCTGGTGGATGCTGCGCTCGCTCGGCGTTGAGGCGCGGGTGCTCGACGGTGGCCTCGACAAATGGAAGGACGAGGGACGGCCGGTCTTAACAGGCGCCCCGAAGGGCAATCCGGCCACGACCTTTAAGGCCACACCGCGCGCAGGCTTCTTCGTCGACAAGAATGCGGTCAAGGCACGGCTCGGAGATCCCGCGACCGTTATCGTCAACGCGCTCGGTCCCCAGTTTCATCGCGGCCTCGAGCCGAGCCGCTACGGGCGGCCCGGCCGCGTTCCCGGCAGCGTCAACGTATCAGCGGCAGCGCTCGTCAATGCGGACAAGACGCTGACGACGCTCGCCGATGCCGAGGCCAAATTCGACGCTGCAGGCGTCACCCGCGACAAGAATGTGATCCTGTATTGCGGCGGCGGCATCTCGGCGACGATCGACCTGCTGCTGCTGACGCAACTCGGCTACGACAAGCTGACGCTGTACGATGCCTCGATGGGGGAGTGGGCGAAGGATCCGGCGCTGCCGATCGAGACGGATTAGGACATTCCTTGGCCCCTCCCCAGGGGAGGGACAGAAAGTTGGGAACCTTTCCCTTGGGGCGGCATCCAATGTCCGGAACGAAGCCAAACGAGCAGGTGACCGCCATGCCACGGATCGCAGCCGGCCTGTCCGCCGGCGCCAAGACTTCAGAAATCAGGACATTGGAAGCCGAACTGGTCGAGCGGGCGCGGGGCCGTGACGAGGCCGCGCTGCGCGAGATCATGCAGGCCAACAACCGCAGGCTCTATCGTCTGGCGCGCGGAATTCTGCGCAGCGACAGCGAAGCCGAGGATGTCGTTCAGGAAACCTATGTCCGCGCTTTCACCCATCTCGACGGATTCCGCGGCGAATCCGGACTGTCGACGTGGCTGTCGCGCATCGCCATCAACGAGGCACTTGGCCGGGCGCGAAGCGCCAGGCCGCAGGTCGAGCTCGGCTCGGTGCCCGAAGCGACGCTCGAGGCGCAGATCATCAAATTTCCCGCTTCTCCCCCAGGCGATCCGGAAAGGACCATGGCCCAACGTGAAATCCAGCGCGTCGTCGAGCGCGCCATCGATGAATTACCGGATGTCTTCCGCATGGTCTTCGTCGCCCGCGTCATGGAAGGGATGAACATCGAGGAGACCGCCGAGCTGCTCGGCGTCAAGCCCGAGACCGTGAAGACGCGGCTGCACCGTGCGCGGACCATGCTGCGCGAGAACGTCGAAAAGGAGATCGGTCCGGTGGTGATGGATGCGTTCCCGTTCGCCGGGTGGCGCTGCGAGCGGCTGACCGTGTCAGTGCTGAAGCGGCTTGGCATCGGCGGCTGAATTTTTCGGGAACGTTTGCGCGAGAATTCCATCCAACGCCTGTGAAGCAACGCGCCGGCAAAACGTCCGGCACCACAGGAGTGTCAAACCATGTTCGTTCGTTGGACCACGGCGATCACCGCTGCAATTTTGTTGTCGAGCCCCGCGCTGCTGCAAGGCGCCAGAGCAGCCGACAAGCTGACCGATCCGCAGATCGCCCACATCGCCTACACCGCGGGCGTGATCGACATCAACGCAGCCAAGCAGGCGCAGAAGAAAGCCAAGAACAAGGACGTGAAGGCGTTTGCCGAGGACATGCTGCGCGACCACGAGGCCGTCAACAAGCAGGCGCTCGCGCTGGTCAAGAAGCTGAACGTCACGCCTGAAGACAACGACACCAGCAAAGCGCTGTCAAAGCAGGCGAGCGAGAAGCTCGCCGAACTGGACAAGCTGAGCGGTGCGGCCTTCGACAAGGCCTATGTCGCGAACGAGGTCGCCTACCACGAGACGGTCAACGGCGCGCTGGAAACCCAGCTCATTCCGTCCGCCAGCAATGCCGAACTGAAGAGCCTGCTGCAGACCGGCCTGAAAATCTTCCAGGGCCATCAGCAGCACGCCGAGCACGTCGCGGCGGAGCTGAAATAGGGAGGCGATGATGCTGGGACGATTGTCCGCGATCGCGACAGCGGTCCTGCTCGTGGCGGTGGCCGTCCCGGCGCACGCTGCGACCATCGAGATCACGATGGAGAATCTCGAAGTGTCGCCGAAAGACGCTTCGGCCAAGGTCGGCGACACCATTGAATGGATCAACAAGGACGTCTTCGTCCACACCGCGACAGCCAGGAACGGCGATTTCGACGTCAACCTGCCGGCGAAAAAATCAGGGACGTTGGTTCTGAAGAAGGCGGGCACGATCGATTATTACTGTCGCTTTCATCCCAACATGAAAGCGACGCTCAAGATCGAGCCGTAACGGGCTCGGAGCGTATTCCCGACCGTAGCGGAAGCTGGCCCCGCCTACGTGGCGGGGTCATTTTCGGCAAGGCTTACTGCCTGGAGAAAGACTTACTGTCTGGAAATGTCGACCGAGAATTCGCCGTTGCGGATGCGGCCGGGAAAGCCTTCGACGAACTTCGCCACCGCGTCCTCGCCATAGGTGCCGACGAGCTCGGCAAGGGCCGCAAACAGGCTCGCCTGCGCCAGGCAGTCGCCGTCGACGCCATCATGGCGCGCTTCGGCCCAGGCCTCGTTGAGATAACTCAGTGCGGCCTGCTTCTGCTCGTGATCGGGCAGCGGCGCGCGTGCGGGAGCGTAGGACACTGGATGGCTCATGAAACTCGTCGGGGCTGGGGCGCAATCCACGGCGATGCGCTGTGCGAGAGGTGTAGCACGCACGTTAACGCCCGCTAGGCCACATCTTTAGGAACGGTTAACGGCTGTGTACAAAGTCGATGACAGGGTTCCCGCCGCTGTCTCAGTTCGCGTAACGCGCCGTGAGATCGCGCGAGATCTTGGCGCCTTCCTCGATATAGCGGCGGATCGCCACCGTCGCGGCCGGCGTGCAGCTCCGGTAGGTCTGCTGAAAACCGTTATAGCCGCGGTTGAAGCCGGCGATCATGCGGGTGCGGCGTTCGCCGGCGGGGGTTTCGGCATCGATCAGCGCCTGCATCTCGCTGCGCCATTTGTTGCCCTCGTTGGACCCGCAGATGCCGCGCAGATAGTGCAGCCCGCCGAGGATCTCCGCCAGTCGCTGCAAATCGCCGTCAAACGGCGCTGCCCCGTCCTGAGCCCTCGTGGGCACCGAGGCGCAGGCGAGAATCAGGGCAAAAATGGCCAGAAATCGCGTCGACATCGGCCGGGTGTATGCCTCCTCGGGGCGATAGACGCAAGGCGGGGCCGTCAGGCGCCCATCAGCCGGTGAGCGGACTGGATGACCTCTTCCAGCCCGCCGGTCAGCTTGAGGTCGCCAAGGCTCGCCAGGGCCTTTGGGGCGATCCAGCGGCAGTCGTCGAGCTCGTCGTTGAGAACCGGCTCCCGGGCCACCCAGCGGGCGGCAAAGGACATGATCAGGTAGTGGCCGGCGCCGGCCGCGGCCGGCAGCACTTCGCGCCAGCCCGCGAGGCCAATGATTTCGATATCTAGCCCGGTCTCCTCGTCGATCTCGCGCGCCAGCGCCTGGTGCAGCGATTCGCCGAACTCGACCCGGCCGCCCGGCAGCGAATAGAACCCCTTTGCCGGCGAGCGTGCGCGACGGGTCAGAAGCACCTTGCCGTCACGAAAAATCGCGGCACTGACCGCGATCTGGGGACGGGTGGGCTGAACGATCGCAGCCATGACTTCACCTGCTCGGGCTCAGTTCGCCATGATGTTGTCGACGTCGGCTTCCGCGCCGCCATTGATGATGCCGCCGCAGGCCGCGATCAGCGGCTTGACCCAGTGGGCGGCCTGCTCGGCGAGGCGAACGCGGGTCGTGTCCTTCTCGACCTCGCGCATGGCCGAGCCGACCGCCGTCAGGATCGAGGTCATGGTGTCGGTGAGGTGGTCGAACTGGGCGCGCACGTTCGCGTCGGCCTTTTCATAGGCCTCGATCGCCAGATCCCGGGCCTTGAAGTTCGAGGCGGTGAAATGCTCGGCATAGGACAGCGGCGACCAGGTCAGAAAATCTTCCGCGCATTCCGGCATGTCGGGGACCATTTCCAGCAGCATCACGGCTTCATTGAAATGGTTGAGATAGTCGGTGGCAAGCCCGGTCCGCGGGTTGATGTTGGCCACGCGCAGCCGCTCGGCCCAGGCTGCAGCCTCGGGCCCCGTCTGTCCATGCATTCGCGCCGGCTGGGAGACCGTTGAGCTCATCTGCCGCAGTGTTAACGTTCGGGGTTAAAAGGACCTGAACGGACCCTATATAGGCCCTCAAGGATGTGTGGACGCTTCGTCATAACTTCGGCCCCCGCGGCTTTGCGGCAACTGTTCGGCTACATTGAGCAGCCGAACTTCCCGCCCCGGTTCAATGTGGCCCCGACACAACCGATTCCGGTCGTGCTGGCCGAGAACGGCGCGCGCCATTTTCGCCTGATGCGCTGGGGTTTGCTGCCGGGTTGGGTCAAGGATCCCAAGGGATTTTCGCTCCTGATCAATGCCCGTTCCGAGACCGTGCTGGAGAAGCCCGCTTTCAAGAACGCGATTCGCCGGCGCCGCGGCCTGATTCCGGCCGACGGCTATTACGAATGGAAGGCGGAGGGTGGGCGCAAGCAGCCGTTCTTCATCCATCGCGCCGGCGGCGCGCCGCTCGGCTTTGCAGCGGTGTTCGAGACCTGGGTCGGGCCGAACGGCGAGGAGCTCGACACGGTCGCGATCGTCACGGCGGCGGCGAGCGAGGATCTCGCCACGCTCCATGATCGCGTGCCCGTCACCATCAGCCCGCGCGATTTCGAGCGCTGGCTCGACAGCCGCAGCGATGACCTCGATGCGGTGTTGCCGCTGATGACCGCCCCGCGCATCGGCGAATTCGCCTGGCACCCGGTCTCCACCCGCGTCAACCGCGTCGCCAATGACGACGACCAGTTGCTCCTGCCGATCAGCGCGGAGGACATGGAGGCGGAGGCGCCGAAGAAGAAGGTGGTGCGGAAAGCGGCGGCCGGGCCGGCTGATGACGGGCAGGGGTCGTTGTTTTAAGCGGCTTCGCCCTTACACGATCTCCCGCGCCCGTAGTGCTGCGATCTCCGCTGCGTCAAATCCCAGCTCGCCCAGCACCGCATCCGTATCCGCGCCGAGCTCCGGCGCCATCCGGTCGAGCCTGCCGCCGCCATGCGCGAGCTTGAATCCGCTGCCGGCGAAACGAAGCCGGCCGTAGGGCGTATCGAGTTCCTGGATCGCGCCGCGCGCCTTGATCTGCGGATGGTCGATGACTTCCTCGACCTTCCAGATGCTGGCGCAGGGCGCGCCGGCGTCTTCCAGAATGGTCTCCCATTCGCGCGCAGGCCTTGCCGCGAGCGCCTCTTCGATGATGGCGCGCAGCGCCGGCTCGTTCTCGTTGCGCGCAAACCAGTCGGCAAAGCGCGGATCGCTGAGCGTGTCCTCGCGGCCGAGCGCAGACATCAGTGCGCGATATTGCTTCTCGTTGTTGACGGCGAGCAGGATGTGACCGTCGCCGCATCTAAACAAATTCGCCGTGGTCCTGCGGCTGACGGCCTGATTCCCCGACAGCTGCTGGCGATGGCCCGCGACCGACCAGTCCGCGATCTGCCCCGACAGGAACGCCATCGTCGCCTCCAGCATGGAGACGTCGATGAGCTGGCCCTTGCCGGTGCGGTCGCGCTGGTAAAGCGCGCTCGACACGCCGAACGCAGCGGTGGCGCCCGACAGCACGTCGCACACCGCAAAGCCGGCGCGGGTCGGCCCAGTCTCGGGATGACCCGTGATCGCCATGATGCCGGACAGCGCCTGCATCTTGCCGTCATAGCCGGGGCGCAGCCGGTCCGGACCGGTCTGGCCGAAGCCGGACACCGCGCAGTAGATCAGCTTCGGATTGATCGCGGACAGCGCCTCGTAGCCGATGCCGAGCTTGTCCATCACGCCGGGGCGGAAATTCTCCATGACGACGTCGACTTGCGCGGCGAGCTTCTTCACGATCGCGATCGCATCGGGCTTTTGCAGGTCGAGCGTCAGGCTGCGCTTGTTGCCGTTGATGGCCTGGAACGCGGGCGCGAGCCCGCGCTCCGCCCATTCGCGTGACAGCGGCGTGCGGCGCATGTCCTCGCCCTCGCGCCGCTCGACCTTGATGACGTCGGCGCCCAGCAGCGCGAGCTGGTAGCTCGCATAGGGGCCGGCCAGCACTTGCGTGAAGTCCAGGATCTTCACGCCCTCGAACGGTCGCGTCACGTCGCTCTCCCTGTTTGTTTTGGTTGTCGGAGGACGTCAGGCCGCGCGATTGCCGCGCGCGATCTCCTTCTGCTTGTCAAATTCGGCACGGCGGCGCGCCAGCTCTTCGGCTGAGAGCTGCGCGACGTTGTTGTAGTCGAGCTTCCAGGAAGCGTCCTCGCTCCAGCGCAGCGGCGACTGCATCGTGGTCTGCGGGCCGCTCGCGGTCTCCAGCAGTCTGAGCGCCAGCTCGAGCGTCTGCGCCTGCGAGGCGATGTCGTGCGGCTTGCCGGCGGAATTGCCGAGCGGGAAATCCGAGAACAGGAAGCGCGGCACGGCGGCGTGCTCGATGATGTCCTTGGCGCAGCCCATGATCACGGTCGGAATGCCGTTCGCCTCGAGATGCCGGGCCACCAGCGCTGTGGTCTGGTGGCAGACCGGACAGTTCGGCACCAGCACGGCGACATCGACCTTGTCGGCAAGGCAGCGCGCCAGAATTTCCGGCGCGTCGGTGTCGAGGGTGACGCGATGACTGCGGTTGGTCGGCGCGCCGAAGAAGCGCGGCGCCACCTCGCCGATGCGCTCCGCCGCGCTCGCCTTCAAGAGTTGCGGCAGCGGAAACCAGGTGCCGTTGTCGGTGGCCGTGGTGTGCTTGCGGTCGTAGCCGATATGCGAGATGCGAAGGTCGTGGGGCTTCGCCGTGTCGCCCTCATAGACCTGGTAGAATTTCGCGCCGCCATTATACGCCGCGCTCGGTCCCTGGTCGCCCTTGGTGGGGTCGTATGGCGCGGCGGTCGTGATGATGGTGACGCTTGATTGCGACAACGGCTTCTTTAGCGGCTGGAACGGCGCCTCGGTGTAGTGAGCCCAGCGATACGCCGTGGTGTAGCCAATCGCGGCGTAATAGTCCCGCGTGCGCTGCATATAGGGAACGGGGGCGTCATAGTCGGGCGCAAAGCCGAATTCGTCGTCGCGCGAAGCGGACATGGGGCGCGTCTCCTGGTTCTTGTTGGCGACAGACTAGAGATAGTCGGGGGTGAGCTCAACGGGGGGCGGGGCAATGCAGGTCAGAATTGCACTGATAGAGCCAGGTCCGCTTTTTCCCCTCTCCCCTTGCGGGCGAGGGTGGCTCGCCGCGAAGCGGCGAGACGGGTGAGGGGTCTCTCGCGTGCTCAACTGCATGAGATGCGCGCGCGGACAGAAACCCCTCATCCGCCGCTTCGCGCCACCTTCTCCTGCAAGGGGAGAAGGAAGGAAGACAACCTACCGAAACACATGCAGCGCCACATGCTGCAGCAGCATGATCGCCTTGGCGTCGATGATACGCCCGTCCGCGATCATCGCCAGCGCCTCGTCAATGCCGAGCTCCAGCACCTCGATGTCCTCGCCTTCGTGTTCGAGGCCGCCGCCGTCGCTGACCCGCATCTCCGGCTCGTACTCGGCGACGAAGAAATGCAGCTTCTCGGTGATGGCGCCGGGGCTCATAAACGCTTCGAACACCTTGTGGACGTGGTGCAGGCGATAGCCGGTTTCCTCCTCGGCCTCGGCGCGGATGCGCACCTCGGGCGAGGCGTCGTCGAGCACCCCGGCGGCGGCTTCGATCAGGAGATCGTCGTAACCGCGGATGAAGGCCGGCAAGCGGAATTGCTTCACCAGGATCACCGTGCGCCGCGCTCGGTTGTAGGGCAGCACGGCGGCGGCATTGTCGCGCTCATAGGTCTCGCGGTGCTGCGTCTGCCATTCGCCATTGGCGCGCCGGTACTCGAACGTGGTGGTCTTGAGGGGGGTCCAGCCGTCCGAGAGCACGCGGACGTCCTTGATGCGAACGCGGTCGGATATGGTCATGCTTCGATCTCAGTTGCTTGGCGTTGTGGTGCGGCCGTCGATCCACTTCTGGAACATCACCGAGGTCGATTCCTCGAAACCCAGCGACTGGTAGAACGCATTGGCCTGCTCATTGCCGCGCCGGACCAGCAGCTGGAGCTTCAAAATTCCAGCCGCGCGCAGCCAGTCTTCGGCCGCGGCCATGATCACTCGGCCGTAGCCACGCTTCTGGCTATCCGGATCGACCGCAACGTAATAGACCCAGCCGCGATGGCCGTCATGGCCCACCATGACGGTGGCGACGATGGCGCCGTTGTCGCGGCCGAGCAGGATGGTGGAATTGTCGCGCCGTCGCGCCAGCGCGATGTCGGCATGCGGATCGTTCCACGGCCGCGTCAGCCCGCAGCGCTGCCACAGCGCGACCACGGGCTCGACATCGGCCTCGGTGATCGCGTCGATCTTGAGCCCACTCACAGCACTTTTCCCGGGTTCATGATTCCAAGCGGATCGAGCATCGCCTTGAGCTGTCGCATCAACTCAATTGCGGTCTTGTCCTTCACGTCGGGCAACTCGTCGCGCTTGAGCACGCCGATGCCGTGCTCCGCCGAGATCGAGCCGCCCATACGCAGCACGATGGCGAACACGACCGCGTTCATCTCGTGCCAGCGCGCCAGATAGTCCGCGGTGTTGGCGCCGATGGGCTGGCTGACATTGTAGTGCAGATTGCCGTCGCCGAGATGGCCGAACGGCACCGGCCGCGCGCCGGGAATCAGCTTCACCACGGCTTCATTGGCCTCGGCGATGAAGGCCGGCACGGTGGCCACCGGCACGGAGATGTCGTGCTTGATCGAGCCGCCCTCCGGCTTTTGTGCTGACGACATTTCGTCGCGCAGCTTCCAGAAGCCGGCGCGCTGGGTCAGATTGGCCGCGATCACCGCGTCGTCGACGATCTCGTCCTCCATGGCGCGGCCAAGGATCGTTTCCAGCGGCGTCCGGGCGTCATCGCCGGGCGACGACAATTCCATCAGCACGTACCAGGCATGCTTTTGCGCGAGCGGATCGCGCACGTCGATGCCGTGGCGGATCGAGAAATCGACCGCCATCTCCGAGAGCAGCTCGAAGCTCGTCAGCGCATTGGCGGCCTCGCTTTGCGCGATCGCCAGCAGCTTCAGCGCGGCGTCCGGCGACTTCAGCCCGACGAAGGCGGTCTCGATCGACCGCGGCTTCGGAAACAGCTTCAGCGTCGCCGCCGTGATGATGCCGAGCGTGCCTTCGGCGCCGATGAACAGGTTGTGCAGATTGTAGCCGGTGTTGTCCTTCTTCAGCTTCGACAGCACGTTGAGCACGCGACCGTCCGCCAGCACCACCTCGAGCCCCAGCGCCATCTCGCGCGCGACGCCATAGGCCAGCGCGGCCGTGCCGCCGGCATTGGTCGAGAGATTGCCGCCGATGGTGCAGCTGCCCTCCGCCCCCAGCGACAGCGGAAACAGCCGGTCCACGTCCGCGGCCTTCTGCTGCGCGATCTGCAGCACGACGCCGGCCTCGCAGGTCATAGTGTTGGAGGCGGTGTCGATCTCGCGGATCTTGTCGAGCCGGCGCAGCGACACCACCACCTCGCCATTGTGCGGGGTCTGGCCGCCGACGAGCCCGGTGTTGCCGCCCTGTGGCACCAGCGCGATCTTGTGCTCGGAGGCGAGCTTGCAGATTGCGGCGACTTGCGCGGTCGAGCCCGGGCGCAGCACCAGCGGCGAGCGGCCGTGGAATAGATTGCGCTCTTCGGTGACGTAGGCCTCGATGTCGGCTACATCGGTGATGGCGTGCCTCTCGCCGACGATCTTGCGGAATTGTTCGATCAGCTCGGGCGCAAGCGGAGGGGTGGCGGGATGATTAATGTTCATTGTCTTGTCTCTTGCTTCGCTCTTATCGCGCCACAGCCGCCCGGCGCAGCCGGTCGTTGATCGCTTCGCCCAGATCCTCTTCGGGGATCGCCATCACGGCGATCGCCCGCGGCCCCCCAGCATCGAGGGCGCGAAGATAGCCGAACAGATTGGCGGCGGCTTCATCGAGATCGCCGGTGGGCGACAAATTCATGACGGCGACGGCGGCCTCCAGACCAGGCAGGCGCGCCGGGCCGAACGCCAGCAGCGCTTCGCCCGGCGCGACGTCCAGCGCATTGAGCCGCACATGGGCGTGTGGCGCGTAATGCGAGGCCAGCATGCCCGGCGCCAGCGGCTGGCTGTCTTCGCTGTCGGTCTCCGCGGGCAGTCGCGCCAGCGCTGCACCAAGCACGGCCTCGATCCGCTCGCGAGACAGCCCGCCGGGCCGCAGCAGCATCGGCGCCGCAAAACAGCCGACGATCGTCGATTCGACGCCGACCGTAACAGGCCCGCCGTCGACGATCAGGTCGATCCGCCCCGCAAGGTCGCTCTCGACATGGGCCGCCAGCGTCGGCGAGACGTGGCCGGAGATGTTGGCGGACGGCGCCACCACCGCCCCGCCAAAGGCGCGCAGGATCGCCTGCGCCACCGGATGGGCCGGAATGCGGATCGCGACCGTGTCGAGGCCCGCGGTGGCAAGCTCGGCCACCGGGCAGTTTTCCGTCTTCGGCACCACCAGCGTCAGCGGCCCCGGCCAGAACGCCTCCGCAAGGCGCAAGGCGCAGGCGTCGAATCGTCCGATCCTGCGCGCGGCCGCGAGGTCGGCGACATGCGCGATCAGCGGATTGAAGGCCGGCCGCCCCTTGGCGGCGTAAAGATGGGCGATGGCACTGGCATTTCCGGCGTCCGCCCCGAGCCCGTAGACCGTCTCGGTCGGGAACGCGACCAGCCCGCCGGCTGCCAATGTCCGGGCGGCAGCTTCCGCGCCGGCCTCGCCGGCCGGTAAAATCAGCGTTTCAAGACCCGTTTTCACAGGGATAAGATTCCTCAGCTCGGCCGCTTGCGGTGCGCCAAACCCGACGCTATAAGCCGGCCTCTTGTCGGAGTGTGGCTCAGCCCGGTAGAGCACTGCGTTCGGGACGCAGGGGTCGCAGGTTCGAATCCTGCCACTCCGACCATTCTTCCAAAAGTCGACGTTTTTCTAGAGGCTCGTTCCCAAGCTTGGCGGACCAGCCGCCGGCGCCCGGGAGCGTCTTCTTGCAACGATTTTCAGGGCGGGTCCACGGCCGATTTGGCCGGACAGGGCGGTCTGTCGCGGTGGCATGGCTCAGCATTGCCTGTTTCGATAACTCGGCGTTGCAAGCTAGGTCAGAGGACTACCGCCGCGCCACCAGCACGCCGACCATAAACGCAATCATCAGCGCCGGCAGCGGCGCCTCACGCACCATGCCGCGAACGACGTGGATCCAATGCTGCTCCGGGACAAGTTTCGGAGACCTGATCTCCGGCGTTGGCGTGATGCCCCATTCGGAGGCGAGTTCGGCAATCTCGCTTGAGGCAAGCCGGACGCCGTCGCGGACGCGGAAGATGGCGGCATCCGCGCGCTCGCGCGGCGCAAGCAACATCATCGTCGTGACGGCCGTACGCAGGGTCATCTCGCCGTAGCCTTGCAGCCTGACCGATTCCTCGGGGTCGGACGTCATCGAAAATACCTCACAGTGCCAAATGCCTTACAAAGCGAAGTGGCGCGCGATGGTGAATGCCATCGTCGCGCACAGGACCAGCGTGGATACCGCGCCGGCCACGCCGCGCGCGAGATCGGCCCGCGTCAGGTGCCTGGTCATGATTTTGCTCCATGCTCGGCATGGCAATGGTGGGGAGGCGGCGTTGGTTCCTTGCGCGACGGGCGAACGCCGGCTATTTCCGCAGCAGCTCGCTCAGCGCCGCCGTCGCCTCGGCGCAGCGGATGTCGTCGATCTCGCGCGACAGGCTGAGCGCAGTCGATCTGAGCTCTTCGACCTTCCAGCTCTCGGGGTGCTGCGTCTCGAGTTGACCGAGCCGCTTGTTCAGATCGTCCAATCTGGTCTGCAACTGCTCGACACTGGCGGCCCCATTCACCACCCAGACTCGTTGCGCACGCATCGTAGTTCCCCTGCTCGTCTCACGCCGTTGTGAGAGGGGTTCGTGGCCGCAATGGGAGTTTCTTTTGTCCGGCTTCGGACGGACGGGAACCGTTGCAGATCGGCAACGGGAGTTCCTTCCCGTTGACCGGATGCGACCGGAGCTATCGCCATCGCGCGCATCAGGCAGCGCGCGGCCATTCGGTCGATCGCTTTTCAAGCCGGCTTTCGAGGGTGGCGATGCTCACCCGGATATTGTCGCGCCGGGCCCGCAGGTTCTGCGCGAGCAGGGGATAGGCGAGGTTTTGGGGATCGGAGATTCCAGCCTTCCGCTCTTCCTCCAGAATGTCGGCGTCGATCATTCGCATGCGCCAGCGCAGATCGGAGATCAAGGCGTGGAGCTGGGTCGGCATGGTCGCTTCGAAACGGGACGTCGGGTGCATGATCGCCTCACGGTGAGACAGACCCACTGCGGGTCTGAGGGATTTGACTCCCGTGCAGCAAGCGGAATGCCAGTGGGCGGCTGAGCGTTTCCCGCGAATGCTCGACGGCGCACCGGAACGATTACCACTCTTTCCCGTTGCTGCAGGGGCCTCGACAACGAGGCGATCGAGGGACCCATGCCGCTCATCCGCTATTTCGTCTTCACCGGCGGCGCTCTGCTCGTCCTCCTTTTCCTCGCAGACCGATACATGACCGCCCCCGTGAGCGCCGCCGCGCCGGCCGAGCCAGATCGGTCGATTGTGCGCGTTCATTCCGCGCAAACCTGGCCTGAGAAGATCGTCCTCGACACCAGCGTACGGCAAATATCGCTGTCCAAAGCCGAGTCGGTTCCGCCGACTCCCGCACCTGCCGTCGCCGACGCGCTTCCCACGCAGGAGAGGCCCCGCCAAGCTTTTGCAATGGTGGCGCAGCCTGATGCGACGCCGAAGCAAGCAGCTCGGACCGTTTCGAACAAGCGCAGTGCGGAGAGGCACCGTCGACGCCAGCCCTCGCGCATGGCGGCGCGCGATCAGACGATGTTCTTCAACGAACCTGCATCGGCGGGTTGGTAAGTCGCGCTCCGTGAGATGCATCTTCCCCCCGGTAGGCGTGTAGCTGCCTGTGCTCGATCGCCTGAGCAGCACGAGCGGGGGTTTGCGAGATTATCTGTTCTCGGTACTTTCCACGTGACGGTCGGGCTGCCTCTCGGTTGGGCACCGTGCCGGACAGCGAGGCTGTGCGCGCGGCGCATCGCGCGATAGTCTCTGCCGCGACCTGACCCGGGAAGCGGACGAGGGAAAGATTCGTGGCGAGATTTGTGACGATTGCAGCCGGCCAGCTTGGCCCTGTCGCGCGGACCGAGACGAGAACCGCGGTCGTAGCGCGCCTGATGGCCTTGATGCGCCAGGCGAAGGCCAACGGCTGCGACCTGATCGTCTATCCCGAGCTCGCGCTGACCGCGCTCTTTCCGCGCTGGTATTTCGAGGATCAGGCTGAGATCGACAGCTTCTTTGAGCGCGAGATGCCGGGGCCGGAGACAAGAGGCCTGTTCGATCTCGCGCGCGAGATCGGCATCGGATTTTATCTTGGCTATGCCGAGCTGACGGTCGAGGCCGGAATTGTCAGGCGCTACAATACCTCGATCCTGGTCGAGAAGAGCGGCGCCATCGTCGCGAGATATCGCAAGGTTCATCTGCCCGGGCATGCCGAGCATGAGCCGTGGCGCGAATTCCAACATCTGGAAAAGCGCTATTTCGATCCAGGCGATGGCTTTGGCGTGACCGAGGCCTTTGGCGGCGTGATGGGGATGGCGATCTGCAATGACCGCCGCTGGAGCGAGACCTACCGGGTGATGGGCCTGCAGGGCGTCGAGATGGTGATGATCGGCTACAACACGCCGGTGCACAATCCGCCGGCGCCCGAGCATGACGATCTCTCGCTGTTTCACAATCATCTGGTGATGCAGGCTGGCGCCTACCAGAACGGCACCTTCGTGGTGGGCGTCGCCAAGGCCGGTGCCGAGGAGGGCGTCGACCACATCGGCGGTAGCTGCGTCATCGCGCCCTCCGGCGAGATCATCGCGCGATGCACGACCAAGGGCGACGAGATCGCGCTCGCCCGTTGCGATCTCGATCTCTGCAACTCCTACAAGCGCACCACTTTCAATTTCGACGTTCACCGTCAGCCGCACGCCTACGGGATGATTGTCGAACGGAAGGGAGTGACACTCATGGCGGACGGAACGCCGGTGCGAACGAAGCGGTGAGCTCTCGTAGCCGGGGTGAGCGCAGCGACACCCGGGACCGCTGTCGCTTGTGGCAAGACCCGGATGTCGCTTCGCTCATCCGGGCTACGGGACCGCGCCTGTTTCGCCCCTCTGTCAATCCGCCGCCGCAAAAAGATTCCGCTTTACCGAAATTCGGAATTGGCGTATGTGTCGCCCATCCCGGCTCATCCTTGAGGGGCGATCTTGTGGTCGTCATGTTCGCGAGCCGGGCTTGCGGTGGACGCGGCAGCGTTCGGGTGCGAGAGGCCAAGGGCAGGGCGGATTGCTCTCCGTGAGCCCAAGGCTGCGTTCCGACGAGCGGCGCTGCTAGGCTTCGTCTCGTCTGTAAGTTTCCGGCTCCGTCGACAGGGCTGGGAAAACTGCGGCGAAATGGCGGGCCGTGCGTACGGCAAAACCGTGTGGTCCTGGCCGTCGTTGCTACGGTCAAGCCCTGGCGAATGCGGCATCTGCGTCAACCGGCGCGGGTGCCGGTGACTTTCGTTGGGGTGAGGGAGGCCAGAACGAACTCGGCTCCCGGGAGAGCACGGCATAAGCCGTCCAACCATCGCGCAGGGAAGGCCGAGTGATTGGCTACACCTGTATGCTGCTGTGCGGTTTTCCT
>NZ_JADPIX010000137.1:0-1162 GCF_023073155.1 Bradyrhizobium sp. 45 | reverse complement strand
CATCGCAGGCGCCGCGAGCAACTCGGGTTCGGGCTGCGGATGCAGTCCGCGCAACGCGTTTCGCTCGATCTCCGCCAGCATCCGGCGACTGTCAATGTTCAGCGCAGTCCGATGCTTGTCGAGGTGGGCCGGCGCGTCACTAACGGGATACGATCGCATCGGCTCCCGGGCATCGGACAGATCGATCGAACTGATCGCCACCATCTCGACGAAAGAGCTGCGCGGCGGCGGCGCAGGCACCATCATCATGGTGGCGACGGACCGAAAGGACGGAAATGATAATCCTTCCATTCCTTCCATTAATTCTTCGTCGGTAATCACTTCATAGGAGCCAGCCGGTAGTATCCGCTCGAAGCTTGTGATCCGAAATGGGTGCTCGAACTCCACCGTTTCACGTCGTGATCGGGTAATCGTCATGATCATCCTCGCATGTTGGCGAGGACGCGCCGGGACAGCGGATAACAGCTGGCATAAAGAGGCGATCTCGCAGGTGCTGAACGCTCAATGACGGGGCTATTCAGCACCTCGGGCGAAAGCGATTCCACTGCAAACCGAAACCGGAAACTCCGCCTCAGAGCCATGCGCGTCCGGATTAATTGTTATCGAATATTCGCTGCCGTCCCGGCAGCCAATGCGCCAAGCATCGACCCCAGATTCGGTGCCGCCTTGATACATGGTCCGAACAACAGCTCCACAGGCCTGCTTTCTATTCTTCAAAACGGACGTCCAGAAAGCGAGATGCTTAGCCTGATCCAGTGCAAGTATCCTCATCGACCTTGTTAGCGGCGTGGGCCGTTCTGAAAGGCTCGGCAGCTACGACCTCGGGTGGCATGGCTGTTGTTGCAGTGGCAGCCGCCCTTCTAAAATGCAGATCGGCATCCAGAACAAACCATAGGACGGTGAAGCTCGCGACAGCCACCAGAGAGAGAATAGGCGATCGCTTCATCATGTCTCTCCCTCCCAGAGATCGAGACATTGCGGCCATCGCGGCGTCGCGAGGCCCGAGAAACCTAACGAAATATGGTACGTCGTGAACGGCGCTGATCGCTGCAACCGCCCAGGAACTGAGCCCTACCCTTCGATGAGCAGTGGCACAGCGGGGAGTGCAGCAGCGGCAGCGGGTTCAAGCAGCGGCACTGACCTGTCGCGAAAAGATGTCAAG
>NZ_JADPIX010000139.1:0-1194 GCF_023073155.1 Bradyrhizobium sp. 45 | reverse complement strand
AGCGGCTGACCGAGGACAAGTTCCGATGGCCGCGCCGCCAGGAGGCGGTCGTCACGCTGACGACCGAGCAATTGCACTGGATCCTTGACGGCATCGATATCGATGCGATGGTCCGCCATCCGGTGCGGCAATATCAGGTTGCCGGCTGAGCTCTCGACTTGAGCGGTTGACGCGTCGGTACGGTTCAGATTCAAGAATCCGATGAATCGAACCGGCGAACCGAGTGTCGAAGCGCTGTTGGCGCGCATTGCTGCGCTGCAGGTGGAGAATCGTCAGCTCACGGAGCGCGTCGTCAGGCTCGAGGAAGAACTGGCGCTGGCACGCCTGCATCGTTTTGCGCCGCGCAGCGAAAAGCACGTCGACCGTCTGTTCAATGAAGCCGAGCAGGCCGCCGACGAGGATGATGCCGGCAGCGAAACGGACAATATCGCCGAACTTCCGGACACGGGCTTGCCACCCGTCGAAAGCACAACGGGAAAGAAGCGCGGCCGCAGACCGCTGCCGGCGAACCTGCCGCGTGAGCGGGTCGAGTATGACCTGCCCGACGATCAGAAGGCGTGTCCTTGCTGCCGTGGCCAGATGCATCGCATGGGCGAGACTGTCACCGAGCAACTTCATATCGAGGTGAAGGCGAAGGTTTTACAGAATGTGCGCTTCAAATATGGGTGCCGCCATTGCGATCGCACCGGGATCAATGCCCCTGTCGTGACCGCGCCGATGCCGACGCAGCCCTTGCCGGGCAGCGTTGCCACGGCCTCAACGCTGGCGTTCGCGCTGGTTCACAAATATGTCGATGGCACGCCGCTCTACCGTCTGGCGCAGGCCTTCGAACGCGCAGGTGTTCCTGTCAGCCGCGGCGCTTTGGGTCACTGGGTGATCGGCTCGAGCGAGAAGCATCTGCATCGCATCTCAGACGCCCTGAAGCTGCGGCTCAGACTGCAACCTCTCATCCATGGCGACGAAACGACGGTTCAGGTCCTCAAGGAGAAGGACAAAAAAGCCACCAGTACATCGTACATGTGGGCTTATCGCAGCGGCCAGGGCAATAATTTTGGACGCCGATCCCCCGGCTTAGGGGGTCAATATTGATTGCAGACGATGACGTAATTGCGGTCGGCGCTCGTGGCAGACAAGCTCCGTTATCGTTGAGCCCTCGCAATCAAATGATTCGAAGGAGTTCCCATGAAGCAGTAC
>NZ_JADPIX010000097.1:49661-107784 GCF_023073155.1 Bradyrhizobium sp. 45 | reverse complement strand
ACCTGACCAGCTCCGACGGAGCAATCGCTACCGGCGTGTCACTGGAGAGAGGAAGAATGGTAGCTTGACAACAAACCGCAATTAAAGGGCCGATTGACACAATCGGGACCGAAAACACGCGCAAGTCAGCTCTGAAAACGTCAACTGTCCGCGGATCCACAGGAAAAAAAAGCGGATGGCCAAACTAACCAAGCGCTACCGGCCAGCAATGCGCGTACAGCCTACCTTGTCGGCGGCGAGCGAAGTTGAGCAATATTTGTCGCGGTCCCGCGCCGCAATAGCCTGCCGCGAGGAATGTCTCCGGACGGCCTTCGGCCGCCTGGGCCAACTTAGTCCGCTTTGCGCGAACTCCGGACATTCGCAAATCGAATGTTATGGAACAGTCCAGGCAACTGATAAGCTTTGTGTAGTCTTGTTATCAGTTGGAGGCGCCGCCTCAAGGCAAAGGTCTCTAAACTTCGATGATCTCGTCATCGATGCCGCAGCCCGTAGCGCCACGGCGAGCGGCCTTGCTGCCAACGCCTTGGTTGTACGCAACTCCGCCCACACCGGTCTGGGAACAATGCCACAAACCTTGCCGCGCTGTCGCGGCCACCAGCGTTGCTCAGCTAAGCTTGAGACGCGAACGCAACAATCGCCTCGCAGAGTCGGTCGATCGTCGCAGTATTGGCATTCAGCCTATGCAGCTCCTTGAGCCGGGCGCCGATGTGGAGCGTGTTCTTTTGCAAACCTCCGGCCCCGCCGAAGGCGGCCGACGCTGACGAGCCGGCGGTTTCCCAGTGCGCATCTGCGTCGATCTTTACACTCTTCGCCAAGTCGCAGGGCCAAGCTGCGAAGGTGTTGCCCCAAACTACCTCGCTTGGAAACGGATCGTCACCCGCATTGGCTAGCGCAAAAAGGGCCTTGTTATCTCGTTCGTGGGCCTTTCGGATGGACCTCTCGGTGTCAGGGTTATTGTGCGTGAGCTTGTCGCCATCGCAATCAAAGGTGAAGAAGGTCGGGATCTCCATTTTGGCGGCAATGATTGCGGGGCGAATTATTTCGCTTTTGCCATTGGCCGCAACAATATGCCCGCCGCGGGCACGGAAGGCATCCCAGCGGCCTGACAAAACGAGCCACGCATTGATGTAAGCGGCATCCTCCAGGCCTTCGACCAACACGAGCTTTGGCGTGAAGAACATCTCGCTGAGGTGAGGCTGCATTACCTGATGCAGCTTTACCAGCACGCTGTCATGCGCCATCGGAGCGTCGCCCGTCACTCTCGCGTACTCTGCGCCAAGTGCATCAAGCGTGCAGGACCGCACCGTCGCACGGCCGTCATTCTGGCGCTTCCTGACCAAACGTACTTGATCAAAACCGCTGCCACCAACGAAGTACGGGCTGTGGGTTGAAACGATCACCTGCGAGTTCTTTGCGCTAAGCGCCTGGAGCACTGTTGCCAGGTGCCTTGCCTGAGGTGGGTGCTGATAAAGCTCCGGCTCCTCTACCCCCAAAATCAAGCGGGGGCTTGAGTCATCATCGCTGGCTGTCAGGCCTTGAAGAAGGGCAATGATGTACGAGCGCTGGAGGCCGTGGCCGAAACGAGCGATAGAGCCCTCGAACTCGCCCTCACCCGCGAGAAGACGGGCCATCGGTTCCTCGATGCGGACCGAGGTCTTGGGATCTTGGTGCCACATCAGTTTTGCCGTCGCCTCCGGGTGCGACCACTCGGTCAAACGCTCTTGAAGCGCAGCAGATATCTGGTCGAGCGCGCCCTGTTCGGCCGAAAGTAGATCTTTGTATTTCTCCTCTGCTTCAGTACGGAGTGTGGACAGCTTTTCGCTGAAGTTGACCTGCGCACGCACCGTGCGCGCCAGGAGACGCCCCAGCGCAGTGTTCTTGCTTTCCGCCTGCTCGCCTGCCGCATCTTTTACTGCGGGCACATAGACCCACTGCAGGTACTTCCTGAGGTGCCCCTGCCCTTGGCTGACGCCATAGAACTGGTCCTCACTCGGGATTAGAACGCAATCTCTGGGTACGGCTGCCTCGCATTCACGGAGCGCGGCCGTCATGGCATCCTTGACTTTGACGACGGGCAGACCCGGATAGCCCTCGCGCAGTTTCGTGTATTGAGCCTGCAAATCGGCGACCTTTGCGCCGTCGCCCAGGAGCTTGAAGTATGGTGTGAAGTCGGCCAGTCCGAGCCGGTTGCCGTACTGCTTCACGGCTGCATGGCCAGTCCCGATATCAAACTGCGCCTTGGCAGTGACGATGAGGGCGTCCTGCCGATAGTAGTCTGCGAAGTCGGACTGGGCGGCTTCCGACAAGCCCGCAAAGGTGACCGTAATTTCAATCGGCGTGTCAATGTCACTGCGATGGAAGTCTTCTCTTTCCAGATTGCTCAGATTGGTCGCCGCACTCTCAGTTTCACGGAAAAAAATGTTCAAGGCGCACAGCACGGTTGACTTGCCCGCCCCATTCGCACCCACCAGACAGGTGTAATTGTCGAAATCTATGGTTTCATCGTAATAGGCGCGCAGATTCTTGATGCGAATCGACTTTATGTGCATTGAGGCCCCCTCACAGCGTTCAATCACAGATTGTCTGTTGATACCAGCCGCGCCGCTAAACTGGGATAAAATATCTTCCGTAATCGAGTGACCACCTCGCTCTCTTGCACGTCGTCTTAATCACAGGCGGCAGGCAGGCCCCGTAGAGCGCGACCGCCGCCGCCAATAGCGTTCGTTGAACGCGCAAGGCGGATTTTTTAATAGCGGGTGCCGGGGATGTATTTGTCGAGGCGCGAGGGTGTCAGCTTGCCGTCGGGATGATAGCCGACGAGATCGATCTTTCCGTTGAAATCAACGTCATGAAACGAGATGTCCCACTTCTGGTCACGATTGCGATCTTCGACTGAGATGTCCGTTTTGCCGTCGAAGTTCGCGTCGAGATGCGCGGAGATGGGCTTGGTGAGGTCGTCCGGCGTGACAAAGGAATAGTCTGCTTTGCCATCGCAGTTCGTATCGAACTGCACGAGGAGAGCTGTGTTCTGCCGGTCCCTTCCCTCATACAGCTTTACCGACTTGCAGGTCGCCGGTGCCTTCGCGGGGATTGGCTGGCCGGCCTTGGCAAGGAAGGCCTGGACATCGGCGATGGAGATCGCGAAGTTGAGTGCCTCGCCTTTGGCCTTGAAGGCGTTCACGCCGATGAGCTTGCCATCATCCGAGAGCAGCGGACCGCCGGAATTGCCGGGATTGATGGGTGTCTGAGTCTGGATGACGCTTGCTTTGTGCGAGCCTTCTTCGTCCCGCCATTCGTAATCTTTACGGTATTGGCTGATGAACCCCTTGGTGTAGGTCCAGGCCTCCCCGGTCGGATGCCCGATAGCGTGCACGTCGGCACCGACCTGAATGTCGGATTCGGAGCCAAGGACGATAGGCTTTACGTCGCGCGGCACAGAAGCAAGGCGAAGGAGGGCCAGGTCGTGACCCGGATCGATTTTCACGACTTGCGCGATCTCAAAGTCAGCTTCGGACGGCTTGCTTCCCTCAGTTGGCGGCTTGAACAGGAGACCGACCTTCTGAAAGCCCTTCACCACATGCCAATTGGTCAGGACCGCGTCGCCGAGACCGATGTAGGAGCCTGAACCGATGCTGGTGTCGGTAACCACGATGACGACCGAGGGCGAAAGCAGCCGGTAGATCTCGGAATCGTGCCGGCCGCGGCTGACGTAAGGCGCATCGGCGAGCTTGGCACCCACGTATTTGGTGACGAGCGAGTTGCCGAGGCCGCCCATGTCATAAAGTTCGGGGGTGCTCTCAAGGGAGAGTATGTTAGCGTTCTCAGGCGAGGCCGGAAGGGCGTTGCCGACCAGGTCTGCCTGGGCCAAGGCTGTATCCGTGAGAGCGACGGCAATGAAGGCAGACAGGACGGCGCGTTTCATGCGATCGGGCTCCCCATCCCTCTTGTCTCTGCTGGCAGCGATGCTGCTTTGCACAACCATGCAACTCACTCTCGTTTCACGTGCATTTTCACAGCCCGCGCCGGATTTGGAAAGCCGAAAACAGGCTGCGTACCAGAAATTTCATCGCGGCCAGGTCCGCGAAGCCGGGCGCGAGATCGCCGGGCTTGTCAAGGAGACGGCCGATCAGAATGCCAAAGCGCTTCTGCTGCTCGACCTGACCGAGATATGTTCGACGGCCTACGAAGTCGGGTGCGCGATCGAATCCGAGGTCGCTGCCTATGAGATCATCAAAACGGACGAGAAGCTCAAACTGCTCTTCCCGGATCTCTATGCTTACCTGCTTCGCGCGCAGTTCTTCGCAAACAACGATCCGCAAGCTCGCAAGAGCCTCTTTCCGAACAACAAAGTCCCATTCAATCCCGCGGCGTCTCCCTATCCGGCGGTGATGGCCAATCTGACGGCCGTGAACCACTTCCTGCTCTTGAACGAACATCAGTTGGCTGAGAAGGCCTACTCCACTGCGGTCATGGGTCTCTTACTCATCGACCCCAAGGATAAATACAGCATCTGCAAGGCGCTGGCCGAATTTCTGGAGTCGCTGATTTCGCAACAGGACATTGTTAGCGCACAAGCGCTCGCACGCCTGATCGATCCCTACATGTCAGCCAATCTCAATCACGAAGGCCCGGTGTTTGCGGGTTACGTGCACATCATGACCCAGCTGGTCGCGATGACAACCCGGTCCAGGCAGGTCGCCGGATTTCTCGAGGAGGCGATCCGGCTCAACGACCGTCTGGACATAAATGAAGGCATAAAGCTCTATCGGACCTCAACAAGCAATAGCCTTGCATCGCTCTCGCTTCTCTTCGAAGGTGCCCCTGACGAAGCTGCTGCCCTCCATGCGCGTCATCCCTTGCAAGCGCAGCGCGACGCAATTATCGCACGTGATCATTTCGAGACGCTGCAGGAGTTTTACTTCGGACTCTCTGAGTTGCTCATTTCGAGCTCCAAAGATCCATCGCATATGGCGGCCTGGAAGTCGCACTTCGCAGCGATCCCTGCCGCCTGGCAGCTCTCAGGATACGTCGCCGAGAATATTGAATCTTACCGTCATTTCGCACTCGGATTGATAGCTCTTCCAACTTCACGAGCGGAAGCCGCTGCATTGATTCAAACGGCGGCGCGGGAGCGGATTGAGGTCTTTGAAGGATTTCTGACGCGCCGCTTTGAAGGGTTTCAGCTACCGACCTTGATCGACGTCCTTGTTATTCAAACGGCTCTGACGTCCCTTGTGGACTTCCCGCCTCCTGATGCCGCCGACCTGGCGCTTAGGGGGAGCGAGATGCTTTCCCGCACGCTTCGGCATCAGACCAGCGATTTTGCCGTCCTGATCGGCGCCCAAAAGACCGAACGCGCGCGCGACACCGTACGTTCTTATTATATCTTGCAGCAACAAAAGCGGCAGTGGGAGCTTGATCAGATCAAGAACCTCATGGCTGGCGGCAAGAAGGAAGCTGGATATCTCATTACGACTTACGCGGGCCTTACCGAAACGATTGTTCGGTTGGAAGACGCACTCACGAAAGATGCGGATAACGCCAAGGCGATCGGGTATCCGACGGCTACACAAATTCAGACGGTGCTTGAACCCAACGAGGTCTTTCTCACTTTCTTTCCCACGCTCAAGGGTATGGGTCGACTTTGCATCTCAAAGACGACGACGCTGTTTTCGGTGTCCGATGTCGACCCGCAAGAGGCGATCCTTGACGCCAAGCTGGTGCGATTGGCGTTGACGCAGGAGCGTGCGGCCGATGAGACGCTTGATAGCCAGTATCCGGTCCAATCAGCTGTTCGCCTCAGGGATCTTCTCTTCAAGGGTCTCGAATCCTGCGCGCAGCCTGGCTCGCTGGTGAATGCAGCGCCACCTGAGGAGCTGTCGGGCATTCCGCTCGCAGCCTTGCTCGAGGAAGCGCCGCCCCGGCGGGGCGACGGATACGATCTGCTCGCGGCCCGCTGGCTTGGCAAGACATACAGGTTCGCGAGTTCGATCTCGGCACGTCATTTTCTTGGCACGCGCACCTCGATCTCGCACCAGCACGCTCCGCTGCCTTATCTCGGCATCGGCAATCCCTCCCTTTCCACGGTCACTCAACAGGCGAGTCTGACGCGCGGTGGTAATACCGACGCCTCCCTGCGCGGCGCCTTGAGCGAACTGGGATCGCTGCCGGAGACGGCTGACGAAATCACCATCGTCGGGCAACTCATGCAGGCCGCAAAAGGCGATGTGCTGCTGGGTACAGACGCGTCTGAGGAGAACTTCCGCACCAAGGATCTCGGCAAGTACGATATCATCCATTTCGCAACGCACGGGCTGCTACGGAACGACTTACCCGGCTTGAACGAGGCGTCGCTGGTTCTCACGCCCAAGGATTTGTCCGACAGTTTCGACGATGGATTGCTGACGGCGCTGGAGATCACCCGGCTTCCGCTTGATGCGCGCCTTGTCGTTCTGTCGGCCTGCAATACGGCGCGGATGGATACATCGGCTGCAAATATCGGCATCACCGATCTCGCTGCCGCTTTCTCGGTTGCAGGATCGCCGACTTTGCTTGCGTCGCTTTGGACCGTAGAAACCAACGCTGCACATGATCTGATACTGGCATTTTTCGCAACCTGGAACGAACAGCACCACAAGAGCGCCTCGGCGGCTCTGGCGGGAGGTATTGAACGCTATCTCGCCCGGGCAGACAGGGCTCATCACCATCCGCGCTTCTGGGCGCCTTTCATTGTCTTTGGCTATGCAGCCAGCTTGCCAGACGATGGCGTAAAATCAACAAACGCTACGTTTGATTATGCACCTTTTGGCAACGACGAGGTCGGAGAGCTCTTTGATGCCAAACCTCTCGCTGGCCGTCTTATACTATCGGCGATGGGCGATTGGGACGGAAGCTCGATGGCCAGCATCATCAGGGATGCGGGGCAGGACGGCGCCGACTTTCCGGCCGCGTCGCACGACATCGCCGCCGGCCCTCTCTTCATCGATCAATCGCAGATCTATGCGCTTGGTTACAAGACGTCACCCCATCCCTACCCGGTTGTGCGGCGGCTCGCGCCGGATGGCTCCAAAGTCTGGGAAAGGGCGTGGCCGGATCTCGAGGACCACTCGCCAGCGGGTGCGGTAAAGATTGGCAATGACATCGTGATGTTGTCAGGCTCGATTTATTCGCAGCAGACCGACGAACGCGTGGCATATCTGACCCGGTTCGACGTGGATGGTCATGAGATCGCGCGCAAAGAGATCAAGGTCGGAAGGTCCGCGTTTGTCGTCGGCCGATCGACCTTGCTCTCAAAGCTCGGCCCCGATCCCGTGCTCGTCGTCAACTTGCGGCAATTTGGCAATTTTGGTGCGAACGAAGCTCTCTTCGGCCTGCCGACCCTCTGCGACGGGCCGCGACAAACGGTACTCTATCTGTTGGACAGCTCAACTTTCGAGACTAAGAAGACCCTTGTGATCCCGGACTTTCAGGCTTTTGGCGCCGATGGTGGGGACGGCGAGCTCAAGATCGGCGGCCAGACGCGCGGAGCCTGCGAGGCTGGCGGCAAGGGCGTTCTCCTCCAGGTTGGCCGGCAATTTACATTCTCAGCGCTGTGGAAGGATGATGATCCGTTTCCGTCCAACGTCCAATCTGTGGCGAGTGAGCAGGGCGAGACATTTTTCGCCGTAAAGCGGCAGCGTCCGATCGGCGTGCGGCGCCTCGGCGTAACAACAGCAGAGACGGGCTCGAAGCGATGGGGCGATAGCGGCGACGAGCTTCTCGAGTTTTCAATCTTCAAGATCGGACCGAATGGTGGGGCCGTCTCTTCCTACAATTCCGCCTTCGGTCTGAGTGCATTTGCCCAGGGACTTGTATTCGACCGGGGCAAGCTGGTCGTCTATGGCAGTCTCGGCGGCAGGCCGGCCCTTTCGACGCGACAATAATAGCTGTCTCTATCACTTCGATGACCCGTTTTAGACAAACGAACCCCGTAAGCTTTTGTTAGGAACCCTGTCAGGCTAAGCGCGCCGCGGCGCTGGCATGCAACGGCTGATCGAACCGTAAATTCCGAATCGGCTAGCTCGTACCGAGAGAGTTTTGTTCCCTTCGATCGAGCGAGAGGGATGCAAACCGCTTTCCCAGTAAGCGCTCGGTTTATCGGAAAATGCCGTACTAAGACCGATTTGAGAGGTACTAAGATTCGGAGAAAATTCGGTTCTCCGGACGTCCCGAGTGCCATTTTTAGTCGGCTGTGGGTTTTCTCTGGCGGGGATAATGCGGAAAAATGGCCGGATTTTCGAGCGGTCTCCACATCGGAGTACGAGATCATTGTGACGGGCTGGCGGAGCGATAGGGATTCGAACTCGCGTTACGGCGCGCATCATCACCGCTTCACGAACTGTACTTCTTGAGACTTTTGACACGTGGCGACTCGGTGGCGATTCTTGAAACGCAAAAGGCCGCCCTTACGGACGGCCTTTCGATTTTATACTGAAAATTCAGCATCTTACTTGGTTGCGGGGATAGGATTTGAACCTATGACCTTCAGGTTATGAGCCTGACGAGCTACCGGGCTGCTCCACCCCGCGTTAACCGTTGCTTTGCCTTCGTGAAAGCGCCGGGGACGGTGAATGAAGGGCCGGCGCTGTTCGCGTGGCTTGCTTCGTCCGTCCCGAAGGCTTCCTTGGAAGGCAACCCCGGGCAAAGCCCGTTGGGTGCGGGCGGTATGTACCAACCCGGGGTGCCTTTGGAAAGGGCTGCGAGAACGTTTTTTTCGACTTTATGACAGCGCGGTGGACGAATTTGCGGCCTATTTGGCCGGCCCTTGCCAGAAGTTCCACAAGGGGCCAGCTTGCGGCAACAAAACCAGGCGGAAACGCCACTTAATGGGGGAGAACGCCATGGACCACGCCTTGGATCGCCCCTCAGATCGCCCCCCGCCGAGCGCCCCGCTTCGGGGCCTCGAAGACGCCTTCCATGCCATGGTCGAGCGGTCGCGGGCCGAGCCGGCGCCTGGCCTCGCCGAGCGGCTCGACCGCCTGGCGCGGTTGCGCACTGTCGTCGCCGACAACGAGGAGCGCTTCCGGCAGGCGATCTCGGCCGATTTCGGTCACCGCTGCGCGGTCGAGACCAATATCGCCGAGACCATGATGGTGTTCTCCGAGATCCGTCATGCCACCAAGCACCTCAAGAGCTGGATGGCGCCGCAGCGCGTTTCGACGGCGCTGCAATTCCTGCCCGCGCGCAACCGGCTGATGCCGCAGCCGCTCGGCGTCGTCGGCATCATCGCGCCCTGGAATTATCCGCTGCAGCTGACGCTCGCGCCCGCGATCGGCGCGCTCGCCGCCGGCAACCGCGTCATTATCAAGCCGAGCGAGCTTGTGCCGCACTTCTCATCGCTGCTGAAGGAGACGGTCGCCGAGCGGTTCGACGCTGCGGAATTGCTCGTCACCGGCATCGAAGACGAGGTCGCAAAGGCCTTCGCGCATCTGCCGTTCGATCATCTCGTGTTCACCGGCTCGACCCGGGTGGGGCGGCTGGTGGCGGAGGCCGCGGGGCGTAACCTCACGCCCGTCACGCTCGAGCTCGGCGGCAAGTCGCCTGTTATCATCGACGCCTCGGCTGATCTCGAAGAGGCCGCCGAGCGCATCGCCTACGGCAAGCTGCTCAATGCCGGGCAGACCTGCATCGCGCCCGACTATGTGCTGGTGCCCGAGCGCGCGTTGCAGGCCTTTGCCGAAAAAGTTCGCGCGCAGATGCGACGCATGTTCGGCACCGACCCCTCGAACAAGGACTACACCTCCGTGATCTCCGACCGGCATTATGCGCGGCTGGAAAATCTCGTCTCCGATGCGGCACGTCGCGGCGCAAAGATCCTGCAGCCGGCGAAGCCGGACGATCCCAACTGGAAGGCGCACCGCAAATTCCCGCCGACGCTGATCGTGGGCGCGAGCGAAGACATGGCGGCCATGCAGGAGGAGATTTTCGGCCCCGTGCTCCCCGTGCTCGGCTATCGCGACCCGGCCGACGCCATCGCCTTCGTCAACGCCCGCGACCGGCCGCTGGCGTTGTACTGGTTCGGCAAGGACCGCGTTGCGCGCGACGAGGTGCTGGCGCGCACCGTCTCCGGCGGCGTCACGGTCAACGACTGTCTGTTCCACTTCGCGCAAATCAACCAGCCGATGGGCGGCGTCGGCGCATCCGGCACCGGCGCCTATCACGGCGAATGGGGCTTTCGCACGTTCGGCAAGCTGAAGCCGGTGTTCTACCGCTCGAAATTCAACCGCCTCGCCGACCTCTATCCGCCTTATGGCGGCAAGATCGCGCGGCTGGAGAAGATGATGCGATTCGTGTCGTAGGTTTCAGCACCTGTCATTGCGAGCGCAGCGAAGCAATCCAGAATCCCTCCGCGGCAAAGGTCTGGATTGCTTCGCTTGCGCTCGCAATGACGGAAAGAATGAATGCAGGGGGAAACATCAGTGACGGACACATTCGATTTCGTCGTCGTGGGCGCGGGCTCCGGCGGCTGCGCGGTGGCGGGGCGGCTGTCGGAGGATGCGGGGACATCCGTGGCGCTGCTCGATGCCGGCGGTCGGAACGACAATTGGCGGATCACCACGCCGTTCGGACTGGCTTTGCCATACAAGGCGGCGAACTGGGGTTTCGATACCGTGCCGCAGAAGGGATTGAACGGCCGGATCGGCTATCAACCGCGCGGCAAGGGACTCGGCGGATCCTCGGCGATCAACGCCATGGTCTATATCCGCGGCAACAAATGGGACTACGACCACTGGGCCTCGCTCGGCAATGCCGGCTGGTCATATGCCGACGTGCTGCCCTATTTCAACCGCTCGGAGAACAACGCCGATTTCGACGGCGCCTATCATGGCAAGGGCGGCCCGCTGCATGTCAACAGACTGCGCGCGGACAATCCGATCCACGACATCTTCCATCAGGCCGCCCGCGAGGCGCAGTTCCGCATCCGCGAGGACTTCAATGAAGAGGATCACGAAGGGCTCGGCAGCTACCAGGTGACCCAGCACAATGGTGAGCGCTGGAGCGCGGCGCGCGCCTATCTGCATCCCCACATGGACAAGCGCGCCAATCTGCGTGTCGAGACGCAGGCGCATGCCACGCGCATCCTGTTCGAAAGTGGGCGCGCGGTCGGCATCGAATATGTCCAGGGCAAGCAGACAAAGAAGCTACGCGCCCGTCGCGAGGTGATCCTCGCCTCCGGCGCCTTCCAGTCACCGCAATTGCTGATGCTGTCGGGCATAGGCGACGGCAAGGCGCTTGCCGCCCACGGGATCGACGTCGTGCATCATTTGCCGGGCGTAGGACGCAATCTGCAGGATCATCCGGATTTCGTGTTCGTCTACGCCTCCGACTATCCACACTTCGTCCATTCGTCGCTCGGCCGGCTACCATCCCTGCTCCGCGCCATCCAACGATACCGCCGGGAGCGGCGCGGCCTGATGACCACCAATTTCGCCGAGTGTGGCGGCTTCCTGAAGACCCGGGCCGACCTCGATGTGCCCGACATCCAGCTGCACTTCATCATCGCGACGCTCGACGACCACGGCCGCAAGAAGCACAAGGAGGCGGGCTTCTCGTGCCATGTCTGCCTGTTGCGGCCGAAGAGCCGTGGCAGCGTCTGGCTGAAAAGCGCCGATCCGCTGGCAGCGCCGCTGATCGATCCGAATTTCTTGGGCGAGGCGGAGGATCTCGAGACGATGGTCGCGGGCTTCAAGACGACGCGAAGGCTGATGGAGACGCCCGCGATGCGCGCGTTGCAGAAGAAGGACATGTTCACGTCCGATGTGAGAACGGACGACGATATCCGCGCCATCCTGCGCGCGCGTGTCGACACCGTCTATCACCCCGTCGGCACCTGCAAGATGGGCACCGACGCGATGGCCGTGGTCGATCCGGCGCTGAAGGTGCACGGCGTGGAAGGTCTGCGCGTCGTCGACGCCTCGATCATGCCGACACTGATCGGCGGCAACACCAATGCGCCGGCGATCATGATCGGCGAGAAGGCGGCGGATATGATCAGGGGCGAGATGCGGTGACTCTACCTCGTCGTCCCGGCCTAGTGCGCAATTGCGCATGGGGGGCCGGGACGATAGCAGCTTCTCAATTCAGCAAGAACCCGCCGTCCACCGTCACCACACTGCCCGTCATGTACCGCGAGGCCTTCGAGGCCAGCAGCAGGATCGCGCCGTCGAGATCGGACTCGGCGCCGATGCGGCGCTGGGGAATGCGCTTGGTCAGGCGCTCGCCCGGCGGCGTCGCCCAGAACGCGTGGTTCATCTCGGTGTCGATGTAGCCGGGTGCCAGCGCGTTGACGCGGATGTTCTGCCCCGCAAGCTCCAGCGCCATCGCTTTGGTCGCCTGGATGATGCCGGCCTTGGAGATCGCGTAAGGCGACACCGCCTTCAGCACGCCGGTGCCGAGCACGGAGGCGATGTTGACGATGTTGCCTGCCTGCTTGCTCGCGATCATGCGGCGCGCGATCTCGGTCGCGAGGAAATAGGCGCCCTTGAGATTGGCGCCCATCACCGCGTCCCAATCGGCCTCGGTCTGCTCGGTCGCGAGCTTTTCGATCGCGATGCCAGCATTGTTGATCAGCACCGTGACCGGGCCGAGCGCGGCTTCCGTGGCATCGAGGGCCCTGGCGATCGATGCGATGTCGGTGACGTCGAGCGCGACGGCGGCGGCGCGGCCGCCCTTGCCGCGGATCTCGTCTTCCAGGCTCTTCAGCTTGTCGGTCTGCCGCGCCGCGAGCGCGACGGCCGCGCCATGTGCCGCCAACACCCGGACAAATTGCCGCCCCAAGCCCTGGCTCGCACCTGTGACGAGGATGGTTTCTCGACTGACGTCGAATAGGTCTGACATTGGGCGCGTCCCTGAGCTTTGGGGTCATCGGTTTTGGCCATCAATACAGACGATTTTAACGATCTGAAACCGGAATGATCGGTTCTGCGTTCACTCGTTCCATGGCAGGCTCCCGCGCATGAACAGTTTCGATCTCGCCGTCTATGCGGCGCTCGCCATCGCGATCGGCTTCGGTTTCAGGACCGGCCTGCTCGGCAGCGCCATGACGATCCTGGCCTATCTCCTCGCCGCCCCCATCGCGGTTGCGCTGATGCCGCTGATCGTCCCGCAGGTCGCGGGCAATCCGAATGCGCCGCTGCTGCAGAACTGGATCTGGTTCTTCGGCATCTTCGTGGTGGTCGGCATGCTGTTTGGACATCTCGGCCGGCTGGCGCTGAGCGACACGATACGCGACGCCGGCATCGGCGACCGCCTCGGCGGCGCCGCGCTCGGCGCCATCAGGGTCGGCCTCGTCGCCACCACCTTGGTGCTGGTGTTCGACCAGATCGTGCCGGCCAACCGGCAGCCGCCGTTCCTCGCCGGTTCGCATCTGCGGCCGCTGTTCTCGACGGTCGGCCAGATGGGCTTCAAGTCGCTGCCGCCGGAGGCGGCCTCCGCGATCGACCGTCTCAAGCAGGAGCGGCGCATCTGATGAGGCGCATTTGCATCGCCGCGCAAGCGTGCATGCATTTTGATGCGAGCCAATCCCTTATCAGCGGCGCCAAGGTTGGCTAGAATAGCGGCTCTAAAAACCTGCCTGACATTACGGGAGTGAAACAGTGGATCTTGGGATCAAAGGCCGCCGCGCCATCGTCTGCGCATCCAGCAAAGGCCTCGGACGCGCCTGCGCCATCTCGCTGGCCGAGGCCGGCGTTCACGTCACGCTGACCGCGCGCGGCGCCGAGGCCCTGAAGAAGACGGCCGACGACATCCGCAAAGCCTATCCTGATGTGACCGTCACCGAGATCGTCGGCGACATCACGACGCCGGCGGGCCGCGAGGCCGTGCTCAAGGCCTGCCCCGAGCCGGACATCCTGATCAACAATGCCGGCGGACCTCCGCCCGGCGATTTCCGCAACTGGACCCGCGACGACTGGATTAAGGCGATCGATGCCAACATGCTGACCCCGATCGAGCTGATCAAGTCGACGGTGGACGGCATGATGGCCCGCAAGTTCGGCCGCATCGTCAACATCACCTCAGCGGCGGTGAAGGCGCCGATCGACATCCTCGGTCTCTCCAACGGCGCGCGCGCCGGCCTCACCGGATTCATTGCCGGCCTGTCGCGCAAGACCGTGATCAACAACGTCACCATCAACGGCCTGCTGCCGGGCCCGTTTGAGACCGATCGCCTGCGCAGCACCGCGAAGGGGGAATCCGAGAAGCGCGGCATCACGCCGGACCAGGTTCTGGCCGAGCGCGCCAAGCTCAATCCCGCGGGCCGCTTCGGCGATCCCGAGGAGTTCGGCTATGCCTGCGCATTCCTGTGCGGCGCCAAGGCCGGCTTCATCACCGGGCAGAACCTTCTGCTCGATGGCGGTGCCTTCCCGGGAACGCTGTGAGGGCGGTATGGTACGAGGAGACAGGACCGGCGGCGGACGTCCTCACCTATGGTGAGATGGCCACGCCGGTCGCAGGTCCAGGCGAAGTTCGTATTCGCCTGGAAGCCTCCGGCGTCAATCCGGCCGATGTCGGCCGGCGCGGGGGCGGCTATCGCGCCAAGGAATTTTCGCGCGTCATTCCGAACAGCGATGGCGCGGGCTTTATCGACCAGATCGGCGATGGCGCGACGCGGTTCAAGATCGGCGACAGGGTCTGGCTGTTCAACGGCCAGCGTAACGGCCGCGCCTTTGGCACCGCGGCCGAATATATCGCGCTTGCCGAGCATCTGGTGACGCCGTTGCCGGACAATCTCTCTTTTGCGGAAGGCGCGACGCTGGGCATTCCCGCAATGACGGCGTGGTGCTCCCTGTTTGCGGACGGGCCGATCGTCGGCAAGTCGGTGCTGGTCACCGGCGGCGCGGGTGCAGTCGGACATTACGCCGTGCAACTCGCGAAATGGGGCGGCGCGCAGGTGATCGCGACCGTCAGCTCGGCGATAAAAGGCGAGCATGCGCGACAAGCCGGTGCCGATCTCGTGGTCAATTACAGGGACGAAGATGTCGTTGCCAAGGCCATGGCCTTCACCGGCGGACGCGGGGTCGACCAATTGGTCGATGTCGATTTCGGCGGCAACATCGCGACGACCCTGAAGTTGATGGCCATGAATTCGACAATCGCGGTCTACGCCACGAACGGCAACCGCACGCCGACCGTGCCGATGCGCGAGCTGATGGAGAAGTGCATCACGCTCCGCTCGCTCGTCTTGTTCGCGCTGCCGCCGGCGCTGCTTGCGGCGGCGCAGGCCGACATCTCGAAATGGCTGGCAGCGGGGCCGCGAATCCACAATGTCGCGGCGCAGTTTGCGCTGTCGGAGACGGCGCAGGCCCATGTCGCCGTCGAGAAAGGCGACAAGCTCGGCACCGTGGTGGTCGACTGCGCGCGCTGATATCGGCCGGAATCACCGCTGCTTGGTGATCTCGTCTTCGTCCCGCTGGCTTGGAGCGGATGAATCGGCCACCAGGTCTCCGTCGGTCCAGTCGACGCCGAATTCATCGAGCCCGTCGGCGAGCAGATCGCCCAGCATCGGCTCACCGAGCAGATAATGCGCCGTCTCGCGCCGGGGACTGCGATACTCCGCGCGTGCCTCCACGGCGCGTGCGCGCAAATCGTCCCAATCGTCGATCGTGCCGTCGCCGCGGCCGAGCCAGGTCAGCGCGACGAGATCGATCTGCTCGTCCTCGTTCATGGCCACGATGAAACTTCCGAGTTCGTTGACGACCGGATCGGAGCCGTCATCCTCGAGGACGTCGACCGCATCGTCATCAGTCGCATTCGAGCCGGAATCCGGATCGGAATCCGCCTGCTTGACGTCGAATTCACGCGCCTTTTCGATGATGAAGGCGACCTTCTCCGCGGAAATCGCAAGCTCTGGCATGGCTGGCCCTTTGTCTTTCCCTGGGTTCCCGCGATAACGCCGCACGGCGTCAGATGATCCATTGCGCCTGAGGGCGAAACTGCGCATGTTCCCCCGCAAAGCAAGAACATCAAACAAGAACATGGGGATGCGCCGGATGCAGTGGAAAGTCGGCAGGGTCAAGATCACCAAACTCGTCGAGATGGAGACGGTGGGTTCAACCCGCTTCATCCTCCCGGCAGCAACCAACGATGAAATCCGGAAGCTGCCCTGGCTGATCCCGCATTTCGCCACGGAAGAAGGCCGGCTGAAAATGTCGATCCATTCGCTGGTGCTCGAAACTCCTTCGCGCCGCATCGTGGTCGATACCGGACTTGGCAACGACAAGCAGGGCCGCAACGTCCCGACCTGGAACAATCGCACCACACCATTCCTGGAGACGATGATTGCGGCGGGCTTTCCGCCCGACAGCATCGATACCGTGCTGTGCACGCATCTTCATGTCGATCATGTCGGCTGGAACACGAAATGGGTCGACGGCAAATGGGTGCCGAGCTTCCCCAACGCGCGCTACGTCTTCGGCAAGACCGAATACCAGCACTGGCGCGACCACTCCACCGAGCCGGACAAGCAGGCCGTGTTTGTCGATTCCGTGAAGCCGATCGTCGATGCCGGCCGGGCGGAGTTGGTCGCGAGCGACCACCGGCTCAGCGAGGAGATCAGCATGATCCCAACCCCCGGCCACAGCCCCGGGCATATGAGCGTTCTGATCCGGTCGGACGGCGAGCAGGGACTGCTGACGGGCGACGTCGCCCATCATCCCCGCCAGATGGCGCATCTCGGCTGGTCCTCGAACGCGGATTCCGATCAGAGCCAATCTGCCGCGACGCGGCGCGAATTGTTCGGCCGGTTTGCCGACACCCCGACGCTGGTGATCGGCGGGCACTTTTCGGCCGGGCACATCAAGCGGGATGGGGACGCATTCAGGTTCGAGGCGCTGGCCTAGTCTCGTGCCCCGGACGAACCTCCCGAATCGAGAGGGCTGCAATGCGCCCTCTTTGAGCGGTTGAATTTCCCGCCGCCCTGTTCCATGAAGCTGTTTAACCGATCGGTCCATTCCAGGGAGAAACGAGAATGAAGCTTGTTCGTTATGGCGAGAAGGGTGCGGAAAAGCCCGGCCTGATCGACAAATCCGGCCAGTTGCGGGACCTATCGGCGCATGTGAAGGACCTGACCGGCGAGGCCTATTCGCCCGAGAGCCTGAAGAAGCTGGCGGCGCTCGATCCCGCCTCGCTGCCCGCCGTCTCCGGCAAGCCGCGGTTCGGCGCCCCCGTTACCGGCATGTCGAAATTCGTGGCGATCGGCCTCAACTACAGCGACCACGCCAAGGAGACCGGCGCGGAGATCCCGAGCGAGCCGATCATTTTCATGAAGGCCAACACCTCGCTGTCCGGCCCGAACGACGCCATCGAGAAGCCGCGCGGCTCGACCAAGCTCGACTGGGAGGTCGAGATCGCCGCGATCATCGGCACCCGCGCAAAATACGTTTCGGAAGCCGACGCGCTCAACCACGTCGCCGGCTACTGCGTCTGCAACGACGTCTCCGAGCGCGCCTTCCAGATCGAGCGCCTGGGTCAGTGGACCAAGGGCAAGTCGCACGACACGTTCGGCCCGCTCGGCCCCTGGCTCGCCACCAAGGACGAGATCAAGGACGTGCAGAACCTGCCGATGTGGCTCGACGTGAACGGCCAGCGCCGTCAGACCGGCTCGACCAAGACTATGATCTTCTCGATGGCCAAGTGCATCTCCTATGTCTCGCAGTTCATGACGCTGCTGCCGGGCGACATCATCACGACAGGCACCCCGCCCGGCGTCGGCCTCGGCATGAAGCCGCCGACCTTCCTCAATGTCGGCGACGTCATCACGCTCGGCATCGAGGGTCTTGGCGAGCAGCGCCAGGAGATCGTCGCGGCGTAAGCCTCGGCCAGCGCACACTCGTCGTCATGCCCGGGCTTGTCCCGGGCATCCACGTCTCACAGTCTAGCCACGCGGAAGCGCGTGGATGGCCGGGTCAAGCCCGGCCATGACGGACGAGACACCATTTGCTCAAGACCGATCGCAGGGAATTGTCCCATGAAGCTCACCTTCTCCCCCGCCTCGCCCTTTGCCCGCAAGGTGCGCATCGCCGCGATCGAGCTCGGGCTGATCGACAAGATCGAACTCACGCCGGCGAGCGTCGCGCCCGGCACGGCCAACGAGGACTATTCACGCATCACGCCGCTGAAAAAGCTGCCGGTGCTGATCACCAATGACGGCGACGTCATCCTGGACTCGTATGTCATCGTCGAATACCTCAACGAGATGGCCGGCGGCAGCCTGATCCCCGATTACGGTCCGCGGCGCTGGAAGGCCAAGACCAATCATTCCCTGATCAACGGCATGCTCGATTCCATGCTGCTGTGCCGCTACGAGAAGATGGTGCGACCGCAGGGCCTGCAATGGCAGGCGTGGTCGGACGACCATTGGAATCGGGCCTGGACCGGCATGGCGCGCTTCGAGAACATGCCCGATGTCCTCAACGGTCCGTTCGACATCTCGCAGATCGGCCTCGTCTGCGTGCTCGGCTATGCCGACTTCCGCTTCGCCGATTGCGGCTGGCGCAAGGCCTATCCGAAGCTCGATGCCTTCCATCAAAAGATGCTCGAGCGGCCCTCCGTGAAGATCTCGGTGCCGCCGGCGGCGTAAAGCGCGGGAGTTCATATGAGCCTGAAATACGCGGTCGGCGATCTCACCATCCATCGCATCATCGAGCAGGAAACCTCGTTCGTCCCGGCGCTGGAGATGTTGCCGGGGCTGACACCGGAGCTGCTGGCCGAGAACCGCGCGTGGATGAGGGAGGCGAAAGCCTTGGATGACGGCGACACATTGATGCTGTGCTTCCAGTCCTATGTGATCAAGACGCCGCACCACACCATTCTGGTCGACAGCTGCATCGGCAACGACAAGCCGCGGCCGCAGCGCCCGAAATGGAACATGAAGACCGACGACACCTATCTGCGCGGACTCAACGCTGCCGGATTCTCGCCTGACGACATCGACTTCGTGATGTGCACGCATCTGCATGTCGATCACGTCGGCTGGAACACGCGTCTGGAGAACGGCCGCTGGGTGCCGACCTTCCCGAAAGCGCGCTACGTCTTCGCCAAGCAGGAGTTCGATCATTGGACCGAGCAGAACGCGAAGGCGGAGGTGCCGCCCTTCGCCGACAGCGTGCTGCCGGTGGTCGAGGCCAAACGCCACGAGCTTGTCGGCAACGATCACCAGATCGGCGATCACGTCCGCATCCTGCCGACGCCGGGCCACACGCCGGGCCATATCGCCATCACGATGGGCCACGGCAAGGACGACGCCGTGTTCTCCGGCGACCTCATGCACTCACCGATCCAGACGCTCTATCCGGAGCTGTCGGTCAAGTTCGACCTCGATCAAGCCAGGGCGGCAACGACGCGCCGCAGCTTCCTGGAACGCTATTGCGACACCGACACGCTGTGCTGCACCGCGCATTTCCCGTCGCCGTCCGTTGGGAAGATCCGGCGCAAGGGCAGTGGCTTCGTATGCGCGGCGGTGTAGTCGAATGGCGCAATCGTAGGGTGGGCAAAGCGAAGCGTGCCCACCATGCCAAACGCGTTGTAGAATGATGGTAGGCACGGCGCGCGAAGCGCGCCTTTGCCCTCCTTACGATTCCACCCGTGTGGAGAAAGCAAATGACAATGCTCCCCGACATCCCGCTCCCCGCCGGCATCCGCTCACGCTATGTCGACGATATCAACGGCCTGCGCATGCATGTGCTGGAGGCCGGCTTCGAGACCAAGGGGCGGCCCTGCACCCTGCTGCTGCACGGCTTTCCCGAGCTTGCCTTCTCCTGGCGAAAGGTGATGCCGGCGCTGAGCTCGGCTGGCTATCACGTGATCGCGCCGGACCAGCGCGGCTATGGCCGGACGACGGGATGGAGCGCGGAGTATGACGGCGATCTCGCGCCCTTTTCGCTCTTCAACCTGGTGCGGGATGCGCTCGGGCTGGTGTCGGCGTTCGGCTACAGGCAAGTCGACGTGGTCGGACATGATTTCGGCAGCCCAGTCGCGGCCTGGTGCGCGCTGATGCGGCCCGACGTATTTCGTTCGGTGACGATGATGAGCGCGCCATTCGGCGGAGCGCCGCCGCTGCCGTTCAACACGGTCGACACGCCGGTAAAGCCAGCGGCCGAAGACCCCGTGCATCGCGAGCTCGCCGCCTTGCCGCGTCCACGCAAGCATTATCAATGGTACTATGCGACACGCCCGGCCAATGCCGACATGCACCGCGCGCCACAGGGCGTGCATGATTTCCTGCGCGCCTACTATCATCACAAGAGCGCGGACTGGACCGACAACAAGCCATATCCGCTGAAATCCTGGTCGGCGAACGAGCTTGCGAAGCTGCCGACCTATTATGTGATGGACCTGAACGAGACCATGGCCGAGACGGTCGCGAAGGAGATGCCCTCGCAGGCCGCAATCGCCGCCAATCAATGGCTGCCCGACCGCGAGCTCGGCTACTACAGCGCCGAATATGGCCGCACTGGATTCCAGGGCGGCCTGCAATGGTACCGCTGCGGCACATCGGGCGCATTCAACAGCCAGCTCCAATTGCTGGCCGGCCGCAACATCGACATCCCCTCCTGCTTCATCTCGGGCAAGCAGGATTGGGGCACCTATCAGCGTCCCGGCGTATTCGAGGCCATGCAGGCGCGGGCCTGCACGAAGCTGCTGGGCTGCCACCTCGTCGATGGCGCCGGTCACTGGGTGCAGCAGGAGCAGCCGGCCGAGGTGAGCCGCCTGCTGCTCGATTTCCTGGCGAAGAGCCGCGGCGTGGTTTGACCCGGTAACCCAAGCGCCCTATATAGTTTAGAATTATTCTAAACTAATCAGACAGGGCCGCCGTGAAGAATTTTGCCGATCTGACCGAGCGCGAGGTGCTTGCGGTCGCAATCTCCTCCGAGGAGGAGGACAGCCGCATCTACATGAGCTTCGCCGAAGACTTGAAGGAGCGCTATCCGGACTCCGCCAAGATCTTCGAACAGATGGCCGAGGAAGAGCGCGGCCATCGCCACATGCTGCTGGAAATGTACGAGCAGCGCTTCGGTCCGCATTTGCCCCCGATCCGCCGCGAGGACGTCAAAGGCTTCCTGCGCCGCCGTCCGGTCTGGCTCACCAAAAACCTGTCGCTCGACACCATCCGCAAGGAGGTCGAGACAATGGAATTGCAGGCCGAGCGCTTTTACGTGAAGGCCGCTGAACAGGCGCAGGATGTCGGCGTGCGCCGCCTGCTCGGCGATCTGGCCGAGGCCGAGAAGGGCCACGAAGAGGTGGCGGCGAAGCTGACGGATCGGATCCTGAGTTCAGACGTGCGCGCCGAGGAAGACCGCACCAACCGGCGCATGTTCGTGCTGCAATATGTGCAGCCAGGTCTCGCCGGCCTGATGGACGGCTCCGTCTCGACGCTGGCGCCGCTGTTTGCGGCTGCCTTCGCCACGCATCAGAATTGGCAAACATTTCTGGTCGGCCTCGCCGCCTCGATCGGTGCCGGCATCAGCATGGGCTTTGCGGAAGCGCTGTCCGATGACGGCTCGCTGACCGGGCGTGGTTCGCCCTGGCTGCGCGGTCTCACCTGCGGCTTGATGACGACGCTAGGCGGGCTTGGGCACACCCTGCCCTATCTCGTGCCCGATAGCTGGGCCAACGCATTCTGGATCGCGACGGGAATCGCCGGAATTGTCGTGTTCTTCGAATTGTGGGCGATCGCCTTCATCCGCGCGCGCTACATGGACACGCCGTTCCTCCAGGCCGTGTTCCAGATCGTGCTCGGCGGCGCGATCGTGCTGGCGGTGGGGATATTGATCGGAGCGGCGTAGGACGCCTTCATGCCCCGGCTTGACCGGGCATCCAGCACGCCGCGACCTGTCCGTGTCCAATCGGCGCCGGTGGAATACTGGATCGCCCGGTCAAGCCGGGCGATGACTGCGAGTGGTTGCTTGGCTCACCGCGTTCCGTCTTGCTCAGATGTCAATCGCGATCAAACGGCGGTTGCGGTGCTGGGCCAAACTGCGCATCATTGTTCCACGCTAAGAACAGGAGATGCGGGATGGCCAAATCCGAATGGAGCTTCAAGAGCGCGGTCGAGCTGTCGGCGGCACTGACGGCCAAGAAGGTTTCCGCGGTCGAGCTCACGCAGGATGCGATCGACCGCATCGAACGGCACGACAGCAAGGTCAACGCGATCTGCGTCCGGGATTTCGACCGTGCGCTGGACGCCGCACGCGAGGCAGACGCCGCATTGGCGCGCGGCGAGCGAAAGCCGCTGCTCGGTCTCCCCATCACTGTGAAAGAATCCTACAACATCGCCGGCCTGCCCACGACCTGGGGCTGGACGCCGCAGAAAGATTTCAAGCCGGCGGAGGACGCGCTGTCGATCGCCCGGGTCAAGGAGGCCGGTGGCGTCATCCTCGGCAAGACCAACGTCCCCGTGGGCTTGGCGGATTGGCAGAGCTACAACGAGATCTACGGCACGACGAACAATCCGTTCGATCTCGGCCGCACGCCGGGTGGCTCGTCGGGCGGCTCGTCTGCGGCGCTCGCGGCAGGCTACGGACCACTCTCGCTTGGGTCCGACATCGGCGGCTCGTTGCGCGTGCCCGCCTTCCATTGCGGGGTCTATGCGCATAAGCCGACCTACAATCTCTGTCCAACGCGTGGCCACACGCCGCCGCCCTTTCCAGCCATCCCGATGGAGCGCGATATGGCGGTGATCGGTCCGATGGCGCGGAGCGCAGTCGACCTGCCCCTGCTCCTGGACGTGATGGCAGGCCCCGATCCGTTGGACCTGGGCATCGGATACAAGCTCGCGCTGCCGGAGGCGCGACACCGCGCGCTGAAGGATTTCCGGGTGCTGGTGATCGACAGCCATCCGCTGCTGCCTGCGAATGCAGATATTCGCGGCGCGATCGAAAAACTGGCGGGGCAATTGACGGGCACGGGCGCGCGCGTCGCGCGCGAAAGTCCGCTGTTTCCGGACTTCACGGAGGCTTCTCGCCTCTACATGCGCATGCTGATGAGCTTCCTCGGCGCCTTCCTTCCGCCGGACAATCTCGCGCGCGCGCGTGCCGGTGCAGCGCAGCTCTCACCCGACGACAAGAGTCTCGCTGCCGAACGGCTGCGTGGTATCACCAGCACGCATCAGGCCTGGGTATTCGACGAGGGCGCCCGCGCCGGCCTGCGCGCGCAATGGCGGCAATTGTTCAAGACATTCGATGCGGTGATCTGTCCGATCATGCCCACGCCGGCCTATCCGCATGATCATTCGCCGGAGCAGGAAAAGCGCCGAATCAACATCGATGGCAAGGACCACGCCTATCCGGACCAGCTTGCGTGGCCCGGCATCGCCACGCTGACGGGCCTGCCGGCAACGGCTGTTCCACTCGGCCTATCGAAGGACGGCCTGCCGGTCGGCGTGCAAATCATCGGGCCCTTCCTCGAGGACCACACGCCGTTGAAGCTCGCCGAGCTGATCGAACGCGAGTTCGGCGGGTTCGTGCCGCCGCCCTTGTTCAATGACTGAGAGAAACCCCATGAGCAACGACCTCGAACAGCTCACCGCGCTCAACCGCGACTATGTGGCCTCGGTGCAGAATTGCGACGTCAAGCGCTTCGACGAGATTTTGGCGCCGGAGTTCTACTGCTCCAATCCCGACAAGACGCTGGTCGATCGCGAGGCCTTCCTGAAGCAGACGGCGCGGCCGATTGCGATCCGAAACCTCAGAGAGCACGACGTCATCATCCGTATCATGGGTGATTTCGCCATCATCCACGCGGCAACGAGCTACACCAATGCGGACGGCCAGCAGGCCACCGGGCGCTATACCGATTGCTGGGCGAAGACGAACGGGACGTGGCTGGCGGTGTCGGCGCACGTGTCGCGGTAAAGAGCGCGTCACACCACACATTCTCCGGCACAGCCAGATATTCGGGAGGCCGCGAGCTCACCGCTCCAGATTCTTCAGCAGCAATTTCAGCGCTGTCGCTGCAAAGGTCTGCATATTGGCCAAGCGGTCGTTGCTGCCCGTCTCAAGCGTCATCACCTCGACTGCGGGCCCGGCGACCGCCATGCAGCTGTGGCCCGCCGCATCGCCGTAGCGATTGCCGGTGGGACCGGACGCCCCGGTCTCCGACAGGCCCCAATCGCAGTTGAAACGGCTGCGCATCTGCCCGGCCAGCAATTGCGCGTAGGGCTCCGAGGAGGAACGAAAGCCCTTCATTCCTTCGTCCGAAATATCCATCAGCACGCGCCTGGCATCGCGAGTGTAGACCACGGCCCCGCCGAGGAAATAAGCGGACGCGCCGGGCACCGCGAGAAGGCTGGCCGAGATCAGGCCGCCGGTCGAGGATTCCGCAACAGCAATGGTCTGTTTGCGCGCGATCAGCTTCGCTGCGACCTGTTCCGCAATGCCGACGAGCTCTTTCATTCCTTGACCCCTTATTGCTTCGCAACCGAGCTCGGCCTTTCTAGCATATGACAGCGCCGTTGGCCGAGTTGCAGCCAACGGGCAGGCCTGCTTGAATGGCGGCCAAAGGGCGGAGCGGCCAAGCTCTGCCCGCGGGAAAGACGCGACGAGGAAACGTGAAGGACACGTCATGGCGTCCCTGATCGCCGGCGGAGTGGATTGCGATGTGCATCCGGCCGTGCCGCATCTGACCAGCCTGCTGCCGTACCTGAACGAGTATTGGCGCGATCAGGTGACGACGCGCGGCATGGTCGATCTCATCTCGCAATCCTACCCGCAGAACTCGCCGATCACGGCGCGGCCCGACTGGCGCCCCGAAAGCGGCAAGCCGGGTGAAAGCCTGGCGGACATGCAGCGCCATGTGCTCGATCCCTTCCAGCTCTCGCACGCCATCTGCAATCCGCTCTACGGCGTGCAGATGGTGTTTTCAGAGGATCTGCAGGCCGCCTTCTGCCGCGCGCTGAACGACTGGCTCGTGAAGGAATGGCTCGATCGCGATCCGCGGCTGCGCGGCTCGATCGTGATCCCCACCCAAAGCGTCGAGAAGGCCGTCGCCGAGATCGAGCGCTGTGCGACGGACCGCCGCTTCGTGCAGGTGCTGATGCTCGTGATGGGCGATACGCCGCTCGGCAAGCGCGCGCTCTGGCCGATCTACGAGGCGGCGGAACGGCTGGAATTACCGATCGGCATTCATGCCGGTTCCGCCTATCACAATCCGCCGACCGCCGTGGGCTGGGGTTCCTACCACATCGAGGATTATGCCGGTCAGGCCCAGGCGTTCCAGACCCAGCTCACCAGCCTGATCGTCGAGGGCGTGTTCGTCAAATATCCGCGGCTGAAGATGGTGATGCTTGAATCCGGGGTGTCCTGGATCTCCCCATTTCTATGGCGCCTGCACAAGTTCTGGCGTGGGGTGCGGATGGAGACGCCGTGGGTTGATCGCGCGCCGCTGGACATTGTGCGCAGCAACATCCGCTTCTCGTTGCAGCCATTCGATGCACCGCCGGATGAGGCGACATTAATTCGCCTGTTTGATCATATGCAGTCCGACGAATTGGTCGTATTCTCCACCGACTATCCGCACTGGCAGTTCGACGGCCAGGAGGCGCTGCCCGCAGGTCTCACCCCCGATCTCGTGCGCAAGATCATGATCGATAATCCGCATGCGACCTATCCCCGCCTGACTTAGCCGCTGCCAAAGGAGGCAAGGCGATGAATATTCAGTTCCGCGAAAGCTCCGAAGCCGCTTCCCCACTGGCCGTCAAAACCGCGATCGCGGACTGCGACATCCATCCGGCACGCGCGACCCGCGCCGAGCTCTATCCCTACCTGGCCAAACGCTGGCAGCATCATCTCGAAGTGTACGGCGTCCATGCCTATCAGGGCATGATGGAAGGCCCGCCCTATCCGAAGGCCCAGCCCAACGCCTCGCGCCGCGACGCCTATCCGCCGGAAGGCGGGCCGCAGGGCTCCTCGCTGTCCTTCATGCAGAAGCAGCTGCTCGATCCCAACAACGTGCAGCTCGGCGTGCTCAATCCGCTCAACACCGGGCAAGGCATCCGCAATCACGAGCTTTCGGCGGCCTTGTGCTCGGCGATCAACGACTGGCAGATCGACAAATGGACCAGCAAGGACAAGCGGCTGAAGGCGTCCATCGTCGTCGGCAATGAGGACGGGCTGTCAGCCGCCGCGGAAATCCGCGAGCGTGCCGGCGACAAGAATTTCGTGCAGGTGCTGCTGCTCAGCCGCAATGTCGAGCCGCTCGGCCAGCGTCGCTACTGGCCTATCTATCAGGCTGCGGAAGAGGCCGGCCTTCCCGTCGGCGTCCACGCCTTCGGCTTCGGCGGCAACCCCATCACGCCGTCGGGCTGGCCCTCCTATTACATCGAGGAGATGGTCGGCCACTCGCAGTGCCAGCAATCGGCGCTCGCAAGCCTCGTGCTGGAGGGCGTGTTCGAGCGCTTCCCGAAGTTGAAGATGGTGATGATCGAGGCCGGCTTCGGCTGGGCGCCGTCGCTAGCATGGCGGCTCGACAAAGTCTGGCAGCGCCTGCGCAGCGAGGTGCCGCATGTCAAGCGGCCGCCGTCCGAATATATCCGCGAGCAGGTGTGGTGGACGACGCAGCCGATGGAGGATCCGGAGCGGCGCGAGGATCTGTTCGATGTCATCAAGTGGATCGGCTGGGACCGGCTACTGTTCGCGACCGACTATCCGCACTGGGATTACGACGAGCCGTCGCGCGTGCTGCCCGCGGGCGTCAGCGACGACGACCGCGAGGCCTTCTATCTCGGCAATGCGAAGAAGCTGTACGGGATCAGTTGATGGCGCGGCATGTGATTGCCGCGGTCGACGAGCTTCCGCCCGGCACGCGAAAATTTCTGGAGATCGACGGACGGCCGATCGCAATCTTCAACATCAAGGGTGAATATTTCGGCCTGATGAACCGCTGCCCGCATCAGGGCGCTGCGCTGTGCGAGGGACCCTTGATCGGGCTCGCGCAATCGAAGGATCCGGGCGAGATCGAATATACCAAGCTCGGCGAGATCATTCGCTGCCCCTGGCATGGCTGGGAGTTCGACATCCGCACCGGCCAGTCCTACTGCGACCCTCGCCGCTTCCGCGTGAAGGCCTACCCGGCCCATGTCGAGCCGGGTGCAAGCGTGGTGAAGGGGCCGTATGTCGCCGAGACGATACCCGTGAAGATCGAGAGCGACTACGTCGTGGTGGAGCTGTAGCGAGAAGCAGGTTGCGCGGACATGCGCCGGCACGATTTCAGGCCTTATTCCGCGTTGCCGCGATCATCCACTCACGGAATGCGGCGAGCTTCGGCGCTTCGCGGCGCCCCTCCGGCGCGACCAGGTAGAAGCCCGCATCGGCCGGCAGCGCGATCTTGAAGGGGACCACTAGTCGCCCCTTGGCGATGTCGTCCTGGACATAGGAGGTCCGCCCCATCGCCACGCCGATGCCGTCGATCGCGGCCTGGATGGTCATGAAGATCATGTCGAAGGTGATGCCGGGCTGCCTGGCGATGTCGGCCGGCAGACCCGCCGCCGTCAACCACAGCCGCCAGTCGTCGCTGTTGGCGTTGGAGGTGTGCAGCAGCATGTGGCTCTTGAGGTCCTCGGGACAGCGCAACGGCTTGTCGCCACGCAGCAGAGACGGGCTGCAGACCGGAAACAGCTCGTCCGCCATCAGCCAGTCGGCGCGCAAGCCCGGCCACTGGCCGCGCCCGTAGCGGATCGCGGCATCGACATTGTCGCGCTGGAAGTCGACGAGGCTGGTGGAGGTCGTGATACGGACGTCGATGCCGGGATGGTGCTCCTGGAAATCGGTCAGCCGCGGCAGCAGCCATTTTGCGGCGAGCGAAGCCAGCGTCGAGACCGTCAGCACCTTGTCATCGTCCTTGCGCAGCAGCCGATCGGTGGCAAGCCGGAGGTCGTTGAAGGCGGCGCGGACGCCCGGCAGATAGTCGCGCGCCTCGGCCGTCAGCGCCAGCGCGCGGTTCTGCCGGACGAACAGGCGGATGCCGAGCTCCTCCTCGAGCCTGCGGATCTGGTGGCTGATCGCGGTCTGGGTCACGTTCAGCTCGGACGCCGCCAGCGTGAAGCTGAGATGGCGCGCGGCGGCCTCAAAGGCCCGCAATCCATTCAGGGAGGGCAATCTGGCAGTCATCTGGCAGCAGGATACATGACGTTATTTCATGCGAAAGAGTACAAATTGTCGTTTGTCGCAGTGCACCCGGAAGCAGATATTAGCGGTCAACTTAGCTCCAGGAGCTGGCAATGTCTACTTTGACCCAGAATTCGATGACAAATCATCATGCGCCAGGGCTGATCCACCAGATCGGCGAGACGCTTCACGTTTGGCACGAGCGTTACCGGACCCGGCGTGAGCTCACCAACTGGTCCGCGCGCGACCTTCAGGACGTCGGACTGTCCTGGAGCGATGTCGCCTACGAGGCCGACAAACCCTTCTGGCGGGCCTGATTGGCCGCCAGGCCGGCGCCGCCTGACTGTGGGGGCGCCGGCGGTCCCTTTCCCCTTTGGTCCCCTTGGGGGCGCGTGTCATGAGCACCCTTCGCCTGGAAGATCTGAAGCAATATTCGGACACGCTGCGCACGCGACACGGCGAGGCGCTGCGCGTTCGTTTCGTCGAGCCGCGCGACACCGAGGAGCTCCAGCACTATTTTCGCTCGCTCTCGACGCGGTCCCGATACAACCGCTTCTTCGGCGCGATCAGCGAACTGCCGCAGGGCCTGCTGCACGAATTCCTTCAAATCGGCGAGCGCGAACGTTTTACCGTGGTGGCGACCATGATGGTCGACGGCTTCGAGACCATCGTCGCCGAAGCGCGCTATGCGCTGCATGCCGAAACCGCGACGCTTGAATTCGGTCTGTCGGTTGCCGACCGCTGGCAGGGCCACGGCATCGCCACCGTGCTGATGAAGAATCTTGAATGCCGCGCGGCCGCGCTCGGCGCCGACCACATGTTCGGCGACACGCTGCGCTCCAACGCCGCCATGATCTCGGTCGCGCGTAAATCGGACTTCGCCTTCGTCAACCATCCGGACGACTGGAAGCTAGTGCGCTTCGACAAGGAGATCTCCGTCGCACCGAAAGACATTCCCTGCGCGAGCTGGCGCCTCGTCGCTCTTTCCCGTCAGGCCGATAGCCCCTCAGCCTCGGCCTGACACCACTCGAGCCCGGCCTGGCGAAAACCAGAGCCGGGCATTTTTGCGCCGCTACTTCCCCGTGAACACCGCCTTGCGTTTCTCGATGAAGGCCTGCACCGCTTCCTTGTGATCGGCGGTCGTGGTCAGGCGAACCAGACGTTCGGCCTCGTGGTCGCGCGCGGTCTCGAAGTCGAACAGCAGGGCCTCGTCGAGATTGTCCTTCATGTAGCGCAACGCGAGGCGCGGACCTTCAGCGAGGGATTTTGCCAGTGCAAAGGCCTCCGCCTGCAATTTGTCATCGGGCACCACGCGGTTGACGAGGCCGATGGCCTCGCACCTGACAGCATCGACCCGATCGCCGGTGAACAGCAGCTCGCGCGCCCGCGCGGTGCCGACGAGGCGCGTCAACAGCCACGCGATGCCATAGTCGCCGGACAGCGCGATGCGCGCATAGCCGGTGGCCACGAAGGCCGATTGCGCGGCAATGCGGATATCGCAGGCCATGGCGATGGCGAGCCCCGCGCCGACCGCCGGCCCCGGCAGCGCCGCGATGGTCGGCTTGCGCACCGACACCAGCGCGCCGGTGAGCAGGCGCTGCCGCTCCTGGAGATCGGCGACCTTGTCGTCAAAGGACATCTCCAGCTTCTTCGGGTCGCGATGCGCGCCCATGCCCTTGACGTTGCCGCCGGCGCAGAACGCTTCGCCGGCGCCGGTGATCAGCAGCGCGCCGACATCGGGGTTCTCGCCGCAGGAGCGGATCATCGTACGCAGCGCCGGGGTCAGCGCGTCCGACAGCGAGTTGCGCGCCTCGGGCCGGTTCAGCGTGATCAATGCGACGCGATCGCGGATCACGCAGAGGAGTTCACTGGTGCCGGTATCGATGGTGGTTTCCGTGGACATGATTCCCGCCCTTGTAGGATGGGCAAAGCGAAGCGTGCCCACCAATTGCTGTTTCGTCGTTGATAGTGGGCACGGCGCTATGCGCCTTTGCCCACCCTACGGCAGCTTGCCTCAAAACTTCTCCACCCAGGGCCGCAGCTCCAGCTCCCAGCTCCAGGCGCTGCGCGGCTGCTGCAACACGTTCCAGTAGCTCTCCGCGATGGCATCGGGATCGAGCATTGAATCCGGCTTCTCCGGCGCTTCCGTGCGCGCTGCGCTCCTGATGCCGCCATCGATCACGAAATGGGCGACATGGATGCCTTGCGGCGACAATTCGCGCGCCATGCTCTGCGCGAGCCCGCGCAGTGCGAACTTGCCCATCGCGAACGGCGCGGACTGCGCATAGCCCTTGACGCTTGCCGAAGCGCCGGTGAACAGGATCGCGCCGTGCTGGTTCGGCAGCATGCGCCTGGCCGCTTGCTGCGCCACCAGGAAGCCGCCATAGGCACTGACCGCAATGGCGTTCGCCACGTCGGCCGGAACGAGATCGACGAACGGCCCGCGCGCGCGGCCGCTGGCGTTGTAGACGACCACGTCGGGCATGCCGATCTCGCGTTCGACCAGGCCAAACAGGCGTTCGACCGCATCAGGCTCGGTGGCGTTGCAGGCATAGGCCTTGGCGCCGGTCTCGCTGCAGAGCGCGCCGAGCTTCTCGATTTTTCGCGCGGCCAGCGCGACGCGGATGCCCTGGGCGGACAACAACCGCGCCAGCGAGGCGCTCAGGCCTTCGCCGGCGCCGACGATGAGGGCGATCTTGTATTTCGGGTGTTCCATGGCGTGATCTCTCGAAGACGGGAAGCCGCTGATCTATGCACGGTCCGCGCGGACAACCAGCCGGGACGATCATAATTCCGCAGAGCGAATTGCGCCCTCACGGCGATCATGCCTCCCTGACAATTTGCGGCTTTATCCGCTTTCGCGACTGGAGCATGATCGACATCATCACAAGCGGCAAGCGCCAAATCAGCGCAAAATGACCGCAAGGCGGAAACGAAGAGGATGATCATGCGACAGCCGGCCCCCGCGCAGCCAAAACAGGTCGCGGCCGCACCATCCGGACTGCTGGCTCCCGATACCACCGGCATGAATTTCTACCGCGCCGATCAGGCACTCACCGATCTCCTCCGCATTCATCTACCGGAGACGCTATTCCGCCACATCGAGCCGCATCTCGATCGGCTGGGCGAACTCGCCGGCGGCGTGCTCGATGAATGCGCGCGGCTCGCCGACCGGCACACACCGGTGCTGCACCAGCGCGACAAGTTCGGTCGCGACGTGCAGTGGATCGAATACCACCCGGCCTATCGCGAGCTGGAGAAGGCCGCCTTCGGCGAGTTCGGCATCCACGCGCTCTCGATCCGCAAGGGCATCATGGGCTGGCCGGACAAATATCCTGTCGTCGCCAAGCACGCCTTCACCTTCCTGTTCAACCAGACCGAATTCGGCATGGGTTGCCCGATCAACGTAACCGACGGCTGCGCCAAGCTGCTCGCGAATTTCGGCAGCGAGGCGCTGAAGGCGAAATATCTCGACGGACTAACCCAGACCGACATGAGCAAGCTGACCCAGGGCGGCCAGTTCATGACCGAGAAGGAAGGCGGCTCCGATGTCGGCACGCTGACCACGACGGCCGTGCAGGAAGGCGACCATTGGCGCCTCACCGGCGAAAAATGGTTCTGCTCGAACGCCGACGCAAAGATCGTGATGCTGCTGGCGCGCCCCGAAGGTGCCGGCCCCGGCACGCGCGGAGTCGGCCTGTTTCTGATGCCGCGCTTCCTCGACGACGGCTCGCAGAACCACTACCGGATCGTGCGTCTGAAGGACAAGCTCGGCACGCGCTCGATGGCCTCGGGTGAAATCAAGCTCGAAGGCGCGATCGCCTACGCGGTCGGCAAGCTCGACCGCGGCTTCGTGCAGATGGCCGAGATGGTGAACTCGTCGCGGCTCTCAAATGGCGTCAAATCCACCGCGCTGATGCGGCGGGCCTACCATGACGCGATGACGGTGGCGAAAAACCGCGTGGTGTTCGGCAACCGCATCATCGACCTGCCGCTAGGTCGGCGCCAGATGCTGAAGATCATGCTGCCGGTCGAGCAGGCGTTGTCGATGAGCTTTCTCACTGCGGACGCGCTCGACCGCGCCGAGGCCGGCAGCCAGGATGCGGCCGCACTGCTGCGCATCCTGACGCCGACCTTGAAATTCCGCGCCACCCGCGATGCGCGAAAGGTCTGTGGCGATGCGCTCGAGATGCGCGGCGGCATCGGCTATATCGAGGAATTCGCGACCGCCCGCCTGCTCCGCGACGCGCATCTCGGTTCGGTCTGGGAAGGCACCGGCAACATCGTCGCGATCGATGCGCTGAGGCGTGCGGTCGGCCGCCACGGCGCCGAATCCGCGCTGGCCGCCGATCTGCATGCTCGCCTCGATGACAGCCCCTCGGTGCCGCAGGCCTGGCGCGACCGGCTGCACACGCTCACCGATCGTGCGGTGGGCTTCGCACGCGAGGTCGCGGGAAAGGCCGACAATGAGGCCGATGCGCGCCGCGCCACCAGCCTGCTCTATCATGTCGCCGGTGCCGTCGCGCTCGCCTGGGAGGCGCATCGTATTCACGACATGCGGGGCGATGCGCGCAGGCTGTTGTTGTCGCGGCTGGTGATCGATCACCGGGTGTCGCCGAGCGATCCGTTCCGGCTGACGGAAAATGCCGTGCAGCAGAAGATCGCGGCGCTGCTGCTCGGCGATCGTGCAGGCAGCATGAGCGAGGTTGGCGAACTGGTCCTGGCAGCGTAGGCTGCACCCACGTTCGAAGCAAAAAAAGCGATAGGGAGTGCTCGATGAAGGCGGCCGTCCTCCATGAAGTCAACAAGCCCCTAGTCATCGAGGATGTCAGCCTGCCGAAGCCCGGCCCGCGCGAGGTCCTGATCCGGACCTCGGCCGCAGGTCTCTGCCACTCCGATCTGCACTTCATGGAAGGCCTTTATCCGCATCCGCTGCCCGCGGTGCTCGGGCACGAGTCGGCCGGTGTCGTCGAGCAGGTCGGCTCCGACGTCACCTATGTGAAGCCCGGTGATCATGTCGTCACCTGTCTTTCGGTATTCTGCGGCACCTGCGACAACTGCACCACGGGCCGCACGGTGCTCTGCACCGACACCACGGTGAAATTGCTGCCGGGGGTGTCCAATCGGATGCAATGGGCTCGCTCCGAGAAGCTGCATCAGTTCCTCAACCTCTCGTCCTTCGCCGAGCAGATGCTGGTGCACGAGAACGCGATCGTCAAAATCCGCAAGGAGATGCCGCTCGATCTGGCCGCGCTGATCGGCTGCGGCGTCATCACCGGCTACGGCGCGGTCGTGAACACGGCGAAGGTGACGGCCGGCGAGACCGTGGCCGTGATCGGCTGCGGCGGTGTCGGCATGGCCGCGATCAACGGCGCGCAGATCGCGGGCGCCGGCCGCATCATTGCCATCGACACCAACCCGGCCAAGCTCCAGCTCGCGACCAAGCTGGGCGCCACCGACATCATTAATCCGGCAGACGGCGACGTCGTGAAGCAGGTGCGCGATCTCACCAATGGCGGCGTGCATCATTCCTTCGAGGTGCTCGGCCGCAAGGAGACCGCGGAGCAGGCCTTCGGCATGCTCGCCTCGGGCGGCACGGCCACCATCGTCGGCATGATTCCGTTCGGCCAGAAGATCGAGCTGCACGGCTTCGACTTCCTGCGCGAGCGCAGGATCCAGGGCTCATCGATGGGCTCGAACCATTTTCGCGTCGACATGCCGCGGCTGGTGGATTTCTACCTGCGCGGCCGGCTGCATCTGGAAGACTGGATCTCGGCCAAGCTGAAGCTCTCCGAGATCAACGAAGGGTTTGCCAACATGAAGGCCGGCAAGACGCTGCGCAGCGTGATCATGTTTGACAGCTGATGGCTCGATGACGCGGGTCGCCCAGGATTAAGGCAACTGGTCCGGGCCGGCCAAGTCGCCACGCGACTCTTTCAGGAGCAGCAGCGCCGCAGCTGTCACGAGACCCGTGGCGAGCAGGTACAGGGGCGATATGTTCAAACCGGGCCCTTCGATGACCAGATAGGAGAACAATCCCGCGGTCGACGCGATGAAGCCGAGCCAAGCAAGCTTCGGAAAGCGAAATCCACGTTCGCCGCGCCAAAGATCATGCACGAGGTAGTACACGAGAAGGCTGTTGCAGAGTGCCGCCGGCAGCACGCCCAGGACGATTCCGTTTTCGAACGCGAGATAGGATAACACGCCGTCGACCTGAGCAATCACCGCGAAGGGCACATAGCGCGGATTGAGGCAGGCCAGCGCGATCGACGCAAGCTCGAACGCGTAGAAGTACCGCTCGTGCATCTTCGGGAGCAGATACGGCATGAGCATGAGCGATACACAGGCGACGAGCAGAATAAACTCCGGCCCCGCCCGTCGAGAGCGCGCGATGAAGATCGACAAGGCGAGCCCGCTCGCGGCCGCGAGCACCATGCCGACGGCGACTCCGATCGCGTACGGCAGTCCGCCAGCCAGCACCCAGATGTTCGCTGCGTTCATGGTGAGGCGATTGAAGGTGTGAGCTTGGTCCAGATAGACCGCGAACACGGAGGCCAAAGATCTACCGGCGACCAGAACCGGAATGGCGAGAACCACATAGATCCCGGGAACGGTGGCGAGCCATGCCGGGTGGATCCTGCGGCGCAGAATCATGCCGAGCACGAAGGGTCCCAGGAACACGCCCTGAGCCTTCACCGAAAATGCCATCGCAAATGACGCAACGCCATTTCGGTCCCGCATGAACAGCGCGATGGAAACCAGCGTGAAGTACGTCCAGATCGAATCACTCTCCGCCCACACCGCGCCGTTGAAGATCACCGTCGGTGCAAGCCAGACAGCGCAGAAGGCCAGGGAAGCTCGCAACGGCAGCTTTGTCGCTCGCCAGACGATCTGGGCCACAGTGATCGCGCAGCCCAACTCGAATACTGCCGAGATCGCTTTCACGAGGGAAAGTGGCTCGCCTAGCCAATCAAATCGGGCGGCAATCAGCAGGAGGTAGCTGTAGAACGGCGTGTAGTTGGTAAAGGCTTCGGCCAGCCCGGCGACTCCGTGATCGCGAGCAAAGACATACCAGGGGATCAGATGCTGAATGGCGTCATCGGTCGCGTGTTCCCGGGCAACGTAGCGGAGCGCAAGGCCGACAAGTCCACATCCGATCGCGACGGCGATTGCAAGCCGCCAACTCTCTGGCTGCGTCTTGTTCGGATTGACGTCATGACCGGGCCCGCGGATCGCGTAGATTCCAACAATGTCTTTTGTCACGCGATCACTCGTGAGGCTCCATTTCGTGACCCAACCTCTACGGGCCATCAATTCATAGCTGGATAACGTCTGGTTTCGCAGGTCTTAAGATTGCCGCGAAACGGTTGCTTGGTTAGCGAATGCTTTAGAGGAATTGACGCTCGTCGAAATGGCTGCCGGCGGGAAGGTAAGCCCGGCAAGACCAAATCTTGACCAACTGATGAACTGTCCTGGAGCATGACGGCGGAGGCTGGAGCGGCACTATCGCTGCAAATGTCGCGTGAAGATCCGCACCACATGGCCCCTGACCCGCGGCGCCTCGTCGTAGAGGTCTGAGGCGAGCCGCTCGATGGTCTCGCGCAGCGACAGGAACTGGGCCTGCCGCGCGCTGCTTTCGGTGCCTTGCATGCCCGCAAGCTCGTCCATGGCGGCGTCGCTGATCTGGCACTGCACGACCTCGCCGTCGTTCAGCATGGTGAAGCGAAAGGCGAGCCGTTCGAGATCATGGCCAATGATCCTGTCGCGCATGAGTGGCATCAATTCGTCCCGGTCGACCCCCGCGCCGAAAATGCCGAAAATCCCGCTGCTTGTCAGCAGCAAAGGCAATCCATGGCCTACTGAAATGCAACTTCGGCGAAACTGCGGAGCTTGCGGGAATGCAGTCGCTCGGATTCCTGCTGCTTGAGCCGTTCCAGCGCCTTTAAGCCGATCTCGAGATGCTGGCCGACGCGGCGGCGGTAGAATTCGCTGGCCATGCCTGCGAGCTTGATCTCGCCGTGGAGAGGCTTGTCGGAGACGCACAGCAGCGTGCCGTAAGGGACGCGAAAGCGGTAGCCGTTGGCGGCAATCGCGGCCGATTCCATGTCGAGCGCAACCGCGCGCGATTGCGACAAGCGGCGAATGACATCGGGCCCGCTGATCTCCCAATTGCGGTTGTCGACGCTCGCGACGGTGCCGGTGCGCATCAGGCGCTTGAGCTCGAATCCTTCGAGCCCGGTGACGTCCTCGACCGCCTCCTCGAGCGCCACCTGCATCTCCGCGAGCGCCGGGATCGGCACCCACAGCGGCAACTCACGATCGAGCACATGGTCCTCGCGCACATAGCCATGGGCGAGCACGTAGTCGCCGAGCCGCTGCGTGTTGCGCAGGCCCGCGCAATGGCCGAGCATCAGCCAGGCATGGGGCCGCAGCACGGCAACATGGTCGGTGACGTTGCGCGCGTTCGACGGACCGGTGCCGATGTTGATCAGGGTGATACCACGATAGCCGGGCGCGGCCAGGTGGAAGGCAGGCATCTGCGGCGTGCGCGCGGGCGCAACGCCCGTCGTCGCGCCGCCGCTGCGCGTGATCACATTGCCTGGAGCGACGAAGGCATCGAGGCCCGCCTCGCCAGCCTGAAGCCGCTGCTGGCAAAGCTGCGCGAAGGCGTCGACATAGAACTGGTAGTTGGTGAAGATCACGAAGTTCTGGAAATACTCTGGATCCGTGCCCGTGTAGTGGTAGAGCCGGCGCAGCGAGTAGTCGACGCGGGCCGCCCGAAACAGGGACAGCGGTTCGGGCGCGCCGGGCTGGAGCTCGAAAGTGCCGTCGGCGATGGCATCGTCCATGGTGGCCAGATCAGGCACGTCAAACGCATCGCGCAGCGATCGCGTCACCGGCGAGTTCTCGCTGGTGGTGATGGCGGCTTCGATGTTGATGTCGCGGCGATAGGCGAAGTGAACGGGGATCGGTTCGCTGGACTCGCCGATTTCGACTGGGACACCGTGGTTCTGGATCAACAGTCCGATCTGCTCTGTGAGATAAGTCCGGAACAGATCCGGCCGCGTGACGCTGGTCTCGTGCACACCGGGCCGCGCGACGAAGCCGTAGGCGAGCCGCGAATCCAGCCGCGCATGCGTCGCGGTGGTGATACGGACGAAGGGATAGAAGGCCCGCACCCGCGTCGTGATTGCCTCGCCGTTGACGTAAGCTTCGAACCGGTCGCGCAGGAACTTCGTGTTGCGCTCGTAGATCTCTTCGAGGCGGGCGACGGCGAGGCCGGCGTCGGAATAGGATTCGGTGGCGACGGAGGGTGGAGATTGGATGGATTGCATTGTTCGACGCCGGGTTTGCTGGGGCTGAATCGAACTATAGCAAGAAAACTAAAGCAAGAAAGAAGCCGCCCGTCATTGCGAGCGTAGCGAAGCAATCCAGAAATCTCGCCACGGAGGCGACCTGGATTGCTTCGCTGCGCTCGCAATGACGAATGGGATGACGCGCTTTCGCGCGTCACTTCTCCCGGAACGCTCGCATGAACTGGTCGTGCAGCGGCTTCATCAGGTAGGACAGCATGGTGCGATCGCCGGTCTGGACGAACGCTTCCGCCGGCATGCCGGGGATCAGCCTGGAGTCACCGAGCTTGGCGACCTCCTCTGCGGACAGCGAGACGCGGATGGTGTAGTAGCTCTGGCCGGTGCGCTGATCGGTGGTGACGTCGGGCGAGACGCGGCTGACGACGCCGTTGAGCTCCGGCGTTGTGCGCTGGTTGAACGCGGACAGGCGCAGCAGCGTCTTCTGGCCGATCTGGAGCTTGTCGATATCGACCGGATTGACCTTGGCTTCGACCTGGAGATCGTCGGCCTGCGGCACGATCAGCATGAGGGCGTCGCCGGCGGTGATGACGCCACCAACGGTATGCACCGTCGATTGCAGCACCATGCCGTCCTGCGGCGCGCGGATGTCGACACGGCGAAGCTGGTCCTCGGCGGCGACCTTGCGCTCGATCATTTCGCCGATCTTGTCGTTGGTCTCGCGCAGATCCTTCGAGACCTCGCTGACCATGTCCTTGTCGACCTGGATGATCTGGAGCTCGGTCTCGGTGATCTTGCCCTTGGCCTGCGCCCGCGAGGCGATGTATTGCGCGCGCTCGCCGTTGAGGCGGGCGCTGTCGCGTTCGAGCGTGGTCAGACGGGAGATCTGCACCAGGTGCTTGTCATAGAGATCGCGGACACCCACGAGCTCCTGCTGCACCAGCGAAATTTCCTTGTCCTTGGCCCGCTCCTGCGCGGAGAGGCCCTCGATCTCTTCATTGAGCTGCTGGATGCGCTCGCGCAGCTGCGCCTTCTGGCCGGCGCGTCCGTTGACGCGGACGTCGAACAGCTTGGTTTCGGCGGAGAGCAGCGCCTTGACGTCGGGATCGTTGCCGCGATCGAGCAACGCTTGCGGGTAGTCGATCCTGTCGATTCCGCGCTGCTCGGCCTGGAGCCGCGCCGCACGCGCCTGCGCCGCGTCGAGATTCTTGGTGACGATGGCGAGATTCGCCTTGGTGACGGTGTCGTCGAGCCGCACCACGATGTCGCCAGCCTTAACTACGTCGCCATCGCGAGCACGCACCTCGCCGACGACGCCGCCGGTCGGATGCTGCACCTTTTTGACATTGGACTCGACGACGATCTGACCCGGCGCGATCAGCGCGCCCGAAATCTGCACCGTCGAAGCCCAGCCGCCGAGGCCGACCAGGAGGACCAGCACGATCCCAAGCCCGAGCATCAGGTGAAACCGGATCGACTGCCGTACGGTCCTCTTCGCGGCAGGCTTCGCGCCGCCGAGCGCCATCGTGCTCATGCCTTGGCTCCGCCTTCGCTGACGATCTTGATCGGCGCCGGCGGCGTCACGCGCGGCTGGAGCACCTGGGCGAGCACCTGTTCCTTCGGCCCGAAGGCCTGCATGCGGCCGTCGCGCAGCACCAGGATCTGGTCAACCGCTTCCACGCCGATCGGACGGTGCGCCACTACGATGACGATGGCGCCGCGCTCGCGCGCCGCGCGGATGGCGCGGGTCAGCGCCTCGTCGCCTTCGGTATCGAGATTGGAATTGGGCTCGTCGAGCACGATCAGGAAGGGGTTGCCATAGAGCGCGCGCGCCAGCGCCACGCGCTGCGCCTGGCCCGCGGAGAGCGCCGTGCCCTGCTCGCCGACCTGGGTGTTGTAGCCCTCGCGCATCTTGATGATCATCTCGTGCACGCCGGCTTCCTTGGCGGCGCCGATGATGCCGTCAGACGTGGCCTCGGGATCGAAGCGGCTGATGTTCTGCGCGATGGTGCCGCCGAACAATTCGACGTCCTGCGGCAGATAGCCGATGTGGCGGCCAAGCATGTCCGACGACCACTGGTCGAGCGCCGCGCCGTCGAGCCGCACCTTGCCGCGGACCGGCTGCCAGACGCCGACCAGCGCGCGGATCAGCGACGACTTGCCGGAGCCGCTCGGTCCGATCACGCCGAGGCCATTGCCGGCTTCGAGCGCAAAGGTGATGTCTTGCACGATGAGGCGCTGGTCGCCCGGCGGCACCATGGCGATACCTTCGACCGAGAGGCGGCTGGTGGGCGCCTGCAACTGGGTCGGCATCGTCTGCGCCGGCATCTGCTCGAGAAGGCGGGTCAGACGATGCCAGCTCTGGCGTGCCGCGACAAAGGATTTCCAGTGCGCGATCGCGAGGTCGACCGGCGCGAGCGCGCGTGCCGAGAGGATCGAGCCGGCGATGATGATGCCGGCGGTCGCCTCCTGGTGGATGACGAGATAGGCGCCGACCGCGAGCACGGCCGATTGCAGCATCATGCGCAGCACTTTTGCGACCGCGCCGAGACCGCCGGCGACGTCGCTCGCACGCTGGTTGCCGTCGAGATATTTTTCGTTGGCCTCGCTCCAGCGCGCGTTCATCCGGCCGGCCATGCCCATCGACACCATGACTTCGGCATTGCGGCGGCTGGCCTGGGCGAGATCGTTGCGCTGGGCGGCGAGCCCCATCGCCTCGCGCGCCGGCTGGCGGGACATGAACTCGGTGACCAGCGTCAACCCGACCAGGATGACGGCTCCGACCAGCGCGGTGACGCCGATCATGACGTGGAAGGCGAAGCAGATGGCGAGATAGAGCGGCAGCCAGGGCAGGTCGAAGAACGCGCTCGGTCCCATGCCGCCGAGGAAGGAACGGACATTGTCGAGATCCCGCAGCGGCTGAAGCCCCTCGTTGCGGCTGCCAACCAGCAGCGGCAGGCGCACGATGGTGTCGAACACCCGCTTGTTCAAGGCTTCGTCCAGGGCGGTACCGACCCGGCCCAAGATCCGGTTGCGGATCATGTCCAGCACGCCCTGCGCCATGTAGAGGAAACCGGCGAGGACGATCAGGCCGACCAGGGTCGGAATACTGCGGCTCGGCAGCACCCGGTCGTAGACCTCCAGCATGAAGATCGACCCGGTCAGATAGAGCAGGTTGATCATGCAGCTCATCAAGCCGACGCCGACAAACGCCGTGCGACAGGCGCGCAGCGCATCACCGAGCTCTGAGCGGCGGACGCCGGGAACGGCTGCCATCAGTCTGATCTCTTTCGGGTAGGGGCCAAAGTCCCTGATTTCAAAGGCAAATTCAGGAGTAATTGACCCGGATTAACATCGCGTTTGCGCTCATCGCTCAACGCAGTCGAACACCCGGGACCCCTATGGCCCACATCACCCCCGACCGACCTTGCACGCAAGTCCGGAATCTCACGATCTTGCGGCTTTTTCTTGCAGACATGTCACCTCTCCCCGGGCGGGGAGAGGTCAAAAGTTCGATCAATTGAACCCGGGCGCCATTAGAACCGGCCGCCGCCGCGGACCAGCCGCACCACCAGCAGCAGGATGACCGCGCCGATGGCGGAATAGATGATCTCCGATATCAGCCCGGTGCCGATGTGAATGCCGAGCTTCGGAAACAGGAAGCTTGCCACCAGCGCGCCGGCGATGCCGACCACGATATCGCCGATGATGCCGAACCCGGTTCCGCGCACCACCTTGCCGGCCAGCCAACCAGCGACGAGGCCGACGAACAGGATGACAAGCAAGCCTTCATTCGAAATGTACATAAATGAGGTCCCTCTCCGTGAACGGTTCCATGGAAGCGGAACCGGGATGAACGAGGTCTGAATGCTGTTCCCCCGTTCCCCGCTGGCGGTCCAAATATCATGACAGCGCGGTGACCGGCTCCGCCAGCACGCACCGTGCTGCCCGGCCCGGCCCGACCTCCACATTCCCAGGCAATTGCTCCAGGCAGCGCGGCTGGGCAGCGGCGCAGCGGGGCGCAAAGGAGCAGTTGTGCGGCCGCTCGCCCAGCGACGGCGGGGTGCCGGGGATGGTCTCGAGCCGCTGTCCCCGCTTGGCCCCGTGGACGGTCGAGGCGAGCAGGCCCCTGGCGTAGGGATGCACCGGCGAGCGGACGATGTCGCGAAGCGTGCCCTGCTCCACGATCTGGCCGGCATACATCACCGCGACCCGGTCGCAGATCTCGATGGCGACCCCGATGTCATGGGTGACGAAGATGACGGACATGCCGAACTCGCGCTGCAGCTCGCGCAACAGCAGCAGGATCTGGATCTGCACGGTGGCATCGAGCGCCGTGGTCGGCTCGTCCGCGAGCAATATCTTGGGACGACACGCGAGCGCCAGCGCGATCATCGCGCGCTGACGCATGCCGCCGGACATCTCATGCGGATAGGCATCGAGCCGCCGTTTTGCGGAAGGAATGCGCACGACCTCGAGCATTTCGAGTGCGCGCGCCCTGCCCTCCGCATACGACTTGCCTTCGTGACGCACCACGCTTTCGGCGATCTGCGCGCCGATGGTGTAGACCGGATCGAGCGCCAGCGCCGGCTCCTGAAAGATCATCGACACGGTTTGGCCGCGGAACGACGACAGCTGCTCGTCGTTCATGGCGAGCACGTCGCGGCCCATGACGTTGACCTTGCCCGTGATCTGCGTGCGCTTCTTCGGCAACAGGCGCATCAGCGCGCGCAAGGTCACGCTCTTGCCCGAGCCGGACTCTCCGAGCAGGCCCAGCACCTCGCCGTCGCCGAGCGAGAGACTGAGATCGTTCACGGCATAGACCGTGCGCTCCCCGGTGAAGCGGATGTTAAGGCCTGAGATCTCGACGAGCTTTGTCATGACGGAAGTTTCGGCAGCCTTTCGTGGTAGTCGGTGGCGCGCTGGAACGCGGCGCCGATGGTGAGCAAGGTCGCTTCATCGAACGAGCGGCCGATCAGCTGCATGCCGATCGGAAGACCGCTTTTGGTGAAGCCCGAGGGCACCGTGAGCGACGGCAGGCCGAGGTAATTCACCGGACGGGTGAACAGCGTCAGCCGCTGCAACAGCGCCGGCGCATTCGGCCCGCCGCCAACGTCGCTCTCCTCGATCGTTGGCGCCGGCACGGGGGACGCCGGCGCGATCATCGCGTCGACGCCCGATGTGGCAGCGTTGTGCGCGGCGAGCGCAGGTCCGCGCCAGCGCATCGCCTCGAGATAGGTGATGGCGGGGACCGCGAGGCCGTTCTGGAGCCGCATCAACACCTGCGGACCATAATCCTGCGGCCGCTCAATCATCCAGCGCTTGTGGAAGGCGGCGGCTTCGGCTGCGAGCACGAGCTGGCTTGCCGAGGACAATTGCCGCTGATCGGGCAGCTCGACCGTGACGATGTCGGCGCCCTCACGCTTGAGCACCGCAACGGTCTCGTCCAGCACGCGCGCGACCTCGCCGTCGAGATCATCGACATAGAAGGACGAGGGGACGCCGACCTTGAGGCCCTTCAGCGAGCCCTTGGTCGCGCCGACATAGTCAGACAGCGGCTCATGACTGCAGGTCGAATCCTCAGGATCAGGGCCGGCCATCAGCGCCAGCAGCAGCGCGCAATCCTCGGCGGTGCGGGCGAGCGGGCCGACCGTGTCGAGCGACTGCGACAGCGGCATCGCGCCGGCGCGGCTGACCCGGCCGACGGTGGTCTTCAATCCCGTGACGCCGCAGAAATGTGCGGGCATGCGGATCGAGCCGCCGGTGTCGGAGCCGAGCGCCGCATAGGTCAGTCGCGCCGCGACCGCCGAGCCCGAGCCCGACGACGAGCCGCCGGTGATGTGCGCAGCGTTCCAGGGATTGCGAACCGGGCCGTAATGGGCGTTATGGCCAGTCGGGCCATAGGCGAATTCGGCGAGATGCAACGTGCCGAGGCGAACCTGGCCGGCGTCCTTCAGCCTCTGCAAGGCGGTGGAGGTCACTGTCGGAACGAAGTCGCGGCGGATCAACGAGCCGCAGGTCGCGACGTGACCTGCGTCGTAATACATATCCTTGTGCGCGAGCGGCACACCGTGCAGCGGACCGCGGACTTCCCCCTTGGCGAGTTCGGCGTCGGCGGCATCGGCGGCCTTCAGCGCTGCCTCTGCCTCGATCGACATGAAGGCGTTGAGGTGCGGCTGCCACTGCGCGATGCGATGCAGCAGCGCACGCGTCACCTCATGCGAGGACACCTGCTTCATCGCGATCGCGCGCGCGACCTCGGTGAGCGTCATCAATGCGGGCTCGGTGCTCATTTCGAGACCTTGGCAGTCTGCGCGATCGGATAAAGCGCGGGCTCGAGATCGAACGGCAACGTGCCGGCAATGGCCGCAAAGCCCTCGAAGGCCGGTCCGATGGAATTGGAGATGCGCGTCGCGATCTCGTCGTCGACGGGAACGCCGGCGACCTGTGCCGTCGCCTTGATCTCTTTTGTCGTCGGTCTCATGCGGTTTCCTCCTTCGGCGCGCGGCGATGGCCTGAACCCGGGATCGCCATGTAGCACGCGGCCTCGTGGCCCATTCTATCGAGCGCGGTGAGTTTTGGTGTCGCATTTGCGCAGAGCGGCTCCGCAAACGGGCAACGGGTGTGGAAGCGGCAGCCCGAGGGTGGATCGATCGGATTGGGCGGATCGCCCGTGATCGGCGGCGTCTCGGTGCGGCGGTCCGGATCCGAGGACGGCATCGCGGCAAGAAGTGCGCGCGTATAGGGATGCGCCGGTTGGTCCCAGACCTGGTCGACCGGGCCGAGCTCGACGACCTCGCCGAGATACATCACCAGCACGCGATCGCTGATATAGCGCACGACGTTGAGGTCGTGACTGATGAAGAGATAGGTCAGGCCGAACTCACTCTTGAGATCGGCAAGCAAATTGAGCACCTGCGCCTCGACCGACTTGTCGAGCGCGGAGACGGCTTCGTCGAGAATCACCAGCCGCGGCGACAGGGCCAGCGCACGCGCGATGTTGACGCGCTGGCGCTGGCCGCCGGAGATCTCATGCGGGTAGCGGTTGGCAAAGTTTGCAGGAACCAGGCCCACTTTGCCCAGCAGCTCGCGCGCCAGCGCGCGCGCGGCGCCGTCGGCCATGCCGTGCACCTTTGGGCCGAAGGCGATCGAGTCCTCGATGGTCAGGCGCGGGTTGAGCGAAGCGTAGGAATCCTGGAACACCATCTGCATGCCGCGGCGCAGCTCGCGCAAGGAGAGCGACTGGCCGACGCTCATGCCGTCATAGATGATGTCACCGGTGTCGCGCGGCATCAGATGCATGAGCAGCCGCGCGGTGGTCGACTTGCCGCAACCGGACTCGCCGACGATGCCGACGGTCTCGCCCTTGGCGACGGTGAACGAGACATTATCGACCGCCCGCACGGTGCGCTTTGCGGCGAACAGGCCGCCACGAACCGGGAAATGCTTGGTGAGGCCGTTGACCTGGAGCAGCGGCTGGGCGACGCCGCCGAGGTCTTCGATCGGCTCCAGCATTGCGACGGAGAGGTTGGTTTCGCTCATGGCTAGTTCCTGATGTCCATGGCGCTGCGCAGGCCGTCCGAGAGCAGGTTGAAGCAGATCGAGACCGCGAAGATCATTGCACCGGGGAGCGCGGCGACCCAGGGGTTGACATAGATCGCGGTCCGCAAGGTATTCAACATCAGGCCCCATTCCGGCTCCGGCGGTTTGGTGCCGAGGCCGAGGAACGACAGGCCTGCCGCGAGGATCATCGAGACCGAGATCAGGCTGGTCGCGTAGACGAAGATCGAACCGAGCACATTGCCGAGGATATGAACGCGCATGATGGTGAACGGTCCCGCGCCCGAGGCGCGCGCGGCGTCGACGAAGTCCATGTTGCGCACCCCCGTCGTGACGCTTTCGGCAACGCGGGTGATCTGCGGCACGAACACGACGGTCAACGACACGATGGAATTGAGGATGCCCGCGCCCAGCGCGCCCGAGATCGCGATCGCCAGCAGCACGGACGGAAACGCGTAGAACACGTCGATCGTGCGCATGATCGCGGTGTTGAGCTTGCCGCCGACATAGCCGGCAACGAGGCCGAGCGAGGTGCCGATGCAGAAGGCGAGGATCACAGGCAAAATGCCGATGAGAAGCGACAACCGGCCGCCATAGATCAGCCGCGCCAGCATGTCGCGGCCGAGTTCGTCGGTGCCGAGCGGGTAGCCGGATGTGCCAATGTGCCGAAGGCGGCGGATCATCGAGCCCTTGTAGGGATCTTCCAGACCGAGCCACGGCGCAACGATCGCGGAGAGAAAGATCAGCAGCAGCACCAGCGCGCAGACCATGCTGACCTTGTCACGCCAGATACGACGGCCGACGGTCGCCCAATAGCCGCGCGCCTTGGTCGCGGGCGCGGACTGAAGCGCCGTATCGCTGGTGACGGACAACGGAAGCTCGCTCATCGCTAACCCCGTTTGATGCGCGGGTCGATCGCGGCTTGCGCGATGTCGACCATCAGATTGAGGAAGACGAAGAACAGCGCCAGGATCAGGATCGTGCCCTGCAGCAGCGGCAGGTCGCGCTGGAAAATCGCGGAGTTGAGCAGGAAGCCCGAGCCCGGCCAGGAGAACACCGTCTCGATCAGGATCGAGCCGCCGAGCATGTAACCGAGCTGAAGTCCCATCACCGCGAGCGCGGTGGGGGCGGCGTTCTTGATGACGTGGCGGAACACGCCGCGCTCATGCAGGCCTTTTGCACGCAGCGCCTCGACGAAGTCCTGGCTGAGAATGTCGCCGGTCAGCGCGCGCACCGTGCGAGTGACGATGCCCATCGGGATCACCGAGGTCGTGATCGCTGGCAGCACGAGATATTGCAAATGCGCCCAGTCCCAGGCCCAGGCGGCCGAGCCGCCGGGTCCGGCGCCGACAGCGGGCAGCCAGTTCAGCTGGACCGAGAAGATGATGACGAGCACCATGCCAAGCCAGTAATGCGGCACCGAAACGCCGGCGATGGCAAAGGAGGTCGCCAGCTTGTCGATCCAGGTCTCGCGGAAATAGCCGGCGATCAGGCCGAGCAGGATGCCCATGGTGAAGCCGATGATCGCCGCCGCAATCGCCAGCGTGACCGTGTTGCTGACCGCGCGCATGACCTCGGCGAGCACCGGGCGGCCCGTGGCGATGGAATTGCCGAGATCGCCATGAAGCGCGCGGAGCAGCCAAAGCCCGAACTGCACCGGCAGCGGGCGGTCGAAACCATAGGCTGTCCGGAGCTGCGCGGCGAGCTCCTGCGAGGCGTCTGCGGGGAGCACCGCGACGAGCGGATCGCCCGGCGTGATGTGCACGAGCAGAAAACACACCAGCGCGACGCTGATGACGATCGGGATGACGTAGACGATGCGTCTGGCGATATAGGCGAGCACGTTGTTTCTTTTCTTCCCTTCTCCCCTTGTGGGAGAAGGTGGCGCAAAGCGCCGGATGAGGGCTCTAACCCCGGATGCAGTGTTAACGAAAAAGAGAGAGGGTCATCCGCGGAAAGAGATCCCTCACCCGGCTTCGCTTGCGCGAAGCCACCCTCTCCCGCAAGGGGAGAGGGTGCACTGCGTATGAGGCGGGAACTATTGCATCGACACCAGTGAGAAGTCGATGAACCAGCTCTTTGGCTGCACGACGCCTGTCACCTTCGGGCTGATGGCGCGGGGACCGACGTCGTGGGCGACATAGAGGAAGGCCGCGTCATCGACGGAGGCCGCGTGCAGTTCGGCGAGCGCGGCGTCACGCGCGGCGGGATCGAAGGTCTGCCGCGCCTTCTTCACCAGCTCGTCGAATTTGGGATTGTTGATGAAACCCCAATTGTTCGAGACCGGCGGCGCCATGCCCGATTGCAGGAAGCGCACCAGCGCGAAGAACGGGTCCATCGCCGCATAGGTGACGTTGGTCGCGTTCGAGCCGTTGGCACTGGGATCCTTGGCGCCGCGGCGCCAGTTGGTGAACAGCGTATTCCACTCGATGACATCGAGCTGCACGTCGAAATAGCATTCGGCCAGCGCCTGCTGGATATATTCGTTCATCGGCAACGGCTGCATCTGGCCCGAGCCGGACGCAGACGTCTGGGTCTTCACCGTCAGCTTCTTGTTCGGGCCGAATCCGGCCTCCTGCATCAGCTTCTGTGCAGCAGCCTTGTCGTACTTGATCTCGAAGGTCGGTCTGCCGCGCCAGGGATGGCCGACCTCGAACGTGCCGGTCGCGGGCACCATCAGCCCCGCGAGCAGGCCGTCCTTGAGGCCTTCGCGATCGACGCAGAGGTTCGCGGCCTTGCGCACGCGGATGTCGTTCCAGGGCGAGCCCTCGACGCGCGAGAACTGCCACGGCCAGACGTGCGGCTGCTCGTTGGCGTAGAGCTTGAAGCCGCGCTGCTTGAGCTCGGGCAACGCGTCCGGCGCCGGCGCCTCGACCCAATCGACCTGCCCGGAAAGCAGCGCCGCGGTGCGCGCGTTGGCCTCCGGCATCGGCAACAGCACCATCTTGTCGACCTTGGGCACGCGGTCCTTGTTCCAGTAGCTCGCATTCTTGACCAGCTCCAGCCGCTCGCGCGGGGTGAAGCCCGCCATCTTCCACGGGCCGGTGCCCGCGGCGTCCTTGGCAAACGCGGTCCATGCGGCCTGCGACTTGGCCTTGGCGTCGGCGCCCTCCGCCTTGTCGTAGAAGGCCTGCCACTTCGCCGGGCTCGCCATGAAGAGATTGGTGAGGTTGATCGGCAGGAAGCTGTCGGGCTCCTTGGTGGTGAGCTCGACCGTCATGTCGTCGACCTTCTTCGCTGATGCCAGCGTCGGCATGCGCGAGGCCGTGACACCGACCTGGCTGGCGTCGAATTGCGGCGCGTCCTGCTTCAGCACCTTCTCGACATTCCACACCACGGCGTCCGCATTGAACGGCGAGCCGTCATGGAAGGTGACGCCCGGCCGCAGCTTGAAAGTCCATTTGGTCTTGTCGGCATCGTCGACCTTCCACTCGGTAGCAAGGCCGGGGATCACCACGCTCGCCTTGTCGGCCGAGGAAAGGTCCCAGCCGGTGAGCGCGTCATACATGGTGAGGCCGGTGAAGCGGTTGCCTTCAAAGCCCTGATCGGGCTGGCCCAGCGTGCGCGGAATATCGGCAGCCGTCATGGCGATGCGCAGCACGGTTTCGGCAGTGGCCGCGCGCGGCCACGCAGCCGCGCTACTGAGCGCCAGCAACGCGATCAGCGCCGCGCGGGTCTTGTTTTTCTTGATCAACATTGACTCAATCCTTTTCCGGCTTCGATGACTAATTTTGATGCAATCGTATGCAATGCCTATGCCAATGGGGAAACTTATTCTGCAAATTGCCCCTGCGACGACAAGTCCTTGTGATGACACGTCGGCGAAAGCACCTCGCTGCCTATTCTGGCATCAAGATTGCAGGTTTGGCTCCGATTGTCCTTGAATTCTTCCTTGGAGCTTTGGCCCATGCGTATCCGACTATCGACCTGTTTCGCCGTGCTTGCACTGGCGTTGTCCGCGATTCCGGCGGGCGCCGAAACGGTGCTGCGCTACGGCATCTCGATGGCGGACATCCCGCTGACGACCGGCCAGCCCGATCGCGGCGCGGGCGCCTATCAGTTCACGGCCTACACCATCTACGATCCGCTCGTGGCGTGGGAGATGGACGTCGCCGACCGGCCGGGAAAGCTGGTGCCCGGATTGGCCACCGAGTGGAGGGTCGATGCCGAGAACAAGACCAAATGGCGCTTCACCTTGCGCAAGGGCGTGAAGTTTCACGATGGCAGCGAGTTCGATGCCGACGCCGTGATCTGGAATCTGGACAAGGTGCTCAATGACAAGGCGCCGCAATTCGACAAGCGCCAGAGTGCGCAGGTCAAGACCCGCCTGCCTTCGGTCGCGAGCTACGCCAAGATCGACGACTTCACGGTGGAGATCACCACCAAGACGGTCGATTCCTTCTTTCCCTATCAGATGCTGTGGTTCCTGGTCTCCAGCCCGGCGCAATACGAGAAGCTCGGTAAGGACTGGGACAAGTTCGCGAGCCAGCCTTCGGGGACCGGCCCGTTCAAACTGACAAAACTGGTGCCGCGCGAACTCGCCGAGCTCACGAAGAATCCGGATTATTGGAACAAGAAGCGTATTCCCAAGGTCGACAAGCTCGTGCTGGTGCCGATGCCGGAAGCGCTGACGCGCACCAATGCGCTGCTGGCCGGGCAGGTCGATCTGATCGAGACGCCGGCGCCGGATGCCGTGCCGCAGCTCAAGGCCGCCGGCATGAAGCTCGTCGACAACGTTACGCCGCATGTCTGGAATTATCATCTGAGCGTGCTGCCGGGTTCGCCCTGGACCGACATCCGCCTGCGCAAGGCGCTGAACCTCGCGATCGATCGTGAAGCCGTGGTGGGCCTGATGAATGGCCTTGCGAAACCCGCCAAGGGACAGGTCGATCCGTCGAGCCCCTGGTTCGGCAAGCCGAGCTTCGAGCTGAAATACGATGTCGCAGCCGCCAAGAAGCTGGTCGAGGAAGCCGGCTACTCCAAGGCGAAGCCGCTGAAAGCGACCTTCATCATCGCACAGGGCGGCACCGGCCAGATGCTGTCGCTGCCGATGAACGAATTTTTGCAGCAGAGCTTCAAGGAGACCGGCATCGACATCGATTTCAAGGTCGTCGAGCTCGAGACACTCTATACGCATTGGCGCAAGGGCGCGGCCGACGAGATGAACGCCGGCATCACCGCCAACAACATCGCCTATGTCACCTCTGACCCGCTCTACGCCATCGTCCGCTTCTTCCATTCGAGCCAGATCGCGCCGGTCGGCGTCAACTGGGGCGGCTACAAAAACCCGAAGGCCGACGCGCTGATCGACGAGGCCAAGCAGACCTTCGACAGCGCCAAGCAGGACGAGTTGCTGGCGCAGGCGCACGCGCTGATCGTCGACGACGCCACGCTGGTATGGGTGGTGCACGACACCAACCCGCATGCGCTGTCGCCCAAGGTCAAGCAGTTCGTGCAGGCGCAGCACTGGTTCCAGGATCTCACGACGATCGGGGCGGAGTGAGGCTCAAGGTCGGCACCCCGCTTCCGCAAACACCACTGTCGTCCTGGCGAAAGCCAGGACGACACCTCTTATTAAGGCGACGGCCTGCGGCGTCGAACACCGCTGTCGTCCCGGCGTAGCCGGGACCCATAACCACCGAGTTGAATTCGGCAACGACAGCCAACTCCGATCTGGCGTACAGCTTCTGCTGCGGAGTATGGGTCCCGGCCTGCGCCGGGACGACACCGAGGGTTTAGCCGCTAGCAAGCGCCTCCCTTATTTCGTCAGCAGCGCATAGGCCCCGGTCCAACCTTCCGGCGGTGGATTGACCTGGAATTCCTTGATGCGCACTTCATAGAGCTTGAACAGCTTTTCCAGCGTGTCGGCATCCTCGCTCCTGCGGCCGCGGTCGATCGCGTCCAGCGCGCCCTGCCAGTCGCGGCTGCGATAGCAGGCGAGCATTTCGATGGTGACGTTGCGCAGGCGCTGGAAGGCGCCTGAAAGCATCACATCCTCGCGGCCGGCGATGGCATAGATCACCTCCGGCTCGGTCTTGCCCTTGACCATGATGAAGTCGAGTTCGAGGATCGCGAACTTGTCCTTGGCCGCGAGCGCGGTGCGCGAGCCAACGATAATGGGAAAGCCGTATTCCTTCGACTGGCCTTCCAGGCGCGAGGCCAGGTTGACGCTGTCGCCGAGCACCGAATAGTTCTTCTTCAGGTCGGATCCCATGTTGCCGACGACGCCGATGCCGGTGTTGAGACCGATACCGACATTGAGCGGGATGTAGACGTGACCGCCATCAATGGCCTCCTGCTCGCGGTCCTTGTTCACCGCGTCGATCTTCTCCAACATCTGGATCGCGGCCTCACAGGCGTTGACCTCGTGCTCGGCATCGTCGAGCGGCGCATTCCAGAACGCCATGATGGCGTCGCCCATATATTTGTCGATATAGCCCTTCTGATCGATGATCACGTCGGTCAGCGGAGTCAGGAAGCGGTTCATCAGCGCGATCAGGCCCTGCGGATCGTGCTTGTAGGTTTCCGATATGGTGGTGAAGCCGCGCACGTCGGAGAACATGATCGTCATTTCGCGCTCCTCGCCGCCGAGGACGAGTTTTTCCGGTGACTGCGCGAGTTGCTCGACCAGCACCGGCGACATGTATTGCGCGAACATGCCGCGGATCTGCACGCGCTGGCGCTGCTCGCGCACGAAGCTGGCGAAGATTAGCGTCAGATAGATCGCGGTGGTCGAGAGCAGCGGATAAGTGAAGTCGATGAGATAGCGGTGCTGCGCATAGAAGAACCAGGACACTCCGATCAGGATAGCGGCGAAGGTCGCGCCGGCAAGCACGAGGCGAACTGGTCCGAGGTTCGGCGTGAAGATGATGACGAGCAAGCCGATGACGAGCGCGGCGAGCAGCTCGACGCCGAGCGCATAGTTCGGCTGGGAGATCACCGCGCCGCTCAGCACGCTCTCCAGCACCTGGGCGTGGATCTCGACGCCGGGCATGGTCGAGGACACCGGCGTGGTCTTGATGTCGTTGAGCCCAACCGCCGAGGTGCCGATCAGCACCAGCTTGCCGGCGATCTTGTTAGGCGGCACCGTATTGTCGAGCACGTCGGCGGCCGAGACGTAGATCGAGGGATCCTGGCGCGCGTAATGCACCCAGAGCTGACCGTTCCTGTCGGTTGGGATCTCCACGCCCTTGAGACGCACGGCCCGCACGCCGGTCTTGTCGGTCCGAACCAGCAAGGTCGGCGTGCCCGTGACGACGCGCAAAATCTCGAGGCTCAGCGAAGGCATGACCATGCCCTGGGCGCGCATGATCATCGGCACGCGCCGGATCAGGCCGTCGCGCTCGGTCTTGATCGAGAACAGGCCGCGGCCGGCCGCGACCTTCTCGATCTCGGGCACGTTGCGCAACAGCCCGGGAAATTCGAATAGGAAGCGCTCAGCGCCCTCCTCGCCGACCGTCGCGACGCCGGTGAAGGGCAGCGACTTGTCGACCTCGGACGAAATCGCCCGCTGCCCAGTCTCGCCCAGGATCACGCGCGAGCGCTTGATCGCTTCGGAGAGGATCTGGTCGTTGCTCGGCAGCTCGCGCAGCTTGGCGCGGGTGGCGTCGTCCAGGTAGCGCATCTGGCTCGCGACCAGATCCGGGTTGAGCCGGTCGGCCTCCGAGAACACGACGTCGAAGCCGATCGCCACCGCGCCGTGATTGGTGAGGTTCTGGATCATGTCGGCGATCCGCGTCCGCGGCCACGGCCACTGGCCGAGCTTGGCGAGGCTCTTGTCGTCGATGTCGACGATGGTGACCGGCCGCGCCGTCTTGTGGCGCGGATCGATCAATTGAAACATGTCGAACGTGCGCAGCCGCAGTTCCTGGATCGGAGGCGGATCCCAGAGCCGAGCGCCGGCAAATACGACCAGCAGCGCAAGGCACATCAGCCGCGCAAACCCGAACTTGCGCGCAAACCACCGCCGCAGGATCTTGAGACGTTTCATGGTGGCTGGATATCACGCTTTGGCGGTGAACGGCAGCGTGGATCGGGCCTGCCGACGATCGCGGCCCATCATGCAGCAATCAGGCATGGACGATGAAGTCGCTCGCCTGGAGGTGGGCGACACCCTTCAGAAGGATGGTGTCCGAAGCGTTGATCGTGACCAGGGTGTCAGCGGAATTGGTCGGCGAAGCCGCCACGTGCTGCGCCATCCATGCCCCAAAATCGCTGGCGGTCACGACTGCCGACAAGTCGATATGGTCCTGACCGGGCGTGAAATTGGTGATCGTATCGTTGTTGGAACTGGCGGCGAACACGAACTGGTCCTGATGGCCTGTCCCGATGAAGTCATCTTGCCCGGCCGTGCCAAAGAGCAGGCTAACCGTCTTGCTTGCGTTGTGACTGTCGGCCACGGTGAGCGTGACCGTCTGTATGGCCGCACCTTCACTTGCATCAGTGTAGGTCACGGTCTGCAGCGCGGAATTGATATGCGCCAAGGTATCGGACGTCGACGCCGGACTCAAATTGCTACCCGAGCCGGAGGCAACGAGCGTGAAGGTTTCATTGGCAGCCGCATCGGAGTCGGTGGCCGAGATACCGTGCACAGTGACTTGAGCGTCGTCATGCGTGAGGCTGATCTGGTTGACGTCCATTACCGGCGCATCGTTCGCGCCGTCCACGTCCACCGTGAGTGTCGCAGTGCCGGTCGCGCCATGCGCGTCCGTCGTCTGGACCGTAAACGTATCCGCGAAGGGCCCTTCTTGCAACGCGTTGATCGCAGCCGCGTCGGGAACGTAGGTGTAGCTGCCGTCAGAGTGGACCGTCAGCGCGCCGTAGTGTCCTGGAGCCGTCCCGCAACTATCCGCATTCTGGACAGAATAGGTCAGCGTCACCGTCTCGTCGGCATCGGCGTCGGTGCCCGCGAGATTTCCGGTGAGATTGGAGAAGGTGTCGGTCGCCGCCGTGTCCGTAAGCTTGCCGAGGTTGAGAGCGGACAGCGTTGGCACGTCGTTGGCGCCCGTCAGGTCCACCGTGTATATCGCCGTGGAGGCGGCGCCATGTGCATCCGTGACCTGGACCGTGAAACTGTCGGAATAGTGCAAGCAGCCCGGCAGCGCGTTAATCGAAGCCGCATCGGGAACGTAGGTGTAGGTGCCGTTCGTGTTGAGCGCCAGCGCGCCATAGTGACCCGTGACCTCTCCGACTGCCTGGTGATCTGCGTTCAGCAAGGTGTAGGTCAGCGTATCGCCGGAGTCGGCATCGGTCCCGACCACCTGTCCGGTGAGGTCAGAGAAATTATCCGCTGCGCACGTATCGGTGAGCTGCCCGATGCTACCATCGGTCAACACCGGAGCGTCGTTGGCGCCTGTTACGGCAACCGTGAATGATGCCGTGCCGACAGCACCTTGCGCGTCCGTGGTCTGAATCGTGAAGACGTCCGAACAAGGGCCTTCCGAAAGCGCGTTGATCGAAGCCGCATCGGGAACGTAGGTGTAGGTGCCGTTCGCGTTGACCGTCAGCGAGCCGTACAGGCCAGCCGTCGTCCCATGACTATCCGCGTTCAGAACGGCATAGGTCAGCCCCGCCGTCTCTCCATGGTCGGCGTCGGTTCCGACCAGCATTCCCGTGACGTCCGAGAAGCTGTCGGCGATGGAGGTATCGACGAGCGGATCCGTGGTGACCGCGGCCAAGGTCGGCGCGTCGTTCTTGCCTGTGATCGTGACCGTGACGTCGGTTGTGGCGGTCTCGCCGTAATCGTCCGTGCTCGTGATGGTAGAAACCACCTTCGCGGTCTGGTCCTTGGCGAGGAAGTCCAGCGCGCCGTCGGCGATCGAATAGCTCCAGGTGACGATGCCATTGTTCAGCCCGGCCTGCGGCAGAAGCGTCAGCCCGCTCTTGAGCGCCGCGATCTCGTCAAGCGAGAGCGACGAGGTGAGGTTAGTGCTGTGATCGGCGCCAAGCGAGGTCACGTCCTGGCCGGTGATCTGTGCCGACGGCAGGTCGGTCAGGTCGATGTCGGTGAAGTCAATCGCGCCGGTCGCAGGCGTTGAGGTATCGGAGGTGGCGAAGTCACCGGTGGCGTCCGCCTGCTCGGAGACGCCCCCCGCCAGCACGCCGCCGGCGGTGAAGGCCGGGGCGTGGTCATCGGTCATCGTGATCAGCGTGTGGCCAGTGCCGTCGTCGCTCCCGGCGAAATGGGCATTGCTGTAGTCGGCGCCGGCCAGGTTCAGGCTGATGTGATTGCCGTCCGCATCGGTCACCGTCAGCACGCCGCCGGTCGCGGGATTGGAGTTTGCAACATAGACCGCGCTGGTGCCGAGCCCGTATTTGATCGTCGACAGGTCGATCGTGTCGTTCGCCGACAGCTCCGCGATCGATCCGCCGAACGTATCCGTATCGATCTCAACCGCGGCGCCGTCGCCCGCGAGGTTGATCGTCTGCGCGACCGTGCCTTCGAGCTTCAGCAGCGCACCGGCATCGACGGTGACCGAGCCCGTGCCGGTCAGCAAGCCGAACAGCGACAGCTCGCCATCATGGACCTCGATGCTGCCGGTATTGCTGATGGTGCCCGAGATCGACGCCGTGCCCCAGCTGTCGATGTGGCTGTGATTGACGAGTCCAGGCCCACCCAGGGAGATCGAGGCGCCGTTGAGGAGATCGATGACACCGTCATTGACGATCGACGACGCATTGCCGAAGGCGCTCGTGCCGGCGACCGTCCAGGTGCCGCCGGACTCGTTATTGAAGGTCGCGCTGGCGACCGAGATATTGCCGTTGATGTGGCCGGTGTTGTTGATCGTGAGGCTGCCACCGATCTCGATGATCGCGTCGGTCGCGGAGGTCACGCTCGAAGCGGCGGGCGGCCCGATGGTGCCGGAATTGTTGATCACCGAACCGGTCGTATCCTGCTGGATGTGGATCGCCGCATTGCCACCGGCGCCCACGATGGAGCCGGAATTGACGATGTGGATCGAACCGGTCGCGCCCGAAAACTCCAGCGTCGCGCCAACATCGACGATTACCTTGCCTGAACCGGCGATGCCGCCCGCAAGGTCGAGAATGCCGCTCTGGACCTCGATGATGCCAGTGTTGGTGACGCTGCCCGTGACCGTATCGACGCCGGCGCTGTAGAGATTGCCGGCATTGCTCAGGCTGCCGCCGTTGATCGAAACGTCGGTCAGATAGAGCTTCGAGGTGCCGTCGACCGTGATCGACCCAGCACTGCTGTTGCTAACGGTGAGATTTGCCAGCTTCAGCGTGCCGTGGTTGACTGCCTCAAGAGCCGCAGTGTTGGAGATATCCTCACCGGAGACGTCGAGCACGCCGCCCTTCGCCTGAATGAGATTGTGATTGGTGATGGCGTGAAGCGTGGCGGGATCAATCGTCAGCGTACCGCTGGTGACCGTGATCGTGCCGGTGTTGGTAATGTCGGCATTGTCGATGGCGCTGGTGCCGGTCGATTCCAGCGTACCGGCAATCGTCACCGTGCCGCCGTCGATGGTCGCGCCCTGAAGATCGAGTGCCGAGCCGGACTCGACCGAGACACTACCGCTGCCGGTGTCGGTCACCGTCATCCCGATCAGCTTCAGTGTCCCATGATTGATCGCCGCCAGCGTGCCGGTGTTTGCGATGGCTTCGCCGTTGATGTCGAGCTCGGCGCCATTGGCCCTGAGGATGCCGCCATTCGCGATCGAGCTTGCGGAGGTCGTCGCCAGCAGCGTCAACGCGCCCAGGGTTGCCTCGATCAGATAGTTGTTCGAGATGTTGGCGTCGGTAATCGCAGTTGTGCCGGTCGAATTCAGCGTGCCCGAAACGGTGAGCGCGCCGCCTGTCAGGCTCGCACCGTTCAATGTCAGCTTGCTGCCTGCATCGACCTTGACCGTGCCATGATTGGCGATTGCGGTGCCCGCAACTATCACGTCATCCAGCGTCAGGATGACGCCGCTCTCGACCGTCACGGCAGTGGTGCTCAGCGTCGCCGATTGATCGATCTTGCTGGCGCCGGTGACATCGATCGTGCCGAGACCGTTGATCGTACCACCGCTGATCGTCGCGCCGTTAACTGTCAGCTTGCCGTTGGCATCGACCGTGACGTTACCGGCATTCGCGACCGTCGAGCCCTGGTCGATCGTCAGCGCGCCATTCGTCAGCACCTCGATCGTGCCGGTGCTCGCATTCGTGATCGTCTCGTGGTCCAGCGCGTTGCCGGTGCCGCTGACCTTCAACGCCGCGTTGTTGTTCAGGATGCCGCCGCTCAGCACCGCAGCGCCGGTCAAATCGATCTCGCCATTGCCGGTGACCGTGCCGGTGCCGTTGATCGTCGCCCCGTTGACCGTCAGCTTGCCGTTGGCATCGACCGTGACGTTACCGGCATTCGCGACCGTCGAGCCCTGGTCGATCGTCAGCGCACCGTTCGCCAGCACTTCGATCGTGCCGGTGCCCGCGTTCGTGATTGTTCCATGGTCTAGCGCGTTACCCGTGCCGCTGACCTTGAAGGCCGCGTTGTTGTTCAGGATGCCGCCGCTCAGCACCGCAGCGCCGGTCAAATCGATCTCGCCATTGCCCGTGACAGTCCCGGTACCGCTGATCGTGGCGCCGTTAACTGTCAGCTTGCCAGCGGAATCGATCGTGACGTTGCCGGCATTCGCGACAGTCGAGCCCTGGTCGATCGTCAGCGTGCCGTTCGCCAGCACCTCGATCGTGCCGGTGCTCGCATTCGTGATCGTCTCATGGTCGAGCGCGTTGCCGGTGCCGCTGACCTTGAAGGCCGCATTGTTGTTCAGGATGCCGCCGCTCAGAACCGCGCCGCCGGTCAGATCGATCTCGCCATTGCTGGTGACCGTACCGGCACCATTGATCGTGGCGCCGTTCACCGTCAGCTTGCCGTTGGCATCGACCGTGACGTTGCCGGCATTCGCAACCGTCGAGCCCTGGTCGATCGTCAGCGCGCCGTTCGCTAGCACTTCGATCGTGCCGGTCGTCGCATTCGTGATCGTTTCGTGGTCCAGCGCGTTGCCGCTGCCGCTGACCTTGAAGGCCGCGTTGTTGTTTAGGATGCCGCCGCTCAGCACGGCAGCGCCGGTCAGGTCGATCTCGCCGTTGCCGGTGACAGTCCCGGCACCGTTGAGC
>NZ_JADPIX010000097.1:0-49561 GCF_023073155.1 Bradyrhizobium sp. 45 | reverse complement strand
GCTGAGCGTGGCGCCATTGACTGTCAGCTTGCCGTTGGCATCGACCGTGACGTTACCGGCATTCGCGACCGTCGAGCCCTGGTCGATCGTCAGCGCGCCGTTCGCCAGCACTTCGATCGTGCCGGTGCTCGCATTCGTGACCGTCTCGTGGTCCAGCACGTTGCCGGTGCCGCTGACCTTAAAGACCGCGTTGTTGTTCAGGATGCTGCCGCTCAGCACCGCAGCGCCGGTGAGATCAATCTCACCGTTGCCGGTGACCGTGCCGGTGCCGCTGATCGTGGCGCCGTTGACCGTCAGCTTGCCGGTGGCGTCCACCGTGACGTTGCCGGTGTTGGCGACGCCGGAGCCCTGGTCGATCGTCAGCCAGCCATTCGCCAGCACCTTGATCGTGCCGCCGGACGTGTTTGCGACGGTCTCGTGGGCGAAATCCGCCGTGCCCTTGACGTTGACCGCCCCTGAATTGTTCAGCGTGCCGTTCTTGAGGACGCTGCTGCCGTCGAGTTCCAGCGTGCCGGCGATGGTGACCGTGCCGCCGCTGATGGTGGCGGTGTCGACGATCAGCGTCGTGCCGGCATCGGCCTTCAGCGTGCCGCCGGCATTGTTAATTCCGGCGAGCGTCTTCAGCGTGCCGCCGAACAGCTCGATCGTGCCGGAATTGGTGATTGTGGTGCCGTTGGCGAAATCGCCGCCGCCCTTGAGCGTCAGGTAGCCGGCATTGGTGAGGACGCTGCTGTCCAGGAACTCAGCCTTGCCACCAACCGAGATCGTGCTTGCCGTGAAATTGGTGAGCTTCGAATCGGCCTTGAGGCTGATCTCGCCCGCAATCGTCAACGCACTCTTGTTGATGACTTCCGGCGCCTTGTGGCCGACCGCGGTGTCGTAGTCGTTCATCGTGATCGACTTGGCAAAGGCTGCCGTGTCGATCGTCACCGGATAGGACGGCGTCAGCCCATGCAGCTGGTCGGTGATGACGATGACGTCGTCATTGATGGTCGGGACCGTGCCGGTTGCCCAGTTGGCCGCATCCTTCCAGAAGCCGCCCGAGGGAGCGCCGGGCTTGTCGGTCGCGATCCACACCACGGCGGGAGCGTCGGTGCCGGTGATCGTGACGGTGATGGTCTGCTGCGAGGTGGCGCCTTGCGCGTCCTTGAGCGTCACGGTGTAGACCAGCGTCAGCACCTCACCCTTGGGGATGAAGTCGGCGAGATAGACCGGCAGGTCAGCCAGCGACCAGTTGATGGTGCCGGTGCCGTCTCCGGTGCTATCGGCGCCCGCCGCGATCGCGACCGACATCGCGCTCTGGAACGCCGCAAGCGGCCCCGGCGGAACGGTGCCGTCAGGCAGGGTCGCGCTGCTCAACGCCACCGACACCGTATGCTTGTCGGTGAGATCGACGTCGTCGAAGCTCAGCGTGCCCGACGTGGGAACATCGCTGGTGAGCGGGCCACCCGGCACGCTGGTGCCGCCTTCGAAGATGATGGTCGGAACGCTGGTGGTGATCACCGGCTTGTCGTTGGTGCCGGTGATCGTGATGGTGATGTCGATGGTCGACGTTTCGGGATTGACCGAGAAATTATTGTTGACGCGGACCTTGTAGGTCAGCGTCAACGTTTCGCCCGCCGCGAGGAAGTCGAAGACGTGGTCGGGAATCGTGTAGGTCCAGACCGCCGAGCCGTTGTTGTTGTTACCGGCGGCTGCGGCCACGCTGAGCTGGATCTGCGTTGCCGCGATGTCCTGCTTCTGGAGCGCAGAGAGCGCGCCGGTGACATCCTGCTGGCCGGCGTTCTTGTAGACAAAGTTCGGCGCATCGCCGAGGTCTATGCTCACCGTTGGCAGATCGGCCAGGTTTTGATCGACGAAGGTGATGCGACCGGAGATGGTATCGTAATGAGTTGTGTCGCCGGTCGTGCCCGCGCGCTCGATCATCTCGAACGCCGTCTTCACATTGCCGTTGAGATCGAGGCTTTGACGAACGGGCGGGCCGGGAATGCGGGTGCTGGTCGACGGATTATGGCCGGTCCCCTGCGATCCCGGCTCAGGGAGATGCGTGAAGGTCGCGGTCGCGGTGGCACCGGTATCCGTCTTGATGAAGACAATGTTGCCGGTCTGCGTGATCGAGTCGGTGAAGTTCTGGGTCAGCTTGGTGTTGCTGTTGTTGTCCGTGAACTTCAGCGTGAACACGTCCGTGATCAGCTTCTGGATGTCCGGCGACATCAGCGCATTGGAGATCGAGACGTTGCCGCCGCTGATCTGGATCATCTGGCCGGCCTGGTTGACCGTCGCGATCGGCAGCAGCGTGACCTTGTCGAACAGGATGTAGGAGCCCGTCGTGCCGTTCGGCTCGACCAGCACCTGGAAGCTTGCCTGCGGCTGCGGATCGCCGCCGCCAGCGGGAACGACGAAGTTGATCTGGCTCAGCACCGCCGTACCGCGGATGCCCATGGTGGCGACCGGCGTGTCGACCTTCATGTCGCCGTGCTTAGCGGTCTCACCGGCAACGAAAGTGATGGTGCCTGCGACCAGACTGAGCAGAGAGGAATTGTTCGACCCGTTGGGGTCGTAGACCATATCGTTCAGCACCATCCGCGCATTGGAGGACAGGCCGAACACCGTGCCGTCGATGAACGTAATGCCGAGCGTCGAGTCGCCGCCGGTCGAGACCACGTCGCCCTTCTCGACGTTGTCGCCATTGTTCAGGATGACGGAGACGCCGTTACGGACCGCGGTCGCGCTGCCGGAGAGCTTGGTGACGTGGCCGATGACCTGCGCGGCGGCAATGCCTGAGGCGGCCTGCGCGTATTGCACATGGCCGGTGAGTGCGTTGACGACGTCGCCGGTGAGGTGCGCGCCGTCGGGCGAGGCGATCGCCGCGCGCTTGTCGCCCCTGAAATAATCGTGAACGACGAAATCGTGCCCATCATGAGACAGCACGAGATCGAGACCGGCGCGCTTGAAATCGCCGTTGAAGATCAGGTTCGGGTCGGGAACCACGAATGCGCCATCGGGCACGTGGCCGTGTGCCTTCGCAGTAAAGGAATCGACATGGCCATCGGCGGGCGATCGGGAACCCAAGCCGTCCAAGGAAATCGCGGCGTCAAATTTGCCAGCGTAATTCAATCCGGGCACCAAAAAAGGAGTTAAAATCTAAGTAAGTATCGCTCGCCTAAACTTGCATATCATTACCAAGTCCTTAGCGAAACCACCTATTGCTTGTGTGATTTCGCATCACCAAGCGGTCGATGCTCTCGGACGGCTGGGCACCTGCAGGGAAGCCAAAGTAATCTTTCAAATACTCATAAGTAAAGTAGCGCTTATTTTCGCTCATTTTCAGTAACCTCATGTATTTTATTGCAGAAATCTGGCAATAGATACTTCTGTCATCTTTTGTTCGTGGTGCCCCGCACCACCCTGCGGCAAATACGGGGCCAAATCTGTGATCCAGCTAACAGAACTCACGAAATAGCCAGCCGTTAGCCATAAGGCGCAGAATCAGTTCCACAACAACTTCTGCCTGCAATTGGTCCCTCTTCGCGGCAACTGCCGCCCTCCTAGCCGGCGAATCGTAAAATTTTACGCAATATGAGCAGGCCCGTTTCAGCCTGTTGCCCGGTTTTGGGACCCCAGGCCGGGCGCGTTAAGCAGAACAAAACCGCCCGCCTCGCACTATCTCCGCGAAAGCAACAAAGCCCGGCACGTGCAGGTCGAGGGGGACCTGGCGAAGCCGGAAGGGGATGTCAGATGGAGACCGCTGCTCGTTCGCGCGCTTGGCGCGCTATCCTTGTGCTGTGCGGATTGATCCTACTCGGATCGGCCGCCGAGCTTCGCGCTGGCACGCTACTATCGCCGGGAGCCGGCGTCCTCGTGCGCAAATCCGCCGAGCCGTTCGGCGTGTTCGCCTTCGCCATCTCCGCCGGCAGCCTGCAACAGAAATGGCTCGCCCTGAGGTCCAGGCTCGACGATGACATGGTGCAGCTCGCCCTGTGCGACGGCGATCGGGACAATTGCGCTTCGCCCGCTGCGCTGAAACTGCTCGCGATCGTCGACCAGGCCCGCAGCCGTGACGGCCGCGCCCGGCTGGGCGAAACCAATCGCGCCATCAACCTCGGCATCCGCGCCGCCGATGACGGTTCTGAGGACGTCTGGAGCTCGCCGCTCGCGACCTTCGCGCGTGGCGCCGGGGATTGCGAGGACTATGCCATTGCCAAGCTCGCCGCTCTTAAGCTCGCGGGCATTGCCGCGGAAGATCTCCGCATCGTCGTGGTGCGCGACCTCAGGGCCGGCGAAGAGCATGCGATTGCCGCTGCACGGCTCGACGGCCACTGGCTGATGCTCGACAACCGTCGCATGGCAATGGTCGAGGACGACGCTGCACGGAGCTACCAGCCGCTGTTCGTGCTCTACCAGTCGGCCGTGTTGAAATATGTCGACGAGCCCGTGCGGTTCTCGATGATCGCCGCCGAGGCGCGTTGATCTTGTTGTAGCCCGGTATAAAGTACGCTTACCCCACAAAGTCATTTCGCCGCGCGATTCGGGACGCTAGCATGCCCGCGGCTATGCGGGGGCGACTGGAATGCGGTTCATCGTGCTGACTATGCTTGCGCTGCTGGCCTTGCCGGCGGCTCCAGGCTTCGCGCAATCCAGCCCGTCCGACCGCTCCGTCGCCGACAGGCTGCCGCTGTTCGCCAGGAACAACTGCCAGCAGATCCGCGATCCCGGCAATCAATTGTTCTGCGGTGATGCCGAGCTTGCCGCCGCCGCCGAGAAGCTGAGCACGGGAATCGAGGCGCGGCTTGCCCGCCTGCCCGATCGCCTGCCCGGGATCGAGGAGAACGCGATCTGGATCCGCCAGCGCAATCTCGGTTGCGGCATCGTCGGCCAGACCGCGATCCGCGCCGAAGATTTCGACCGGGTGAAGGCATGTCTTCTCAAGGTGACCGATGAGCGCGCAGCGATCGTACGCGATCCGGATTTCGACTGTCTCGCCGCCAACACCGCCGCGGGCGCGCTGATCTGTGCGGACCCGTCGCTGGCGCTGGCCGAGACTGAGTTGAACAGCCAGGTTCTCGGCCTGATCGGCAAGCTCGATCCGACCGCGGCGCGCTTTGCCTTCGCCGAATACGGCCGGTGGACGCGGGAGCGCGATCGCAAATGCAATCTGGTTGGCAAGGAGAACGTGCCGCTCGGGGAGCTCGAGTCCGCGGAGGACTGTCTCGCCGGCTATCTGAAGCACAAGGCTGACGAGATTGGCACGGCGAAAGGCGATCCGAAGAAGGTGTTCGGCCGGCAGGTCGCAGCCCACTCGCCCGACACCGATGCCGTCGATTTCTGCGCCGCGCGAATCCACGCGGCCAATTCCTGCGGCAACTTCCTCCGCATCAACCGCGTCTACGCACTCGACAGCCAGGTGGGCGAGCAGGAAGCGCAGGTCACGGGCGAGATCGAGATGGCCGTGCTGGCGCCCTTCGCCACCTGCAGCAAGATCGCCACGACCTGTACGGGCACCTGCTGGGATGCCAGAACGGGTCGTCCGCAGCCCGGCGTCGGCAACAAGGAGCGCTCCACGGACGCCTTCAACGTCACACGCCGCCTGCGGATCCAGCGCACGTTTGCATTTGTCAAAGCCGCCGATGGCTGGCGCTGCCGGGAAGACGAACTGGCCCCGGTGAATTCAGGCACCGCAGGTGGGGGATCGTAGGGCTGTGTGCTCTCCCTCTCCCCGCTCTTCGCAGGGAGAGGGTTGGGGTGAGCGGCTGCTTCAGCGAATCCGGTGACAGTTAGACTCGCGGAGAGCCCCCTCACCGGGAAATTTGCTGCGCAAATTCCCGCCTCTCCCCGCATGCGGGAAGAGGCGAAGAAATCAAAACATCAGATTGTCCTTCACCAGAACCCAGCGGCCGCCCTTGACCTGCTGCACCTGGGTGATGGTGTTGGCGAGGTGGTCGGTCTTGGAGAATTTGGTCGGCGGCGAGTTGAAGATGTCGAGGAACTTGTCGCCCGATTCCAGCGCGTCCAGCATCTTCTGGCCGGTCAGATCCTTGCCCGCCTTGTTGGCGTAAAACGCGAACGTCATCACCGCATTGTAGCCAATGATGGCCTGCGTGTTGGCATCGGTGCTGAACATCTTCTTGTAGTTGACCAGCCAGTCCTTCACCTTGCCCTTTGCGGTGTCCTCATAGGGAATCTCGAATCCGGACGCAGCATAGAGGCCTTCGACCGCCTCCTTGCCGAGCATGGGCACCTCCATCACGTTGGTCGGCGTCGCGCCGAGAAAGGTGACCTCCCAGCCGAGCTTCTTGGCTTCCGTCATCGCGCCGATGGGCTCACGGAGCACAGCGCCGAGCACAACGAGGTCGCAGCTGTCGGACTTCATCTTGGCGATCTGCGCGCTGAAGTCGGAGGCACCGCGCTTGTAGCTCGTGATCGAGGCCGGCTGCACCTTCATGGCAGTAAGCTGCTGGTTGAAGCCGTCGAGCACGTTCTTCCCGTACTCGTCGTCCTGATGCATGATGCAGGGTTTCTTGAAGTTCTTCCACTCCATCATGTATTTCAGCGCCGCCCGCGTACTCTCGACATAGGGCAGCAGATTGTTGAACTTCAGCCGCTCCTGCGGCTTGGCGGGATCGAACTTGAACGTGAACTCCGCCGCCGTCAGCGGGAAGAGCTGAAGCACGCCGGCGTCGAGCAGGATATCCTGCGCCGCCAGCACGGTCGGCGAGCCCATTGGCCCCACCATCGCGAAGATCTTGTCGCGCTCGATCAACTTCTGCGACGCGAGCACGGCCTTCTTCGGATCGTAGCCGCTGTCCTCGACGACAAGCCGAATCTTCCGCCCCTGGACGCCGCCGGCGGCGTTGATCTCCTCGACCGCCATCTTCATGCCGTTCGAGACTGGCACACCCCAGCCCTTGATCGGCCCCGACAGATCCTGATGGGTGCCGATGACGATCTCGGAGGCCGAGATGCCCTCATTGGTGACCTTGGTCTGCGCCGCGGCAGGCAGACAGGTGAGCACCACCGCGCCTGCCGCAAAGCCGAACGTTTTCAACGATCTCGACATTGAAGTCTCCTCTCCTTGGGGCCCTTATGATGCGAAGGGTGGGGCCTTCACTCCTTCCCTGTTATTCAAACAAGATTGTTCAAGCCACCGCCCGCGCCGGATACATCGCGTCGATCTCGGCGGCATAACGCTTGTTCACGAAGCCGCGCTTCAGCTTCATGGTTGGCGTCAGCTCTTCGTCCTCCGGGGTGAGCTGGCGTTCGATCAGATAGAATCTCTTGATGGTCTCGACGCGGGCGAAATTGGCATTGACCGTTTCGATTTCGCGCCAGATCAGGTCCTGGATCTCCGCCGCGCGGCACAGGCTGGCATAATTGGTGAAGGGGATGTCGTGGTCCTGCGCGAATTTCTCGACATTCTCCTGGTCGATCATCACGAGGCAGGTGAGGTATGGCCGCTTGTCGCCGATCACCACGGAATCCGAGATGTAGGGCGAGAATTTCAGTTGATTTTCGATTTCGGACGGCGTGATGTTCTTGCCCCCGGAGGTGATGATGATGTCCTTCATCCGGTCGGTGATGCGGACGAAGCCCTCATTGTCGATGGTGCCGACGTCGCCGGTATGCAGCCAACCGCGATGGTCGATGGTCTCGGCTGTCCTCTCCGGCTGGTTCAGGTAGCCCATGAACAGGAAGTCGCCCCTGATCAGGATTTCCCCCTCGGGTGACAGCGCGACTTCGCCCCAGGAAACCGCCTTGCCTACCGAGCCGAGCTTGATCCGCTCCGCCGGCATCATGGTGGCGACCCCGCAATTCTCGGTCTGGCCGTAGACCTCGTGAATGTCGATGCCGAGCGCGAGATACCAGCGGATCAGCTCCGGCGCGATTGGCGCCGCGCCGGTGAAGGCGATGCGGCAACGGTCGAGCCCGATCATGCGTCGGATGTTGCGGAAGACGACCCGGTAAGCGATGCCGTTGGCGAGCCGCAACGGCAGCGGCGGCGGCTTGCCTTCAATCCTGCAATCGACCATGCGATAGCCGATGTCGATGGCGCGGCGGTAGACCCATTGCTGCAACCGCGTCGCATCCTTCAGCGCGATGGTGATCGCGGAATAGAATTTCTCCCAGATCCGCGGCACCGCGAGGAAGATGGTCGGCTGCACCTCGCGCAGATTGTCCGGCACAGTCTCCGGACTCTCGGCAAAATTCATCACCGAGCCAAGCGCGACCGAGATGTAATAGCCGCCGATCCGTTCGGCGACGTGGCAAAGCGGCAGGAAGATCAGCCGGTCCTCGTTCTCGCGCGCCGGAATGAAATCGTTGGCGTGCCGCATCTGGTGCGTGACGCTACGGTTGGCGTGCATGGCGCCCTTGGGCGGACCCGTGGTGCCGGATGTATAGACGAGGACCGCGAGATCGCTTGCGCTACGACTGTCGACCATCTCCTGCCACAGCGCCTCGCGGCCGGCCATGTGGTTGCGCCCGAGCGCGCGAAACTCGTCGAGCGACATCACCATTTCATCGGAGAAGCCGCTGAGGCCCTCCATGTCGAACACGATGATCTTTCGCAGAGACGGGCAGCGTGCGCGACAGGCCAGGATCTTGTCGAGTTGCTCCTCGTCCTCGGCGAAGATCACCTTCGTCCGGGAATCGTTGACGAGATATTCGACTTGGGATGAGGCATCGGTCGGATAGATCCCGGAAGAGACGCCGCCGGCGCACAGAATGCCCATGTCGACATGGACCCATTCCGGCACGGCGTTGGCGATGATGGAAGCAACGTCGCCGGGCCTGAAGCCGATGGCATGCAGCGCGTAGGCGACCTCCTTCGAGATCTCCAGCCATTCGCGCCAGCTGGTCGGCTGCCAGATCCCGAATTTCTTCTCGCGTATAGCCGGCCTGTCGCCCCGCGTCTCCGCGGCGCGCAAAAAGCTTTTCGCGATCGTGTCAGCGACCGTCAGCACCGCCGGTCGGGCCATGCACGTCTCCTCCCTGTCGCGTTCCCCTCCGCTGCCTGCCTTGCCGGCGGTCTATATTGGCGGATGGGCTTTGGTATTTAAGGCTTTTTCTAACGCCAAGTCTTCCCTTAACGCCAAGTCTTCCTCTAACGCCAAGTCTTCTTCTTTTTCCAGCGCCGCTCGCCTCGTGCGCCCGCTTCCTTGGCGCCAAGGTAGAATTCCTGGATGTCCTTCGAATGCATCAAGCGGTCGCAGCTGTCGTTCATCACGATCCGGCCGGTCTCCAGTACATAGCCATAATGCGCCGTCTCCAGCGCCACCTTGGCGTTCTGCTCGACCAGCAGGATCGACATGCCCTGCTCCTCGTTGACGCGCCGGATGATCGCGAAGATTTCCTTCACCAGGATCGGCGACAGCCCAAGCGAGGGCTCGTCGAGCAGCAACAGAGTCGGCCGGTTCATCAGCGCGCGGCCGATCGCGAGCATCTGCTGCTCGCCGCCGGAGAGCTGTCCGGCCGGCTGGTTGATGCGCTCCTTCAGCCGCGGGAAATAGCCGTAGACGCGCTCCAGATCGTCCGCAACGCCGTTACGATCCTTGCGCGGATAGGCCCCCATCATCAGGTTCTCGCGCACGGAGAGGAACGGGAACACCTCGCGTCCCTCCGGCACGTGGCTGAGGCCCAGCCGCACGATCCTGTCCGCCTCCATGCGTTGAATCGACTTGCCCATGAACTCGATGGCGCCCTTCTGCGGATCGAGAATGCCCGAGATCGTCTTCAGCACCGTCGTCTTGCCGGCGCCGTTGGCGCCCAGCAGCGTGACGATGCGGCCGCGCGGCACTTCGAGCGAGATGCCGCGGATGGCCATGATCGGCCCGTAATAGCTCTCGATGTTGGAGAGTTTCAGGATGATGTCTGGTGTTACCACGGCATCCATCGCGTCAGGCTCCCAGATAGGCGGCAACGACATCGGGGTGCTGTTGCACTTCGGCGGGCGAGCCCATCGCCAGCACCCGGCCGTAGTTCAGGGCGATGACGCGGTCGGAGACGCGGTTGACCAGCGACATATCGTGCTCGACCATGAGCACGGTGACGCCGAGCTCGCTCTTCAGGTCGCGGATCCAGAACGACATGTCGTCGGTCTCCTCCACGTTGAGGCCGGAGGACGGCTCGTCGAGCAGGATCAGCTTCGGCTCCGAGCACAGCGCGCGGGCCAGCTCGATCACCTTGCGCACGCCGTAAGGCAGACCCGAGATCAGCTTGTCGCGGTAGGGCTCGAGATCGAGGAATTCGATGACCTGTTCGACCCTGCGGCGATGCACCTTCTCGTCGGCGCGCACGCCCGGCAGGAACAACAGCTCCTGCCAAAGCTGCGTGGTCGAATGCCGGTGGCGGCCGACCAACAGGTTCGACAACACCGTCGCATTCTCGAACAGTTCGATGTTCTGGAACGTGCGGGCGATGCCGAGCCTTGCGATGTCGTGGGGCGGCTGCTCCGTGATGTCCTGGTCTTCGAAGAAGATGCGACCCGAGGTCGGGCGGTAGATCCGCGAAATCAGGTTGAAAATCGAGCTCTTGCCGGCACCGTTGGGCCCGATGATCGAGAGGATCTCGCCCTTCTCGACCGCGAACGACACCGCATCGACGGCCTTCAGCCCACCGAAATGCAGGGACAAGTTCTCGGCGCGAAAATAGCTCATCGGTTGCGCTCCGACTTCACGTAGATCTTCTGCCGCTTGAAGGTGGCGCGCTTGTAGAGCGGGAACAGCTGGAAGAAGAGTTTGATCTTGAGCCAGCGGCCGTAAAGCCCGAGCGGCTCGAACAGCACGAACAATACGATGATGATGCCGTAGATCGCGCCTTTCAGGCCGTTGAGCGAGGCAAAGGCCGCGACCTTGGACTGGACATTGGCTGCGGCTTGCGTGCCCGCTCCGAAGGTCGCTGCAATGCCGGCGATGATGCCGGGCATGTCGTCCTTGAGGTAGGTCAGGAACGGATCGATCATCACGATGAAGATTGCCCCCAGCACCGCGCCGTGCAGGCTGAAGGTGCCGCCGATCAGGATTACGATGATGAACTCGATCGAGAGTTGGAGCGTGAACATCTCCGGCGAGATGAAGGAGAGCTTGTGCGCAAACAACACGCCGGCGAAGCCGGTGATCGCCGCGGAGATCGCAAAGGACTTCACCTTGTACAGCGCGACATTGACGCCCATGCTGCGCGCAGCGGTCTCGCTGTCGCGGATCGCGACGAAGGCGCGCCCGGTGGGCGAACGCAGCAGATTGAGCGTACCGACGATGGTCAGCACCAGCACGGCGAGGCAGAGGAAATAGAAAGTGGGGCTGTCGCGCGGCACCGCAACGCCGAGCAGCGACAGCGTCTTCACCCGCATGCCCTCGTTGCCGTGGGTCACGCTCTCCCAACGCGCCAGGATCTCCTCGACGATCAAGGCGAAGGAGATAGTGGCGATGACGAGGTAGATGCCCTGGAGCCGCAGCGCGGGAAAGCCGACCAACGCGCCAATGCAACCGGACAGAAGGCCTGCGGCGAGGAAGTAGACCGGGAACGGCACGTTGTACGTCTGCAAGTACGCCGCCGTGTAGGCGCCGATCGCGAGGAACGCCGCGTGCCCGAGCGAGGCCTGCCCGGTGAAACCGGTCAGGATCAGCAGCGCCACGCCGACGGTCGCATAGATGCAGACGAAGACGAGCTGGCTCATCAGATAGCTGGAGAGCACATAGGGCGCGATCAGCAGCACGGCCAGCAGGAGACCGTATGAGACGTAATAGCCCGAATGCGGAAACAGCCTGATGTCGTCCTCGTAGTCGGTCTTGAACAGGAAGCGCATGCGTTCAGACCTTCTTGCGGACGTGAAGGCCGAACAGGCCTTCGGGCTTGAGCAAGAGCACGGCGAGCAGCACGATGTAGGGCGCGACGTCCTTCCAGCCCTCGGCCAGATAGAAGCCCGCCATGCTCTCGATGACGCCGATCAGGACGCCGCCGACCACGGCGCCGGGGATCGAGCCGAAGCCGCCGAGCACGGCGGCCGGAAACGCCTTGAGGCCGAGCACGAGGCCGACATTGGAATGGATGAAGGTGATCGGCGCCAGCAGCACGCCGGCGCAGGTCGCGACCGCCGCGCTGATCGCCCAGACGATCGACACCACGCGCTTGACCGGAATGCCCATGTAATAGGCCGCGAGCATGTTCTCGGAACTGGCGCGCATCGCAGTGCCGAGCGTGGTCTTGTTGAAGAACAGATAGAGCAGCGTGCACAGGATCATGGTCGCCGCGATCACCGAGAGCTTGTCGTAGGCGAGCACCAGCGGGCCGATGCGCAGCACGCCCTGGCTAAACGGCGTCTCGATCTTCAGATCATCGGTCCCCCAGATCATGCCTGCGATCGAGCGCAGGAAATAGCCGAGCCCGATGGTGGCCATGATGATGGAGAATTGCGGATAGCCGAGGATCGGCCGCACCACCACGCGCTCGGCCAGCATGCCGAACAGCGCCATCGCCGCCACCGCACCGGCAAAGCCGATCCAGTAGTTCAGCCCCATCATGCCGATGAAGGTGAAGGCAAAGAAGCCGCCCAGCATCATCAAATCGCCCTGGGCGAAATTGACGACCTCGGTGGCTTTGTAGACAAGCACGAAGCCGAGCGCGATCAGGCCGTAGACGCAGCCGAGCGCAACACCGCTGACCAGCTGCTGAACGAAATCCAGCATCGTCGCGCATCCTCCCGATACAACCGGCGGTTCTTCCTGACCGCCTTGCCGCATCTTGTGTTCAGTCGCTACGCAGTCGTTTCGCTGCGTTCGCGCCATTCGTCCCTTCACCAATTCAGCCTGAACCGCCAAGCGCTGTCAACAAACGGTGACTTGCCATTAGTCCAATCCGGATGACGGAATTTGCGGCAGCGCGATTCACGGTGCCGAAACATCTTCGGGGCATGGTCGCGAGCGATGCAAAACCGCAAGGTGTGGCCGTGATGAAGCGGGACGACTCGGCGCTCGAAGTCATGGGGTTAACGAAGTGTTTTGACCGTCTGGCGGTCGATAACCTCGATCTCACCATCCATGCCGGCGAATTCTATGCGCTGGTCGGCCCCAACGGCGCCGGCAAGACCACCACTTTGCGCATGGTTGCAGGCCTTTTGCGGCCCGATGCCGGCTCGGTCTCCATCTTCGGCATCGATGCGCTCCAAAACCCCGTCGCCGCCAAGCAGGTGATGGCGTGGGTCTCCGACGAGCCCATGATCTATGACAAGCTCACGCCGCTCGAATATCTCGAGTTCGTAGCCGGTCTGTGGGGCATCGCACCATCGGCCTCGGAACCGGTCGCCGCGGAGCTCCTGAACTCGCTCGGGCTCGAGCCGCACCGGCACGAACGCTGCGAGGGCTTTTCCAAGGGCATGCGCCAGAAGGTCGCCCTCGCCGGCGCCCTGGTGCACGATCCCCGCCTCATCATCCTCGACGAGCCGCTGACGGGACTGGACGCCGTCTCCGCCCGCCATGTCAAGGGACTCCTGAGCGAGCGCGTCCGCGCCGGCTGCACCGTCATCATGACCACGCATATCCTCGAGGTCGCCGAACGCATGGCCGACCGCATCGGCGTGATCGCAGCCGGCCGCCTGGTTGCCGAGGGCACGCTGACTGAGCTCCGGCAGCAAAACGGGCACGCCGATACCAGCCTGGAAGATCTCTTCATCGCGCTGGTGACCCTCCAGGAAGCCGCATGAGCTCGGCCACCGCGCTGTCCTGGTTCGCCCGCCACGAGCTCCGGCTCGCCTGGCGCGAATGGCTCGCCATGATGACCGGCGGGCGGCGCAATCGAACGCGTGCCGCGGTGATCGGCCTGCTGTTCTTCGCGGCGCTGCTGCACGTCCCGGCCTGGGCGGTGATCGGCCGCTTCGCCGACCTGCAATTGCCGCTCGACAAATCCTCGCTGATCGTGATTTCGGCGACAATTTTTCTGGCCTGGACGCTGATGCTGTCACAGGCGATCGAATCGGTGACGCGGGTGTTCTACGCACGCGCCGATCTCGACCTCATCATGTCCTCACCCGCGACGCTGGCCAATCTGTTCTCGGTGCGCATCGCCGCGATCGCGCTCGCCATCACGGTGATGGCGCTGCTGTTCTCGACACCCTTCATCGACGTGCTGGTGTTCGGGGGCGGCGCGCGCTGGCTTGCAGCGTTCGGCGTCGTCGTCGCGATGGGCCTGTCGGCCGCAGCGATCGCGATCGCCGTCACCATCCTGCTGTTCCGCCTGATCGGTCCGGCGCGGACACGGTTCGTCGCCCAGATCCTCGCCGCCATCATCGGCGCCGGCTTCGTGATCGCGCTCCAGGTGGCGGCGATCATGTCCTACGGCACGCTGTCGCGCTTCACCATCCTGACCTCGGGTAGCTTGGCCGCTTACGCGCCCGATGCCGACAGCATCTGGTGGTGGCCGGCGCGGGCGGCGATGGGGGATGCCGAAGCGCTGCTGCTGCTCCTGGCGCTCGGCCTCGTGCTGCTCGGAGGCGTCATGGCGATCTTCTCGGGCCGCTTTGCGGACACGGCGATCGATGCCGCCGCCTATGGCGCGTCCGGCCGTCGCAGCGCGAAGGAGCGCCCGTTCCGCGGCGGATCGCGGCAGCATGCCCTACGGCGCAAGGAATTTTCGCTGCTCTGGCGCGATCCCTGGCTGATCTCGCAGACGCTGATGCAGCTGCTCTATCTGGTGCCGCCGGCATTGCTGCTCTGGCGCAACTTTGCCGACAGCTCCGCGGCGCTGACGCTGATCACGCCCGTCATCGTCATGGCGGCGGGACAACTCGCCGGCGGGCTTGCCTGGCTGACGCTCTCGGGCGAGGACGCGCCCGACCTGGTTGCGACCGCGCCATTGCCGCCGTCCAGCGTCATCCGCGCCAAGATAGAGGTGGTGCTGATCGCGATCGGCGTCATCTTCTGCCCGCTGATCGCGGCGCTCGCTTTCGCCTCGGCGTTCCAGGCCGCGGTCAGCGCCGGTGCGGTCATCGTCAGTGCGGCCTCCGCCACCGCAATCCAGCTCTGGTTCCGGGTGCAAGCCCGGCGCAGCCAATTCCGCCGCCGCCAGACCTCGTCGCGGCTTGCGACCTTTGCCGAGGCGTTCTCCTCGATCGGCTGGGCTGCCAGCGCCGCGCTGGTGCTCACGCTGCCCATCGTCGGCCTCGTCAGCAGCCTGATCACCGCGAGCCTCGTCGCCCTCACCTGGAAGTTCAGCCCGCGGCGGGAGTAGTAAAGGCGCGAATCATAGGGCGGCGTGACGGTGCGACACTGACGCGCTGTTGATCGCGCGCTGTTGGCCACGCGCTGCATTGCAAGCTAGACTTTCCCCTGAAGTCATCGGGGATGAATTCATGCGACGACTGGTTTCGGCCGCTCTGGCGCTGTTCGGCGCATTCCTCTCACCTGCCATCGCCCAGCAGTCGCAGCGCAGCGAATGCTTGGCGATGGCGAATGCTGCGCCGCGCCTCATGTCGGTCGCGTTCAGGCAGGCGGCGGCTGCGCCCGAGGTCGAGATCACCTATGCCGGCCATTCCACCTATTTCATCGACACGCCCGGCGGCTTACGCATCGCCACCGACTATAGCGGGGCCTACCAGGTGGGCCGGCTGCCCGATGTCGTCACCATGAACCGGGCCCACAGCACGCACTACTCTTTATATCCCGACAAGCGCATTCCTCGTGTGCTGCATGGCTGGGGCGAGGACGGCAAGCCGGCCATCGTGTCGGAGCGCATCGGCGACACCTTCATCCGCAACGTCACGACCGACATCCGTCGCTATTTCGGCGACGATGCCGGCGCCGACATGATCCGTGACGGCAACTCCATCTTCATCTTCGAGGTGGCGGGCCTCTGCATCGGCCATCTCGGCCATCTTCACCACAAGCTCGATGACAGCCACTTCGCCCAGATCGGGCGGCTCGACATCGTGATGGTGCCGATCGACGGCACCTACACCATGTCGCTCGACGGCGTCTCCGAGATCACCAAGCGGCTGCGCGCCTCGGTGGTGCTGCCGATGCACCGCTTCGCCACCCCGCTCGACGATTTCATGCAACGCATCGGCCAGCAGTTCGAGATCGACCGGCGCATGGAACGAAGTTTCCGGATGTCCCGAGATGCGTTGCCGTCGAAGCCGACGGTGATCATCCTCGACGGGGTGTGACGCAATTTTCTCCAAGTCGGCTGCCGGCCGGTCGTGCTGATCTCCCGCAAAGGGAGATCGACATGACCGACTTTGCGAGATTATTGCACGCGGACGGACCGAACCCCCAGCACGCGGCGGCACTCCAGCTTTATGGCCGCTTCGTCGGCGATTGGGACGCCGAGATCACCGCCCATGGACCCGATGGAACGAAACACACCGCGCCCGGCGAAATCCATTTCGGCTGGGTGCTGGAGGGCCGCGCCGTGCAAGACGTCTGGATCATTCCGCGCCCGGCCGGCAGCCCGGCCTTGCCGATCGCCGGCAATTGGTACGGCACGACGCTGCGGGTCTACGATCCGACCATCGATGCCTGGCGGATTTCATGGTTCGATCCCGGCCGCTGCATATTCCGCCAGCAGATCGGCCGTCCACGCGATGCCGACATCGTGCAGGAAGGCACGACCGAAGCTGGCGACCTGACGCGCTGGAGTTTTACGGAAGTCACCGAGGATTTCTTCCACTGGCTCGGCGAGGTCAAGCCGGCCACCGCAACCGATTGGCGGCTGGTGGTCGATGTGAGGGCGAAGCGGCGCAAGGGTTGACGCCGGCGCCGCTGTACCGCGATGACGGGCGCGATTGCGCAACGCGCGTTGGTGCATGCGAGGACGAGGTGCTAGGCTCCCAAAACAAGAAGCATACATCAAGGGAGCGCACGCCGATGGCTGCAAGCGGTTTGCCCGCCAACACGAGCGGGCTATTCGTCGAGCCGCGCGAGGACTGGCTCGCGCTGCATCAGGAGGAGATCATCGATCCCTCACGGCCGATCGTCGATCCCCATCACCATCTCTGGAATCGCGGGCACCGCTATCTGATCGAGGAGATGGCGGCAGATATCGCCTCCGGCCACAACGTCATCGCCACCGTCTATGTCGATTGCCGCTCGATGTATCGCGCGCACGGGCCGGAGGCGTTCCGGCCGGTGGGCGAAGTCGAGTTCGCCAATGGCGTCGCCGCGATGAGCGCCAGCGGCGGTTACGGCAAGGCCGCGATTTGCGCCGGCATCGTCAGCCACGTCAATCTGCTGCTCGGCGATGCCGCACAACCCGTGTTGGAGGCCGAGATCGCGGCGGGCAACGGTCGCTTCCGCGGCATCCGGCATTCCTCGGCCTGGGACCAGGATCCTGCTGTCGCCGGCATGTATGCGAGCCGGCCGCAGGGATTGCTGCAGGACCCGACCTTCCGCAAGGGCTTTGCCTGCCTCGCGCCGCTCAACCTGAGCTTCGACGCTCGGCTGTTCCATCCGCAAATCGGCGAGCTGACCGAGCTCGCCCGCGCATTTCCCGACACCAGGATCGTGCTCGACCATTGCGGCGGCCCGGCCGGAATCGGCCGCTTTGCGGGGCGACGCGAGGAGGTGTTTCCGCAATGGCGCGCCTCGATCCGGGAGATCGCCAAATGCGAGAACGTGGTGGTGAAGCTCGGCGGGCTCGCGATGTGCCTGCTCGGCTACGACTTCCATTTGCGCGCGAGTCCGCCATCATCCAAGGAGCTTGCCGCGGCGTGGCGGCCTTACATCGAAACCTGCATCGAGGCGTTTGGACCCGAGCGCGCGATGTTCGAGAGCAACTTCCCGCCGGACAAGGGCCAGTGCAGCTACCAGGTGATCTTCAACACGTTCAAGCGTATCGCGGCGCCCCTGAGCGAGACCGAGAAGACGGCGTTGTTCTCGCAGACCGCGAGCAATTTCTACCGGCTCGATTTGCCTTAAAGGGATTGGCACCATGACGAGAACAGGGGCCGGGATGTTGATCCCGGCCCCTGTTCCGTCGTGACCGCTGGGAAGCGTCCTTGAACTGTTTGAACTCTAATTTGCGCCCATCAGCGAGGCCGGACGGCGCTCGCCGGTGGCGACGAAGATCTTCTTGAGCTTGTTGACGACGCGGATCAGGAAGCCGATCATCACGGGATTGGTCTTGCGGCAGAAGGCGATCTTCTTGACGTGGCCTTCGACATGCCATTTGGCATGCGCGCCGTCGCGGAAGAAGATGACGTCGCCCGGGCCGTAGCGCTTCGGCGGCATGCCGTCGCTTTCGAGCACGATCGATCCTTCCATGATCATGATCGTCTCGTCGATATCGTAGTACCAGTTGAAGCGCCCTTCGGTGCAGGCCCAGATGATGGTCGAAGCGGTGCCGTCGGCGCTGGTGGACAGGATGTGCGAGCGCGACACCGGATTGCCTTCGATAATCCAGGACGGCTCGATCGGCCGCAGCTCGAGATCTACATTGCAATGACTGATTTCAATCAATGTGCGCGACATCTGTTTCCTCGGGGGATAAAATATGACCTGCCCGGATCTCGGCCCGGATTGTTCAAAGATGGCGGGAACGCTAGTAGCCGATTTTTAATTCTTTCTTACGCAGGGCCCGACAATCAGCCGCAAGTTGCAGACGCGAAACGGTTAACGTCGCAATTTCCCTGCAATTTCGAGCACATGAACCCTTCTTTTCCGGGGTGCGACAAAGTGCGCGAAGCATCTGAAGGAGCCATGCCGATGCCCCTCACCCCGGAGGTTCTCAAAGCTCATGGCGAGGTCGTCGCCTGGCTCGGCAGCCTCGATGTCTCCTTCGCAACCGAAGAGGAGCCCTGGTTCACCGTTGACGGCATCGAAAGCCCCGGGCAGATCGGCGGTGACCTCCATGAGATGCTTCGGGCGGCGGATGCGCTCGAGGCGACACTCGACGACGAGGACGACGTCAACGAGGCCCCCGAGCAAATCCGCAGGGGCCTCGACCTGCCCGAGGCGAATGATCCGGTCGGTGCGCTCTACGATGCGGTGGCGGCCTCCGACGCCGTCGTGCGGGCCACCGACGGCAGCCCGTTCACGACGTTGTTCAACCGCTTCAGCATCGACAACAGCCCGATGCTGCGCAACCCGGCTGCGTAGTTACTTCGCCCATTCGCCCTTGCGAAACACCGGCACTTTGCTGCCGTCGGCGAGAATGCCGTCGATGTCGGTCTCGGCCGAGCCGATCATCCAGTCGATATGGATCAGGCTCTGGTTGCCGCCTTGCGCGGCGATCTGCTGCGGCGTGAGCTGCGCGCCGTTGACGAAGCACTTCGAGTAGCACTGGCCAAGCGCGATGTGCGAGGCAGCGTTCTCGTCGAACAGCGTGTTGTAGAACAACAGTCCGCTCTGCGAGATCGGCGAGGAATGCGGCACCAGGGCCACCTCGCCGAGACGGCGCGCGCCCTCGTCGGTATCGAGCACCTTGTTCAGTACCTCCTCGCCGCGCGAAGCCTTCGCATCGACGATCCTGCCGTCCTCGAAACGCACCGCGATCTTGTCGATCAGCGTGCCCTGGTAGGACAGCGGCTTCGAGCTCACGACATGGCCGTAGACGCGCCGGCAATGCGGCGTGGTGAAGACCTCTTCGGTCGGGATATTGGCGTTGCAGCTGATGCCGTTCTTGGAGAGCGAAGCGCCGCCTTCCCATTCATGGCCGTCGGCGAGCCCGATGGTGAGGTCAGTGCCCGGTCCCGAGTACTGGAGCGCGCGGAAACGCTGGCCGTTGAGCCAGTTGGTGCGCTCGCGCAGCACCGCATTGTGGCTCGCCCAATTGGCCGGCGCGTCGTCGCGATCGACGCGGGACGCCGCGAAGATCGCGTCCGCGAGCTTGCCGATCGCGACCTCTTCAGGATCGTTCGGAAAGACTTGCTTTGCCCAGGATGGGCTTGGATACGCAATGATGTTCCAGTTGGTATCGAAATTGACGATCTTTTCCAGCGCCGGCTGATAGGCCATGGAATTGGCCTTGCTGGCGCGCGCGACCTTGGAAGCATCTTCGCCCGACAGCAGCATCGGATTGTCGCCGACGATGGCGAGACGGGCGGTGTTGTTGGAGAACGCCTTGGCCATGCCCTCGTAGAGCCAGTTGGCGGCGCGATCGAAGCTGTCGTCGTGGCCGTGGCGGTAGCGCGCCAGCGTCATCTCTTCGTCGGAGAGAATGGGCGTCACGATGCCGGCGCCGGCCTTGTAGGCATGCACGGCAATCCGCCGCACCAGCGGCAACGCGATCGCAGGTGCCGTCAAGAGCAGATCCTGGCCCGGCCGCAAGCCCAGGCCCACCTTCACCGCCACCTCGGCCAGCCGGTCGAGCTTCACGGGATCGATGGGAGTGGAGGTGATGCGTTGATCAGTCATGCCGGGTCCTCTGCCGAACGTCTCTTGCTCAATTTAAGTCTAGCATCGCGAGACACAAGTGCGCGAGTGCCTTGCGACACCCCAAAGATACGCAGTTTCGCGCATTTTGGTTTTCAACGCGTTGCCGATTTCAGCACCCGGTCGACCATGGCGGGAGCAAGGCCGAGGTAATTTTTCGGTGATGTCAGCGCCTCGATCGTGGCACGGTCGATTCTGACAGAGACGCGGGCGTCGGAAGACAGCGCGTCCGCCAGCGTAAGACCTTTCTCATTGGCGAGCCGGCAGGCATCATAGACCACGTCATGGGCCTCCTGCCGTCCGATCTGCGGCGCAAGCCCCATCATGACGGCTTCGGCCACGATCAGACCGCGGCTGACGGCGAGATTCTCGTTCATCTTGCTTTCATCCACGATGAGGCCGGCGAGCGCGAATTTCGCCTGGTGCAACGCGCCGGCGGTCAGCACGAAGCTCTCGGGGATCGCCATCCATTCGGCGTGCCAGGGCCCGGTGGCGCGCTCGAAATCCTGCACCATGGCATCCAGCATGAGGCCGGCATGCTGGCGCACCGCCTTGGACGCCGCGAGCATGAGTTCCGAGGAGATCGGGTTGCGCTTCTGCGGCATGGTCGAGGAAGCGCCGCGTCCCTTGACAAAGGGCTCATAGACCTCGGCGAATTCGGTCGAGGCCATGATCATGATGTCGAGCGCGATCTTGCCGAGCGAGCCGGTGACCAGCGCCAGGAAATTCACGGCCTCGGCAAAACCGTCGCGTGCGACGTGCCAGGTCGAAGCGGGGACGCCGAGCCTCAGTTCGGCGCAGAGCGCTTCCTGCACCTCGAACCCCTTGTCGCCGAGCGAGGCCAGCGTGCCGGCGGCACCGGCGAACTGACCGACCAGGACGCGCGGCTTCAACTCACTGATCCGCTCGGCGTGGCGGTCGAACATCGCGAGCCAGATCGCGGTCTTGTAGCCGAAGGTGACCGGCAGCGCCTGCTGGAGATGGGTGCGGCCCGCCATCGGCGTGTCGCGGTAGCGCCTCGATAGATCGGCGAGGATCTTGCGCAAGCCCGCGATGTCCCGTTCGACGATCTCAAGCCCTGCGCGCAGTTGCAACACCACGGCGGTGTCCATGATGTCCTGCGTGGTCGCACCCCAATGCACATAGCGGCCGGCATCGCCGCATTGCTTCACCATCTGATGCACCAGCGGCAGGATCGGATAGCCGACGACATCGGTCTCCTGCCGCAACAGGTCGAAATCCAGCGCGGCAACATCGGTCCGCGCGGCGATCTGATCGGCCGCGTCCTGCGGAATCACTCCGCATCTCGCTTCCGCCTTCGCCAGTGCCACCTCGACCTCGGCATAGCGCGCGACCGTCGCGATATCGGAAAACACCTCCCGCACCTGCGGCGTGCCGAAGGCATCGCGGAACAGCATGGAATCGAGCACGGTGGTCGAGGCATGAAAAGCGGGCATGGGCGTTTCTTCGTGGTTGGTGTTTTGTGTGAGGGCAGCTTACGCACACGGAACTGTTCGGCAATGGACATTCACTATTCGTCACACATTCGATGCCGTCGCGAAGGCCAGGACAACGTCGGCAGCTGCCGCACGCCATTGCCTCAACACCGTCATTGCGAGGAGCCCTTGCGACGAAGCAATCCACGCTGGCTCCGCGGCGGCAGGCTGGATTGCTCGCAACGACGTGAGGAAATCGCGACAATCCGGCCGAAACGGCTTTATTCTAATCCAGGTTGCATTCCTCCCCGTAAACTGCATGCCTGCCATCACGCGATCGTGGTGAACCGGGCAGGCCCCTCGGCGGACTCACAGACATCAGCCGAAATCCGTTTTGCTTTCATTATTGCCCGATGTTGCCTTGAGGTCTGAGTTTTCGACGTGCAGTTTCTGTTCCGGGATCACCTGCTCGATACCGACTTGCGCGAGCTGAGCCGCGAGCAGGTTCCCGTTGCCGTGGAGCCACAGGTCTTCGATCTCGTCGTCCACCTCATGGAGAACCGCGATCGGGTGGTCAGCAAGGACGAGCTGATCGACAAGATCTGGCACGGGCGCAGCGTCTCCGAATCCACGCTGACCAGCCGGATCAATGCGGCACGCAAGGCGGTCGGAGACAGCGGCGCGAGCCAGGCGCTGATCCGCACCATCTCACGCAAGGGTTTTCGTTTCGTCGGCGACGTCGAAACCAAGCGTGGGGCAACCGCGCCGGAATCCGATTTCGAAGCGAAGCTTCTACGGGCCCCGCTGCCGCTACCGGACCGCCCCGCGATCGCGGTGCTGCCCTTCACCAACATGAGCGGCGACCGCGAGCAGGATTATTTCTCGGACGGAATCAGCGAGGACATCATCACCGCGCTGTCGAAGCTGCGCTGGTTCTTCGTCATCGCGCGCAACTCCTCCTTCGTCTACAAGGGCCGCGCGGTGCACATGAACGAGGTCGCGCGCGAGCTCGGCGTGCGCTACGTGCTCGAAGGCAGCGTGCGGCGGAGCGGCGATCGCGTGCGTATCTCCGCGCAGCTCAACGACGTCTCGACCGGCAGCCATCTCTGGGCCGAACGCTACGACCGCGAGCTTGCCGACATCTTCGCGGTGCAGGACGAGATCACCGAGGCGATCGTCGCCGCGATCGAGCCGCAGCTCTATACCGCCGAGAGTTTTCGCGCCCAGCAGAAGCCGCCGGGAAGCCTGGATGCCTGGGACCTTGTGATGCGCGCATTGTCGCATTACTGGCGCATCACCCGCGAGGACAATGCCGCCGCGCAAGGACTGCTCGAAGAGGCCGTCGCGCTCGATCCCGCCTATGGCAAGGCACTCGGCCTGCTCGCAACCAGCCACATCTTCGGCGCGCATATGGGCTGGTCCGACATGGCCCCGACCGTGCCGGTCGCCGAGCGCGCCGCGCTCGCGGCGGTGGAGGCCGATCGCGAAGATGCCTGGGCTCATCATGGTCTGGCGTATGCTTATCTATTCCGCCGCCGCTTCGACGACGCGCTGGCGGAGTTCGAACTGGCGCTGAACCTCAATCCGAACTTTGCGATGGCGCACGCCTTCTATGGCGTGACGCTGTGCTACGCGGGACGATGGCAGAACGGCGATGTCGCGGCGCGCCGCGCGCTGCGGCTGAGCCCGCGCGACCCGCTCGCAGCAATCTATTGCGGCGTCGCGGCCTATGCCCGGTTCATCGGCCGCGATTACGAAGGCGCCGCACAGATGGCGCGCGAGTCGATGCGGCAGCGCGCCGATTTCGTCGGCGCGCATCGCGTGCTGACGGCCGCCGCCGGTATGTCAGGGGATTCCGCGCGCGCGGCTTCCGCCTTGGAAGGCTTGCGCCGCGCCCAGCCCGGCATCTCGCTGGCCTGGATCACACGCGAGCTGCCGATGCTGCGGGACGAGGATCGCGAGCATTATCTCGAGGGATTGCGGCGCGCGGGGATGAGGTAGCTAATTTCTCGTCTCCCGCTTGCGGGAGAGGAGAAGGGCGCCGCTACTCCTGCATCATCTCGCCGCTGCCGCCGTATTCGGCCGGGAAATCCTTGAGCTTGGGCAGTCCGTCGCGCATTGGCAGCACCGTCTCGGCGTAATTGACGTGGACGCCTGGTGCAAACGCGAGGGTGGGGATGGTGGCAGTGAAGACGTCGATCAGGCCGAGCGGCGGATGGTTGGTCATGAGATGACCGCCGCACTTCTTGCAATATTTGCGCTGGCTGAGCGGCGTCTTCGCAAAGGTCTCGACATTCTCTGCACCTTCGCTGATGCGCACGGCTTCGGGCTTCCACAGGCTGAAGGCGTTCACCGGACCGCCCGACCACGAGCGGCACGAGCTGCAATGGCAATAGCCCATCGCCTCCGGTGCACCTGTGACCTCGATCGTGACTGCGCCACAGAAGCAGTTTCCAACATGTTTCATTAGGTCGTCTCCGTTGATGATGGTTTAGATTCCTCCCCCCGCTCCTGTTTGCCGAGAACTCGGCAAAAACGAATGCGGGGTCGCGACGAGCTTTGCTCGCACTGATAGCGTCGGGGTGAGGGGGATTCACCCCGAGAAACGTTGAAGGTTGCGTCCGGCACGATCCGTTACGCGCCTCGGCGCCGCCGCGCATCCTCCTTTCGGCGGACGCGACGGAACGACGCGCAAGCTATACCGACTTGCGCCAGGGAATAAGCATCGACACCCGTTGTTTGTACTGCCGGTACTCGTCGCCGAAGAGATCGACGAGGTCGTGCTCCTCCAGCGCGATGCCGACGAAGATGTAGGCCGTGGTCACGGCGGCGAACAGCAGATGGCCCGCGGTCATGACCGGCGCCGCCCAGAACGCGATGATGAAGCCGAGATAGATCGGATGACGGACAAACTTGTAGAGCAGCGGCGTCTTGAATCGCGGCGGCGACGCCTCCTTGCCGACGAGATGATTGGTCACCTGATGCAAGCCGAACAGCTCGAAGTGATTGATGATGAAGGTCGAGGTGAACACCAGGACCCAGCCCGCCAGCGACAGCGTGACGATCGTCACAGCGATATCCGGATTCGCGACGTCCCATATGACCGTGGGCAGCGGACGCCACTGCCAGAACAGGAGGAGCAATGACAGGCTCGCAAACAGCACATAGGTGCTGCGCTCGACCGGCTTGGGGACGTACTGCGTCCACCAGGCCTTGAATTGCCGGCGCGCCATTACGCTGTGCTGGACCGCAAACAGGGCCATCAGGAGCAGATTGATGATGATGGCCTCGGCCACGGGCGTGTCGGTCCCGGTATCGATGGTCTTCGGCACCACCAGCCCCATGACGAAACCGATGGCGTAGAGAATGGTGATGAAAAACACGAGATACGCCGCAATTCCGTACAGAAAGGCGATGAACTTGAAAATGCGTGAGCCCGCAACCGGGCCGATAGGATGAACCTGATGATCAATTTGGGTCATAAACAGCTCCGTTGTGCCAAAACGCCGGCACTTCATTGGTCGCTGCACCATGCCGCACCGGAGGTCCCAAGACTTTCGCGGACGGTTGATTTTCGCCTGAGACGACTTTGATTTTTGCTTGAGACGACAAAAACGTGCGATTTTGCTTTGAAAACAACGTGCTCGACGGCGACCTGCGGGAACTCACTTGCAGCGGAGCCGCTGTGCCGTTGCAGCCGCAGGTGTTCGATCTCCTGCTCTATCTGGTGGCGCAGCGCACGCGTGTGGTCAGCAAGGATGACCTGATCAGCCAGATCTGGAGCGATCGGATCATCTCGGATTCCGCCCTGAACAGCCGGATCAACGCCGCCCGCAAGGCGCTCGGCGACGATGGCGCAAGCCAGCGGCTGATCAAGACCATTCCGCGCAAGGGTTTTCGTTTCGTCGGCGAAGTCCGGGAAGAAGTGGCAGCCACGACTGCGCCCGCGCAGCCCGTCGCTGCCCTGCCGCGCGTCCTGACGGACCGTCCGGCGGTCGCGGTGCTCGCTTTCGAGAACATGAGCGGCGATCCCGCACAGGACTATTTCGGCGACGGCATCAGCGAGGACATCCTCACCGCGCTGTCGAAGCAGCGCTGGTTCATGGTGATCGCCCGCAACTCGTCCTTTACCTACAAGGGACGCGCGGTCCACATCCGGCAGATTGCCGAGGAACTGGGCGTCCGCTACGTCGTCGAAGGCAGCGTGCGCAAGTCGGACAACCGGGTGCGCATCACCGCGCAGCTCAACGACGCCACGACGGGCAGCCATCTCTGGGCCGAGCGCTACGACCGCGAGCTGGTCGACGTGTTCGCCGTGCAGGACGAGATCACGAATGCGATCGCTGCGGCGATCGAGCCGCAGATCCATGCGGCGGAAAGTTTTCGCGCCCATCGCAAGCCCCCCGCGAGCCTGGATGCCTGGGATCTCCTGATGCGGGCGCTGTCGCATTACTGGCGCGTGACGCGGCGGGATCACGAGACCGCACGGGCGCTGCTAGAACGCGCGGTGGGGATCGACCCGAACTACGGCCAGGCGCTGTCGGTGCTCGCGGCGAACCACATGTTCGGCGTGCATCTCGGCTGGGCCGAGCTTGCCATGGTGGCGCCAGCGGCGGAAGCCGCCGCGCTCGCCGCGGTGCGCTGCGACCATGAGGATGCCTGGGCGCACGCCGCGCTCGGCAGCGTCTACTTCTCGACGCGAAGACTTGCCGACGCACTGTCCGAGTTCGAGCAGGCGCTCGCACTCAATCCGAACTTCTCGCTGGCGCAGGGCTATTACGCACTGGCGCTGTCCTATGCCGGGCGGCCGAAGGATTCATTCGAGGCAGCGCAGAGGGCAATGCGGCTGTCGCCGCGCGATCCATCCCTGGCGATCTATCACGGCATCGCCGGCTATGCCCGCTTCACCGAGCGGCGCTATGCCGAGGCCATCGCGCTCGCGCGCGAGGCAATCCGTCATCGCGGCGACCTTACCGGCGCCTACCGCGTGCTCGCGGTTTCTGCCGGCATGACCGGAGACGGCGTGCTTGGGGAGATGGCGCTGGGCGAGCTCCGCCGCACCCAGCCCAACATCTCGCTGCACTGGATTTCGACGCAATTGCCATGGGCCAATGAGGCCGACCGCGAGCACTATCTGGAAGGATTCCGGCGGGCGGGCTTGCGCTAGACGATCCTCACGCCGGGTCCGCGTCGCGCTTGCGGCGCAGATGGACGGATCGCGCGGCGCTGCGGCGCCGGATTGGCTGCCAAACGCCATAACAGGACGCGCTGTACATTTTTTGTGCGAACACTGTCGAGACTTTCATCTTGCGGCGCCGAACGAGACTGTGTGAGCCTCGATCCCGGATGGGGACTGGGATGGGCCGGCCATAGCTTTGCGCGCCATGACGTGCGAAGCGTTTGCGGCTGGTCTCGCTTGAGAAAGATACGACATGTCAAAACGAGTGTTGCTTGGTGTCCTCCTGGCTTGCGGTCTCGCGGCCCCGGCGCTGGCGCAAGACCCGAAAGCGGGTGGAGCGATCAATGCCGTGATTCAGCCCGAGCCGCCCGGCCTGATGCTGGCGATGGTCCAGAACGGCCCGGTGCAGATGGTGTCGGGCAACATTTTCGAAGGCCTGCTTCGCTACAGCCCCAAGCTCGAACCGCAGGCCGAGCTCGCCGAGAGCTGGAGTGTCAGCGAGGACGCAAAAACCTACACATTCAAGCTCAGGAAGGGCGTGACCTGGCATGACGGCAAGCCCTTCACCGCCGCCGACGTGCTGTTCTCGCTCGAGATGCTGAAACAGACCCACGCGCGTGCCCGCAACAATCTGGCGCAGGTCGACAAGGTCGAGGCTCCCGACGACTACACGGTGGTGTTCACGCTGAAGCAGCCGTTCGGCCCGTTCCTGGGCATCTTCGAGGTCGGCTCAATGCCGATGGTACCCAAGCATCTTTATGAAGGCACCGACTGGAAGACCAATCCCTACAATAACGCCCCTGTCGGCACCGGCCCCTTCATGTTCAAGGAATGGCAGAAGGGCTCTTTCATCCGCCTGGTCAAGAACCCGAACTATTACGAGAAGGGCAAGCCCTATCTCGACGAGATCTACTGGCAGATCATTCCCGATGCCGCGGCGCGCTCGGTGGCGTATGAGACCGGCAAGGTCGACGTGCTGCCCGGCGGCTCGGTCGAGAATTTCGACGTGCCCCGGCTCTCCAAGCTGAAGGACACCTGCGTCACCGGCGCCGGCTGGGAGTTCTTCTCGCCGCTGGCCTGGCTGTGGCTCAACAACCGGCAGGGTCCGCTCGCCGACAAGCGGGTGCGGCAGGCGGTCATGTTTGCGATCGACCGCGAGTTCGCCAAGGACGTGATCTGGAACGGGCTCGGCAAGGTCGCAACCGGCCCGTCGGCCTCGACCATCAAATACTACACCGACGACGTGCCGAAGTACCCTTACGATCCCGCCAAGGCCAAGGCGCTGCTGAAGGAAGCCGGCTACAAGGGCGAGAAGATCCGCCTTCTGCCGCTCGCCTATGGCGAGACCTGGCAGCGCTGGGGTGAAGCCGTGAAGCAGAACCTCCAGGACGTCGGCATGAACATCGAGACCATCGCCACCGACGTCGCCGGCGGCAACCAGAAGATCGGCGACTGGGACTACGACATCGCCTTCACCTACCTCTACCAGTACGGCGACCCCGCGCTCGGCGTCGGCCGCAATTACGTCTCCAGCGCGATTGCCAAGGGCCAGGTGTTCAACAACGTCGAGGGTTACTCCAACGCTGAGATCGACAAGCTGTTCGCCGAGGGCGCGGTGGCAACGCCGGACTCCAAGCGCAAGGAGATCTACGAGAAGGCGCAGAAGATCCTGGTCGAGGACGTGCCGGTGGCCTGGATGCTCGAGCTGCAATTCCCGACCATCATGCGCTGCAAGGTCAAGAACCTGATCACCACCGGGATCGGAGTCAACGACGGCTTCAAGGATGCATGGCTCGACAAGTGAGGGCTACCTCCGTCACCTCTCCCCGCTTGCGGGGAGAGGTGGGCGCTCCGTCTCTGTCGCTCCAGGTCACACCACCGATATGATCCTCTAGATGCTCTCCTTTGTCGCTCAGCGTGTCGCGAAGGGCGTGATCGTCCTGCTTGCGATCGTCGTCCTCAATTTCTTCCTGATCCGGCTCGCGCCCGGCGATCCCGCCGTCGTGATGGCGGGCGAGGCCGGCGCCAGCGACCAGATCTTCGTCCAGCAGCTCAGGGAGAAGTTCGGCCTGGACAAGCCGCTGCCCGAGCAGCTCTTCATCTACGTCAAGGGCATCGTGACCCTCGACCTCGGCTTCTCCTTCCGCCAGCAGGCGCCGGTCGCGAAGCTGATCGGCGAGCGGCTGCCGGCGACATTGCTGCTGACGCTGACGGCCTTCGCGATCTCGCTCGTGCTCGGCATTCTCTTCGGCACCTTCGCCGCGCGCTTTGCCGGAACCTTTCTCGACACCGCGATCACCGTCTTTGCGCTGATCTTTTACGCCATGCCGATCTTCTGGGTGGCGCTCATGAGCATCCTGCTGTTCTCGGTCACCATGGATTGGCTGCCGAGCTTCGGCTACGAGACGGTCGGCGCCAACCTTTCCGGCCCTGCCCATGTGGTCGACGTCGCAAGGCACCTGATTATGCCGGCGATGACGCTCGGCCTGTTTTTTATGGCGACGTATACGCGCATGACGCGAGCCTCGATGCTCGAAGTGAAGCGTCTCGACTTCGTCAAGACCGCGCGCGCCAAAGGCCTGTCCGACGCCGTGATCCAGCGTCGCCACGTCCTGCGCAACGCGCTACTGCCCGTCGTGACGCTCGCCGGAGTCCACTCCGGCACCCTGATCGGCGGCGCCGTCATCACCGAGACCGTGTTCGCCTGGCCCGGCATCGGACGCCTGATGTACGACGCCCTGCTCCAGCGCGACTACAATCTGCTGCTCGGGGTCTTCGTGATCTGCTCCGCCATTGTCCTGATCTTCAACCTCATCACCGACCTGGTCTATCGCCTGGTCGACCCGCGCATCGAATTCTCCATATGAAACAGTTCTGGAAATCGATGTTGAGGAGCCCGAGCGGCGTCATCGGGCTCATCATCCTGCTCCTTGCGATCTCAGTCGCCTTGTTCGGTCCGATGCTGTTCCCGAACTCGCCCTGGCGCATGGTGCAGCGGCCGTTCCTGCCGCCGTTCACGCTCGCGACCGTGCCGCTCGGCACCGATGCACTCGGCCGCGACGTGTTCGCCGGCATGATCTTCGGCGCACGCGTCTCGCTGCTCGTCGGCATGGTCTCCACCCTGGTTGCGCTGGTCGTCGGCGTTCCGATCGGCGCCATGGCCGGCTATTTCGGCGGCAGGGTCGACGACGCCCTGATGCGTTTCACCGAGTTCTTCCAAACCATTCCGAGCTTTGCGCTCGCGATCGTCCTGGTCGCGATCCTGCAGCCCTCGATCTATTCGATCGTCGCCTCGATCGCGCTGGTAAGCTGGCCGCCGGTCGCGCGCCTCGTCCGCGGCGAGGTGCTGTCGTTGCGCACGCGGGAGTACGTCCAGGCCGCGGTGGTCACGGGCCAGAGCAACACCTGGATCATCCTGCGCGAAATCCTGCCGAACACGCTGTCGCCGGTGATCGTGCTGGCTTCGCTGATGGTGGCGACCGCGATCCTGCTGGAATCCTCGCTGGCGTTCCTCGGCCTCGGCGATCCCAATCTGATCTCCTGGGGCTACATGGTCGGTGCCGGCCGCACCGTGATCCGCCAGGCCTGGTGGATCACCGTGTTTCCCGGCGTCGCGATCCTGATCTCGGTGCTCGGGCTCAATTTGATCGGCGAAGGCCTCAACGACGCGCTCAATCCGCGGCTGTCGCGGGAGGGCCGCTGATCATGACCGCACCGCCCGCCGTCTCCGTCAAGAATCTGCGGATCGCATTGCCCAAGGGCGCCGAGCGTCCCTTCGCGGTCGACGGCATCTCGCTCGATTTGCGGCCCGGCAAGATCGTTTGCGTGGTCGGCGAATCCGGCTCCGGCAAGTCGATGTGCGCGCATGCGCTGATGGGCCTGTTGCCGGACACGGTCACCGTCACCTCCGGCGAGATCCAGTTCGAAGGACGCGACCTGCTCAAACTCGACGACGAATGCTGGCGCGATCTGCGCGGCCGCCGGCTTGCGATGATCTTTCAGGAACCGATGACCGCGCTCAATCCGTTGATGCGGATCGGCGACCAGATGGCGGAGATGTTCGAGGCGCACGGGCTGCTCACGCCGAGGGAGCGGCGCGCAAAGGCGCTATCGCTGGCGCGCGAAGTCGGCCTCCCCGACCCCGAGCGCATCGTGCGCGCCTATCCGCACCAGCTCTCCGGCGGCCAGCGCCAGCGCGCCATGATCGCGATGGCGCTCGCGCTCGAACCGGCGGTGCTGGTCGCGGACGAGCCGACCACCGCGCTCGACGTCACCACGCAAGCGCAGATCCTGAAACTGATCCGCAACCTCCAGCGCAATCGCAACATGGCGGTGATGTTCATCACCCATGATTTCGGCGTGGTCGCCGACATCGCCGACCAAGTCGTGGTGTTGCGCCATGGCAAGGTGGTCGAGGAAGGCCCCGCCTCGGCGGTCTTCAACGCGCCGCAACACGACTACACCAAGGCGCTGCTCGCCGCCGTGCCCTCGATGGACCCACCCGCCCGCAGCCCCCTGGACGACCAGGCCAAGGCGGTCGAGGTGATCGGACTGGACAAGACCTACGTCACCTCGGGCGGCTGGTTTCGCGAGGACCGCCGCGTCGATGCCGCGCGCGGGGTTAATTTCAACATCCTCAAAGGCGAGACGCTCGGCCTGGTCGGCGAATCCGGTTCTGGCAAATCGTCGGTGGCCCGCCTTGTGATGCGGCTGATCGAGGCCGACCGCGGCACCGTGCGGATCGGCGAGACCGATCTCACAAAGCTCGCGGGCAAGGCGCTACGCGCCGAGCGCCCTCGCATCCAGATGATCTTCCAGGATCCGTTCGCTTCGCTCAATCCGCGCCGCAAGGTCGGTCATATCATCGCCGACGGCCCGATCGCGGCCGGCACCGATCCGAAAGTGGCGTTCGACCGCGCCCGCGATCTCCTCAAGATGGTCGGGCTCGATGCCGGCGCGCTCGAACGCTATCCGCATGAATTCTCCGGCGGCCAGCGCCAGCGCATCGGCATTGCGCGCGCGCTCGCGCTCGAGCCCGAGATCATCGTCGCGGACGAGGCCGTCTCCGCGCTCGACGTCTCCGTGCAGGCGCAGGTCCTAAGGCTGCTCGAAGACCTCAAGGCCCGCCTCGGCCTCTCGATGCTGTTAATCACCCACGACCTGCGAGTCGCAGCGCAAATCTGTGACCGCATCGCCGTGATGCAGCGCGGCGTCATCGTCGAGCTGAAGCCGACCGCGCAGCTGTTCGCCGCGCCCGAGCATGCCTATACACGCGAATTGCTCGCAGCAGTCCCGGGGCAGAGAGAGCGCGCGCCGGCGTAAGTCAGCCGACCGCGGTTTCTACTTCGTTCGAGGATTCGTGTTGTTCCAGGTGGGGACTGAGTTTGTTACGCCGACGGAGGGCTGGTTGGACGTTCCGATCGACGGCGCCGTCACCGTCCCGACGGTCAGCCCGGAACTTCCGATGGTCCCTTGCTGCACCGGCGCTCCGGTGCGTCCGCTCGTGCTGCCTGGTGTACCCGTCCCCGATGTTTGTGCGTTTACAGCAAGTGGCGCGGCGGCCAATCCGAGAGCAATAAGTGCAGCAATGGTGCGTTTTGTTCTTGTCATGGCTGATCCTTTCGGGCGCGGTCTCTCAATCGCAATGCCGTTCGTCGAGGCGCCCGTGCACTGACTGACCTTACAACTCCACGCGCGAGAAAATGTGCCGCAGTGCCATCATCCCGTGGGCTCAACTCTTCATCACGATGCTACGAAGCGGTCCCCGCCGAACGGATGCGCCGTGCCATCGGCGCATCGCTGAAGGTACCCCGTTCCACCTCAGGAACGGAATAGTCACGGGCTTTTTATCCCTCGTGGCCGCCCGCATGGCTGCAAAGCCGAAGCCGGCACCCCACATCCGCATGAAATGATTTCCATCATGTGATGGTGGATTGAAGATCTAATTGGAGCCGACATGGGCCAGATTATTCAGTTTGTCTCGAAATCCGAGCGCGAGCGCATTCGCCTCATCCAGGAAGCGCGCGCGATCTACGACAGCATCTTCCCGCCGACTGATCCGATGAGCGAGAGATCAGGCGGAGCCGCCGCACGTCGCAGCGACGGGGGCAACCTCGCGTGATCAAAATCATCGCCGTGCTCTGCAACCTCGCCTCTCCGGCGAACTGTCATGAGCAGACCGTCACCACATCCGACTTCGCCGACGTCTCGATGCAATCTTGCCTGATGGGCGCGCCGCAACTCGCCGAATGGATGAACCAGCATCCGGCCGAGCGCCTCGCCGGGTGGCGCTGCGTGATCGGCCAACAGGCCGGGCGGGGAATTTAGGATCGGACGGGCTCTCCCTGAACGATCCGCAATGTCTGGTCCACCGCCATGATCATTGCTGGTCGCACTTTATCATCTTCTTTGGCCTTGCGACCGTCACAGGTGACCGGCATTGGCTCGCCAGACAGGCGCGCCTACCTGACCGGCGGGTTGGTGTTGCTCCAGGTCGGGACTGCGTTGGTCACGCCGACCGACGGCCAGTTATACGTACCGACCGACGGCGCCGTGACCGTCCCGACCGACTGTCCGCTCGACCCGTAGGCTCTGGGCTGTGCTGCCAACGATCCGGCGCTCCCATAGCTCGGAGCCACCACGCCGGTGCTGTAAGCTCGGCTTGACCGGTGCTTCTTGGCCTCAGCCGCGATCGGCGCGGCAAGCAACCCGACGGTGACTAGGGCGGCAATGGCGGGTTTGATGCTTGTCATGGCTGATCCCTTCATTCGCTGTGGGCCCCTTGCCATCTGTTCATTCAGCCGCGGATTTCCATAGGCAGCCGTTCATAACTCCGTGCGCGGGCGGAGGCGCCGGGGAGCGGTCGCACGACTAGCACGCCCGCTCGCGTGCCTCGCCTTCGGATGGACCCGAATCAGCGCTAGTGCATTCACCTCATCGACTTCGCGTATTGAGGCGACATGACCGGTCCCGAACTGAAGCAACTCCGCAACGATCTCTCGGAGGTCCTCGAGCGCAAGCTCACCGCGGCCGACATGGCCCGGCTTTGCGGATTGCCGGAGAAGGGCGGCGCCGACACCATCCGGCGCTGGGAAGTGAGCGGCCCGACACCGTCGGCGACCAAGGTGCTGCGCGTGCTCGCGATGGCGAGCGAGCGCTATCCGATCCTGGAGAAGTTCGACGTCTTCGATCGTCATGACGTGCGCGAGGAAGACCGGCCCGCAAAGCGCGCTGCATTCCGCGAACAGATGCGCGATGAGGCGCGGCGCCGTCTTGGTTAATGAGATGCGCGCGCAAGTTACCCTGATAACGCCGAGTTAAGCTTTCCTTCAGCACTTCTTAAGCCGACATTAAGCACAAAAATCATTTACAGCCCAATAAGTTACGTTGGCTGCCGCTGTGCCATGGATGTGACAGCATTTTCGTCAAAAGCGAGCTATCTGCAAACCAACGACGGCGCGGAAAGCGCGACTGCCGGGGACTTAAGTGTTGGAGTTTGGACTATGAAGAAGATTCTGTTTGCGACCGTTGCGCTGCTCGTGGTGGGCGCTGCCGCACCGGCGGTCGGTGCCGATCTCGGTAACCGCAACTATTATAAGGCGCCCGCGCCCGCCTATGCCGCCCCGATTTACAACTGGACCGGCTTCTATATCGGCGGCCATGTCGGCGGCGCGTTCTCCAGCGACAACAATTTCAGCGGCCTCTCCACCGGCAATAACGGCAACGGCCGTTTCCTCGGCGGTCTGCAGGCCGGTGCGGACTGGCAGTTCAACCCGAACTTCGTTGTCGGCGTCGAAGGCCAGTATTCCTGGCTCTCCGGCAGCGTCGGCGCGGTGTTCCCAGCCGGCGTCGCCTACACCAACGACCAGCGCGGTCTCGGCTCGATCACCGGCCGCGTCGGCTACACCTGGGGTCCGGGCCTGCTCTACGTGAAGGGCGGCTACGCCTATTCCGACAACAACGAGAAGGTGACCGTCGGCGGCGTGCCGACCGGCTTCATCATCAGCGGCGACCACCGCAACGGCTACACCGTCGGCGCCGGCCTCGAATACATGTTCGCGCCGAACTGGTCAGCCAAGGCCGAGTACCAGTACTACAATTTCGGCGACGCCCACTTCACCGCGGGCCCGCTGGCGGGAACCGGCAACTTCACCACCGACGACCACACCATCAAGGCGGGCGTCAACTACCGCTTCAACTGGGCCAACTCGGCGGTCGCGCGCTACTGAACGGTTATCAAAGCCTTATCATGATGAAGGGCCGGCATCGTTGCCGGCCCTTCTTTTTTCGCTGTGCGGAACGCAACGCAACCAATTGAGCAACTTGCGATTTTTTAACCTGCCCCGAGGATACTCCGCCGCGAAAACATAAAGATCATGCGTGGGGGAATTTCGATGGCGATCCGTCTGGGCCTTGGCCGTTTGCTTGGTGGTATCCGGCCTCGTTTCAAAATGCCGACATGGGGCGTGCGCGGCAGCCTGTTCACGGCCTTCGCAGTGATCGCGGGCATGGGTCTCGTGATCGCGGCCGGCGCCGGCTTCGTCTTCAACCATCTCGGCAGCACTATGATGGACCTGAGCGGCCGCGATATCCCCCGCCTTTCCGCAAGCCTTCAACTCGCATCGCAAAGCGCAACGCTCGCGGCGCAGGGGCCGGGCCTGCTGGCGTCGCCGTCCGACGAGGCGCTGAACGAACGCACCAAGAAGGTGCAGGAGATCCAGCAGCTTGCCATGGCCAAGCTTGGCGAGATCATCGAGCTCGGCGCCGACAAGCAGATCGCAACCGCGTTGCGCGACACCGCCAAGAGCATCGACGAGGCGACCCAGAGCCTGGTGTCAGCCGCGCGCGAGCGGCTCGATACCGGCGCGCTGCATGACAAGCAATATGAAGCACTCCGCAAGGCGCAGCTCACCTTCGTCGGTGCGGCCGGTCCTGCCATGCTGGATGCGCAGACGCGTCTGAACGCGATCCTCGGTGCGGCGGAAGTTTCCGCTGACGATGCCACCGAAGCCGCCCGCACCGTCTCCCAGGTCGCGACCATCTCCGCCAACGGCAATCTGATGGCCGCCGACATGATGGCGGCGCTGTCGGCCAACAACAGCGATACGCTGGAGGCGATCGAGAAGGAGTTCAAGGCGACGCGCGACCGTGTCAAGTCGAACCTCGAGGACCTGCCGAACATGGCCTCGATGCAAGCGGTGCGCGACACCGTGCAAAAGCTGTTCGCCTTCGGCGAAGGCAAGTCCGGCGTGTTCAAGATCCGCCAGAAGGAGCTCGACGCCATCGACTACGGCCAGACCATCCTGGACGAGACCCGCAAGCTCAATGTCGGCCTCGGCATCAGCGTGCAGCAGCTGGTCGAGGGTGTGCAGAAGGAGACCAACGCGTCGACCTTCCAGGCGCGGCAGGAGATCTCGCTCGCGACCACCGCGATGCTGGCGCTCGGCGCACTGACGCTGGTCGGCTCGGCGCTGTTCGTCTGGCTCTATGTCGGCCGCAACATCCTGCGCCGCATTCGCGAGCTTCAACGCGCCATGCAGTTGCTCTCGGCCGGCGACCTTGACACCGAGATCGTCCGCTCCCGGCAGAACGACGAGATCGGCGCGATGAAGGAAACGCTGACGGTGTTCCGCGACAGCATGATCGAAGCCCGGGCGCTTGCGAGCGAGCAGGACAGGGATCGCATCGCCAAGGCCGAGCGTGCGGCGCAGATGGAGGCGAAGATCGCCGGGTTCGAGAGTACGGTGCGCTCCGCACTCGACAATCTCGCGCAGTCGGCCAATTCGATGCAATCGACCGCGCAGAGCATGTCGACCACGGCAGACCAGTCCAATGCGCTGGTGAACGCGGTTGCCTCCGCAGCCGAAGAGACCTCGGTCAACGTGCAGACCGTATCGTCAGGCACCGAGCAGCTCTCGTCCTCGATCGAGGAAATCAGCAAGCAGGTCGTCACCTCGGCCGCGATCGCCAGGAAGGCGGTCGACGAAGCGGGCGCGACCGACGCCACCGTGCAGAGCCTCGCCGACAGCGCGAGCCGCATCAGCGTGGTGGTCGACCTGATTCAGACCATCGCCTCGCAGACCAATCTGCTGGCGCTCAACGCCACCATCGAGGCGGCGCGCGCGGGCGAAGCCGGCCGCGGCTTCGCGGTGGTCGCCTCCGAGGTGAAGAGCCTCGCGAGCCAGACCGCCAAGGCCACGGAGGAGATCCGTAGCCAGATCGCCAGCATGCAGTCAGTGACGACGTCGGCGGTCGGCGCCATCCAGGGCATCGGCCGGATCATCGGCGAGATCAACGACGTCACTACGACGATCGCCGCCGCCGTCGAGGAACAGGGCGCGGCGACACGCGAGATCGCCCGCAACATCCAGCATGCGGCCGGTGGCACCAGCGAGGTTTCCAGCAACATCGTCGGCGTCTCCACGGCTTCGGCGGAAGCCGGCGCAGCGGCGAACGAAGTGCTCGGCGCCTCCGACGCGCTCCGCCGCGAAGCCGACATGCTGCGCGGAGAGATCGACGCGTTCCTCAACAACATGCGGGCTGCGTAAGGCGCCGTTCCGTAGCCCGGAATGACCGCTATGCAGGCCGCGCCAGCGTTCTTTTTCGGCTGGCGCGCCGTGACGGGCGGGTTTAAGCCGGTAGGATGAACGCAAAGACCGACACCGTGCAGTCCTCCGCCGACGCCCTGCGCTATCCCTGGGAACAGCATCCCGGCCCCGAACAGGTCGTCGAGGTGAAGCCAGGAGTGTTGTGGGCGCGGCTGAAGCTGCCGTTCCGCCTCAACCATGTGAACATCTACCTGCTCGCCGATGGTGACGGCTATGCCATGATCGATGCCGGCTTCGGCAATGAGGAGACGATCGAAGCCTGGACGAAGCTGTTCGACGGGCCGCTGAAGGGCGTCAACATCACGCGCCTGATCGTGACCCATTCCCATCCCGATCATGTCGGTCTGGCCGGGTGGATCGTCGAGCGGTTCAACTGCCCGCTCGTGATGTCGCAGGTCGAATATCTGCAATCGGTCTATCACCAGAACCGCGGCACCGAGGAGCGGCAGGAGGCGCAGCGGCTGTTCTTCCGCCGCCATGGCATGGACGAGTCGCTCACCGAAAAACTGCTCGGCCGCGGCCAGGACTATCTCAAGCGCGTCTCGGTGCTGCCGCCGTCCTACCGCCGCATCTCGCATGGCGATGACGTCGTGATCGGCACGCGCCGCTTCAAGGTGATCACCGGCGGCGGTCACGCGCTCGACCAGGTGATGCTGTACTGCGCCGACGACAAGCTGTTCCTCTCGGCCGACCAGGTGCTGAGCAAGATCTCGCCGAACGTCAGCGTGTGGGCGGTCGAACCCGACCAGAACTCGCTCGGCGAATATCTGGCCTCGCTCGCCCGCCTCACCACGACTCTCCCCTATGACGTGCTGGTGCTGCCTGGCCACGGCGTGCCGTTCTACGGGCTCAAGACCCGCATCAAGCAGCTCGCCGATCACCATGAGGAGCGCTGCCGCCTGATCGCGGAAGCCTGCCGCGAGGTGCCGCAGACCTCGCGCGCCCTGGTGCCCGTGGTGTTTAACAAGCACGTTCTGGACGAACATCAGATGGGTTTCGCTGCCGGCGAACTGGTCGCCCACGTCAATTACATGATCGTCGAGGGCCGGCTGACGGCCGAGACGCAGGACGGCGTGTTGCAGTTCAGGACGACCTGAGCGCTGACTTCAATTCAGCGGATGGTGCAGAGCAACATTGCATCTCGCGCGAACTTGATCCGGATCAAGTTTCAAATCGCACGATAGGGCATTTTGCCCAAATGCCCCGCAGGTCCAAATGTGGGATAGCGCATAGACATTGGAGCTGGAAAAGCTCTAAGGATATGCGGGTCTTTGGTCGGTTCCGCTGCAGGTTTGACGATGGATTACGCCCAGTTTTTCAATTCCGCCCTTGATCGTCTCCACACCGAGCGGCGCTACCGCGTGTTCGCCGATCTCGAGCGCATTGCCGGCCGGTTCCCGCATGCGCTCTGGCACTCGCCCAAGGGCAAGCGCGACGTCGTGATCTGGTGCTCCAACGATTATCTCGGCATGGGCCAGCACCCGAAGGTGGTGGGCGCGATGGTCGAGACCGCGACCCGCGTCGGCACCGGCGCCGGCGGCACCCGCAACATCGCCGGCACGCATCATCCGCTGGTGCAGCTCGAGGCCGAGCTCGCCGATCTCCACGGCAAGGAAGCCTCGCTGCTCTTCACGTCCGGCTACGTCTCGAACCAGACCGGCATCGCGACCATCGCAAAGCTCATTCCGAACTGCCTGATCCTGTCCGACGAGCTCAACCACAATTCGATGATCGAGGGCATCCGCCAGTCCGGCTGCGAGCGGGTCGTGTTCCGCCACAACGACCTCGCCGATCTCGAAGCACTGTTGAAGGCTGCGGGCCCGAGCCGGCCCAAGCTGATCGCCTGCGAGAGTCTTTATTCGATGGACGGCGACATCGCCCCGCTCGCTAAGATCTGCGACCTCGCCGAGAAGTACGGCGCGATGACCTATGTCGACGAGGTCCACGCCGTCGGCATGTACGGCCCGCGCGGCGGCGGCATCGCCGAGCGCGACGGCGTGATGCATCGCATCGACATTCTCGAAGGCACGCTGGCCAAGGCGTTCGGCTGCCTCGGCGGCTACATCGCCGCCAACGGCCAGATCATCGACGCCGTGCGCTCCTATGCGCCGGGCTTCATCTTCACCACCGCGCTGCCGCCGGCGATCTGCTCGGCCGCGACCGCCGCGATCAAGCATCTGAAGACGTCAAGCTGGGAGCGCGAGCGTCACCAGGACCGTGCCGCCCGAGTCAAGGCGATCCTCAACGCCGCCGGCCTGCCGGTGATGTCGAGCGACACCCACATCGTCCCGCTGTTCATCGGCGATGCCGAGAAGTGCAAGCAGGCTTCCGACCTCTTGCTCGAACAGCACGGCATTTACATCCAGCCGATCAACTATCCGACGGTCGCCAAGGGCTCCGAACGCCTGCGCATCACGCCCTCGCCCTATCACGACGACGGCCTGATCGATCAACTCGCCGAAGCCCTGCTGCAGGTGTGGGACCGCCTGGGTCTGCCGCTCCGCGAGAAGTCGCTGGCGGCGGAGTAGGCTTCTTCGCCTTCTCTTTCGATCTAAGTTTCACCGTCCCGGAGCTACCCCCTCCCCACCGTCCCCCAAGGGGGAAGGGAGCGAGAGAGTTGCGCCTCCCTTAGGTCGGCGGAGCCGCACAGCGTAGCGGTCGGTCTCGAATTTCCTGCAACGCGGACGGTCTCTCCGTTCCCTCCCCCTTGTGGGGGAGGGTCAGGGAGGGGGTACCACGCGGGGACTCTCTCGGGGAGCCAGAAGCAGCGCAGCTTTAAGGCAGCCGCTTAACGACAACTCCGGTTCCCGCCGTGGCACGGCATTTCGCTGTCGCCTCCACCCGTCCAACGCGCTAGATTTACAGGGAAAATGAGATCGGGCGCGGCCAGCGCGCGCCCCGGGAGAAGCACGCTCGCCATGCTGCACGATTGGGGCGTGATCGCCGCCGCCTTCGGCTATATCGGCTTTCTGTTCCTGGTGGCGAGCCATGGCGACCGCCGCTCGCCGGCCGGGCGCGGCCGCGCCTCGGGGCTGATCTATCCGCTGTCGCTGGCGATCTACTGCACCTCCTGGACCTTCTTCGGCTCGGTCGGCTTCGCCACCCGCACCTCCACCGACTTCCTCGCGATCTATGTCGGCCCGATCCTGATGATCGGACTCGGAGCCGGCGTGCTGCGCCGCGTGATCCAGCTCGCGAAGGCCCACAACATCACCTCGATCGCCGACTTCATCGGCGCGCGCTACGGCAAGAGCCAGGCAGTGGCGGCAACCGTCGCGCTGATCGCCATCATCGGCTCGGTGCCCTACATCGCGCTCCAGCTCAAGGCGGTCGCCTCCTCGCTCGAAACCATCCTGAGCGAAGACCAGGCCTTCTCCCACATCCCGATCATCGGCGACGTGGCGCTGATCGTGACGCTGGCGATGGCGGCCTTCGCGGTGCTGTTCGGCACGCGGCAGACGGACGCCACCGAGCACCAGCACGGCCTGATGCTGGCGGTCGCAACCGAATCCATCATCAAGCTCGTCGCCTTCCTCGCTGCGGGCACCTTCGTCACGTTCTGGATGTTCTCGCCGCACGAACTGATCGAGCGCGCGATGAAGACACCGGAGGCGGTGCGCGTCATCAACTATTCGCCGTCGATCGGCAACTTCCTGACCATGACGCTGCTGTCGCTGTGCGCGATCATGCTGCTGCCGCGCCAGTTCCACGTCAGCGTGGTGGAGAATTCCTCGGACGCCGAGGTCGGTCGCGCGCGCTGGCTGTTTCCGCTCTATCTCGTCGCCATCAATCTGTTCGTGATCCCGATCGCGCTCGCCGGCCTCGTCAGCTTCCCGTTCGGCGCCGCCGATCCTGACATGTACGTGCTGGCGCTGCCGATGGAGGGCGGCGCGGATCTGCTCAGCGTCGCCGTCTTCGTCGGCGGGTTGTCGGCGGCGACCGCGATGGTGATCGTCGAATGCGTCGCGCTCTCCATCATGGTTTCGAACGACCTCGTGGTGCCCCTGGTGCTGCAACGACGGCCGGAGGGGCGCACCGGCGGTGCCGATTTCAGCGACTTCCTGTTGCGTTCGCGCCGGCTCGCGATCTTCGCCATCATGGTGATGGCCTATTTCTACTACCGCGCGCTCGGCAACACCCAGCTCGCGGCGATCGGCCTGCTGTCTTTTGCCGCCATCGCCCAGCTTGCACCAAGCTTCTTCGGTGGACTGCTGTGGCGGCGCGCGACCGCGCGCGGCGCGATCGGCGGCATGCTGGTCGGCTTCGCAGTGTGGCTCTACACGCTCTTCATCCCGAGCTTCATGGATACCTCGACGGCGGGCATCCTGCTGCTCCAGCACGGCCCGTTCGGGATCGAGGCGCTGCGGCCGCAGGCGTTGTTCGGCGCCGATTTGCCGCCGCTGATGCACGGCGTGGTCTGGTCGCTGTCGCTCAACATCCTCACCTACGTGCTGCTGTCGCTGGCGCGCCGGCCGTCTTCGATCGAGCTGGTCCAGGCCGATCTGTTCGTCCCCAACACGCTCGCGCCAATTTCCCCGAATTTCCGCCGCTGGCGCACCACGGTCACGGTGCAGGACATCCAGACCACGGTAGCGCAATATCTCGGGCCTGACCGCGCGCGGCATTCGTTCGAGGCCTTATCCGCGCGGCGCAATGTGCGGCTGGAGTCCGGGGCGCCCGCCGATTTCGAGCTGCTGCAGCACGCCGAGCACCTGATCGCCTCCTCGATCGGCGCAGCCTCCTCGCGTCTCGTAATGTCGCTGCTGCTGCGCAAACGGACGGTCTCCGCCAAGGCTGCGCTAAAACTGCTCGACGATTCCCATGCGGCGCTGCATTTCAACCGCGAGATCCTCCAGACCGCGCTTAACCATGTGCGCCAGGGCATCGCGGTGTTCGATGCCGATCTGCAACTGATCTGCTCCAACCGGCAGTTCGGCGATCTCCTCAACGTTCCTCCGCATTTCATCCAGTTCGGCACGCCATTGCGTGAAATCCTGGAATTCATGGGCGTGAGCGAGCCGGCCGATCCGATCGAGCGCGAGGCCATGCTGGAGCGCCGGCTGGTGGCTTACACCACCGACGGCGAGCCTTATCTCGAGCGCCTGCCCGACCGCCACATGGTGATCGAGATCTTGACCAACCGCATGCCCGGCGGCGGCTTCGTCATTACCTTCACCGACGTCACGCCCACGTTCGAGGCGGCCGAAGCGCTGGAGAGGGCCAATGCGACGCTGGAAAAGCGGGTGCGCGACCGCACCGAGGAGCTGACCCGGCTGAATTCCGAGCTGGCGCTGGCCAAGAGCGCGGCCGAAGACGCCAGCATCTCCAAGACCCGCTTTCTCGCCGCCGCAAGCCACGACATTCTCCAGCCGCTGAACGCGGCGCGGCTCTATGTCACGAGCCTGGTCGAGCGTCAGCACAGCGGCGAGGAGACACGGCTGGTCGAGAACATCGACGAATCGCTCCAGGCGATCGAGGAAATTCTCGGCGCGCTGCTCGACATCTCCAGGCTCGACGCCGGCGCGATGACGACCTCGATCTCGAGCTTCAAGATGGCCGATCTGATGCGCTCGCTGGAGATCGAGTTCGCGCCGATCGCACGCGCGAAGAATCTGGCGCTCGTGTTCGTGCCGTGTTCGCTGCCCGTCGAGTCGGATCGTCTCTTGCTGCGGCGGCTGCTCCAGAACCTGATCTCCAACGCGATCAAATATACTCCACGCGGGCGCGTGCTGGTCGGCTGCCGCCGCCGCGGCGCCACGCTGAAGATCTGCGTCTACGACACCGGCGTCGGCATCCCGACGGTCAAGCGCGGCGAGATCTTCAAGGAATTTCACCGCCTCGAGCAGGGTGCGCGGATCGCCCGCGGCCTCGGCCTGGGCCTGTCGATCGTCGAGCGGCTGGCGCGCGTGCTCAAGCACGACATTGCCATCGATTCCAATGTCGGCGGCGGCTCGGTGTTTTCCGTGACGGTGCCGACGGCGAAGGCGATCACCCACACCGCGGCCGTGACCAGTGCGACGCCGCTCGCACGCACCTCGATCTCGGGTACCCTGATCGTCTGCATCGAGAACGACGCCGCGATCCTCGACGGCATGCGCACGCTGCTGAAAGCCTGGGACGCCGAAGTGATCGCGGTCGCCGATCCCGAGGCCGCGATCGCCGCAATCGAGACTGCGGGCCGCCGCGTGACCGGCCTGCTGGTCGATTACCATCTCGACCGCGGCAACGGCATCGCCGCGATCCGCGACATCCGCCGCCGCTTCGGTGACGGCATCCCCGCGATCCTGATCACCGCCGACCGCAGCCCCGCCGTGCAAATGGCTGCGCGCGACGAAAAGGTTGCGGTGCTCAACAAGCCGGTCAAGCCGGCTTCGCTGCGCGCCCTGCTCGGCCAGTGGCGCACGCAGCAGATGGTGGCTGCGGAGTGAAACTCCGCACTCAGGGCGCAAGCCTTGTAAACACGTAGTCGCGACACTTCACACGAGCTTCGTGGCACGCGAAGCAGGTGCGATGCTGGGCCTCGTCGACCGGCTTGCCGTTGATGAAGCGACCAAATCCCCAGCCGCCGGTCGAGGCATATTTTTTGGAATCCTTGACCATCACCTGGACGGTGGTGGCTTCACCGGGAATCGTCGCGGACGCAAATTCGGGCGACTGTTTCCGCTTCCAGGCCCGCTTGACCAGAATTGTGCCGTCCGGGAACGGAAGCTTGTTGTCTTGATAAGCATCGATCGCGGTCCTGTTGCCGACGACGGCACGCAGCTCGTCCAGGGGAGCCGCCTCCTCGGCCGGCGCGATCAGCTCCCACTGCTTGTAGCCCTCCGGCACAGTGACGCCGAAGATGGGCGAGGCATCCGCCGGGCCCTGCGCGAAAGCGATCGTGACCAGATAGGGCACGCAGGTCAGGACAACGACGAGGAGGAGCACGGCAAGCACGATCATCGTCGTAGAAGACGGAACTTTTGACTTTTCGGATTTCATTTTCGCTGACGCTTCATTGAACTGCGTTCGCATGTCAGGCCTCGGTCCGGCCTTGCCGGACCGAGGCGCTGCCAAAATCCTCAGGCGCCGCCGTCGGCGTCGATGACGGCCTTGGCAAAGGCTTGCGGTGCTTCCTGCGGCAGATTGTGGCCGATGCCCCCGGTGATCAGGCGATAGTCGTACCGGCCCGAGAATTTCTTGGCATAGGCGCTTGGATCGGGATGTGGCGCGCCGTTGGCATCGCCTTCCATCGTGATCGCCGGGACGCTGATGACGGGAGCTGCGGCAAGCTTCTTTTCGAGCTCCTCGTACTTCGCCTCGCCCTGGGCGAGTCCGAGCCGCCAGCGGTAATTGTGGATGGTGATCGCGACGTGATCCTTGTTGTCCAGCGCCGCCGCGCTGCGCTCGAAAGTGGCGTCGTCGAACTTCCACTGCGGCGAAGCGAGCTTCCAGATCAGTTTTGCGAAATCATGCGTGTACTTCTCGTATCCGGCGCGGCCGCGCTCGGTCGCGAAATAAAACTGGTACCACCATTGCAGCTCGGCCGACGGCGGCAGCGGCGCGTTGCCCGCGGCCTGGCTGGAGATCAGATAGCCGCTGACCGAGACCAGCGCGCGGCAGCGCTCCGGCCAGAGCGCGGCGATGATGTCGGCGGTGCGCGCGCCCCAATCAAAACCGGCGACCACCGCTTTCTTGATGTCGAGCTTGTCCATCAGCGCGATGATATCGGCTGCCATTGCCGCGGGCTCGCCGTTGCGCGGCGTCTCGGCGGAGAGGAAGTGGGTCGAGCCGTAACCACGGAGATAGGGAATGATGACGCGATAGCCGGCCTTTGCCAGGATTGGCGCGACGTCGACGAAGGCGTGAATGTCGTAGGGCCAGCCGTGCAGCAGGATCGCGACGGGGCCGTTCGCAGGACCGGCCTCCGCGTAGCCGACGTTGAGGACGCCGGCATCGATCTGCTTGATCGCGCCGAACGACGCATTCCTTGCGGAAGAGCGCGTCGCTTGCGATTCGGCGCGGGCGAGGCCGATCACGCCGAGGCCGGCGGCGACAGTTCCCGCGGCGATGCCGAAAAACTGGCGGCGGTGCTGATCGATGATCTGTTTCATGATGCTGCTACCTTTCTGATAGTTGGAGGTGGTGCGTCAGATCAGTGCGACCGTGACGTCGATGTTGCCGCGGACGGCCTTGGAATAGGGACAGGTCTGATGCGCCTCATCGACGAGGCCGCGCGCGATCTCGCGATCGAGGCCGGGCAGGCTGACATCGAGGCGTGCCCTGAGCGAATAGGCGCCCTCGTCGAGCACGAGGTCGATCTCCGCATCGATCGCACATTTCCTGGGGAGCTCGATCTTCCGCTTGCGGGCCGCGATTTCCATCGCGCCTTCGAAGCAGGCCGACCAGCCGGCCGCGAACAATTGCTCGGGATTGGTACCGATGCCGTTGCCGCCCGGCGGCGACAGCTTGACATCCAGACGGCCGTCGGAACTGCGCGATATCCCGTCCTGCCGCCCGCCACTGGTGCGGGTCCGGGCCGTGTAGAGCAATTTTGCCGCTTGGGTCATGAATGTCTCCTTGCCATCGCGCAACTCACTAGCAGCGGCTGCCGCGACACACCCGTTGGGACTTGTGAGAAGTTGTGAGGTCTCGGTTCGCGCGCCTCACAGGACCTGCATCCGCGGTCCGATCGCGGCGTGGGACGGCCTTGCCGGATTGCGATCATCTGGCTATCCGGTCCGTTCCAAAAGATCAGGATTCCGCCATGACCGAGCCGGCCGGCACCGCAACGGGAACCCTCTCGTTTGGGCCATTCACTGTGACGCCGCACGAAAGACTCGTCATGCGCGACGGCGTCGCGCTGCCGCTCGGTGCAAAGGCCTTCGACACGCTGCTCGCGCTGATGTCGCGGCCGAACCAGGTCGTCAGCAAGTATGATCTGATGGCGCTGGTGTGGCCCGGCATGACAGTCGAGGACGCCAATCTGCGCTTTCACGTCGCGGCGCTTCGCAAGGCCCTTGGCGACGGCAGGGACGGTGCCCGCTACATCACGACGCTCTCCGGCCGCGGCTATTGCTTCGTGGCGCCGATCTCGCAGGCGGCTATCGCGGCAGATCGGCGCACCGTAGCGCGAACGGAATTGCCGCCCGTCAAACTGCCGAACCGGCTGCAACGAATGGTCGGGCGCGACGATGCGGTCGCCGCCGTCTCCGACAGGCTGATCCGCTCGCGCTTCGTCACGATCGTCGGCCCGGGCGGTGTCGGCAAGACCGCCGTTGCCGTTGCCATCGCTCACGATCTGCTCGCGACATTCTCCGACGCCGCACATTTCGTCGATCTTGCCGCGCTGAGCGATCCCGATCTCGTGATCACCTCGATCCTGCTGATGCTGGGCTTGCCGGCGCAAACCGACGATCCCCTGCCTGCGCTGCTCGCGCATCTCCGGGACAAGCGGATGCTGCTGATCCTCGACAATTGCGAACACGTCATCGCAGCCGCGGCCCCGCTGGCCGCCGAGATCTTCCACGCCGCACCGAATATCTACATTCTGGCGACGAGCCGCGAAGCCCTGCGGGTCGAGGGCGAGCAGGTGTATCGGCTGGCGCCGCTTGCCGTTCCGCCCGACCATCCCGGTCTGACGGCGGCCGCGGCGCAGACTTATCCTGCACTTCAACTCTTCCTCGAACGTGCCACGGCCGGTGGCGCGCAGATCGCGCTCGACGATGCCAATGCAGCGATCGTCGCCGGGATCTGCCGCAAGCTGGACGGCATGGCGCTGGCAATCGAACTCGCCGCCGGCCGGGTCGAAGCCTACGGCCTGGAGCAGACCGCGGCACTGCTCGACGAGCGCCTCAATCTGCTCTGGCAGGGCCAGCGCACGGCGCCGCCGCGACAGAAGACGTTGCAGGCGACGCTGGCATGGAGCTACGGGCTCTTGTCCGATATCGAACGTCTCGTGCTGCGCAGGCTCGCGGTTTTCGCCGGTCACTTCACTATCGACGCCGCACTCGAGATCGTGCCGGACGAACGCGTCGACCGCTCCCGCCTGTTCGATGCCATCGACGGCCTGGTGGCCAAGTCGATGGTCGCGGCGCGGCCGATTGGCGCCATGATGCGTTACCGTCTGCTCGACACGACGCGCGCCTATCTGCTCGAGATCGAACCTGATGACGCGGCGCTCGCCGCCCGCCACGCGACCTATTACCAGCAATGGCTGGAGCAGGCCGGCACGACATGGGCCACGGTGCCGAGCGCCGACGAGCGCGCGATCCACTTCTCCGCGCTTCACAACGTGCGCGCGGCGCTGGACTGGTGTTTTGGCACGGACGGCGATGCCAGCATCGGCATTGCACTGGCCGCAGCTGCAGCGCCAATTTTTCTCGCGATGTCGTTGCTGGTCGAGTGCCGGCGCTGGTCTGAACGGGCGCTGCTTGCGCTCGATCCTTCCTCGCGCGGCGGCGCCGAGGAAATGCACATCCAGCGCGCTCGGACTGACCTTGATGTTCACGCGCGGCGGCAGCGAAGCGGCGCGTGCCGCGTTGAGCCGAAGCCTTGCGATCGCCGAGGCGCGCGGCGACGCGCCGAACCAGCTCCAGCTGCTCGGGCGCATGCATATCTTCCACGAGCGGATGGGACAGTTCGACGCCGCGCTCGGCTATGCGCAGCAAAGCCTCACGGTCGCCGGGACACTCGGCGATGCCGCCTCCCTCGCCCTCGCCCATTCGCTCCTCGGTGTCTCCTTGCATCTTGCCGGCGAGCATCGCGACGCGTTGACGATGCTGGAGACCGCCTGGCATAAGCCGGGCACGGAACGGATCAGCACCGTCTATGGCTTCGATCACCGCAACCGGGCCGGCATCTCGCTCGCGCGCGAGTTTTGGTTGCAGGGCCGCCCCGCGGATGCGATGCAACTGGCCCGGCAGACGGTCGTCGAGGCCGCCCAGATGGACCATCCGATCACGCTCTGCATTGCGTTGATCTGGGCGGTCTCGATCGATCTCTGGAGCGGAGACCTCGATGCCGCGGAAGAGAACATCGACCGCTTCATCGCCCATGCCGAATCGCGCTCCATGGGGCCCTATCTTGCGGTCGGCCGCGGCGTCAAAGGCGAGCTGGCGATCCAGCGCGGCAATGCCGCCGAAGGCGTCGAGACGATCGGGACGTGTCTGCGTGAGCTCCACGATGCCGGTTACGAGTTGCTCACCACGACGTTCAACATCGCGCTTGTTCAGGGCTTGATGACGCTTGGGCAGATCGAGCGGAGCGCGCGCCTGCTCGACGACGCGATCCGCCTCGTCGAGCAAAGCGGCGATCATCTGTACATGCCCGAGCTGCTGCGCATGAAGGGCAGGGTTCTCTTGGCCAGAGCCCAGCCCGAGGCCGATCAAGCGGAAGCCCATTTCGTGCAATCACTGGCATTGAGTCGTCGCAAAGGTGCCAAGGCCTGGGAGCTGCGGGCCGCGATCGATCTCGCCGGTCTCCTTGTCGAACGCGGCCGGCGCGAGGAAGCGAAGCGGTGGCTTCAATTGGCGTATGAAGGCTTCGCCCAGGGCTCGGAAACAGCGGATATCAAGGCTGCCGAGAAGTTGTTGCAAACATTGTGACGCGGACTCTGGTGCGGAGTGAGGCGCGCACTCTCTCAAAGCGTCATTGCGAGCGCAGCGAAGCAATCCAGAATCTCTCCGCGGTAGGACGCTGGAACGCTTCGCTACGCTCGCAATGACGGAGCAAAGGGCAGCATCGCCATCCTCCAATTCAGGTTCAACTTGCAGACATGCCTTCGCGTCCTCGCGGCGCGTTTCGCCCGAGCTTTGCCTGGTCATTCCACCCTCAAAGCCAAGAGGGCGCAGGGAAGGCCGGGTGCCGGCTGGCACCCGCGGTCCGCTGCGCGAAAATGTAGCGCAAGGAAACCGCACAGCAGCATACAGGTGTAGCCAATCACTCGGCCTTCCCTGCGCGATGGTTGGACGGCTTATGCCGTGCTCTCCCGGGAGCCGAGTTCCT
>NZ_JADPIX010000019.1:0-1230 GCF_023073155.1 Bradyrhizobium sp. 45 | reverse complement strand
GCCCTGACCGCTCTCCTGCCGACCTAACATCCGCTGCTCCCGCAAATGCCGCCTCAAACCAACGGAATCACGGTTCGCGAGTCGTCTCAACCGGAGTTTGGCAACACAATCAAGTGCAGACCGGAAGTTTGCAGCCCGGCGCCAGTTCGGCGGCTTGTGACCCAGCGGACTTTCGCTGCGAACGGTCTGGCACGATGATCGCGGCTTCGGGTCTTCAAGACCGGACATGCCAGTTCGCCTTAGGTAGTCGGCCAAGGCCCAATGGTGGACTTAACCGTCCACCCCCTTCAGGGGGGTCGACGTCTTTCGTTGATGAGCCGTCTGATGGCGGCTACTGCCCGAACAACAGGCGGCGGCAAGCGCCCCTTTCGCGCTGGAATGACGACCAGAACATAGAGCACGTTGAGCAGCAGCCAGATGGCGACCGCGATCAAAAAGAACTTCATGAAAAAGGCCCGGCTAAATCCGGCAGAGGAAACTAGTAAGGCTACGACATCGGGCTCGCGCCGCGAAATGCTGATTTCGACTCTGATGAGGGAGCTACGGGACGTGGGCAGCCTGGAACTCATGGTCGCAGTTCGTGACTGGACCCATTAACATAGTTTAATTTATTTAATTTAGTTTAGCGTATTTAATCTTTCCGCCAGCCCCGGAGAGAACGCCATGCCTGACCAAGACGATGACCGCCGCGAATTTCTGAAGACCTGCGGAAAGTTCGCTGCCGTGACACCTCCAGCCATCACGCTACTGCTATCGACCTCCCTCACTTCCGATGCGATCGCGCACTCTGGTGCGGGGGCCGCACACCATGATCACCATGAGCACCACCACGGTAACAATGGCTGGGGCAATGGTGGCGGCGATGGCAGTCCCAACGGCAAGGACGATAGAGGCCGCTAGACCATTTGCCGCCGGAGCAGCAACTGGAACGTCTCGCCGGCTACCAGGTTTTCCCGAAGCCCATCCCCAAGTGGGTAACGCAGTCGGGCCCCAGCTCTTCCCCATTGCCCCCCGGAGCTGGGGCTCATTTTTGTCCCGCCTCGAGGCGCCGGTTTCGCCAGCGGAACTTTTGTGCACTTTTGCACTTATCAATCCTGCCGCGATGGTCGTGCGACTGAGGATGGGCACCGGCGTGCGGATTCCGACGAAGTCGCCCAGGCGTACCGATATGAAGTCGCCCGTGGATTCCGAGACGATGTCGCCCACCTTTCCGATTTGATCTCGCCCAGC
>NZ_JADPIX010000092.1:0-1247 GCF_023073155.1 Bradyrhizobium sp. 45 | reverse complement strand
GATCATCGTCTGCCATCACAAGGTGTCCACCTATTTTGGTGGACACCTCATGCATCAGAGCACTCAAAAGCAAAAGGTGCAGGGAAATTCGCGCTTACGGTGTAGACGTCTTCTTTGTCATATCGAGTTACCTGATCTCGCAACTTCTGCTTCGGGAGATCGCAGCGACCGGGAAGCTCGATTTCCTTGGCTTCTACGGTCGCAGAGCCAAGAGGCTTTTGCCCGCCGCCCTCGCGGTGACGGTAGCAACGTTGACCATTGGATACTTCGTACTAGCGCCGTTTGAACAGAAGGAAATGGCCAAATCGGCCACCGCTTCTGCGCTCTATGCAGCCAACGTCTGGCTCCTTCGCCAATCAACGAATTATTTCGCGCCCGAAAGTTCGCTCAATCCATTTCTTCATAGTAAGCGTAGCTCTGAGGCCCATTTGATTGGTGCTTGACGTCTATTTTGAACGCGTGGTGCGCCGGCGCGGCTTCCATATTTCCGACAAAGCGTTGACGGCGGCCTCGAGCGCCTTCCGGTCGACGACGTTGGGATCAAACTGCTCAGGGCCCCAGCGGCGCATATGTTCGTGCTCCGGATGAGCAGGGTCGCAGATGGCGTCGAGGTATTCGGCATAGCCTGGCGCACCGCCGACGTCTTCCGGCGGACAACGACCGGCGGCCTCGAGCAGGAAGGGCATGCCCTCCGTCGTGGTGTTGTCGAACCACTTTTCGAGCTTGATCACGTGATCCCAGCTGTCGCCGAAGTCATAGAGATAGTGGATCGTCTTGGCGCCGGTCTCTCGAACGATATCGCAAAGCCGCGCTTTACGGGCATCCATGGGCTGGTGGCCGTAATCATTGTCGGGGTCGGGAATCCCCCAATGTGCCTCACCAGCGAAGAACTCGAAGAGGTGACTGTTCGTCCAGCCGAATGCCTCCTGAAGCGTCAGATGCAGCCGATCAAGGCGCAGCGTGAGCGGCACGACAAGGCACCGCATCACCTCCGGTTTCACGTCCTTGAGAGTCACCTTGATCCGGACCGCGGTCGTGCTGAGGCTCATGCCGCAAGCCTCGGACCTTGTGCATGCATCGTATAGGTGGATGCCCAGGGAAGCAGTTCGTCCAGCCGTGCCGCCGGCCAGCCATTGACGAGGTTTGCGAGAACGTCGGCAAGCCAATACTCGGCGCTGACGCCGTTGAGCTTACAGGTCTCAATGAGCGACGCCAGCAATGCCCAATTCTCAGCACCCTCGTCACAC
>NZ_JADPIX010000144.1:0-111182 GCF_023073155.1 Bradyrhizobium sp. 45 | reverse complement strand
TCGAGCTTCTCTATGCGGGTTGTAAGCAGCTCAATCTGTTCAGCGAATAGGATCAGGGCAAAGCGGGCGGCGCCGGGGATCCTATTGTCTTTTTCGTCCCGGAGAAGCACCAGGAGTTTTGCGATGCTTGCCATGCCTGTGCCGGCGATAATGCCCAATTCGGCCATATGAGCACGTAGGGCGTTTGCAGTCTGGCTGCGCGCCTCATCAGCAGCTCTCGCGTTCGCAAAATCATGCTGGCCGCTTGTTGTTCGGCAGTCTTCACCGGTACGAACCGCATTGTCGGGCGGGTGACCGCCTCACAAATGGCTTCAGCATCCGCCACGCGCATTCAATATGAGGGCTATCTTCGGCGAGTAGATACCAACGCGGCAATCCTCAAACAGGCTGAGACGGGCATCTCCATAAAGGAGATCGTACGGCTCACCGGCCATAGCCGGGGCCTCATCCGCAGGGTATTGCGAGGTCAGCGATCCGACGTGTTCAGGGTGCGCGAGAGCTCGCTCGAGCACTACCTGCCGTGGCTCGACGCTCAGTGGGCTGCTGGCCATTGTAATGGCGCCGACCTTTGGCGTTGCCTCAAGGCGTAGGGATTTAGAGGCTCGGTGCGGGTCGTTACCGAATGGACGACACGCCGTCGACGTGCCGAAATGCCCGATGCTCAGAGCCTGCAGCGGGTACCATCCGCCAGAACGATCGCTCGCCTGATGACCAATGGCCGAGATACGCTATCAAAGTCAGAAACCGTCACCATCGCGGCGATCGAGCAAGGCGTTCCTCTTTTGGTGGAAGCTCGAGAGATCATAGCCGCTTTCCATGCGATGATCCGCAAGAAGGCTCACGTAGAGCTTGAACCATGGTTGGAACGAGCGCGCGCAAGCCTCGTCATGTCTTTCGCCAATGGCGTCATCAAGGACAAGGCCGCTGTCAGCGCAGCGATCACGACGTCATGGTCCAACGGACAGACCGAGGGCCAGATCACCAAGCTCAAACTGGTCAAACGCCAAATGTACGGACGCGCCAAGCTCGACTTGCTACAGGCTCGGCTAATCGGCGCCACATGACGTGCTGCACCAAAATTGCGTCAGAGCCCAATATTGACCCCCCGTACAGGTTAGTCTGTTGCGCTGCCTGCTTTGTCATGAAGCAGGTGGTCGGGGATGCTGATCGTGGAGACGATTGCCCGGACGGCGCGAGCACTTCATCAAGGGCAAGACGATCAAAGAGATCGCCCGTGACCTGAAGGTGTCGCGGAACACGGTCCGGAAGGTGCTGAGGTCGGAAGAGACCTCATTCGAGTACGAGCGTGTGGTCCAGCCACGGCCGAAGCTGGGAAGATGGGCAGTAGAACTTGACGGATTGCTGGCAGGGAACGCGGCCAAGGCTGCTCGCGAGCAGCTGACGTTGATCCGGATCTTCGAAGAACTGCGCGAGCGCGGCTATTACGGCGGTTACGACGCCGTGCGGCGTTACGCCAGGCGATGGAGCCAGGAGCGCGGACAATCGACCGCGGCGGCCTACGTCCCGCTGAGCTTTGCGCCGGGTGAAGCCTATCAGTTTGACTGGAGCCACGAGGTCGTCCTGATCAATGGCGTGACGGTGATGGTGAAGGCCGCCCATGTCCGGCTCTGCCACAGTCGGATGCTGTTCGTGCGGTGCTATCCGCGCGAGACGCAGGAGATGGTGTTCGACGCCCGCGACCGGGCGTTCGCCCTGTTCAAGGGCACCTGCGGGCGCGGCATTTACGACAACTGAAGACCGCCGTGGAGACGATCTTCGTCGGCAAAGGGCGCCTCTACAATCGCAGCTTCATGCAGATGTGCAGCCATTACCTGGTTGATCCGGTTGCCTGCACGCCAGCGTCGGGCTGGGAGAAGGGTCAGGTCGAGAACCAGGTCGGGCTGGTCAGGGAACGCTTCTTCACGCCGCGACTGCGGTTCAAAACCCTCGACGAGTTGAACGCCTGGCTGTTGGACAAGTGCATCGCCTACGCCAAGGCGCACCGGCATCCGGAACTGCCCGAACAGACGGTCTGGGAGGTGTTCGAAGCCGAGCGGCCGAAGCTCGTTCCCTATGCCGGCCGGTTCGACGGCTTCCACGCGGTGCCGGCATCGGTCTCCAAGACCTGCCTGGTACGCTTCGACAACAACAAATACTCGGTCGCAGCCAGCGCCGTCGGACGTCCGGTTGAGGTTCATGCCTATGCAGACCGCATCGTGATCCGCCAGGACGGGCGCATTGTTGCCGAGCATCCGCGTTCATTTGGCCGCGGCGAGACGATTTACAATCCCTGGCATTATGTGCCGGTGCTGGCTCGAAAACCCGGTGCCTTGCGCAACGGCGCTCCCTTCAAGGACTGGGTGCTGCCGGCGGCGATTGAGCGTGTACGGCGCAAGCTCGCCAGTGTCGACGATGGTAACCGGCAGATGGTCGACATGCTCAACGCGGTTCTGACCGACGGCTTGCCGGCCGTCGAGGCGGCCTGTGCCGAGGCGATCGCTCACGGCGTTCATTCCGCCGATGTCGTGCTCAACATTCTGGCCCGCCAGCGTGATCCTGCGCCGCCGGCCAACATCCTCACCCCGGTTGCGCTGACATTGCGCCATGCCCCGATCGCCGACTGTGCTCGTTACGACCACCTCAGGAGAACCATCTGATGGAGCGTACTCAACTGTTCGACCTCATGGGTGAGCTCAAGCTCTACGGCATGAAGGCTGCCTTCGACGAGATCATGGCGACCGCTGTCAAACGCCAGCACGAACCCCAACGCATTGTCGGCGACCTGCTCAATGCCGAGATCAACGAGAAGCAGGCCCGCTCGATCAAGTACCAGCTCACCATCGCCAAGCTGCCGCTGGCCAAGGACCTTGAGGACTTCCAGTTCGAAGGCACCCCCATCAACCAGACCCTGGTCAATGATCTCGCCGCCGGCGGCTTCATCGCCCAGCAACGTAACGCCGTGCTGGTCGGCGTCGCTTCGGTATCACCGAATTCAGCCGCGAGCTCGACCGCAACAACGGCGAGGTGACCGGCCTCTACGACGCCTCCGTGCGTGGCTTCGATCCCTATCCGGATTTCGGTAGCCCCGGATTTGGGGATCCCTCGGGCGAGACGCGTCGGGCGCCGCTGACCAGTGCAGCCGTCGATCTCCTGACGCGCAAGCTGAACTGGCGGCCAGATGGCTCTCATGAGTTGAGCAACGCCGCGGTTACGTGGGCCTGGGATTTTGGCGCCGGTCCCCCGCAGTCCTTGTTTGAGCTGCGCCAGATCCTTGCGACGGATCCGAAAATGAAGGTGCTGGTCGGGCACGGCCTGTTCGACCTCGTAACGCCCTATTTCCGCTCGCAGCTCGTGCTCGATCAGTTGCCCGCCTTTGCCTCAGGGCCGCGCGTCAAACTCACGGTCTATCCGGGCGGCCTCATGTTCTACTCGCGTGATGCATCGGGCCAGGCTTTTCGCGCAGAAGTCGAAGCGATGATGAAGGCGGCGGCGAAATAAGTCAAAAGTAAGCGCTCGGGTGTGTCGTATGTCACCGCTTTCTCAGCGGGAGACCGCAACTGAAATCCTAGCGCCAGCTTGCGATTTTTGGAGATTTTCGGCTGACCGGTCTTTGCCAGCTTCTTTAGCGGCGTCACGGGGGGCAAATAGCCAGCTGGCAGTGCTCCATGCGCGCGGCCACGTTCTTCATCCCGGATTGGTTCTTGGCCAACTGAGCGCCTCCTCTTGGAAGCGCTGATAGTGAGAATCCATTCGGAACGCAGGAGCATCTGGTCTTTATCGGCCCGAGCCAAATCCAATGCGTGCGCGTTTCGCAGGATCGTGAGCGCGGATTTCAGGGGATCGTGAGCAGAGGTTTCAGACGATCGTGAGCAACGATTTCGCGGGATCGTGAGCAAGGTTTTCGGAGGCTTGCGCCGCTTCGGCCGACAACTCTACGGCTTAGGGATGACCTCGTCGTTAACGAGGAAGCCCAATGCCTACCCGAGAGATTGTCGATGCGCCGGATCAAGGAAGTCCTTCGGTTGAAGCATGTTCAAGGCGCACCGGAGCGGGCCTTCGCACGGAGCGTCGGCGTCAGCAACGGCGCTGTGTACGGCTATCTGAGCCGCGCCCGCTCTGCTGGGTCAAGTTGGCCGCTTCCGGAGGGGATGACCGATCCTGCTACTCGACCGTCTCGACGACACGCAGCTTCTCTTCCCAAACCCGCTCAAGCGAGCGCGCCACAAGACGGTTCTCGGGCTCTACGGCGTCATACTGACGCCGAGCGCGCTCGGCCTCGTAGCGGGCGCGCTCCACCCGAAGCGCCTGGCGCCCGAGCTGACGGCTCTCCTGCTCCAGTTGGCCCGCCGCCGCGAGTGCGATCTCAATCTGATCCGGCACCAGGGCATCGAGGACCACCGGCTCAACCAGCGGGTCAATCGCTAAAGGTCCGGACTTCCTGGCAAAGTGCACTGCCTTGCTGATCCCGATCTGAACGGCAGCAATAGACCGGATAATCGGCATTCGGGCCCGTGTAGCGCATGCTCATGCGCCGTCCGCAACGGCCGCAGATCGCAATTCGTTGTAACAGAGCGGCCCCTTGCGCGGAACGCCAGAGTGTCCCGCCTCATAGCGGCAGACGTTATCTGCCAGTCGCCCCTGGTCGGCCATGAACTCCTCCCAGCTGACATAGCCTGCTGCTGTGATCACGCGGCCCAGATAGCGTTTGCGATCGGTGTTTATATGTCCAGCAATTCAGCTGCGATTTGATCTATCTCAGCTGAACTTTCTTGGACTGCTATTTCACCGCGCGGGTGCAAGAAGATTGAAGCAATCACCGCCTTTTGCAAGAGCGTTGGCTGGAACGGTCGATCGGCGGTGCCGCGTACAGCATGCGTTGTGTTTCACCAAAGACGCACGGCTTGTTTCGATCACAACGGGTCTTGTCGGAAAGATGACATCGCGACCAAAAAACCCGGAATGTGCATAGCGCGCGCTGGCCCGGATCCTGCACACCACACGCGGCGTAGAAGCGATAACACAACGCACGCCTCGAGCTGCGTTGAAGATCGTCGTTTGTTGAGAGGTGATATGGGCTCTGGAGTTGTTTTTTGGGGCGCAGCAGCATTTGCACTCGTCGCATCTGGCGCCGCCCATTCAGCGGATCTCCATCCGGCCATGAAAGTGGCTCTGTGGAGCTGGACTGGAGGATATATCGGCGTGCACGGCGGCGGCGGCCATGGCCGCACTTCCTTCAGTGACCCCTACGGTCCATCAATTTATGGCGACATCGTCAACACGCCTGTGTTTCTGGCCGGAGGACAGATCGGCTACAATTGGCAGACGAATGGCTGGGTGTTCGGCGCCGAGTTAGACGCGAGCCATGCTGTCTCCGATGGCACGAACAGCTGCCTTGCCTTCTCAGGCAATGTCGTGATTGCTACCTGCAAGGCAGGTCCAAACGTCTTTGTCTCAGGGACCGCTCGTGTCGGCTACGCGTTTGGCCCGCAGGGCCGCACGCTGGGCTACGTCAAGGCAGGGGTCGCCTGGCAAAGCAATGGCGGCGAGATCGCCAACAACAACGAATTCTGGGATGAAAGCTTTGCCGGCTTTCCGCGGCACGTCACGCAATTCGATTACGGCCGTTTCGGCTGGACCGTCGGAGCCGGCATTGAGCAAGCGCTCACGCCTGCTTGGTCCTTGAAATTCGAGTACGATTACATGAGCTTTGATGGGACACGTCTGGCGACACCCCCGACCATGCAGGGTCCGCCATTTGCGATCATCCCCCAGCACAAGCAGCCTTTCTAGCAGCTATCTCTTGCGACAGGTGGGACAATGACGTCCAAGTCCGTTGACGTATGTGTAGTTGGCAGTGGCGCCAGTGGCTCAATCGTCGCCCACGAGATCGCCCGAAAAGGATTCCGGGTGCTCGTCCTCGAAGCAGGCCGGACGCTTCCCGCCGGTGCCTCACTGGCAACGGTTCGAAACGGCGTCGATGATGCCGCCCTGGCGCGCGCTCCTACCGGTACATTGAGGCCGTTGGGTCGACCCTGGACAGTCTCGGCGCTCGGCGGTGGGTTGACATTGTACGCAGGCATCGCATTCCGCTATCGCACCGTCGATTTCGACGCGAGAGCGCATGTCGCCGCGGACGCGCTCGATCCGGTCTGGCCCGTCGATTACGATATACTACGTCCCTACTACGAGGAGCTCGAACAGCGGATCGGGATAGCTAGACTAGCTGGTGCCGATCCGCTCGAGCCCCCCAGCGATCCCGCCGTGCTGCCGCCGCACAGATATAGCTTGCAGGGCGAACTGATCGCGACTGCGGGCGGACGTCTCGGCCGGCTGCCATTTCCCACCCCGCTGGCAATCAATTCTATCCCGTACCGCGGCCACGCGGCTTGTGACCGCTGCGGCCCCTGTAACGAACACCTCTGTCCAAGCGGCGCGCGGGCCGATGCGCGGTCCTCGTTCACTGACGTCTCCCTGCCGCCGGGCGCGCTGTCGATCGCCCCTGGCAGCAAAGCTGTACATATCGCGCTTGGTAGGCTTGGCCGCGCGGACTCCGTGGAATGGCTGGACCTGGTCACTCGGCACCGCGCCCGGGTCCGCGCCCGCTGCGTGGTGCTCGCTGGCAATGCGATTCAATCTGCCGCCTTGTTGCTACGCTCAGCGCAGCGAGCGGCGCCTAACGGCATCGGCAACGCCAGTGGCATGCTCGGGCGCGGCATCTGCTTCAAGGTCAGCGGCTACGTGTCTGGCACCGTCACGATCGACCGCGTGCCTTCGCATCCGCCCGGCGGGCCGTTCTCAACCGTTGCAATGACCGATCATTACCTCGACGCCGAGGCACCCTCCGGGCTAGGCGGACTTATTTACGAAGCTAGTCCGGCACAGCGGGAGGTCCGTGGCCGAAACGTCACGCTGAGAGTGCATTTCCTGGCGGCCGACCAACCTATGCGCAGCAACGCGGTTCGACTAGCTAACAGTCAAGATCAGCTAGGCTTGTCCAACATCATTCTCGAATACCGGACTCATCCACTGGACAAACGGCGATTAGGTTATTTGTCCCGGCGCGCGTCGGACCTGCTTGCTGCGGCGGGCGTGAAAAAGATCGCTTACGAGGAGTCCATGTATCAGTTCGGTAGCGGTCATCTGCATGGTGGCTGTCGAGCGGGGAATGATCCAAGGGAGTCCGTGGTCGACCGCTGGGGTCGCGTGCACGACATCGACAATCTCTACGTCGCGGACGGCGGGTTCTTCCCGTATCCCGGAGGGGTCAACCCGACCTTCACCATTCAGGCGAATGCGCTGCGGATCGCGCGCAGAATCATCACGCAACTGGCTTGATCGGCTGAGACCGGAGAATTCTTATGCTCAGCACGCCCCATGCCACGTTGGCGGTGACGGAAACGCACAAATCGGCACTGCGCCGTGCCTTACGGGTTACCGCGTCAGAGAAATGGGATCTCAATCGGCGTTTTCCCCTCGTGATGAGCCGTGCCTCCGGCGCGCATGTCTGGGATGTCGACGGAAGACGATACGTGGATCTCACCTCCTGTAGTGGAGCTGCACCGCTCGGAGCCGGATATGAACCGGTCGTCGATCATGTCGTCTCAGAGCTGCGCCGCACCGGCGGCATCCTGCCCGGGCCATTGTCCGTGCACCGGATCGAGCTGGCCGAACGGCTCGCGGAGATATTCCCACGAGCGCAACGCTCGTTGTTTTTCCGCACCGGCTCCTGCGCTACGACCGCCGCAACCCGCCTAGCTCGCGCGCACATGGGTACGAATCTGGTGCTTACCAGCGGGTATCACGGTTGGCACGACTGGCAGTTGCAGGACCGTCCCGCGATGGGGCTACCCCGACCGGGACCGGGACAGTGTCGACTTCCGCTACGATCTCGACCTATTCGAGAAACTTTCCGGTGAGCAGCGCGTGGCTGCGGTAATCATCACACCCGAGGTCAACTTCTTCCCACCCGAATATCACCGGGAATTGCAAAATCTCGTCCACCGGCGCGGCGCCCTGCTTATCCTGGACGAGGCTATGACAGGATTCCGCTACGGCCTCGGCGGCTATCACACCGCGGTCGGGCTTGCACCCGACCTGATCACACTTAGCAAGGGACTGGCCAACGGCATGGCACTTTCGGCGGTCGCAGGGCGAGCGGAGGTGCTCAACGCCGCCGAGAAGACCTACCTGGGCAACACCTATCAACGCGAGATCACCCCAATTGCGGCAGCGCTGAGCACCCTGGACGCCCTGCGCAACGGCGCCGCGCTCGCCCGGATGCGACAGGTTGGCATGCAAATTATCAACGGTCTCAACGGGGTCTTCGCTAGCGAACAGGTGCGGGCTCGCGCGGTCGCATGGCCCACGATGTTCGACGTCGTGTTTGCCAACGCCGATCTTGGTTTCGCGTTCTTCCAGGAGATGTGGTCGCGCGGCTTCCTTATGCAGTACGGTGGCCGTTTCATGCCGTCTGCCGCGCTGTCCGATGCAGACGTGCAGGCCGCGATTGAAGCCGCCGGGCAGGCGTTGCCGGCGGCTCTGGTCCGACTAGAGAGTACTGGCCGCGATACGGACCTGATGGCCGCGGCGGTGCGGTTTGCCGGTGATCACTTCCTCGCAACCGCGGATTTGGTCCGGCGTTGGTTCACCGAGCCGAGCCATCCATGAACACGAGAAGTCGAATAGGGGACACCGCCATGCCCGAGGCCGCCGCGTTCTCCACCTCGCCGGTTCTGCTCGGGGGCGATAACCGGTCCGGCACGACCTTGCTGAGCGTCGTGCTGGATTCGCATCGCGATCTGGTCGTTGGGCCGGAGATCGATTTCCTAGAACCGCCGAACCTCGGCCCGCATGTCCTGGACGCGACCGACTTGCTCGCTGCTAATGACCCACGGGTCACCGGCATTGTCGAAAGCGCAATCGACCCGTTCTGGTATGACGGAGCGCACTTCGTAGTGCAATGCCTGTGGTTCGGCTTGAACTTCGACGACGTGCGTAGACTCGTCACGAACGTGATGAAGGAGTTAGCGAGCGACATCGTTTCGTTCACCGACAGATGCAGTCTGATCAACGAGATTGGTGAGTTCCGCAGAGCGCAAACCGGAGCCAAGCGATGGGGCCTGAAGCTGCAACGCAAGATCGCCCAAATCGACGCCTTCGCTGGTCTGTGGCCAGATGCGCATTTCGTGCACATCGTACGCGATGGTCGCGACCTAGCGGCCTCGCATTTGAGAACCGTACCGGAGTGGGGTTACCGGACCGTAGCTGAAGCCGCGCACGGCTGGCGCGAGATTGTATCTCAGCCGCATCGCCTCGCGCCGCCAGAGCGCTATCTTGAGGTTCGCTATGAAGATCTGGTGACGAGTCCCCGCTCCAGCCTTATGCGAGTTCTGAATCACTTGCACTTGCCCTGGCACGGGGCCGTGCTGCGACACGCCGAATGTGAGCACGCATTGTTCGAACGGCCCTACGGCCACCCGGCGGCCGAGTCCACGGGCAAGCCTTTGCACGCGGGTCGCCTTGGTCGCCACACGCAGGATTTGACGCCCGCGCAGATCGCGGAGTTCGAGGGCATCGCCAGCAGTGAATTGGCCCGATTGGGCTATTTGTCGGCCTCGAGCCTGGTCATCGACGCGTGAATCCCGCTGAGATCTTCACAACAGCTCGTGGATTGCCACGCAGCTATTTGGCAGTACTCGCCGGGCGTACGGTGTCGGAATTGGGTTCCGAAGTGACCGTGCTGGCGCTACCGCTGACGGCAATCACTCTGCTGGAGGCCGGCCCGGCACAGACCGGGCTACTGCTTGCCTGCGGCCGGGCGCCGAACCTGATGATCGGCCTGTTCGCCGGGGTGCTCGTGGACCGCCTCCCACACCGATGCATCCTGCTGACCGCCAATTTGATGATGGCGGTAACGCTCGCAACCATTCCGATACTCGCCAGCCTTGGGCAACTCGGAATGTTCCTGCTATATATGGCGACCACGCTTGTCGGGACGGCCGCAGTTATCGCCGACTTGGCCTATTTGGCATGTGTGCCGACGGTCGTGGATCGGGCTCGACTCGTCAGGGCGCAGAGTTCCTGGCAGCTCAGCAGATCTGGCGTTATGGCAGTCGGTCCATTCCTCGCGGGCTGGCTAGTCAGCGCGTTCTCCGCGCCGTTCGCAATTCTCGCCGACTCGGCCTCTTTCGTGCTCGCGACCGCGTTGCTGCTACTGGTGCCAATGCGGGCGGCTGAGCCACCGCCCGCTGGATCAGGTTCGGTACTCGGTCAGATCACGGAAGGACTGACGACGGTGTTTGGCAACCCAATTCTGCGTGCTGTCACGTTGGCCACCGGCAGCTTCATCTTCTGCTACAACGCTTACTCCGCTGTCTTTCTGCTCTATTTGACGAAGCATCTAGCTTTGGACGGCTGGACGACAGGGGTAGTACTCAGCATCGGCGCCCTCGGTGGTGTGGTGGGTGCGCTCACCGCATCGTGGGCCGGCCGCACGATAGGCCTTGGGCCTGTGTTGATGGTCGCCCTGGCGCTCAGCGCCGCAGGCATGACTCTGACAGCGCTTCTCACGCAGCCGCGATGGGCGGCAATCGTGTGCGTGGCGCTTTCGCAGTTCGTGCTGTGGTTCGGTCAGGAGATCTACAACGTGCACCAGGTCCTCGTTCGATACGCGCTAGCTCCGGACCGGGTGCAGGGTCGTGTCAACGCGAGCATCCGAAGCGTAGTGTGGGGGCTTGCACCACTAGGTGCACTGCTTGGCGGTGTGGTCGGCGCCGGGCCTGGCCTGCGCACTACGCTATTGGCCAGCAGCGTGCTGGGCGCGGTCTCCGTGCTGTGGATCTGGCGATCGCCCCTACGTCATAAGCACAGCTTGCATCTCTGATCGCTACGGATTGGCAGACAGGGCTGTGTATGAAGATCCCCGAGCTCGGCGATCGCGAGCTACGGCGGCCTGACGTTCTGGCGGATCAACGTAAACTTCGTCGCGGACGGTCTTCCTTCTTTGTGGCGCTCTGGCGGCCACGCCTTGGCACTATGATGCCGTTGAGGTGAGGCCGTTCACACCATCAAGGATGAGGAGATCGACCCTGGCGAGGCTTTTCATGCGCGCGGCGATGCGACCGTCACCCTTAACCAGGGACAGCTCATCGATCAGGGTGGGCAGCCGAGTGTGACGATTTTGGCTAGAGTTATTCGCACCAATTCCCGGCTGTGGAGGCCTCGTGTAGATCCTTCTTCATGTTGGCCACCGAGACTTGCAAGTATGTGGGCCAGGTCCAAGCGAATTGCCTAGTGAGAATCGGAAACTCTATCGCGCAGGCGGCGACTTAACTCACGGAAGCGAATCATAAGCTGCCGCCGGTTCGACCACCCGATCAGGGCTCTTGTTTCAACAAGAGCTCTTTAGTTCTTTCACTACAACGGGCTGATTGGGGCGAAATGTATTTTCCCGGAGCAAAGTGGAGTGTCTTTTGAGCGCCATTTGGTCTCGCTGATCATCAGGTTGCGCTGGCTGTTCCTGCGCAAGGACATTTCGCTTGTCGACCGCTGCGCGATAGGCATCTCATGCCAGTCTCAAGGTTGCAAGAAAGCGGCTCAGTGCTGCCTGCGGCGCAGAACTGCTCTTGGATTTTCGTGACGAAACGCAATACCGTTCCATCACTCGGAGAGCGGCTAACCCGGAGCGAGGCGCGCGTCGGGCAGGACGGCTTTCTCGGGCCCAGCAGGTTGCGCGCAGCCGCGGACGACGTGCACGGGAAGCAATGACTCGCGAGGCGGACAAGCCCTCTCTGGTGGGAACGGAGTGAAATTGACCCGTGAGGGCGCGCCCTCTTTGCCGTCGAGCACCTGAAACCCCCTCGCCGTCGGCCCTCACGGTACGCTCCTTGCGCTCTCCAAACGACGCGAGCGTCGATCCAGCGGCTGCGCGAGGATTCAGCGCCGATCGCCTCTGTCGCCCGGACTTTCGCCCTCCCCCGATCCCGCGAATACACTAAAACCGCCTAAAAACAAGGATGCAAAAAAACGGGTCGAGTTTTGTGACCACCGCTGTGTATCACCGGATCGGCCCGGCAGGCCATCAACCTCAGGCGATTTGGAGGCGTCTGGGGGGCAGGCGTGCTTCCCTCCTCTCGTCGATTCTCGCCCGGACGCTGACCTGTGGGGGGCGGCGCCGCGTTCGGCGAATTCGGCGGTGGGTCTCATCGCGACGGCTGACCCGTCCGGGCGCCGGGCGGCCCCAGGTCGTCCCATACCAAGGATTCGGCAGCGACGCCTGGAACGGCGACCGGATACGGGGCGGTCGACCTGAATGGTGTGGACGAGCCGGATCGAAAAGAGGCTGCGGACCATCTGGGTTCGGCAAGTACATAAGGCGCATCAAGGCGCACATCCTCTACAATCGTCGCTATCAGCTCGACCACCGTTTCGTTCATCAACCCGTCGTTACGCGATTATCTTCAGGAATATCAACGGGCAGTGGAAGATCTCAGGTCGCGGCCGATCGGCGACTGCGTCACCAAGTGATGCAGCCGCTCTTCTCATTGCCGTCGCCGCCACGCCGATATCCGGACCGGCAATGAGCATCGCCAACTACGAATCCTATGCGAACCTGCATGCCGTAGATCTGTTGAAGGGCAACATTGGCAGCTGGCTGACAATAGAATCGTTGTGCGGCCTTTCTGATGGACACTCATTGTTGGAAGCTCTTTCGTGGATAATCGACCATTTGTCGAAAGGCGCGCTGCTGCCAAACAGCAAAGGGATCATCCCTCAGCGCGGCGAATATCCCTATCACATCAATATCAAAGTTGATCTCTACGCCCCTAGATCGACTCAACGATAAGAATCGAACGCACACCTGAGGGTTCGTTCGAGCCCGATTTGGCGGAGACGATCCATTACTATCCGGCCATCGATGACGAGCCGATGGATTCACCCGATCCGCAAATAGACTTTGTACAAATGAGGTCATTTGGAATGCTCACTCTCTGGTCTCTAGCGGAACTCTTTAATGATGGTACACAGCCGAAGTGAGATCGGCTTGGCCGTAGAACCAAAACTAAATCGTCCGCAATAGACCGAACAGGTTTTGCGTTTTTGTATTCGGGACTGAAGTAATGAACGAAGCTAGTCTCCGACCTCAACGTCAAAGCGATCTGCCTACATCATTGCCGCCGCGCGGACTGTCACGCATGCAGGCCGCTGAGTATATTGGCGTAGTCGCCACCATGCATCGTGATCCACAACGCTGTTCGGAGCTAGTCTTCTCAAACCTCGTTCAGAGGGACTGAAACGAAGCTGGGTAATCTCAATGCCAACGCTCCGTCCCACATTGTCCCAGCCCACAAAGTCCGGCGTCTCAGAGTCGTCCAGGATGAAACTCTCCGACGTAATGATTTGATACGCGGTCAGAAATAACCCTAAATGCTCTCGTTCGGGCTCTCGCTTTCCATGCTCCGAATCAGACATTTCTCGGCTCTCCCGTAATCAAGCCAGTCCACGAGACGTCCGTCGAACGGATCATGAGAGCCGCTGGTAAGTTAGGGAAGCAGCCTGGCGGCGCTCAGGTAGGCTGTGACGAAATCGGAAGATGCCGCCCAACATAGCCTACTTCGATTTTTTTCTCTTTGTCGTGCAAGAAGATATGAACCCGATGAGTTCTATCGACCCAAATGTGATCTTCAAAAGTACGACTGACGCCATCTTCGCCGCGAAACTTACGAGCGTTGGCATATCTTGCCATCGTCGCCTCGGATTCCCGAGTGATCGGAGGTAGCATTGCTGGGGGATGAGCGGTTGCCGATTCTCGCCAAGCCCCCGCTAGATTATCAAGTTCTGACAAACGTCGAAATAGAAGGGGCAGCAACGTGGCGCTAAACTTTCCGATTTGGGACTCGACATCCAAACCGAAGGCCAAATGCGGAAACGCTTCGCTCCTCCTTTGCCAGAAGTTTCTAGACGTCAAATCACTTCGAACGAGCCGCGTCCGACGATCAGCTATCGCCACAGCATGGCTTGGAATCGCAACATGATCGAAGCAATAGGCGATTTCCTTCGACAGGAAACCCATAGAGTCAAAGTCCCAAAGCCCGCTCCTAAACAGGCCCACGAGGATCGAGTTTGTTACGGCACACAACACCGCATCGAAGGCCGCTGCTTGAACACTAGGAAACGTCTGCTCATATCCCACAGCAGCTTCCTCTGGCGCGACCTGAAGCAATTCATCGACGACACTGTCTTCTAGGCCCACGTCTGAAGGGATTGCCCTGCTGAGTTGGTCGAAAAACGCAGCATAATCATGATAAGTGGTTCCATAGAAGGCATGCGCCATTTCGCCCAGCGTGACCTCAGACCCGTCGGCGTGCCGAGCCAGAACAACGTACCAAGGATCATTCGGCAGCCTAAACGTCGGAAGTACATCACTCTCTGCGTCGAGGGCCGCCAGACCCTCCAGCAGCAAAGCCAGATGTGGCTCTGCCTCTGCTCTGGTGGGATAGGGAGGATTCAGTGTTGCCGAGTTGAAGACGTAGTCCGCCATGGCATCACTGCTTCGGACGCAATAGACGAGCGATGTTGCGCCGGCTCTGATCAAAGAACCCCGATGGCCACTCGCTCAGCTTTCCCTCGGAGTTCAGCGTCGGACTTGAAACACCGATTTCACCGGACGTTCTCTGAAAATAATGGAAGGCTGCGCTGCTAGAATCTAAAATGCCGTCCCGAACGGCGATGCGAGCTCCGTCCATGACGTGGTCAGAATGTGTTTCGACTATAAGCTGAACTCCGGCCGCGGCCGCTCTGGCGCAAAGCTCGCCCAATTTCGTCTGTCCCTGTGGATGCAGATGTGCTTCCGGGTTTTCGATTAAGACCAACCCGCCACGAGGGGTTGCCAACAACGCCACCAGGACCGGCAAAACGTATGACAATCCGAATCCAACGTTCGTTGCCCGATAGTCTCTACTGCGAAGCTGACCAGCTGAGCCGAATGAAAACCCACTTACAACCAAATCAGCATCTGGGATTGTTTTGATCGACAGATTAACACCGGGACTTATTTCTCCCAGCCAGACCTCAATCTGATCTCGCAACCGCTCGCTTGGTGCGGACACTAGGCGAGGATCTGTAGGTGGAATTCGAATGGCGTCCTGAAACATCTCAAGCACGTGCAGCGTATATTCTCCCTGGCTACCAAGAACCAAGGGAGATGCTCTTGAATGCAACATGGGCGAAAACTTGCGCGGACCGTTCCGTTCCGCACCAAGATACTGAAAGTTGCCTATGTGATCGGTGCGCAAATTCTTTGAGAAAATTGAGCCACCATCTTGTGCTTCGACCACTTCGATAGACGACCGAATACTTTCCTCGTCACCGAAGAGGGTTAGATTTTCTTCCGCAATCACATGGAAATTAAACTGCGCGACGCTAGGCGCCCTTTTGCCGAATTTGTTCCGCCTACTGAACGAAAGGCGAATACCCAAAAGGTCTTCTTTAGCACGTTCAAACCAAACGTCGGTGACCGCTCCAAGTTGAACTAGGTCACCGGCGGTTAGCAGAGTTCCGTGTCGAAGAATTCCATCCAGATAAGATTGCCGCAGCAAAAGCACACTTTGGATCACGCTGCTTTTTCCCATGCCGTTAAGACCGGTAAGCAAGGTGAGCGGCGCGAGACGAATGCGCTGATCGGCGAAACATTTGAAATTTATAAGATGCAGTTCATCGATCATCTGGCTTACTCCGACAGAAATTCGTGGACTAATCGTCCCACCTCACCGAATCTCTTGGAGACACGACGAGGAACTCCGGTCGAATACGAGATTGAGATGACGAACTCGGGGTCATCACGGACAAGCAATTGAAAGGCGTCGCGCACGGCTTGCTTTTGTTCTATTAGGCGGGAAACTGCACTATCACTCAAGCAAGATAGATTGACGCTCCACGCTTCGAACAACGGCTTGCTAACTGGATTTCTGCCTCCGCCTAGAGTACGTGGCTTGCGAAATGCATCTCCATCGAAGATGCTTGTTGCCACGATCATCGCTCGCCTGAATTCCATCCCTAAAGAGTCTCTTCCCTCTTGAGGCATACTGTTGATTTGCCGCATCGCGTCGTTTAGAAACGCGTCCAAATCATTTACCTTGTATTCCGCCCAAGGGGTCATTCTGAACGCTAGGAAGCGCAAGACCATCTCCTGCGCATCCATTCTCTCATCACGAACTCGATTGTCCGTTGCAGATTTAAATTCGGCACAATCCGCTAAGCCCCGCAGGAATTCGCGCACAGGCCCTTTATTTAAGGCATTCCGTATTTCCTGCCCGGTGAGGGGTGTGCCACCGGTATTAATGCGCTTAAAGATATTGATCATAACCTCCTCGGGAGTACCGGGCTGGATCACGTTGATGACCAACTCTGTCTCCTCAATGCGCCGCTGCATTGATCTATCAAGGCGGCCGAAAGTCAGGCCATCTAGAGCATCCAGGTATTCGAGTCCCGTGAGCGGAAACACGTTCTTCATAAAATCAAATATCGTTGTCAAACGCTGCAGGCCGTCGACCACCGCCCAGTCATCACGGTGGTTCGCCGCCACGTAGAAGACCGGAAGTGGAATGCGAAGAAGCAATGATTCGATAAGTTGACTTTTTCTTCGAGGGTGCCAGACGCGAGCCCGGCGCTGAAATTCCGGAGCGAGGTCCACCTCCTCGTGATCAATCCTCCGAATAATTAGATCGATCGTTTTTCTTTCTGTCGTTACCTTTATCTTGTCAGGATCAAACGGCTTATCGATGATCCATCCTTGATCAAGCCGCTCCTCTTCAACGCCCAACGCAGTCGAAACGGCCTCGTCGACGAGCGTTTCCTTATCCGCCTCTACATCCGTCATGGCATCACCAGTGTTGGCCAATGTGTCCGGCGCCCAAATCCATCAGCCGCACCCTCTACCCCTTACGCACAACAATGCGTTTACGTAAGCGCGCCGCCTTAATCATTCCCCCTCCCCTCACCAAACTAATGATCCCGGAGGAGCGCTCTTCCAATGTTCCGTAAACGACCGCCGGGCCAAACAGCGTCACTCAAGTCGACTCCTCAGCCCGTCCCAATACGCTGTAGATTTCATGATTATCTCGATTGTTTCTTCGTCAACCTCGCTTTTTTTAGCAGGCAGAAGGACACTCTGGCGACTTAGCTTCTCCATGAAGCACTTTCGATAATAAGAATAACGCCATTTCTCACGCGCCATCATAAGCTGAATGAACATCAGGGTCGAAACTTTTAGCGGGGATCTTGCCGTGCAGATCGCAACGTCGTCCTTCGTGGCGAAGTCATAGGGGTGATACTTCGTAGTCAGCGTATTCATCCCATTGAAGGCAATTGTTAGCTTACGATTATAGATGTTCTCAGGGGGCACGGAGACAAACCGCGTGATGCCGTTATCCGCATCCCCGCAAGATATGAGCGGAACATCACCATCCGGCAATTCCGCCGCGTTATGATAATCACCGGAAGCGAGCTCAAATAGCTCATCCAACGCAAACGGGCGAAACTTTACTTCCCAATTTTTCTTTTGCTTCGTTTGCGAGACAACTGGCAGGAATTCCTTCACCGGGAAGGAAACATTCGCTTCGATGGGATCTGGAATAGCCAAACGCCGGATGCGATCAGTAGTTGCCTGTCGATACCAATTGAATCGCCACTTCAATGCAGTGTTGATATGGGCGGCTAAATAGCCCAACGTTGCGGTGCTGAGGGGCACCTTTGGCTCTAAAACTATTAGGCCGCTTCCACCGTTTCCGCGTGCAATGTAAGGAGCAATTTGAAGCGTTGCCTCGCAAAAAGCAGATAGAACAATACCGTTGAACTCATACACGCGATCATCCGGCTTGGCTGCCACGAAACCGAGCACACCGTTGTCTTTAAATCCATTCGTGACATACGCCACATCGCCCGCTTCGTAGGTAGAGAAACTCGAAGCGGTCGCAGTATGGGGTTCAAAGATGTCTTCAATTGTCGGCATCGAGTTTGTCCGCAATGGATTCTTTCCGGAATCGAATTAGAAACGAAGCCGTTTCCCTCACAAGATCGTCTGCGGCTTTCTCGATGTCGGCCTTAGTCACCGGCTTACTTTCGATGTATGCTTCAGGAACAAGTTCCAGCAGAGGATCGTCGTAGTCAATGGGAGTGGTCTTACAAAGCATGGGCTCGTTCACCGCAACCGATCCGGGATGTGCCACAAAACTTCGCAAAGAGGGCAGTAGTTTGGGGATGTCATCCGGAACGCTCCGAGGTGGCCGCATTTCGACGCCAGGCAGACGCTTAGATTTTATCTTTAATAGTCCGTCCTCCGCGATGCGCCCCCAGAACACGTCCTGTTCCACCGGATGTGCAACGCCCTTTTTGATGATCACACCGGCGACCTGTTTCAGCGCAGTCGGATAAAACAGTTCGTCTGGCAGGGTCACCACGCTTAGGAGTGTGTGTTTCTTTAGTAGCTCATCTCGACGCCACACCTTTTCTTCCCGCGAGCCAAACAACGCATCAAGCGGAAGAAGCGCAAACAGAATCCCCCCATCAGACATCAGGTCTAGAGCTCGCGAGACAAAACGATACTCTTTTTCGCTGTCTCGCAACGCGAAGGGCGGGTTCATCAGGACCCTCGTTACCGGGGCCGAGTTAGTGGCCGGAAGTGTCTTCGAAAATCTAGCCGACGAATGACCGTTCACGGATTTTGCAGACATATAAGTCGAGAAGCAATTTCCCTCAGTGATGTTGTGCTTCCCGTCACCCCGAAAGATCATATTCACGATCGCAAGGACCGCGACGTACGATTCTTGCTCGATTCCGAAGAGATTGTACTTCTTGAAACGGTCTAGCTGGGCCTTCGTGCTATTGCGTCGGACGTAGTCAAACGCGGCAACTAGGAACCCGCCGGTGCCGCATGCCGGATCTAGCACAATGTCCGTGGGACCAACACCGATCGCTTCAACTGCAAACCTCGTGACGTGCCGCGGAGTGAGCACAATGCCGATCTCCTTGGCTCCATTTCCATACTTCAAAAACACCTCGTAGAACTGACCGAGGACGTCTGTGCTCGAATTCATTGCAGAGCGGATATTCAAATTCTGCAGTTCAAGAATAGTTCTGACCAACGCATTCTTGAATTTGGCGTGGTTAGTGTTGTTTGTCGGAACGAGTATTCTGACAAAGGGCGCGAATTCCGGCTTTCCGTTACTTGAAAGTTCGGCCTCGCTCCTAGCATTGATTTCACCGATCAAAACCTGAAGGCTTGTCTCTAAATTGGGAGGCTCATCAATCACTGAGAGGAGCAACGCGGCCATCGTTCGTGCCCGCTGCTCTTTATTGATGCCACCTGCGTGCAAAATCTCATTGATTCGCTCGGCCGCCGAAATGAACAGCCACTGCGGCGGTGCGAATTCGTGAACGTCCGCCCCCCCGTCCTGCAATAGTACGCGCACGTCATCGGGCGACAGAAGCCCGGTCGCCTCCTTCTTGTTGATTGTGACAGTGCGCCATTTGCCGTCGACCCGAACAGCCGTGCGCATCAAATAGCCCGACGCCTCATTGCCTGCCACGCCGGTCGCTAGGATGGCCTTGTATTGGCCGGGGGAACTATTGATCTTATCCCCATAGAAATCGGTCGCTTCTTGCAGTGCCTTGGCCAGATCCTTTCGATTCTGCTTTGCTTCGATGATCCAAAGCGATCTTTCGGAAAGCTTAACGACGTTTTCCGGCCGAACCTTACCAAAGGAATTCTTTATGTGGGCGTCACCCAAGCACTGATTTTGAGTCCAGACCTGACCACCGGCGCCCTTCGAAGGGTCCTTCACAATCCATCCGAGATCGCGGAGCCGCTGCCTGATGAATTCATACGCCTCAACTTCTGTCTCGCTGGGCTTCAATAGTTTTTCAGCTTTTTTTATTGCCATCTCGTCTCTCGGCGCGACTACGTTGAAGGTTTGATTTTAGAGGTTGCTGCCGAGGTGTGTCCCAATACGGGCTCTTGCACAGAGGGCAGACTTTTGGCTCGCCAACTCTGCTGCGCGGCACCCACTCGTGCCTGCATCGCTCACAGCGATATCCTGCAATTTTGACTTTCGGCATCCGAGAAACTGTAATAGCCATAGTAATATCGGTCAACTATATTACTAGAGAGAATCGAGAATTCAGTCTCAAAAGCAAATTGAAGCTTCTACGTTTCTCAATGCCGTTTGATCGCCTCTCAGCGTCATCACACCGGGCAGAATCACATTTTGGGTCGCAAATGAGAGAGCTGACGTCGTAACGACGTCGCGGATTGCTCCCCCGCCCCAGGGGGGCGTCAAGCGACATCTCCAGCGCTACTCAGGCTCCCGACGACAACACCGGCTGTGTGCCGAAGCGAATGGTTTCCAACCAAAGGGAGCCTCCACCTGAGTCAAACTGACTCATTGGCGCCGTATCGGAAAGCCCTAACATTTGGGTCACCGGACGTTGTTGCAAATGTTGGAGCCCTTCATGTCGTCTATGATCAACCGCTTCGTTGCCTACTACCGCGTATCGACCGCGAAACAGGGAGCATCCGGACTCGGATTAGCTGCACAGAGGTCCGCCGTTGCGGCCTACGGGTGACGCGAATATCGCCTTCAAGTCGAGCCTCTCGAATGCGTCCGACGCGTCTGGTAATTATCGACCGAGAACCTAATGGCCTTCCCAAAGGGATTCACGAAGCCTGGGACCTTATCGAGGAAGCCTTCGCGCTCGGCCCGAGAGACGATCCCGCCCAGAACCTGAACGATCTTATTCACGGTGCTTGCCTCGCGGGGTTTGAACCCAGAAAGGTCCCGCTTGAGCAGCTCCGGCAAGGGAAGCTTGCGGAAATCGCGCGGCAATGCAGCGGGAACCATGGCGACCGCATCACGAAACTGGCGGGCCCTCTCGCGGGTAATCTCGCCAAGCCGGAGATCGCCGTGCAGTTCCTTGAAGTACCGGATGGCCTGCTCCGCCTCCGTCACCGGGTTGGCATTTGGCTTCTTGGCATTGTCGCGCCGAACCACCGGCAGCCCATGACGAGAGCTTGGGCCCCCGCTCATCGGTGGCCCGCTCGGCCACTACCGGAGTCAGTATGATTTCCCCGCGCTGCCGCTTCTTCATGGCATCGTAAGCCCGCACATGCGCTTCAAGGACGACGAGGGCGGCCTTCTGAAACTCCGGCGAGGATTTGCTCAGGTAGATGCCACGCGCTTTCAGGGCGACATTAGTTTCCGGATAGACGATCTTCGGATCACGACGGGCGTAGGCTGCTCGGAACTCGTCTTCAAACACCGGCAGCAGTTCACCGTACATGTGAGCATGATCGGCCGACATTCCCATCTGTGTGCTTGGCGGCACCGACACGAGGTCGGGCCACACCGCTCGCAGCTGAGGGCTTTGCAGATGCCGCCGGTCGCCACCATCCATCCGCTCAGCTTCATCCTCCGCAAGCAACACGGCAAAGACCTCATCACCTAATTGCTTCAGATCGATGTCCACGGGCAGCGGCACGACGGCGGGCGGCTTCAGGGCTTCCACCGCTGCGTCAAATAGCTGAGCCGCCTGCAGGGCCTCCTGATGGTCACGCCGCTTTGCCTGCTTCAATTCCTTCGTCGCGAGGGAGCGAACGAGTTCACGCTTGAAGCGATGCGTTTTCGGATTGATGAGGTCGGGGAAAGCATCGCGCATGTGAGACGGCACGGGCTTCCCCGCCAGCGCTTCAGGCAGCCTTTTGCGAAATTCGTAGGTGCCGGACGCACGCCGTTGCATGTAACTCAAAGCCGCCATTGTGGACCACCTTTGTGGGCTACGTTTGTGTAGCAAGGCGGCCTCTCTAAGCTCATGATTGCTTAGAGTTTTCAGCTTTTCAATGGCTTAGGGATTTGATGGCGCTCCCTACGGGAGACGAAGGGCGACCTCACAAAGCCTTATAAAACCAACACAAATCGGCTTGCCTGCGCGCGAATGCTACCACTGAAAGCTACCACCGAACAACGTCAAAAAGGCTGTCGCTGCCCGGGCCGTTTCACCTGAATGCGACAGTCTGGGAGGGACAGAGCAAGATGGCCATAGTGTGCGGCTGAGAGTACAGTTCTCAAAGAGGCTAGGAACTAATGGATACTGTCTACGACCGCGAGCCGTCAGGAGCACGTTATGGGGTGTCCGCGCTGTGGCAACTTCCCGACAGACGACGGCGAAGTTGAGATTTTTGAATGTGATAACAATCCGCAGCACATCTTCTGCAACGGATGTGGCAACGGGACCAAACACGAACGAAGCTATGTTCTGAGAGAAGCCGGTTGGTTCTGGCCCGAAGAGAGAAGTACGACGATATCCTACACCTATGTATGCCCGCTATGTAACTCTGGATGTACGCGGTTACGGCGCGAATACATTGATTATAGCGATGATTAATGCCTCGCTTTGATGTCTGCTACGTCCTTGCGGAGCCCACGCCGGACATCTTCGTGCGAGGAAGGACCTCGCCAACAGATCGTTGAGGCCACAGCAAATCCGGGTGGTTTCTCTCTATCGTTTAGCTTCTCCTCGACCCGACGGCATTTGTCGCGATAGACTGATCTGATCTCAATCAGCCTCATCCTCGTCATCCGGGGCGAAGTTAAAGTTAATGGGGTTTTCCAACCGATGGGTCCGGGCTTCTCGCGCAACCGTCCCCACGACGCGACGTAGCGGTGCTCGTGGTGAGCCATAACCCCGTTTGATAATCCGGGTCAGACAAAGCCATCTGAGCTGCTGCCGGTTTGATGGACACCGGGTTAAGCTAATCCCACCTTGCGTTCGAACTCAACGGGGCTGATGTATCCGATCGCGGAATGACGTGATGTAGTCGAACACATCTGCCCTGGCCTCGTTCCTGGTGCGATAGATTTTGCGCTCGGTGCGCTCGGTCTTCAGCGAAGAGAAGAAGCTCTCCATCGCTGCGTTATCCCAGACGTTGCCGGAGCGGCTCATGCTGCACACGATGCCGCTGTCAGCCATCAGGCGCTGGAACTGTTCGCTGGCGTATTGGGCGGATTCAAATGGTCGTCGCAACACCAGAGGTTTGGAGGTTGCGATGAACGCTGTAAGGCGCAGATCGGCGCGGTCAGGACGAGCCCCATTGCCGTCGCCAGGACGGCCCTCTGTTGCGGGGCGCAATGAACAGAATAAATTTTGGCGGGCGATTGCCGCTGGGTTAAGCAGCGAAGATGCTGCACTCGAAGCCGGATTGTCACAACCTGTCGGAAGCAGATTATTCCGAAAGGCGGGCGGCATGCCACCAGCGATGTTCAGATCTTCGGCAAAGGCGCTCTCCGGGCGGTACCTCTCGTTGATTGAGCGCGAGGAGATCGCACTTCTCAAGGTGCAGGGCCATTCCATACAGGAGATCGGACGTCGCCTGGGGCGGGCTGCTTCGACAGTCTCCCGTGAACTGCGGCGCAATGCGGCCACCCGCGGCGGCGGGTTGGAGTATCGGGCAACAACTGCCCAATGGCATGCGGATCGAGCCGCCCGCCGGCCCAAGCCGACCAAGCTTGCGCTCAATGCAACCTTGCGCACTTATGTAGAGGAGAGACTTGCTGGCGGCGTCGTAGCCCCGAGTGGCGCGCTCGTTCCTGGTCCCTCCGTTCCGTGGAAGGGGCGCCGGGATGGCCCGCGCAAGGATCGGCGATGGGCCAAAGCCTGGAGCCCTGAGCAGATTGCCCGACGCTTGCCGATCGACTTCCCGGACGACAAGACGATGCGCATCAGCCACGAAGCTATCTATCAAGCTCTCTTCGTTCAGGGCCGCGGCGCGCTACGCCGCGAGCTGACGGCCTGCTTGCGAACAGGGCGTGTATTACGGATGCCCAGAGCGCGCATACGCAGGCGAGGCAAGGGCTTTGTCTCCCCGGAGATCATGATCAGTGAACGTCCTGCTGAAGCTGCCGATCGAGCAGTGCCGGGACATTGGGAGGGAGACCTCATCCTCGGTCTTGGCAGCTCGGCAATCGGCACGCTGGTCGAGCGCACGACGCGCTTCACGATGCTATTGCACCTTCCCCGGTTAGCGGGGCATGGCGAAGCTCCGCGCGCGAAGAACGGACCTGCGCTCGCGGGACACGGGGCCGAAGCCGTGCGCGACGCGATCACGCGCACCATCATCACTTTGCCCGAAGAGCTGCGCCGCTCGCTAACCTGGGATCACGGAGCCGAAATGGCTCAGCACGATCGTCTCAAGATCGAGGCGGGTATCCAGGTCTACTTCTGCGACCCGCAAAGCCCTTGGCAGCGCGGCACTAACGAGAACACCAACGGGTTGCTGCGGCAGTACTTCCCGAAAGGCACAGACCTGAGCATCCACAGCGCCGAGGAGATATCCGCTGTGGTAGCGGCCCTCAATGCTCGACTGAGAAAGACACTAGGCTGGAAAACGCCGGCGGAGGCGCTTGACGAATTGCTGCTATGAGTGAAAACAACTGGTGTTGCGACGACCATTTGAATCCGCCTTGGCTGCCACGATCGGAGTGATGCATCAGGGCATCCGGCTTGCCGCGTCGCCAGACGGCCATCAGAAGGGCGTCGGCGACCAACTGCGCCGTCATGCTGGCGCTCATCGACCAGCCGACCACTCGTCGCGAGAACAGGTCGATCACGGCCGACACGTAGAGCCAGCCCTCGGCCGTCCAGATATAGGTGAAGTCGGCAATCCACTTCTGGTTCGGCCGCTCGGCTGCAAACTGCCGGTCCAGGAGGTTCGCCGGCACGTTCGCTACCTGGCGATCGCCTTCATCCTTCGGCAGACGGCGGCGCCGTGGCCTCGCGCGCAAGGCCTGCAGGCGCATCAGCCGCTCGATCCGATGCAGTCCGCATTCGACGCCATCTGCCAAAAGGTCTCTCCAGACACGCCGTGCCCCGTAGGTCCGGTCGCTGGCAAGGACGCTTGCCTTCACCTTTAGGCCGACCGCTTCGTCGCTGCGGGATCTGGCGCTGGGCGATCGGTCCAGCCAGTTGGAAGCCCGACCGCGATACGCCCATTGCTTCGCATAGCCATGCCACCGGCCAGACGTTCCGGTGCTTCGCGATGAAGCCGAACTTCATGTCGCTTCCTTCGCGAAGTTTTTTAGGATGTCCCGCTCTGCCTTCAGCTTGTTGACCTCGCGCCGCAACCGCTCGATCTCTTGCTGCTCAGGCTTCATCTGCCCTCGCCGGGGAAGGCCTGCACCGGGGCGGAGCCGAACTCCTTCACCCTTTTGCGCAGCACGTTCTCATGGACGCCCAGGTCGCGGCCTGCCTGCGCCACCGAGACCCCGCGTTCCCTGACAAGCTTGACCGCCCCGACCTTGAACTCTCGACTGAACTTCCGTCGATGCATCACCTACCTCCGGCTTCATGAAACACCCAATCTAGGTGTCCATCAAACCGGCAGCAGCTCAAACCGCAAAGAAAGCGATCGAGCTCGAACGAAACTGCAGCAAAATCAACCAATCGGATCGATAGCCTGCCGCTTATAATGGTCTGGTTGAGGTTCGAGTTACTCGCTCCACCAGGAATCAGAAACCTATACAGCGCAAGCCAAAGAGCGCCGCCACAGCGATGTCGCGTCGAGGCGATAGATGCTGTCGAGCGGATCATTCGAGCAGCATTTGCTGTAGAGAGCCCCTCCTCCCATGCGATTTACGTTCGGGCCGCTATCGCTGAACAATGCCGCGGAGATGCGCCGTGCAACAGCCTGGAAAGAAAAGTCCGAGGGACTCTGCTGTTCGCGGAACTTGTGAATAGGTTGTGGTCAGGCTCCATGAGGAGATTGTCATCGCCATCATGATATTACCGCGGCCTGAGGGCAAACATATACCAGGCAGGTGCCGATGATGAATCGAAGAATTGTTCCCGGCTCGTGTAAACTCTCGTCGCAAGACTCGACGGGTGGCTCGCGACATGCGGAGCTCACATCTGTGAGCTTGCTGAAGAGAGGACTTCCCGGTCATATCGGCGCTCATCGGCAGATAGGCCCAATCCGTTGTGGTGCTTTCTCTCTGCGACTTTGTACGCGCCACCCCCTGTTTTGCCGTGCTCGTCTTGATATAGATTTCAAGGCGATGTTTATCAGCAAGAAGTCAGTCACCTGCCGTCGCTGCGCGATGCCGACCATCATGATGACGTGGTGCTCGGGGCAGGCTACACCGTCAAGATTCATAAGAAAGCTGCCATTCAGCTCATTTTCGAGAGAGCTTGAATCGTACGTAGCGTCATATTGTACTCTATCGATTGCGTAGAGTTTCACCTCGGTCGCGCATTTGGGAGGACATTCATCGCGGACGTGTCGAGTTAAGGACAGTACCGCAAATGGCATGAGAGATGCTTCTTGGAATAAGCGAGACGTTAGACGAGCCCCATCGACGGATGTGCATTCGGCAGCCGTCCAATCCTGCTGGACTGGGGTGTTATGGGAGAGAGCCGTGGCGCATTCTTCATCTGCCGCGATCGCGCTTGCGACCATGCCGTGTCGCGCTGGTGGACGACGAATCGAGAACTGAAGCATGAGCGAACCGGCATGAGATGCAAATCGACGGTCCCCTCAATATCTCTTTGTTCCAAACGCGGAGCGCGGAAGTGGACAATATAGAATCGATGACTCCACAGGAGCTGCGCTCTGCAATCAGTGGCGGCAGGGTCTTGGAGATAACTACGACAACTGGCTGTGTCGTCGGATGTTCTTATTGTCCGCAAGACAAGTTTGCCGAACGGCAAAGAGTGATATCCGACGTGAAGCATCTTTCTCTCCAAGATTTCAAGCGATGTCTGGCGCGCGTACCAGCAGCCGTCGACATTAGCTTTTCCGGATATTCGGAGCCTTGGCTCAATCCAGCTTGCACTGAAATGGTTGAGCATGCCTATGCGTGTGGCCATGGAATCCGCATTTTCACAACCCTGGTAGGAATGAACGGGCGGGATCTAACACGTTTGCGTGCGATGCAGTTCCGCGTTTTCCTAGTGCATGTTTTTGATGACGGCACGCACATGGATAGTGGTCTCGTCAAGCGCAACTATGTCGATTTGATGCGCCAACTTGTCGATGCCGACTTTTCGTCGTTGCTCTTCATAGTCATGGGCGAGGTGCATCCCGACCTTGTCGGCATAATTCCTGACGAAGCGCTGGTTCGTTCGCGTCCGCCGCGCAGCAGGGCTGGCAACGGCGAGAAGATGGTTGGAGCGCGGCAGCCAATCGTTGGAGCACTGACATGTCCTGACGAACGGCAATATCGTAATGTTCTTCTCCCAAACGGCGACGTTACTTTCTGCTGCATGGATTTTGAGCGACGACACGTTTTGGGCAACCTCCTCCGCGACAGGTACAAGGATCTCTTTGAGGGGGCAGCATTTTGCAACATTGCCGATCGCATGAACGGAACGGATGGCTTTCTGCTTTGTCGATCGTGTGAATTCGCCGAACCAATAACGTCGGAATGCTGATCTTTGAGAGAAGTTGACCTCTGCTCGAAGCGAATCGCGAGCCCTGGCAAGGATGGCGCTGCGCTCATCACCACATCAGCCGCAGGGACGACCCTGCCATGAACGGAGGGCCGCCATGGCCTGGAGCATTTTGTTGGCCGCCGGCCTGCTGGAGGTCGCCTGGGCAATCGGCCTCAAATACACGGAGGGCTTTACCAAGCCCGTTCCGTCCGTGCTCACGCTCGCGGCCATGGCCGGCAGCGTGATCCTGCTCGGCCTTGCTCTAAAGACGCTGCCCATTGGAACTGCTTATGCGGTCTGGACCGGCATCGGTGCGGTCGGCACCGCAGCGCTCGGGATCATCCTGTTCGGAGAACCGGCCGCCGCGTTTCGCCTTGCCAGCATCGGGTTGATCGTCGCCGGCATTGTCGGGCTGAAGCTCGTGTCCTAACGAAAACACCGAAAGCATTGACCCCACCAGGTCAGCGCCGCAACGATCGCCGAGGCCGGCACGCTAATTCTCCAGGCATGGACGATCGAGCTGGCCACGTTCCAGCGCACCGCCGAGCGGCGCGGCGCCGACAGTGGCGCGGAAGTCGCCAAGAACAAAGAGGGATGCAAGGCCTCTGGGCCCAGACCACCTGGCCGCGACTTGGTCGTCACGCGAAAGCCCTAGTGCGGACGATACGCCAGCTGCCCATCAGGGGTCCCACCTGCATCGGTCTGGCACAATAGCACCACCCAGAACGGCACGAACAATTCGCTGCCGAGATCGCCGTGCGAATAGAACAGCAATGAAACCCAGCTATGGGGCTGATCTCGGGGAGACGGTTAAGAAAGGTCGCTTGCCGGAGTTATACGACGCCTGATCTCCGGAGCAGCAGGGGAGAAGATGCAGATCGGCAGATCGTGTTCGTTTGTTTCGGACCGCTTCCGACTATGCCGCGTCGGCATCATCAGGGACTGCCGACCCAGTTCAATTCCTAGATGGCAGAGGTGAGCTTGCGGTCTTTGACTGAGCTCAGCACTGCGCCTCGAATTAAGGTGCGAATTCATTGTGTGGTTGCAAAGAAGCTCGATCACCTAATCTCTTTCGCAGGAGTGTTCACTGAAATCATCGAACTGGCGGTGCCGGCGCTCGGCATTCGATTCGTGTTCGACCTCAAACCCGGGCTTGTTTGAGCAATGACCGCTATCGTCGGGTTGGTGACATCGCGATCGAAAAAGGCCAGGAGCTTGCATGGTGCCCGTCGGCACAGAGTCTGCACACCACTAGGTTTCGGGAGCGACGCTGCGAGTTCAGTGGCTCACGCTTCGTTCTGGGACGCGCGCACTTCGCGTTCGGTAGGTGATATGCGATCTGACGTTCTTGTTGGGTTGCTCATTCAGCGGATCTCCGGTCAGTCGTCAGCGAGCCGTGCTGTTTCCAACCGAACGAGCAGCTGCATTGTCTTCTGAGGCATTGTTGTGATCGGCGCCTGCAAGGCAGGTCCACACGTCTTTATCGCCGAAACCGCGCGTGTGGTGTTCAGCTTGTTACGCGCCCGGCCAAATTCTGGCGTAAATCGGAGCAGCCGTTGCTTGAAAAGGCAATCGCCGCCGATATCGCCAACAGCAGCGAAGTCCGGGAAGGGACCTATGCGGCGTTCCCGCGGCAAAGGGCCCAATTCGATTACCGTCCTTTCGATACGCCCCGCGGAGCCGGCGTTGAGCAAGCGCTCACACCGGCTTGCTGCATCAGATTTGAGTGCGAGTGCATGAGTTTTGGTGGGACGGCATCTGGCGACCTCTGGGAATCAGGCTGCGAGCCCTGGGCATGTCAAAACCTGAAAGTTTGCGTCGAATGGAGTGGAGGTCGGCTGCATCCCAAGCCTCATTCGTGTTGCCTACCGCGCCCAATGGTGCCTTGAACGCCACTGGCCTTCTTTCTTCCGCTCAACCTGTACCCGGCGAAACTGATTGTTTTCCGTGCCACGCCTTTGCTTTGTCCGGAGAGCCCGCCATTCTTCCGAGTAAATGCGGCTCTCTCACTCAAAAGGCGCCGCCTTGGCATGACTGCGAGTCCATGATTCCGAAGAATTAGGGCGAGAACCATGGCGTTCCTGTGGAGCTCGCGATTTTCTGTCTTGCGACTTTCGCGCTTACGAGAGCTTGAGACCATCTTACCCCTTTTGAGCACGGTGGCGCGGCAGTGGTAAGCTTGCTCACTCGCGGCCGACGCCAGCTCGCCCGTGACGGTCACTTTGTACGGAACGACTCTGGCATATATTCTGGTGTGAGGAATACCGGTCAAGGATGAGCATTCGCGTCGTCAGAACAGCTGGCTGGTCCACCACCTAACCGAATGCACGCTCGATATAGCCAAGGTACGGCAAAGCTGCCCGCCCACAAGCCCAGTCCGGCACGATCGGCCGCGCGTTGCGCAGCGTGGTATCGGCCCCTGGAGTATCGCTCCCAATCGAGCACGAGACCGTTGCGCACCAACCATTCTCCGAGATCGATGCCATCAGCTGAACAGATCGCCAATGTCCGTCCACACTCATCCTCCAGGACTGACAGACAACTGACTTCGCGCTCTGCAATGAAGGCTTCAAGATCGCTCGCGGCCATGAGGCCACATCGATAAGGATTGAGGTTGATATCTCGGCACATTTGGGACTTGTCCGGTGCGTCGATGCCCCAGAGCCTAACGCGTGTCCCGCGAATTTCAAGGGTGTCGGTGCTGATGACCTTTGCCGGCCCGGTCAATTCGCCGGCAAACACGATGCTGTACAGTGCGAGCGTGGTCAACACCACGATCAATCCATACATGGCGATCTTCTTTGTCGAACTGCGAACATTCCGGCCGAGTGCAGCAGAGCATGGGAAGCCGCCGAACGGTGGTCCATCGCGGCTGTGCTGAGGAGGCTGCCAATGTTGCATGGATAAGCTCGTTCGACGGATGACTCCCAGTGTATCAGCAGCGCAAGACGACCTCGTGTCCAACCTCGCCCCCGATGCTCTGCGACCAGGCTGCTGCCCTGAGCGCGTCCCGCCATTCCTCCACGTCGTGGCGGCAGTTCGCCTTCGCCACATCACGCACCAGCAGGTCGAAATCGGTAGTGCGCGTCCGATCACCAGCGACCGGGCCGGCGCAGACCGCCGGCCGCAATTCGGAGAGAATGATTGCTTGGTCGCCTCGTGCGGAATGAGCCTAAAGTCGGCCCCCTCGCGGATAACAGCGAGCGCGCGTCGCCCGGGATCGCTGCAGCCGGCTGCTATCGGGCAAAGCGTACGTATCGCTTGAGCAAAGCGGCCGAGATGGCGGCCATCATTACTTTCGACAGCAATATGCCTTCTGGGAGCGGTAGGCGACAGATCCCCTCACAGTCACGCCGCCCAATTTGTTTCCCGAGCGCGAGCGCAGCCAGATCAGCCAGCGGCTCGACCAAGGCCACAACTGCATAGTAAACCGCGAGCGATGCGACTTTACCGAGGTTGGCGGCGCCGAAGCCCGCATGATAGAGCGCCAAAGACGCGATCCAGACAGCCATACCGGATTGATACGCAGTCGAGAGCGCAAGCGCCTTGCTGTACTGCAGATCGCGATAGGCAGCCTTGGATGGAGTGAGGCGCTTGGCGAGCGCCTTGATCGCAAACAGCGGCATTAGAGGCGTCGTGACATTCATCCGATATTGCGGCAGGTCGGTCGGAACAAAGAGGACGCTTTGCAGCAAGAGGCCGAGCGCAAGACCTAAGGCCGCCGGCGCCGCGCCAAACAAGAGGAACAGCGTGGAGCCCAGGACGAGGTGCACTTCCGAGGCCCAAACCGCAAAGTGCGGTGGGAATTCGAATAACGTGAACACAAGGCCCGTCGCGGCGATGGCTTGCACAGCAAATGACAGAGCGCGCCGCTCGTGTATGGCCTCGACCACAAGCTTGGCGACGACGCAGCCCATCGCAATGCCTGTCGCGCAGCTCAATACGAACTTGGCGCCTGTTACTATTCCCGATTCGATATGCACGGTCTCTAGTCCTTTCTGCCGTTGTACTCGGGCCTTGGCTCAAGAATTTGCCGCGACGTTCGTGTGGCTGACGGTCGGAAACGGCGCTTCACCTTCCCCATCCTCGGTCCACGGGCAACGTGCTGTTTTCGCCCGATCGGACCAGGTCTGCACTCAGCCTTCGCTCGGTCTTTGCGACATTTCATAGCAACAGCTATGCCAGCGCCGCTGCCGCGGTTAAGGCTCTGATTGCGCTTTGAAAGCTTGTGCGGCGCCCAAGATCCGCCGTGTTCTGTAGCCGACATGCTCTGGAGGAAATTGAACACACATCGCGACCAGCTTTTTGATCAACCTGCGCCGTTCCAATCGATCATTTTCGCTCGCCCATTGAGGCGGAAATCCTGACGCCGCTGGCGCGAAGACACCGGTTCGGCATCAATCTTGCTCGACGTTGTTCGAGGAAGGCGCCTACGGCGCAGCCAAATGTGGCGGCCGGGGATCGTCGAATTCCTCGAAGAGCTTTGCTGGGCGTTCGATTGAGCTTGCGGGCAAGCATGCACGAACATGAAATAGAGACCACCCATCCAAACTCTGAAGCCGGCATTTGCTGGATCTCAGCGTCATCTCTCAGCAACGCGCCCGGCAAATTCCGCTGCACCATCTGCGACGAAGTTCTGGACGTGTTTCTGGGGGAACGCTATCGCGTCGCAGTGGCGCCAAACCGGATGCTAAAGTGAACATGGATCAACTTACGCCCGGTAAGGCTGTGGTCTCCGGACAGACGGCGGCCGCCTCGGTGCTGCGCATTCGGGCAGTCATGCTGGGAGATCGTATCAACCCGTCGGCTCTGGAAATCGGAACGCTGGTGTCCTCGACGCCGGTCGCTTTCCGCATTCATGCGGGCCTTGTCGTGGTCTTCCGCTATGGCGTTGTAGTGCTCATCGGGCTGTCGCCCTCCGAAGAAACCGCTCTGATCGAAACCCTGATGCCGCGCGTCATTGGTGAACTCACCTCCTGTGAGGAGGATAGCGCGCAGGCGCAGCTCTGCAACGACCAGAGCGCTGAGGTCATCCTGCCGGGCGGGCGGATTTGTCTTAGAAATTTTAGTGACGATCGGCTGCTGCTGATCGCCGATACGCTAGCCAAGAGCACGGCGCTGGAGCGAGATGAGCGCCGTGTCGCCGCGGTGTTCGACGTGATCGAACCCTTTGCACGCGAACTGGCCGAGCGCGGCCGGACGCCGCGGGGCCGCAAGGGCATTCTCCAACTGATCGGCAATGCGCTCCTGGTCGAGCAGCGCGTCGCGGGCCGCATCGCGATTGCCGAAAAGCCCGACGCACTCTGGGAGAAGCCGGAACTCGAGCGGCTCTATGCGCGTCTGAAAGACGAATACGAACTGAAGGAGCGTCTTGAGATGCTTGAGCGCAAGCTGTCGGCCATCTCCGGAACGGCTAACGCACTGACGGACATTATCGACACACGGCGCTCGCTGCGTCTTGAGTGGGTTATAGTCGTGCTGATCGTGATGGAAGTTGCGATCGGATGCTTTCAGATTATTGCAGCAGGTCACTGACGTGCGGCTGGCCGCAGCGCGTGAGGCGCCTTCGTGGGGTTTGAGCAGGCCTACTGACCAACCTGGCCGGCATTGACCTGGGACGCGCCGTTCGGCCGTACTCAGCTGCGGATTTCGGCTGTGTCTTCGGCGTGCTCGTGGACACGACGTTCGGCGAAAGCCGGTGCGGCTCGCGAAGACAGCGAATAGCCGACGCAAGTTCGGCGTATTTCTCGGCCTCGAGCAAGGATAGGGGGTTTATGGCAGACGCTCGGCGGAGCGTTCATGTCGACGATCCAGCGCCACCCAAGAAGGCCCTTTCGCCCAATTTGCAGCGGGCCGCCACTCAGCTTTTCTGCTATTCTCGACTCGCTCGCGGAATACTTGCCAGGGCCGCGGCCCCCAGGGCGCAGCCAGCGACTACCGAAACAAGGGCTGTCGATTTCACCAGGACGCCTCACCGAGTTGAGCGACCGCCTTTCGCCGCTTTGGCACATCGCCGCGGCTCGGTCGACGTGTCCTGCCGTGATTTCCCTTGCATGGCTGTTAGCGAACGGTTCCATGATCCGCCAGCGGGCAAACGCGCGCTGCAACTGAACATGAAAGCTCAGAGTGCGGATCTCGTCCTCGCTAACGCGAAGGTCACCGAGCTTGAGGCGGCCGGGGACTGCGAGCGGGCATGCATAGCGGCTCCGCGCCAGCGATAAACGGGAAACGGATGACAAAGGAGCTACGCCGCGAATTTCGAGGCGGTTTTGACCTCGCAAGCAGGCGCCGAGATTTTCTGACGTCCCCATCCGCTCTGGACATTCAATCTTGCAGGACTGTCCCTCAAAGCGCCCTGGACACTCACGCACGCTCGGCAGCTGCTCTTAAATCCGCGTCCGAACCGATCCCGGCCTGGCGATCCTTCGCTGATCGTTCAGGAGCCCGGCGAGCCTAGAGGCCTTCAAGGACTCCTTCGAGCCGCTGTTCGCGAATGATTGCGGCCAGTAGCGAAACGGCCTCCTCCCGATCGACGGTGAAGCAGACGTCAGGCGCTCGCTCAACCAACAGGTCCAGCAAGGCCGGAAGGTCAGCAACGTGGTGGCGTAAGGTCGAGACCAAATCATTTGCGAGATAGGTCGCGAAATCTCGGCGGCGGATCAAAGTCCAAGTCGACCTCGGCGCGCTTCTCGATCGCATGTCGTATCAACTCGCCCTGCCGTCTTGCATTCATCGAGAGCATGAACACCGCATCCTCGAGGTTCTCGCGCGGCAAGCTTCTCAGTTCGGCCATGCGGGCCTGGATGTCGCCCACCGAACTCTCACGGCGTGCCTCTGCTCGCCGCGCGTTAGCGGCTGCCCTGCTCCTTTGTAATCCAACCATCGTCATGCTCTCCGGCCGACCATATGTCCCGGCGATACAGGCGAATGAAAGGGCAAAATTGTGTGCTGCATGCGCGCAGCGCGCCTGACGATGCGCACCCCCCCGGGGGTCGCGCGGAGGAGTCGCAAATCGCTAGTTTCGTGATCCGCTCGTGCTTGTCTAGTCTACAAGGCGCTCGATGGCACGTTGTCGGGTCGGCGGCTAAGGCGAAGCGAAATCCTGCTTCCAGCGTTCCGTTTGAGGTGATAGGCAGCGTTGCGAGGCAGTGGCAGCAGGCGGATCGCCGCGAACTCCAAGAAGGACGAAACCGGCCAGATTTTGGGGAAGAGAACCAGGATCGGTCGATCCGAGATGGACGACCTATTCCCGCCAATGCGTTGCGCCCTGTTTCGGATCCGGCTCGCTTTGGGTATCTCCGGGCATATTGTAGCGGAACCTGGGAAGGGCCCGCCCGGTAGATGGAAAGATCGGGACTCGATTGAATCAGGCGAAATCTCAAACTCGCGCGTGATCTCGTTGTACCGCCACAACGCCGCAGCCTGCCAATCAGCCCCTACCCCGAAGCTTTAACCAAATTTGAATAGCACACCGTAACCGCCACGTGGGTAGCTCCACTCGATATCACCACTTTCTTCGCAGATCACCCGGCAGGTGCCGCACTCGACACACCCGTCGACTGTCACCTCAACATGACCTTTATCGCTGAGCTCGTAGCACCGTGCAGGGCAGGCCTTCAGCATCGATAAGAGCCGCGACGAAGGTGTGGTGTGCGGCCGCACCTTGATATGGGCGCGGCCGGAATCAACGAGATAGCGGTTGTAGAATAGTTTGTCTTCGACACGTCGGGATGGCTCGCTCGGCATTGTTTCTGGCTCCGTCGTTCGTCGTTGTCTTTGGTTTATGATCACCGCCAGGCCCGGGCAATGCGCAGGGCATCGCTGAACAATCCACTCCACGACCGCGCCTTGATGAACGAGCTCAGCATCAGCTTCTCTTTCTCAAGCTTTGGTGTGCCGTCGACGCGCACGTAATCCTGCATCGCCTTGGAGAAGAGCTGCGGATATGTGAGAAAGAAGTTCTGCGAGTGGGTGTGCATCAGTGCCGGCATATCCTTGTACTTCTTCAGATCCTTGATCACGAAGGATTCATTCAGGAGTTTTTTGTAAAGCGAAAGATTTTTGGCCGTCATCGGATCATTTCGCGATTTGATAAGACAGATCGCTTCCGCGGCGATACGGCCCGACGTCATCGCCAGATTGGACCCCTCGCGATGGATGGCGTTGTTGAGCTGGGCGGCGTCTCCGACAACGACCCAGCCCTCACCACAAAGCTGCGGGATCGCTCTGTATCCACCTTCGGGGATCAAATGCGCGGAATATTCCTTTACTTCCGAACCCTCGATCAACGGCGCGACGGACGGGTGACGCTTGAAGCCCTCGAGGAGGCCGTAAGGCGTCTCGCCAGTACGCTGGAAATCGGCAACAAGACAGCCGATACCGAGCGATATGCATTCCTTGTTGGAATAGATGAAGCCCATACCGGTCATGCCGCGGGAGATGGTTCCGGCGGCTTCGATGACGAGCCCCTCGTCGCCTTTGAGATTGAAGCGAGCATCGATTGTCTCGCGCGACAGGAAATGCATCTCCTTGACCGCGAGTGCGACCTTGTCCGGTTTCGGCCGCCCTCTTAAGCCCGCACCCGTCCCGAGCACTCCGTTTACCCCCTCGGCCAGCACGACGACATCTGCATGGATTTCACCCCCATCTCGGTCTGTGCGCACCCCGACGACCCTCCCATGGGAATCCTGGAGGAGCTCGGTCACCGTGGTCTCGCACAGCACCGTGGCGCCGGCCTCGCGGACCTTCTGCGAGAACCATTTGTCGAACTGCGCGCGGATGATGGTGTAGCGATTCGGCTTCTCCTCGTTGAAATCATCGGAGCGATAGTGAATCCCCGTGTGCGAACGCTCGTCCACGATCCAGAAGCGTTGCTCGACGAGATGCCGCTCAAGCGGTGCATCTTCTCGGAAATTCGGGATCAGCTTCTCCAGCATGTCGGCATAGAGGATGGCGCCTTGCACGTTCTTCGACCCCGAATACTCGCCGCGCTCCAGCTGCAGCACTTTTAGGCCCCGCTCGGCCATGGTAAGCGCTGCCGCATTCCCGCCCATCCCAGCACCGACGACGATCGCGTCGAATCTTTCCTCGATCATAACAAGCTCCCCTAGCCAGCGATGCGGTCGTGCGAGTGCGGCGACAGCTGCGCGCGGAATGCAGAGGTCAACGCGGGCAACAGTCGAATGGCGTCGGTGACGATGCCGATATGGGCGAAGTCGAAGATCGGAGCGTGCTTGTCGGTGTTGATGGCAACGATGAGGTCGCCCCCCTCCACGCCAACGCGATGCTGGATCGCGCCGGAAATACCGGCCGCGATATAAAGCTTTGGCCGAATGGTTTTCCCGGTCTGGCCGATTTGTCGGTCCGCGGTGACCCAGCCCTTCTGGACCAGCGGCCGCGAGCAGCCATATTCGGCGCCAAGCACGTCCGCGAGCTGCTGTACCAGTTGGAAGTTCTCAGGCGATCCCAGACCGAGCCCTCCAGCGACGACCACGTCGGCATAGGCAAGGTTGGACTTTGTAGAATCGCGGTCCGGGAGGAACGACAGCACTTTTGTGACGATATCTTCCTCTACAAGCCCGAGCGGATGCGAGATGACGCGCCAGACGGCACCGGTCACGCGCTCGGGCATCGGCATCACGCGCGGACGGACGGTTGCCATCTGTGGACGATAGTTCAGTGTGTAGATCGTGCACAATAGTGAGCCGCCAAACGTCGGCCGGGTCGCTGCAAGCGAGCCGTCGGCATCGACATCGAGCTCGGTGCAGTCGGCAGTTAGACCGGTGAGCAGTGTGGTGGCCACTGAGCCGGCGAGGTCGCGGCCCAGTGTAGTTGCCCCTAGGAGTAGGATTTCCGGCTTGTACGTATTGACCAGCTCTGACAGGGCCTTGGTGTAGGATTCATTGCGATAATCGGCCAAGAGATCATCCGCGACGATATAGGCAAGATCGGCGCCGTAGCAGAAGGATTCGGCGACCGCCTGCTGCGTTGTCTCCCCGACCGGGCCGATGACAACCGCGGCGAGGTCAACGTTGAGCTTGTCGGCGAGCCGGCGGCCGGCACCCATCAGCTCCCAGGAGACGGGGTGCACTATCCCGCGTTCCTGCTCGATGAAGACCCAGACGTGCCTATAAGCCTTGAATCGTTCGGGCAGCTCCCTCTTGGTCGCCGCGCGACCACCACCCGGGGCCGGAGCTGCGCTTTTGGGTGCGGTGCTCATCATCTGTACTCCCATCCGTGTTCAGTAGCGGCTCGCCAGCGAAGCGTGCTCCGCCTCCAGCTTTGAATTCGCGGGTGAAGATTGCTTCAGTTAAAGTTCGGCCGCGTGCCCGCCGCCATTTTTTCAACACTGCCTGGCAGCAGCGCGGGGCCCAGACACCCGTTGCTGGACCTTGATCGACGAGCCCGGAAGCACGCGCTTGGGCGTTCTTTCCCGGTTCGGCATTCTGGGTCACCGTTTGGCAATGGAACTAGTGAGGCACGCAACCGCGCGGTCACTCGATCCGATCGATTGGTCCCCCTCATCTTCGAGATGCAACCGAGCTGGAACAGACCGAGGACCTGCCAGAGGCTCGGCTGGTCCCATTGCCGGCCGCGAGCTTGCCGGTGAAAACGCGATCCATTACTCCGAATGCCCTCGCAATATTCCCGATTGCAGCGACACGCCCGCAACTCTTGGCGAGGGCACGAGGGCCGGCGGTGAAGCCGCCCGTCAACGGCGCCGCGCGACCAGCGCCGGAGAGCAAGGGCGCCGCCCGGAAAACCTCGGCCATAGATCGGCCAGCGGGAGTGATTTCGTCGACGAATCTTTGGCGCGGATCAAGCGCAGCTTTCAGCTCAGCCGGGCCGGAATATGCAACCATCGCTTTGGCGTCGCGACGTATCATGGTGTCGACAGGCAGCGCGCGCGAAACTGCGCGGCGTCAAAAACAAACTCGATGCGGACCAAGATGTGCATTCGTTTCTCCAGACTAGCTGAGTAAATGTCAGCAATTGTCGTACCAATTGGGCAGACGATGAAAATTGACCGCCAATACAGAATCTTACTGAAGGAAATCGGATTGGCAGCCTCTCACGAGGATCGGAACATTCGACACCGTGCTGGACCTATGTCCAGAATGCGACAGAAGACAGTCATCCGCATCTTGGTGCTCTTTCCTCGCCAAATATGTGCTCCCCGCTGCCGGCGTACAATTGCAGGAGATAGGTGCACCATGGGCACCAGCTTGAAACGACGGAAATATCAGCGCTGAGCCGTGATTGGCTCTTAGGGAGCCGAGTGTCCAAGTTGCGGACCCGCGGCCGTAACTGCAACTTGCGTTTGAATTCGACGCCCTGGGTGGTTGGCAGGTTCTCTGAACCTTCACGCTCCAGAGCACGATATAAACTGAATTCACTCCAAAGAACCGAGCTGCACCAATGCTGGATGCTTGTTCGATTGTGGTGCGGCCGCATCCTTCAAGACCTTGAACACGCGCTGTTCGATCGGGGAGGACGTGACGAAATCGGCATAGGCGCGCTCGAGCGTGGCCTTGCAACGCGAGGCGATGTCAGGATCGGATGCACCGGTAAACTCCTCGCCCGCGAGATATTCACCCATGCGACGCAGAATATGAAGCCGCGCCACGTCGATGATTTTCGCATCGTACTCGACGCCGAGCAGTGCAAAAAACTCCTCTGCCGCGGAGGCCTTGTTCAATTGCGAAAGGATCCCGTCCGTCGTCATTCTCAACCTCCATCTAGATCCGCGACCAGAAGCCGTCCTGGCCCGAACGTTCCAACCTGATCGCGCGAAGCGCATGGCTGACCACCTGATCGCCCTCCGTTGAGGAGCGATCTCTCATGAATGTCGCGCCGTTTCCTCGGAAACCGGGGCTTTGTGCTCGACGGCATGCTTACGAACGCGCGCGAGAATGGTTTGGGTTTCGTCGGCGGTGACCGAAAGCTGCAAGTCGGACAACAGCGAAGTGATAGCGGCAAGCTCTGAATGCTCGCCGATCACAATGCGGTGGGTCGATCAGGAAGTTGACATCGGCACGCGAGGAGTCTTCGCCACCTAGCGCGACGCCCAGTCCCTTGTCGCGAGCGTGGGCCACGACGCGCTTCACCCGCTCCAGCACGGCCAAACGGCGCCACCGAGTTTCGCCGCAATCTGCGCGTCCGACCATGGAATCGATAGGATTACCATCGAAACACCGGCCTCGATCTCCGCATCGACATCCGCGGGTTTTATCTGGCACCAGCCGATGATCGTGGCCGCGAGGCCAGCTTCGGCGACCGCTCGGATCGCGGCAATCTCTTCCTGACCCATCGCCGGCGTGCCGGCCTCGATCTCCGTGACTCCGGCCGCGGCCAGCGACACGCGCCATCGAGACATTTTCCGGTGTCGCGAAGGCCACGCCCGGTGTCTGTTCGCCGTCGCGCAAGGTGGTGTCATTAAGGACTATGGACCTCGACTGATCTTTGTCGGGCGCGGTGATTGCGGCAGCTAACGCCATCAGCGGCTCCGTAGGTTTATTCCGGAAGCTTTACAGCAACTGCTGTGCCAAACCGCTCGAATTCCCGAGAACTTGTGAATGACGTCGAATTTCAGATTAGTCCGGTGTGTCGCAAATCCGCCAGGGTGGAAACGGCGGAGCGCCAGGTCCGGTGCGCTTGCGACCGAGCTGAAGGCAGGCGCCGAGCTTGGAAGCTTGGCAGCCGGGCAACGGTTCGGGCCTGACCTCAAGCTGCAACACTTCAGGGAAAGGCGCGTGCATCCCGGCGCTGATCGAGGAGGATTCTTGAGCCATCCGGTCGTCCAACCACAAGTCGTCGTTCGTAAAAAGTCAGCGGGCGCGATCGAGAGGGCGGATGTTGGCCTCGATCGCGCGTCAACATAGAACATTTGGGCGGTAAATGTGACGGTCGCATCCACCAGTTATCAAGCCCGATGATCAGGCGCCGCCGCGTCCTGCTTAGGCTGCCTGCGCGAAGTTGTTTACCCGGTGTCTTTTCAAACCCTCAGTCCGGTCATGTGACCGTTGGGCGAAAGCTGGTCCGATACACCGGGACTCGCGCCGAGGAGCGGGCATCCATATGAGCTCAGCCCTGCGAACTTCGGATGGCTTGGACGGAGTCATCGAGACGACGCAGATGATCCCGCCGGCGTCCGGCCATCCGGCTCTCCCCGCTCTCCTCGCCGAAGCAAAGATCAAAATCATTGCATTCCGTGCAGACCGGCGTGGTACACATCACCAGACCGTCATCTTCGCATAGCGTGCGATAGAAGAAGCGCTTCCACCGCATGTTCTTGGTGTTGCGAGCCGCCAGCGGCCCGAAATGGCGCATCAGGAGGCGGGACAATTCGTCCCGCTCCCGCAGACCGAGATCTTCCCACAGGTGATTAGGCTCCATGGCGCGCCGCGCGATCATCGTCGCGAGCCAGCCGCCGACCTCTCCATGAGTGGAACGTTGCGCAAGCAGGAGGTCTCGCACCATAATCGTCTCGTCAGGAGCCGGTAACGCGGACTGTTCGCGCCAGGTACAACTCCTGATCGGCGTCGATGGAAAGTATTGCACCAACAGCGCATCGAGCTCCTGGTTAGTCAAGCCGGCCCGTTCGGGAAGTTGGCCGCCATCCATAGCGGATGCGGCGAGAACGCAAGCGAGCACATGGCGATCGAAATCGTTATCGTCGCCGATGTCGACTTCTGTTGGATGGCGCCCGGTCAGAAGCCCGTAGAGCTCACTCCCATCGCGCTGCTCGGCGACGTGAGCTGCTGATACAGGAGATGACACTGTATTGGCAAATTCGCTTTGTGTGCCAATCATAAAGGTCCCGCAGTGGACGATGTCGGCCTTCCCCGGTCGAGAAGGCCGACAAGATGAACTATGCCGAAACAGCGGCGAGCTCGGCGGCGGTCTTGCCGACCAGGCTCTCGTCGACAGGCTTGATGATGCCGTGCTCCATGAGCATATCCTCGAGCTCGTCCATGCTGATTGGCGTCGGGATGGCGCCTTGTCCCGCATTATTGTGGATCTTGGTCGCGAGATTGCGATAGTGATCCGCCTGCTTGGACTCTGGCGCGTATTCCAGCACAGTCATGCGGCGCAGCTCCGCGTGCTGCACGACATTGTCGCGTGGCACGAAGTAGATCAGCCGGCTGCCGAGCTTCTTGGCAAGAGCATCTGCCAGCTCCAGCTCCTTGTCGGTCTGGCGCTCGTTGCAGATCAGGCCGCCGAGGCGCACGCCGCCGGAATTGGCATACTTCAGAATACCCTTGGAGATGTTGTTGGCGGCATACATGGCCATCATCTCGCCGGACATCACGATGTAGATTTCCTGTGCCTTATTCTCGCGGATAGGCATCGCGAAGCCGCCGCAGACGACGTCGCCCAGCACGTCGTAAGAGACGTAGTCGATGTCCTCATAGGCGCCATTCTCCTCCAGAAAGTTGATCGAAGTGATCACGCCTCTTCCGGCGCACCCGACCCCCGGCTCTGGACCGCCGGACTCGACACATCGAATGTCCTTGTAGCCGAGCTTGATGACGTCCTCAATTTCGAGGTCCTCAACGCTGCCGGCATTCGCCGCCAGACTCAGAATGGTGTCCTGCGCTTTGGCGTGCAGGATGAGGCGAGTCGAGTCCGCTTTGGGATCACAGCCGACGATGAGAATCCTTTGGCCCAGCTCAGCAAGAGCCGCCAGCGTATTTTGCGACGTTGTCGATTTCCCGATGCCACCCTTGCCATAAAACGCGATTTGTCTCAGCGAAGACATGTTGCTCTCCATCAACCGATTGCCAATTTTGCGCGCCGAACGCGCGAGGCTGTTTCTCTCTCAGAAACGTGGGCACACGGGTTTCGGGAAGGAGGCCATCGCTCGCCATCGGCGTCGGCGTGCCCTCAGCCCTCACTCCTTGTTGCTGCATTCAGTTAGCAACTGGCGTGCCATTCGTTCGCACGCGCGTTAAGCATCTGATTAGGCTTGACTAATAGCGCAGCGCCCGAGACCGGAAGCTGTGGTGGACCCGACAGCGGCAAGGGCTCTGACAGAAAGCCGACAAAGCGGGGCGCGTGGATTCCCCTGCGAGAGGCGGGCGAAGGAGCGCGCAATGGGGAATGCCGGGCCGAGTCAATTGAGGAGACCACACGGTGCAGATAGGGTCCGAGGACACCGCCATCATCAAAGGCGAATGTTCCACGACCGGCATGATGGGGCTTGCCATCAGCGGGGTGGCATATCGCTTGCTTTGCCAGTCGCGGAACGCTGTTTCCGTGTGACGCGATGCTGTGAGGACAATATGCCTGGAATTGGAAGTAAGTTGCCGCCGTTCGACATCACAGGCGTGAAGCCCGGCTTTCACCTGCCAGAGGAGAACGGGCAGAGCGCCTTCGAGACGCTGACTGAGAGGAGTTTCCCCGGAAAATGGAAAATCATCTTCTTTTACCCGAAGGATTTCACATTCGTCTGCCCAACCGAAATCGCTGAGTTTGCTCGCCTGTCCAAGCATTTCGCCGATCGCGATGCAATCGTGCTTGGTGGCTCGACCGATAACGAGTTTTGCAAGCTCGCTTGGCGGCGTGAGCACAAGGATCTGCACCGTCTATCGATCTGGCAGTTTGCGGACACCAAGGGCGCACTGGTCGATGGCCTTGGAGTGCGATCGCGTGATGGCATCGCGCATCGCTACACGTTCATCGTCGATCCTGAGAACACGGTCCAGCATGTCTATGCGACAAGCCTCAATGTCGGCCGCAGCCCGACGGACACGTTACGCGTTCTGGATGCGATACAGACGGATGAGCTCTGCCCTTGCAACCGCGAAATCGGCGGCGACACGCTTAAAATTGCCTGAGGCAACATATCGAAAGTGCAGCAAGGAGCAGCTCCCGAATTAAGGACGTCAGATTCAATCGTTTCTGGATACGGACGATCTTACCGCAAATGCGGCCTGCTGCTAGCGAGTGCGGCACGCAATTCAAATCTCATTGCCACCATCGAGTCTACCGCGGCCGCCGCGCTGTCCGCGCGCGGCAGTCGTGGCGGCCAATCGACAGTCTCGATGATGACGATGAACAAGGTTCACCACCGCTCTTGCCCACCTCATAACAAATCCCGCATACAAGAGGATGCCGAGGCAGCTCCGCATGAACATACAAAATACTTGTACGCTTCTGCGCCTACTCGACGCACATCTCCTGCCGGAGTTCCTTTATGTTGTCGCCATAGGCCGGACCGCGGCTATTCCCTTCTTTCTGCGCCTTGCCGGCCCGCAGCATCATCGGAGCGATCTGCGTCAGCCGCAGGCCGCTAATGCTGTAGGCCGACATGCCGGCACCCACGGACTCGGGCCAAGCTCCCTCTTCGGGGCAACTAGGTTCCAGTAGTCGCGCCTCGAGAAGGATGGAGGCAGAGGGAGATAGCTCAGCGCCGAATGACGTCTACCGGCCGGGATGATGATCCGCCGGCACGCTCGCGGACCGTATTTCCGGGCTCGATAAATCTATATTGACCGATGTAAGCCGCACTATGAGACGAACGAGTCGGGCTTATCAGTCCCTGATTAAAACCATGACTCGACGAGTTTTAGGCCAAGTGAGCCGGTCTATCAGGAAATCGGTCAGCTCGTTCATGGCGAGCTGACCCTTGGGCGCAGGGACCTGAAGCGATCGGGTGGCCTGGCGGTCGTAAGCCGCCTGGCCGTCTCGATCATCACGCCGGTCAATTTCCGAACATTGAGGCGGATCTCAGCGCTGGTGACCCAAGCCAATCCCCAAGGTACGTGCTTTCTGTCTTAGAGAGCCCTCGGATCGCTTCATAAGCTTTGAAACCCTAGCTACAGGGGTGCGGGCCTTTGAGTGCGCCTTGAGCAGCTTGACGTCATCCTTACTATACTCTTTGCGCTTGGTGCTTTTTGCCACGTGTTCTCCGATTTCGCTTTGCACATCTGCCTGGAGCGTCTTGTTTTTGGCGAAGACGCAACTGCTTCCCATTACCATATCAATGGTCATCGACAACCATTCAAGCGGATTTTTCTCTTTGAGATAAGAACCGGAACTACACGCGAATTTGTCCTCTGTCATCTGGATCTTTATTCGCGTGACAAACCTGATTTTCTACGTGCACGTCAGCGCCTTCAACATGGAAGCAAGCGATAGAGATGGGACACTCGATGCGTCTTCGAAACAACAACTCGAAAAGCGCTTCTGCTTGAACGCGCCGACTTCACTCAGTAGTTTGTAGTATGATATTTCCAAGCCCCAATACTATTGATGCACTAGAGAGAGCGGATGGGCCGGGACAGTCGCACTGCCTCGCTTGCGCGCGCATCATCAACCGGCCTTCACGGCGAGTGCACGGCGGTGGACCTAAGGGCGAGTACTCACAAAGGCACATCTTACAAAGCCTGAGCGTTATTCCTCGTCAGCAGATCGAGCACGGCTCGCTGATCCAAACTTCATCTACCGCAGTATTCTTGGTCTAATAAGCCACATTGACGTTCCCAGGCGATTCCGTCCCAGCGAACCGTCCCTCCGAGACCATCACCTGTCCCCCGTCTTATGGACCCGATGAACGAGCGAGCGACCTGATCGTGACGTTCCCGGGCCCGGCACTACGGCATGGCAAGCAACCCGCGGGCCTAGCCGTCCTGTGTGAGCTTGGCACCGGCAGGCCATTGCTTGATCGACTTGCCAGAGCGCTTGGCCAGCACAATGCCGGCGCGCTGCGGATCATTCGTGATCTGTAACAGTGACCTCCGCCGTCGAGCAGATGCAGGTCGAACTTCCAACGCGGCGGAACGGATTCTGCGTCATGTCGGACGGCTCGCAACAAATCCACAAGATGTGGAACTTTGTGCCGGAGCGTCAGGCGGGGCTCAGAGGCTTTATGAATGGCGGCGAGCGTCTACTCGATCTCCGTCAAGGCGCCTTCGAGCACCATCTCCACGATCTATTGCCAGAACAAACGTTCAGGGTCGGCGTTCAGAACCGCTGTCGCCAGGCCAAGCCGTTGATGGGTTGAATGCCACTCCCAAAGGCTCCTGCGGTGATCTTTGCGGAGCAGCTGCCATGCCGCCGCAGTCCTATCGTGGTGCAGCAGCGCGACGTCGACGAGGCCGCCCTCCGCATTGATATTGCCTGAGCAGCACGGGCTCTCGACCAGATAGCCACCAGCAACCGCTGTCACCTTTGGCGAGACATATCGGTAGTGCTCGCGCTTCTTCAGCGCGCGCACGATCCGCCACCGGTCGAGCTCGTTGGGATGCGCAGGCAATCCGGAATGATGTCGTCTGATGATTGCTGCGTTCATTGCGCGATATCCTAGACTGCAGAGATTTCTGCCTCGAGGCAGCCAACCACCAACTGCTTGCCGAAGTCGACCATATAAATGGGTAGGTTCGCTCCCGTATGGCGACCGACCTGGACGATCTGACCAATATACCCGACGCTGACCAGACACTCTTCGGCCGACGCGCCGGGAAAGGAACCGTCGTTGAGCAGATCGATCGCCGCCTTGACACGTTGGCCTGACCGGTATTTTGGCGATCTTGGTTCGATCATCGGGGTGCCGCTCCTGGCAAGAACGGCTCCTCGCCTTCGTGGCTTGGCGAGACTAGATCGAGCTCCTTGCATTTCATGCCGACGCGATTGCCGGAGCCGAGGAATTCGACTCCATAAATATAAAATTGTTGCAGGAACGTGCCGATCGAGACGACATAGCCAAGCTCCCCTTTCTTGACCAGAACCTCACCGATCTCCTTGCCCACATAGGTGCCGTCGTTGCGGATGGTGCGGTTGGCCCGCACGTTGTCACCATAATCAAAGAAGGGGGCGTCCGTCAGCTCGACGATGTCACTATCACGGGCGATGTTGCTCATGCTGCCGTCCCCGCTCCATGGTTCAACTGTACCGCGCCTCGCGAGCGCCCGGGCTTACGAACCGCCCTATCATGATGCTCGATGGACCCCCTCCATTCCCGCACGGCGGCGCTTGGGGTCACGGATTGCATGAGCCTGTCGGGATCCCGGTGCAGCAACATCAATGCCCGCAGCCAAAAATCGAGACGATCGAGATAACTATCCGTGAGCCCATGGTTGATGTTGAAGAAGCCATCGACGCGGCACGCGCGTCTGTCATCGAGCCGGGCGTGCTTGAGCCGGCCGCGAGCCGCGTGCTTCAGCGCGGGATGCGCACAGCTGACAGAGTCGACCTGATTACCCCGGCAACCGAGGGCATTGTGGACGTGATCACTCACGGTCCCGCCCATACGCTCGCCCAACAACACCTTGGCGCTAGCATCGTCCGCCGGACAAAGCCCCAGCAGCCTCCGACAGTTGTCGTCCTTCGCCGGGTTGCCCGAGACGCACCTGCAAGTCGGCAATAGGCGTTGAGCGAGAACAGGAAGACCCGCACGAGGTGCTCTCATAGCAGCCGAATTCCAACTTGGTGGCGCCGACCGCACCGGTGGCAGGAAATTCGTTTCCGCATCACGTGATCGGGTCCGAACGCCATGCCGTGGCGCAGGTGTATTTCTGCACCTTCATCGAGGTGATAGGATAGCCCTGTCGCCCTGTGATGATGCTTAGCCGGCTCGATACCGTGCGACCAAGACACGGCTCGGTGAGGACGCCCTCTCTCGGATGACCAACTGAAGAAGGCCTCGGGCATGAATATCGCCTGTTCAATGATGGCCGCACGTGACTGGATTGATATCGTGGAAGACGGGTCAGCCCTTTGTGGGTCCATCGGCGAAATTGATCCTTGACGCCCAAGACAGCGGCCTTCGGGTCGACAGGAATAGCTCGAGCGCTCCCGCCCACGTGCGCGTTGCCAGAATATGGGTCGACAACTGGCGAAAAGGTTAGCGACCAGGGAGAGCCGTCCACCCGGTCTGAGAAGGGGAAAGTCGTGGCCGGCGCCTCGTGAAGGCGGAGCATCATCCGCCCGAGTTTCTGAACGAGTGTCGTAGTGACATCCATCGTGGCCCTCAAGCAGCCTGGTGACGCGGCAGCGCCGTATCGAGCACGCATGTATTGTCAACCGGGCAAACCGCCACGCATTGCGGCTCATCAAAGTAGGCGGCGCACTCGGTGCATTTCTCAGGATCGATCAGGAAAACGCCGGCTCGCTCGGAAATAGCGAAGTTCGGGCACTGCGTTTCGCACGCCGAACAGCCTGTGCATTGCGAGGCGATGATCTTGAACGGCATTGTATGAACCCATCCTCAGGCGGCGGAAATCAGCGCATTGCGGCGGGCCGCCGGATCGACCCGCTCAACGTGCTTGATCTTCCCCTCATTGACTTTATGGAGATAGAGTTTGAACCAGGCGATCGCCGAGCCATCAATGAACTCCCAGGCGTACTGATCGACCGGTTCGATTCCGGCCTTGATCAATTCGGCCTTCGGGCAGCCGCCGATCTTTGACACGAGCACGGCATGGCAGTCGTTGATGGCATCGATGGCGATTTCGAGCTTGCTGTCCTCGCCATCGCCGCCCTGGCAATAGGAATGAATAGGACGATGGCCAACGAATTTTGCGCCCGAAGTTGAGAGCTCGTAGATCTGGAACTCCTTGGCATGACCGAAGTGCTGGTTGATCAATCCCGAGCCCTTGGTTGCAACCGCCACCAGCACCTTGATTTCGCTGGACGCGCTGGCAAGCCCAGCAAGCTGCTCCTGCTCGGCCGCAAGCTTTGCGATGCGCGCCTTCTCGACTTTGGTCTGATACTCCTTTCGGGCCTGTTCATCATATTTGATGTCCATGGCCATGATCTTTTCCATGGTGAACTCGGCGCCGCGGTCCTCCCCGAGCAGTCCGACGGCGTCGGCGCGGCACTGGCGACAGTGACGCATCATGTTCATCTCGCTTTCGCAGCTATCCTGCAATGCTGTCACTTCCTGTGCGGTCGGGCCGCGTTGCCCGCTGAGACCGAACACGGTGCCGTGCTCGGGTGACGAAATCAGCGGCATCACGTTATGCAGGAAGGCGCCGCGCGACTTCACGGCCTTGTTAACCTCAACCAGATGCTGATCGTTAATCCCGGGAATCATCACCGAGTTGACTTTGCACAGGATGCCGCGCGCGGTGAGCATCTCCAGGCCCTGGAGCTGCCGATTGCTGAGGATGCTTGCAGCTTCAATGCCGGTGTAGCGCTTGTGGCGGTAAAAGATCCAGGGATAGATTTTTGCGCCAATATCGGGATCGATCATGTTGATCGTGATCGTCACGTGATCGACCTTAAGTCTTGCAATCGTGTCGACATGATCAGCTAGCGCCAGACCGTTGGTCGAGAGGCACAGCTTGATATCTGGCGCGAGTTTATTGACGAGCTCGAAGGTCTTGAATGTCTTGTCCGGATTCGCCAGGGGGTCGCCAGGGCCAGCAACGCCGACCACGCTCATCTGAGGAATGGCGGAAGCGACCGCGAGCACCTTCTTGGCGGCCTGCTCCGGCGTCAACTTCTCGCTGACAATGCCGGGGCGCGATTCGTTTGCGCAATCGTATTTACGATTGCAGTAATTGCACTGGATATTGCAGGCGGGTGCGACGGCGACATGCATCCGGGCATAATGATGGTGCGCCTCCTCGCTGTAGCAGGGATGGTTCTTCACCTTTTCCCAGACCTCATTTGGCACATTGCCGATGCCGGCCTGAGATCGGCACCTGGCCTTGCCGCTCCCACCGACCATACCGCAACTGTTGTGCTTAGCCATGACTTGCATGGTCTCGCTGATCTCGCCGCCGCCGCAGGCTACCTGGTGTTGCGCTGAAGTACTCATTTTTCCAATTCTCTTCGCAAGCCGAATCCCTCCAGCAAGCATCCCCCGAGTTCTGAAAAGGCAAGAGCAACTGGCGTGCCATACCTGCCACAAACGTATTTGTGTTTCGCGTCAAGCAGTTAGGCACCGTCCGTTCGAATGTCCGTTTTATCAACTCATGTTCGAAAGCTGACAGAATTGCGATCACAAGAGCGCCCGGCAGCGCTATTACGAGGGCGGTACGCTGGTTCATCTATGCCCTTGAGCAAAGAGCATGGCGGCTGGTGTCGTTGAAAGTTGATCTTGTCGCCGAAATGTGACGCGTATGCAAAGCACAATCCGCAAAAGACGTTCCGGACGCGCTTTGAAGGACAACTTGAACCGGCGATGCTTCCTAGATGCAGACAAGAAACCCGTTACCGACCTATGACGTGAAGATCACGCGGGCCCCTTCCTGACACTCCGGACGCATTGTCGGGCAGGTGAAGAGAAACGCCTGGTGCCCAGGGTCCCGACGGCCACGGATTGGACCGTGCGTCCAAACGTTGGTAGGCATCTCGAATAGGTGGTGCGGGTGTGGACACCTCAGATTCGTAAAGCTGCAGCCGCCTCGGTCGACATCGCACGAACTGCCGTCCAACAACTACACTACGTCGCTCCGTCCTCGGTATCCAGCCAGCCGATCCTGCTCTTCAGGAAACGCAGACCCAGCACCAACAAGCCGGCGTGCTCCCTGTTGTCCTTGCCATAGCCGTGGCCGCCGGCGGCATGCTCGTAGAAATAAGCCTCATAGCCCATCGCCTGCAGCTTCGCTGCCATTTTGCGCGCATGTCCGGGATGGACGCGATCGTCCCGCCGCCTGGTGGCCATCAGGATCGGTGGATAGGACTGCCCGGGTCTTGCAGCATGATAGGCAGAATAGGTCTTCAGCCACTCCCACTCCTCAGCGTTGTCGGGATCGCCATATTCGGCAAGCCAGTTCGCCCCGGCGAGCAGTTTGGTGTAGCGGCGCATGTCGATCAGCGGGACGGTGCAGAACAGTGCGCCAAAGAGCCCAGGATATCGCGTTAGCATGTTGGTAATGAGGATGCCGCCGTTCGATCCACTCTCGGCCCCGATCCGCTTGGCCTGTGTCACGCCGCGCTTAACGAGATCGGCGGCGACGGCTGCGAAATCGTCATGCGACAATCTCTTGCCGGCCAGCCGGCCGGCGTCGTGCCAGCGCGTGCCGAACTCACCGCCGCCGCGCAAATTTGCCTGAACCGTGGTGCCGCCGCAGTCAAGCCAAAGCTTACCGAGCGCGGAATTGTAATAGGGTTTCACGGAGATTCCAAACCCGCCATATCCGCTCAGATGGACCGGCGCGTTGCCGGTCTGTCTGACCGGGCCGGTCTGTAGGTAGGGAATTCGCTCACCGTCGATCGAGATGGCCTCGTGCCGCGTGACCACGCAGTGCTCCGCGGCAAACGTCTTCGGCGCCTGCTTCAGCACGGCGGGACTGCCCACGCCCCGCTCCAGCAGGATGAGAGACGGCGGGGTGAGCGCATCCTCGACGTGAGCCAGCAAGTCGCCATTGCTCTCGGACGGATTGCGATCGAGAGACCAGATGTCAACGACGCCAAGATCAGGAAGCCCGCCCAATTGCTCGCGGTTCCAGCGATGATCGGATGGCGTGCAGATCTCGAAGACCGGGCGGAGTTCGTCGAGAATACAAAGCACAAGCTTGCCCGCACTCCAAAAGAAGCTCTGCAGCGCACGGCGCGGGCCCGGCTCGAAGAGAATCTCGAACTGGCGGCTGCCCGCCAGGAATGCCGGCAGCGCGATGACGAGCACCGTATCCGCGGCATAGGTGTGCCCTGCCACAGACCAGGACTCGCGCGGCTTCAGGGCAAGCCAGTTGCGATGCGACCGCATCCAGATGTTACTTGGCAAATCGAGCCTCGTCTTGGCTCCCGTTTCATCGCCCAGCCAGACCACGCAATTGGAGACGTCTGTCGCATCGAGGAACCAGATCCTGGGCGGCACGACAGTGTCGTCAACACTGCAACCGACTGACACATGAGCGGCCTTGGTCTCAAAGATCACTGCCGCGTTGTCAACATGCGTACCACGCCGCCACAGCCTCACCGTGCGCGCATAGCCGGTTGTCGCGGCCATGCCGTCACCATGAGAGCTTAACAACACCAGCGTATCAAAATCGAGCCATACGCCGCTGCCTTTGGCTTCCGGCAAGACAAAGCCATCGTGGATGAAGAGCTTCGTGTCTGAGTCGAATTCACGCAAGGTGACGGCATCGCTTCCGCCGCGCGATAGACTCAAGATCCATCGCGAGTGATCTCCAGGCGGTGCGGCCGTGGCGTTCAGAAGCCAGTCTTTGCCTTCACTGACCGCAAGTTGATCGAGGTCGAGCAGGATGTCCCATGATGGCTTCAGCCTGCGATACTCTTCCAGAGTGGTTCGCCGCCAGAGGCCGCGTGGATTATTGGCGTCCCTCCACAGATTGTAGAGATACTCGCCGCGCCGGCTGACATAGGGGATATTGTCAGGTCGGTCGTAAATCGCTGTCAGCGCATCTCTGTCTCGTTCGGCTGCGGGTCCGCCAAACACCTCCAGGGTTCTGCTATTCTGCCGTTCGACGAAGTTCAGCGCCCGCGCGCCTTCTATTTGTTCCAACCACAGATAGGGATCATCGTCAGGAGCGGAGGGCGTTGGCCTTCCAGTTCGCGAGTCGTCGACGCTCCTTGTATGACGATGCGTCATTTACAACCTTAGTCTTCGCGCAATTCGACTGATTCAAGGATTTGCATCGCGACCGTTGCATCACGATTTGCGAGCTACGACTTGGCCCGGTGCGAGATCCAATCCTCTCGAAACTGTATCTTGCGGAGTTGCAGCGATTGGCCTGACGCTGTGAAGATGTGCGGAATGTAACGACCGGGCTGGCGATGTCAGCACAATGGGCCCTCGCGAGGCCTCCCCGGCAACGCCATCTCGCTGGCCCAACAGTGCAGGCCTAGGCCGAGTATTGCGTTTGACACCATGCGTCGGCGCCATCTTGGGTCCCAAGGACGGTTCGACCGCTTCCGGAGTCATCGGCAGGTTCGGCTGGAACCTTCGACCACACGCCAAGCCAAAGCCAGGGATTGATGTGGCCTTCCTCGCAAAGGCCGGACCGCTGCGCCAACAACAGCTTTCGCATCCGCTGGTTTGGCGAGGTTCTGTGGAGTCGCAGCATTCATCATTCGGTTGCTTCGCCGTCGCGCTTCCTGGCATTGATCGTAATTGGAAGGATGGTGTCACTCGCCATCGCGGGTAGGTCGAGCACCCACCCGTTCGCGATTCTAATCCAACCACCCCACAGCGTCTCGTGCTCACATTCGACAATCGACTCCTCAAGATCCTTCTTGGGCACATAAATCGAAAGCCCCGTCTCGGGCGAACGGCGAATCATGACCTTCATAGGAGCTCCGCAACTTGTGAGCTCTCGCCCGCGCGCTCCTGACACGCACGCCACAAGGCTCTCTGTTTGGCATTGATGTCCGCCAGGACTTGCAGGACACGATCGATCTCATCCGGCGCCGTCTCGCGCGACAGCGAGAAGCGAACCGCACCGCGCAAAAAAGTCGGTGGTACTCTCATCGCGCGCAGGACATGGGACGGCTCCATCGAGCCGGACGCGCAGGCTGAACCGAGCGAAGCGGCAATTCCGTTGCGGTTCAGGTGGTCGACGATGGCCTCTGCTTCGAGATGCTCGAATGCGATGTTGGACGTATTTGGCAAGCGGTTTTTGATATCACCAAGCACGATGCAACAGCCGAGAGCGAGAATGCCTTGCTCCAGCCGGTCGCGAAGCATGCCAATCTGCGTCTGCTCTTGTATGAGGTGTGCCGCAGCGAGTTCCGCCGCCTTGCCGAGCCCAATAATGCCCGGAACGTTTTGGGTGCCAGCGCGGCGATGCCGCTCCTGTGCGCCGCCGAAGATCAGCGGTCGGAACCTGATGTCCTTGCGCACATACAGCGCGCCGATCCCCTTCGGACCATGGAGCTTATGGCCGGAGAGCGATAGCATGTCGATGTCCGTAGTCTTCAGGTCAATCGGAATCCGCCCGACCGCCTGGACCGCATCGGTGTGAAAGAGCGCGCCGACTGAGCGCGCCATCTTGGCGAGGGATTTCACCGGAAAGATCGTACCGGTCTCATTATTGGCCCACATGACCGATGCGATTGACGTCCGCCTCGACAATGCGTTGCGATAATCCTCGATGTTCAATCGGCCGCTTGCATCGACCGGAATGACATGGGTCTTGATTCCGCGTCGGCCCAGCTCCTCGGCAAGGGACAGCACGGCTGGATGCTCAACCGCCGTAGTGACGATCTCGTCGCGTCCCTCCTGCACGGCGAGCGCGGACAGGATCGCGGTGTTGTCGGATTCAGTCGCGCCCGAGGTGAAGACGATCTCGTGATCGAATGCCGCGCCAACGAGGGCCTGCAGCTTCCGGCGCGCTTGTTTCAATGCGGGCGCAACCTCAATGCCGAATGCATGCCCGGACGACGCATTGCCGAATTGCCCAGAGAAGAACGGCAGCATTGACGCGACTACCGATGGATGTGCACGGGTCGTCGCGTTGTTATCCAGGTAGATCGGCTGCACGGACGGTCCGCTCTGCACTTAAGGCCCCTCTTTGGCAGCTGCGGGGAGCGGGATCAGGCGGACGAACTCGCCGAGCCGCTCGATCAGGCGCGCCTGAATGGCCGCGAGCGTCGTTCCCGCAAGCTTGCATAACATGCAGGCGCCGGTGAGCCTGACCATGATCTTGTTGCCTTCGATTTCGACGAGCTCACAATCCCCACGATCACGCCTGAGGCTTGGCCGAATCTCATCGAGCACGGCACGGACAATCCGCTCGCGATCGGAAGCCTCTGCACTCGAAGACTGCTTCGTTCGTTCAGCCTTCAGGCCCATGTTCGATGCTCCTTCCATTGCGAATGGTCCGAAGGCGACTCAGCTGAACGATTTGCCGCAGGAGCAGCTCGATTTGGCATTTGGGTTATCGAAGCGGAACCCTGATCCTTCGAGCGACACCACGAAATCGATCGTGGTGCCGTTGAGATGCACCCGGCTCGCCTTGTCGACGAAGACTTTGATCCCGTCTTGCTCAAACACGGGCTCATCGGAGACCGGCTCATGAGCAAGACCCATTTTGTACGTGAACCCTTGGCAACCGCCGCCTTCGACCATGACCCGCAAACCGCTTGCCGGCTGGGCCGTCGAGGAGATTGCGGCCTTCAGTGCGTTGATGGCGCTATCCGTTAGGCTGATCATTTCTGGCTCGCTCTCAGTTTCTGTCGGAGGCACAATTCGCAAATCCCATGCCAATCGAGATGCAGCTGAAGTCCATTGGTTTTGAAGGCGGCGACCATTCGATTTGCGACCTGTCTGATTTGCGACAGGCGGTTTTCGGGCGTCCCGCCCTTATCCGGCCGAGACCTCGTGATGGTGCCAGCACGTATTATCCCTGCACATTGCGCCAATCCGCCGCTTACCGTGTGTGTCGCTGCAGACATGGGCGCACGGCAAACAACTTGCATAAGGTCAGCGGACACGCCGCATTGGCGATGCATGTACACGACAGATTGATGAGGAGCCTTCCATGACGTCGATCGACAATACCGCTCTTGGCCAGTTGGACAAGGAGGGGCGGTTGCTGAATGCGGTGCTTAAGACCGAGACAACGAAGCCGGGGCGATTTGGATTTCGGGGCGACATCGCGCTGAAGTTCCAAGCCCAGCTCGCCGACGAAAAACGACCGCCGGACTATTCCATTGAACAAGTTCTTGCAATCGCGCAGGAAGGCGAACCGACTATCCCAGTCCTTGCCGGATATCTGCATTCGTTCGGGTATCTACCTGAGGCTGCAAAGGTTCTGGATGGCAGGCTGAGCCCCAAAGGCAGCTATTTCATTTTCTGCAACAACATTGATCTGCTGGCGAAGTACCGCACCAAGATAGGCGACATCACCTTCCGCATTCTGCCTTGCGACGAATCAACTGTCTGGAAGGAGATGATGGACCTCGCCGGCGTCGACAAGAATGACATCAAGAAGCTCGGTACGGCCGGTAGGCTCGACTACCTGCTCGACGCGGCCAAGGACATCGGTGGATCATACAGGGAAGTTTCATACGAGGACGGCCTGGCCAAAATGGAGCCGGTGAAAAACAGAAGCGAAAACCGCCCCGTCTGAGGCAGACCTCTCTCTCGCCAGCTCGACGACTATGCCGGGGAGAGGGTCACTGCGCCCGCTTCACCGGGACTGGCTCTGACAAACCCTGGTGATGGACTACCGGCCTCCCTTTCGGGAGATCACACCGCCACTCTGCTAGTCGTGTGTCGGCCAAGAGCACTGTCGTCAACTGCACTGAGGGGCGGCCGGCCACGACCGTGCGCTTGACTGCATCCATGGGATCAGGACAATCCAATGCTGATCGGCTGATGGTCGCGGTCACATTTCAGAGGGCGGATCGCCGATGTATGGTTCGGCTTTGGCGCTGTGCTCCAGGCCTTTGCCAGCCTGCGTGGCGCAGAGATGTCGCGTTCGATGCTCGCCAACCGAAATTATCGACGAGCTGCGCCCATGAATGATGGAGACCGACCCGAGGACTGAGTAACGCACACGTTTGCATCGTTCGAGAGAACCCAGGGAGCCAGTGTCAAGCGGTTTGCCTCGTACATGCAATTCCGCAGAGCCGTAAAACGCGACGGCGGGGTGCCGGTTGGTCGAGCCAGGCCAAGCGATAGCTGAGCAGACTTGGCCGCACGTCTTCAATGTTGTGAGAACGAAGCGAAGCTATGCAGCATGCCGCAACTGAGTCTGTCCTGGGAAGTTGCTCCAGGTCGCGAATCGCGCGGCCGACCCGCCCATGCCACAGACGCCACTTCACAGTTCTGACGTCCCTGCCGATGGCTGGAAGCACTCAAAAAGGGCCTGATCGGAATCGTACGATGCGATCGGCGATCTGCTGTATGGGCTGGATCTCCATGGCAATATGAAACCAGTCGATGATGTGGGTCGTTGGTTTCGGCATGGCGCGGGGCAGCCGCTTTAAGATTTCGGCCCCGTCCGAGATCACCGTCACATCCCCAAAGCCGCGATATTCCGACTTCCTAGAGAGGGCGAAGAGCACGATCGCGGATTGCCTGATGGTCGGTGCTGCCGGTTAAGAAATAGCAACCGCCCCTTTCTCCCCATCCCCCGCGGGCGCATCTGGCCACGACGAGCTCGAAAATTCGCGCCGAATGTTGATCAGGCGCTACGAACGTACGCCGTATCGATGCTGATGACGAACTCTTTGCGCCGAGCTCCGGGAAGCTGCATCTCAAGGTGCCATCGGTCATCCGTTTGGGACCTCGCACGCCAGTTTCCTGCATGACCTGGTCGTCGAGCCGCTTGCCGATCCTGATCGTACCTTGCGCACGATCGCATGCGTCTCGGTCGGTTCAGTGGGCAGGAATCGGCCAGCACCTTTGGCGCCTGCCGGTAGGGCAGCATGCTTCCTAGCCGCGCCATCAGTTCCATCAGCTCCGGTGTCGTTCGATCGGCCCTGGATGGCAATCGGGGATTGCGAACCTCAATGGTGCCGCAGACGGTTCGGATCCGGCGTGTCGTCTAGTCGCTGACCGGTCGGAGTGTATGGCAGTCCGGGCAAAACCGGCGAGAAGGGCATATGTCTCCGCCTCATGATTCACGACCGCGCTCTGCAGCGCTGCCATGATCTTCTTGGTATGGCGCATCGACAAGCAAGATGTCGCCGTCGAACAGGCTCTCCCAGCTCTTTGTCTATGCGGACCTCCTCCGGCATGTGTCGTCAAATTCGTTCCGGCCCTCGATCGTAACCTTCATTCCACCGCCACCGCTTTGTCTCAAAACGATGCTGACGGACTGCTTGAGCCTAACAACCCTTGTTTGACACCACGGAAAGTCTCCTCACGACGGATCGCCCATGACTCGGGGTCGATCGCTACTCCTTCATTGCAATGGACTTGCACCATCTACTCCTTGCCGGTCTCCCGGCGCACCTTGTTCCGGCCCCGTCAGGGGCTCAGCTCGTTCGGCGTGGCCGATCACCCCGATCAAAGCATCGACATAGGCGCCGAATGCGGCTTCACTCTCGGCTGTCCAGTCGGGCATGGCGGGGCGCTTCCCTGGCACGAAGCAGCACCCGAGCAAATCCGCCACCACCGCGAATCCCCGCATCCGCGACTTTCTGGCTGAGTAAGACTAGGCGCCCGCCGCAAGTGCGGACGACGCCGCCATCAACCGGCGGGCAGATGCGCCGATGGCAACAAGCGCGCGTGACGCAACGCCGCCAGATCAGCCGAGCCGGTGCAGAAGCAGGCGACGGCCAACTGGCGGATGACGATCTCGAAATGCGCGCCAACCGCCTCGGTGGATACCGTAGCCGCGCGCAGCACGCCGGCCGCCTGCCCGGCGATGTCCGCGCCCAGGCGAATGGCCTTGGCCACGTCGACGCCGTCGCGGATTCCGCCCGACGCGATCAGCTTCACCGTTGGCAGCGCCTCACGTACCGCCTGCAGGCTGGCTGGGGTCGGAATCCCCCAATCGGCGAACGCCATTGCCACTGTACGGTCGGCGGCATCGCGGGCGCGCTCGCCCTCCACCGCGGCCCAACTGGTGCCGCCGGCGCCGGCGACATCGATCACCGCCACGCCCGCCGCAACGAGCGCACAGGCCACCGAGGCGGACAGGCCCGACCCCACTTCCTTGGCCACGATCGGCACGCCCACGCTGCGCGCGGCGCGAGCGATCTGCGCCAGGACGGCGCGCCAGTCGCGGTCGCCCTCCGGCTGTAGCGCTTCCTGCAGCGGATTGAGATGGACGATGAGTCCATCGGCCTCCAGCGCATCTACCGCCCGGCGCGCCAGGTCCAGGCCGTCGGCCTCGCGCAGTTGCGCGGCGCCGATATTGGCCAGCAAGGGAATGTCTGGGGCTAGGCGGCGCAGCGCGCGCGTCAGCCCCTGGGAGTTGCGGGATTGCAGGCTCACGCGCTGCGAACCGACGCACATGGCAATCCCCAAGGCTTGCGCTGCCTCGCTCAGATGCCGGTTGATGGCCTCGGCGCGTGACATGCCGCCGGTCATGGAGCTGATCAGCAGCGGGGCGCGCATGGTCTTGCCCAGCAGCGAGGCGCGCAGGTCGATCTGCGTCAGGTCCAAATCGGGCAATGCGCAGTGTTCGAAACGGACGTACTCCCAGCCGGGGGCGATCGTGGCCGGCGCCGTTCGTCGGTCCAGCACGATGTCCAGATGGTCGTCCTTGCGCCGGCTCAGGGCGGTGTCGCTCATGCTCGCTCCGTCCGTCGCATCGGGCGACGGCGTTGCGTCGGATCGGACCGACGGCAGCGCGCGCACGCCGCCGCCTCCCGCGCGTTCAGGCCGGCGCACGCTGGCCTCCCCCGCAGCGTCGCTGCGGTAGCGGCTGCTCGAGGTCTGGTAGTACTGCGCGCGGATGGCCGCCATGGCCTCGATCAACGGTCCCCACGGCGCGGGAAAGCGTTCTTCCGCCATCACCCGGTGCAGCATGCGCGTATGGCCGGCCAGCTCGTCGTTGAGGAACTCCACCGCAGGCATAGCCGGATAGCGCTGCAGCAGCAGGATCGCCGCGTTGTCGGCCTCGCCGGCCGACCTGTCCTTGTCGCGTCCATGCAGATCGTTGTGCAGGCGCCCTATCGCGCAGATGAGCCGCAGGACCTCGCGAAACGCCGGACGCGCGCGCAAGGTCGCCATGTCCAGCCCCCACAGCAACGACAGGCAACAGAACACGTTCGTGTAGGCGATCGAATCGATGCCGTTGTGCAGGTACTCGGCGTAGGACCAGCGTTCCGCCCCTACCGCCTGCGCGTGTCCGCCGCGCAGCGCCGCGCAGTAGCACCGGGTATCGTCAAGAAGCTGAACATAGTCGCGACGATCGTAGGCGAGCGCGGCCAGCGAAGCGCGCAGCACAGCGCAGCCCTCGAATCCGGGCAGCGCGCACGGCACGCCCTGCCCCAGCGCCTGCTCCACGGCAGCGAGCTGCTCCGGCGCGATCAGGCCAAGGTCGTTGCAATCGTCGAGCCAGAACAGCAGCGCCAGTTCGCGATAGAACGCCACGATCAGCGTTTCGTCGTGCGGATCGCGGCCGGTGCGGGCGCTGGTGTCGCGCAGGCTCGCCTGGATGCGCTGCAGGATGTACTGGCCGCCCCTGACCGCTTCCACGGCATGCTCGTCGGCGAACCCGGTCAGGGAACGCCCCCACTCCAGCACCTGCTGCAGCGCGCGTTCGGTCTGGATCATGGCGCCGCTCCTGCTCCCTCGGCCGGGACGCGCCGCCCCCAACCAAGCGCCAGCCACAACCCGGCGAGTTCGGCCACGCGCACGACCCGGGTGGGGCAATACAGTTCCTTACCGATCCACAGCGGCGTCTGCGGCAATGCATGCGCCGCATGGCGGGCGAGCATCCACTCGCGCGCACGCGCCACCGCCTGCGCGATGCGCCGGCGCCCTGTCGGCTCTTCGCTCCGGTCCATTGCGTACAACGCGAACAGCGCATAGGCGGTTTCCTCGAATGTGGACGCGCGACCGGCGCCCCAGCCGCCGTCGTCGCGCTGCGCCTGCAGCAGCGCCGCCAGCGCGCGCTCGTCGCGCCACTGGGGCTTGCCTTGCGCCAGCGCAGCGACCGCATGCGCGGTGGGATACAGCCACGAAACGTGCCATTTTTCGTTGTCCCATACACCATGCGGGTTGCGATTGGCCTCGACGTAGGCACTGGTCCCGGCGGCGGGCTTTCCCAACAGTCGCAACGCATGCAGAGCATGGATGTTGGTCGACACCGAGGCATTGCGCTCGCCGGGGAAGGTGACGAACAGCTCGCCGAGTTCGAAATGGCGTAACGCATCGACCGCCGGGTCGCGGCCTGCAAGGCGCAGGACGCACAGCGCAACGGCGGTGTCGTCCGCATCGGCCGCGAAGTGCAAGGCCGGGCCCAGACCGCGCACGCCCAGGCGCGCGTCGAGCTGCGCGACGATCACGCGCACCGCCTCGGCGAGCGCGGGATGCGCGAACAGCCCGGCCAGATGCAGGGTGTACAGCGACCAGCATGGCTCGAACACATTGATCGGCCAGACATTGGGAACGACACCTTCGATGCCGCTGCGCGTCGCCCGCGATGCCGCTAGCAGATACGCGTCGGCGCGCCCGACCTGCGGCGTGCTCCCCTGTGTCACGGCGTGCGCACGACACGCGGCGGTGGCCGCCGGACTGATGCCGATACTGCCGTCGTCATCCGGGCATGCGGTGCTCAGCGGGGTTCCCCAGGCTTCCCAGGAGTGCAGCAACGGATGGCCGCTCGGCAACGTCGCTACCGCCCCCAGCTTGACCAGGCACGCTTGCCGCAACGGCAACAGCGCCGGGTGGCGCGGAAACGCCACGCCGCCCAGTAAGGATGCGGCCTCGCCGCACAACTGCGGCAGGATCAGCTCCGCGGCGATCGGCGCGTCTTCCGGCACCGTATGCGCGTAGGGATCGGGCTCGCGCTCGAGGAACCGTGTTGCAGCCTGGACTGCGTCGGCAGCGCCGGGAAGAGGATCGGCACGCTGCAATGCCAGCAACGCCGCCCAAGTGGGCGCATGGCGGAACAGCGGGAAGTCCGCGCTTCCCCATCCGCCATCGGCCTGCTGCTGCGCGATAAGCCATGCGTATGCGTCCTGCCGACCGGTGACGTTGCCGCGGAACTGTAGAGCTCGCGCCGTGTCATAGACCGACGGGCCGACGCTGCCGCCGTCGCTCATCTCGCTCAGCAGGTGGCGCAATTCGGAAAGGATCTGTTCGGAAAGCGCGTTCACTCGGGATGTTCCTTCTGCAGACGGTCCGGGCAGACGCAGCGCACGTCGCCGCGGGCCGGTCGCGGCCCCGCGCATGGGCAGCGCCGGACGGTCGCCCTGCTCCGGTGCGGCGACGCGCCGATGCTGGCGCCGGTCCGCCGCATAGGCTTGCGCGCAGCGCGCCGCGGCCGTTCTGGGCAACCGCTGCGATTCGCGCCGCGGGCTCGGACACAGTGCAGCATGCACCGCTCCCGCCCGCCGATCGCAGCGGCACAGGGGCGACTCCACGCAGACGGGCGCGCTCATGCGCATGGCGCGTGCTTGAACAGATACGCGTTGGCCCGCTGCAGCATCTGCGCCAACCGTTCCGCACGCGGCCCCAGTGGGGCGATGGCCTCTCCGGCGTCGCGCAATAAATCCAGCGCGTACTGGCGCGCTGCCTGCAGCCCCATGATCGACGCGCAGGTCGGCTTCTGCGCCGCCGCGTCCTTGCCGGGGGTCTTGCCCAGCGTCGCGGCATCAGCTGTCGCGTCCAGAATGTCGTCGACCACCTGCAAAGCCAGGCCGAAACAGGCCGTGTAGCGATCGAGCGCACAGTACAGCGCAGCGTGCACGGCATCTTCGGCGATGGTGCATAGCGCGCCCATGCGAACGGACGCGCGCACTAGCGCTCCGCTCTTCATCCGGTGCATCGCCACGATCCTGTCCAGCTCGACGTGCTTTCCGACCAGCGACAGATCCATGGCCTGCCCGCCTGCGGCACCCTCGGCGGACACCGCCTGCGCCAGTTCGCGCACGAGCGCGATACGGTTGTCGGCCGGCACATCCAGGCTCGCCAGGGTCAGGAAGGCGTGCGCCTGCAGCGCATCGCCGACCAGGATCGCAGTGGCTTCGCCGAACTTGACGTGCACGGTCGGAAGGCCGCGGCGAAGCACGTCGTCGTCCATCGCGGGCAGGTCGTCGTGGACCAGGGTACAGGCATGGATCATCTCGATGGCGGCGCCGATGTCGTCGAGCATGTGCGCCGGCGTGTCGGCCAGTGCGCCGGCAGCCAGACAGAGCAAGGCGCGGGTGCGCTTCCCGCCATTCAAGGTGGCGTAGCGCATCGCCGCCAACAGCTCGGCCTCACCATCGTCTTCGGCGCAGAGAAGACGCGCCAACGCCTGTTCGACCCGCTTTGCGCCGTCCTGCATCCAGATCTCCGGCAACAGCCTGCCGGATGCGCCGCGCACCTGCGCGCCCAATCCGCCGAGCGCGGAAACGCCAGTTCGGTCGTCGTGTAGCGTAGAACCGGTCTGCATGTTGTTCATGTCCTTGTACCTGACACGGCCACGGCGAGCGCCGAGCCGCCGCGGTGTTGCCGGCGTCGCACCGAGCGGACGCGCCCAGTGCAGCAATGCCGCCCGTCGCCGGCGCCGCTGCCTCGCCACACGGTGATGCGATGCCAGCTCATGAGAAGCCGATGCGGATTGTTATGGACGGATGTGCGGTTGGGTAATAGCGCCGGCCTTTTTCGACGCCGCTGAGCAACCGCGGTCGCACCCCGGCCTTGTGCATGGTCAGCGCCAAGGCGATGCAGAACTGCACTAGTTCCAGCCATACCAAGTGGTAGCCGATGCAGACGTGTGGGCCGGTACCGAACTGCAGCATGTCCACCGGCTGGATCGGCTCCGTGCGTTGCAGCCACCGCGCCGGGCGGAACTGATCAGGCGCCTCGTGCAGCAGCGCCGAGGTCGAGAAATGGAGCAGCGGGATGCACAGATGGGTGCCCGCGGGAATGCGCCGTTGGCCGAGTTGCAATTCCTGCAGCGCGCGACGCGGCAGGAGCGTGGCCGTCGGATGCACGCGCAGCGTCTCGCGGAACAGCGCCTCGGCGACCGGACACTGCGCCAGGTCCGCGTGCCGGGTCGGCACCGCGCCCACGCGTTGCGCCTCCTCGACCAGGGCGTCCCACAGCACAGGCTGCCGCGCCAGCTCGATCACCATCCAGGCCATCGTCGAGGCAGTGGTGTCGTGACCGGCAAGCAGCAGCAAGCGGATGTTGGCGACCAGGACGTCATCGGACATCCCATCATCGCTGCGATCGAAGGCGCTCACCAGGTCGCTGATCAACCCGGTGCGCGCGGCATGCGCGCGCACGTCGCGGACGAATTGGCGCAACTGCGCGTCGATCCAGTCGCGGGCGGCGCGGCCGCGCCGCAGGGGCAGTCCGGGCAGGTCGACCGGGGGCGCGACGATCAACTGCACCAGTTGCCGGTACTTGCGATGCCATTCCGGCAGGTCATGCGCGGGGATTCCCATGAGGCTGAAGATCAGCTTGAGCATCAGGTCGCCGGTTTCGCGCAGGATAGTTACGTCGCCGCGGTCGCGCCACGCCTGCACCCGCGCTCGGATGACGGGCACGAACAGGTCGCCGATGCCGGCCTGGGTCAGCCCCTTGGGCAGGAACGCCGCCTTGATCGCATCGCGCGCCTGCCGGTGCGCGCCGCCGTCCTGGGTAACCAACGTTCCGCCAAGCAATTCGGGCGCGATCTCTTCGATCAGCGCCGAGGACACGTCCTTGTGCCGGAGCAGTGCGAACGCATCCGGATCCACGCATGTCATCATGTGTCCGGCAGGGCCGAAATCCAGCCAGAAGTGGCTGCCCAGCATCCCTTCCGCGCGCCGCAGCAGGCGCGGCAGGTCGCAGACGATGGCGGGAAGATGCCCCACCAGGGGGAAAGCGCCGGGCACGACCGGGATGTCGTGCCGCAGCCGGTGCCGACGGTCCAGCGGGTTGAGCAGCATGTCCGTCAGCAGCGCGGCGCCGCGGCCGCTTCGGCGGTGTGCCGGCAGGCCGCGCGGCGCGGCTGTTGCCACGCTGGGCGTACGTCGGCACATGCGCCAGCATGCCGCCGTCGATGCACACGACCCGGCCGGTGATGAACGCAGCATCGTCGTAGAGCAGGAATGCCACCAGCGCGGCCACGTCCCTCGGCGCAGCCGACGCGCGGCAGGAGCTGGTGCCGCCGCAGATGCCGTTGCATGCACTCGTCCAGCTTGGCGAGGAGACGCTCGGTCATGACGAGACCCGGCGCAATCGCGTTCCAGCGGATCTGCGCATGACCGCACTGGGTGGCGAGCGAGGCCCACAGCATTTTCATCGCCGCCTTCGACGCGGCGTAGGACGTCTGCGCGGGGTCAGCGCTGAGCCCCTGCCACGACCACATGTTGACGATCGCGCCACCGCCGCGAGCGATATGGCCTGCGGGCAGCAGAGCAGCGTGCCGCGCAGATTGGTCGCCATGGTCTCATCCGAGACGGTCAGGGCCAGGTCGAGGATCGCGCAGTGGCGCGGGGTCAGATGCATGTCGCTCGCGTTGTTCACCAGCAGGTCAACCCCACCGAAGTGCCGCTCCGCCGTCTCGCGCAGCGCTGCCACCGACTGCGCGTCCGCGATGTCCATGGCCACGGCCAGCTGCGTGGCCCGCTTCGGCCGCGATCTGCGCGGTGCAGGCGATGCCCGCCGAGCCATCAATGTGGGCCACCACCACTCTGCCGCCCTCGCGCGCGATGGCGAGGGCGCTGCCTTGCCGATGCCGGCGCCAGCGCCGGTCACCACGGCCACCTTGCCTTCAAACCGCGCCATCGTGTCCTCCTGGATTGCGTTGTTCTTTCGCGGCATGCCGCTCGGCCTCTCCCGGAGAAGGCGCAGGGTCGGCGCTGGCGCGCTCATCATCGCCAACGTCGCTTTCGATGACCCGAATGGCGGCGACTGGGCACTGGCTGGCCGCGAGCCGCACGGCGGCGTGTAGCGCCTGCGGGACCGTCGCCACGCACACTTCGGCCACGCCGTCCGGTTCGCGCTGGCGAAAGGCGCCCGGCAGCGTCAGCACGCACTGCCCGGTGGTTGCGCACAGATCCTGGTCGACCACGACGCGCATCTCAGCCCCCCTGCCCACGCAGCCGCACCGGCAGCGCGCGGAACGTCCTAAGGAACTCGGAGGGCTCCCGGGTCGGCGGCTCGGCCAATGCCAGCGTGGGGAAGCGCGCCTGGATCCGCGGCAGGCTCTCGGCCAACTGCACCCTGGCCAGTTGCGCACCGACGCAGAAGCGGATGCCGTGGCCGAAGCTCAGCATGATCTTTCCGTCCGTCGACATGCCGGGACTGGTGCCGTAGAACCGCGCGGGATCAAAGCGGTCGGGATCGGCGAAGGCGTCCGGGTCGCGATTGCCGGCCGCGATCAGCACGCGCACGTCCGCGTTCTTCGGGATCACCACGCCGCCCAATTCGATGTCGCGCTGGGCGATCCGCATAGTGGTGCTGAACATGACGGGCGAATCGCGGCGCAGGACTTCTTCGACGAATGCCTGCACCCCCACGGCGTCTCCCTCAAGCCAGTGCCGCTGTTCGGGATACGCTAGCATCGCCAACACCGCATGGTCGATGGTCGCAGCAGTGGTTGAGAAGCCGCCCAGCAGCATGCCCCAAAGCATGCTGATCAACTCCGCATCCGACAGCGTGTCGGCATCGTCGTCGTGTGCGCCGACCAGCATCGACACGACGTCGTGGCGGGGATCGGTGCGCTTACGCTGTATGAGGTCCCCGAAGTAGGCCTGCACCCTGGCGCTGGCCGCGTCCGCCGCGGCGAGCTGGGGGTCGCTGGCGTGCGGGCCCAGGCCTTTCAGAATGGGGTCGATGACGGCGGCGAGCCCGAACATGTCGTCCTGGGGCATGCCGAACAGTTCGGCCAAGACCAGCATGGGTAAGGCCAGCGCGAATTCCCGATGCAGGTCCACCGGCTCCCCGCGCTCCAGCGCGGGCGCCATGCCGTCCAGGCGCGCTGCGACGATGCGCGCGATGCTCGGCCGCAGGTTCTCGATCTGGCGCATGGTGAAATCGCGCGAGATCAGCCGGCGCAGACGCGTATGCGCCGGTGGGTCCTTCATCGCTATTGTAGACGCCAGCAGATTGAGTGACCGGCTGGTCGCCGCACGCGGAAAATAGCGCGCCAGTTCGCCCGGCGCTGGTGCCCGAAACGCATCGCCCGTGGCCTTGAGCGCCCAGTAAATATCGGCGTGGCGGCTCAATAGAAAGAGGCCCGACGCCGCGCGATGCACCGGATCGTGCTCGCGCAACCACCGCATAAACGGATACGGGTCGTGGGTGCGCGCTGGCGACGCCAGTTCGGCGAAGGCGTCCCGGCATGCTGCCGTGGTTTCTTGCACGTCCATCTTCCTTACCTGTTGGCTGGCTGATCCGACCGGCGCGCGCCAGGCGCTCGGGCAAACTGCTGAGAACATCGGGGCGATTTCGCCGAGGCCCCCTGCCCATAGAATGCTGTCTGATGCGGATTTGACATTTTGCTTTTCTTTCTTCGTTCCATCGATCGCGGTGTCATTCACGAAATGAAGGTCGGTCGGCGGCTCCCGGCTCGCAACGAAGGAGCTTCAAAACTCGTGCCAATTTGGCCGACCCAGCAGAAGGAAAAGATTGTGATTGCTTTCAGCGGATTAGCCTGAGGCCAGACAAGAGCTCGCGAACTAGGCCAGTGTCGCGGACCAACAAAGGCGACAGAACAGTGTCGGATAGTCGTCAGACGCCAGACTGGCGACACCTTCTTTATCAGTTCTCCTGAATGACGATTCCAGTTGCTGGAATATATGCGGCCTCTCGCAAGTGGACTGCTGTTGCAGGCAGGCCATAATGAGATCCGCGCACACGCGTTCCCAATGAAGGTTTGGGGCACGAAGCCCGCTTTTTTGCACAGGGCTTACGGTATGCTGATCCACTGTTTCGTCATCACTATCGCGAACCTTGCAATCGAGCCAGAAGCGTCAGGCAAAGGCGGGATCTCTGCCTTCGTCGCCACGCATCTGCTCGAAGCGCTAACAAAGACAGTGCTCCAGATCGACTTCAGGTCCGTCGCGATGTCCGGGACTGTTAGCATTCTTGCTCTTCGGGGGAGCGCTCCACGTCGATCTCGCAACCTTGGTAAGCCGCGCCGTGCCCCCAATCGAGCTTGCCACCTTCGCCACGATCACGTCGACGTTTATCCTTGGCTTTCTATTTTGGCAGCCCGCTGGTCTCCTTGGTTAGTCGCTGCCGCTGTCTTTGGCGCTCGTGTCTGGCGGCCTCATCAGCCTGACCGATCCGGTGGCGGTCATGGGTACGCTCAAAATGTAAAGGCACCTGAAGTCTCGAGGTCGAGATGCAGGGCGAGTCACTCTTCAACGAGGTGTCGGCATTGTCGTTTTCACGATCCTGCTGGCCTTCGCCGCCGGCGGTCCATGCGAGGTCGCGGCCCGATTCGGCAACTGCCGGCTTCACGCCAGAACAGGTCGGATCTGGGAGTTCCCTACCAGCTTGTATCTGACAACTCACTCGTCGATCTCGACGGAGAAAGCTGAATCAACCAGGTGGTGTGTGGGTCTGACAGTTTGTTGGGCACACCCGGGCGCAGGCGCTGCAGCCGATGCAAGCGCCTTCGTCCTTCAGCACCATGACCTTCTTTTCGAGCTCATCGTCGTCCTCATCGAGATCGATGATCTCGCCACCCTCGCTTAGCCCCTTCAGCGTCATGACCTCACGGCCGCAGATCTTGTAGCAGCGGCCGCAGCCGATACACTTGTTGGGATCGATAGAAACCAGGTAGTCCGGCCTCCAATTGCGACCGTCGCGGGTCCTGAATGACATGGCTAACCGTCCGCTATGTTTTGTCCAGCGCCTCGAGATATTGGCGCTTGCTTTCGAGCTCGCTGAAGGCAGCGTGGGCCTTCTGGGCCACGCTCAGGATCGACGACCAGTTGACCGGCAGCTCCTCGGAGAGGTCGTGGAGGTCCATCTTGGCCTGGGTCGCCTTGGCCGACAGCTTCTTTATTTCCGCTTTCAGAGTTTCGATATCGCTCACACTTGCCTCAACAACTCGCCACTTCCGGGAACTTACGGATCATCTCAACGCCACTGTTGACGAATTTGTCGCCTTGATTGGCGAGATCAGAGAGATGGTCGAAACCAAAGCGATGCACGTCGCGCAGCTGCTTGCTCACGACAACGAGCCGGCCGCCGATCAGCACGATCCGACCGAACCCTTCGTGATGCATCTTCAGCATTGGCGAGATCATCACACCGGTTGCCTTCTCGATAGAGAGCGCAACGGCGTCGAAGAACAGCTCCAGCCGCCATGTCGTGTCCGGGTCGGGATTGCCGACGATCGGCAGCGCACGGCGCTTGCGCTTGTCGAGAACGTAGGGTTCGAGCAGTTCAAGATCCTTTTTGCCCTCCCAGGCGCCGTGGGTGTCGTGGGCGCGCCAGATCTTGATGAGCTCTTTCAGAAATGGCCATTCCGCGGCGGCGGCGGCTGGAGTGACTTCAGACGGATCGGCCATCTTTATTCCTTCAGGCTTCGAAATCCACCGTACGTTCCCGGCTTTTGGTGAGCAGCTTCCGCAGCCAGGGCGGCGGCGACCCCTTCAGCACGGTTTCGAGTTTGACGCAAAGGTCGTGGATGGGCTCTGGCTGCAGCACCTTCATCGGATGGATGTTCCTGGCGACGACTCGCGCAGCACCCGAGCCGCCAATCGCCGCAACATAGAGGATTGCGCACTCCCTGATCGCCTCGATCTTCGGCGCGAGCTTATCCTCATTGCCGTCTTCGGTGAGGTCACCGTCGAATTGGATCGCCTCGATAAACCGATGCCCGTCCGGGCCGACCTCGTAGATCACGATGTTCTTGGCCCAGCCGAAGTGGGCATCGACGTGCTTCAAGTCCTGAGTGGCGAATGCAACTTTCATCCGGGTTGTTTTCTCTCCCTGCTCAATGCAACTGGGGTGGACGGACCTGTGGGCCGCCGCAGCTTGATCGCCAGGTGTCGGGCGTCGGCCCATGGTTCGCTTCGCGGTCGGTGATGATCAGATTGGCGATGTCAAAGATCAGATCGCGCGTGCCGCGATAGCCAACCATCGTGAGGTGCGCAGCGCCAAGGCGATCGAACATCGGAAAGCCTACCCGGAAGAACGGGACATTGAGTCGCGAAGCGGCCTGGCGACCATGTGAATGCGACATCAAGAGGTCGCAGTCACGCGACCTGGCAAGCTCTTCAAGGTCCTCCAGATCGCCGATCAGGACGTCCTCGGTCCTGACCCGCTGGAGCACCGGTGAGTTCGTCGTCGTCACCGCAGCACTTACCTGTGCGCCCATCTCGTGGAGCAAGCTGGAGAGATCGAATAATAAGTCCGGCTCGGCGCCGATCGCGAGCTTGCGGCCGCCGATATGGAAATGTGCATCCAGCATGGCGTCTGCCAGCTGTCCACGCTGCCGGCGATATTTCCAGGGCACCGACCGGCCGCTGATCTGGCTCAGAAAGGCGATGAATTCGTCATTTGGGATAAGGCCACAGAGCCGCTCGAACAGGCGGAACGGCGCGCCTGTCCGCACCTGCATGGCCTCGGCCGCACGGCGCATCTGCGCGCCGATCGCGATCGTCCAGGCCGCCTGCCCCATGGTCGCAATCTCGTCCACTCCAATGCCCCCGATCGTGGTGGGCGTGAATTCGTCGGGGATGTGACCGTCCAGCGAACCGGCGACGTCCGGCAGGAACGAGGGCTTGAGCCCAAAATCCTCAAAAATCGTGCGCAGCTCGTCGAGATCGCCGGGCGTGAGGTGGCATCCAGGTAGCACGTTGACGCGGGAGATATCGCGCGGTCTCGCCGTGTCGACGGGAGCCACAAGCATCTCGATCATCCGCGCCACTGTCTTGCCCCAGCCATCCTGAAAGGCATCCTTGAAATCCGGGGTCGAGACGTAGACGAGGGGGAGCTTTTCGAGCTTCGGATGCTTCTGTCGGATCAACCGGATGAAGGCTTCGACGTCATCGCCGTTGGTCTCGGTGACGCCAGTCGAATTGATACCAATGATCTCAGGCTCGAGCCGATTGTAGATGTTGAGGATCGCCTGTTCGAGATTCTCGTGGCCACCGAGCACGGTGGCAACCTCGCTCATGGCCGTCGTCTGCATCGGCACGCCTTCATTGAAATGGCGCACGAACAGCGTTAGCCCGAAGGAGGTGCAACCTTGCGGACCGTGCAAAAGCGGCATCGCGCCGCGCAGTCCCAGGAAGGCAAATGAGCCGCCGATCGGCTGGCTCATTTTGAGCGGATTGACCGAACAGGCTTTCTTCGAGGTAGTGACGATCGCCATGCCGTTCCCCTACTCCGCCGCCTGCAGCGCAGGGGGCTGCAAATCGGAACGAATGTCCTTACAAGCAACGCACCGTGCGGTGGAATTGGTGCATGGCTTGGCGAGGTTCAGGCCATGCGCCGCAATCGCGCTCTTGCCACCGCTGGCCTCATTTTCATTGGAGAGACTTATCGTATTGACGCCGTTCTTGCTCGCGTCTCGAACTGGATCAGCGGCTTGCGCATACATCTGCGCAAACGTCCTTGCCTGACGCATTCGGTCGAACTCATCCCATGGCGCGGCTTGGCGGAGCTGATCCCATATCGGATTGTAGAGCGCTTTCTCGATCTCCTCCATGAGTTTGACAATGCCGATATAGCCCATATAGGCGTGGCAGCGCTCCTGGTTGATATCGAGCCACGGCATCGCCGCCTTTAGTGCGACGAATTGCGACTTGCCGCCCGAGAGCATGATGTCGGCTTTTGCGTCCTTTAGCATCTTGTAGATCTCGCGAGGTGACATGTCCTCGATCATGTGGGCGTGCTGGCCCATTAACTCCTTGATACGTTCCTTGTCCTTCTTGGTCGATTTCTTCACGGACGTGCCGACGATCTCGAGCCCGGCCTCTTGCAAAGCGGACACCATCGACCAGGATTTCACGCCACCGGTGATGAGAACAACCCTCTTTGCGGCAAAGCGTGGCTTGAAACGTTCAATCGCAGCCCAGGCTTTGGTCTCTTCGCGTGCGATCAGGGCTTGCGTGCGTTCCATCAGCTCGGCCGGCGCGCCGCGTTCGATCAGCATGCGCGCGATCTGGCGTAGTGAATCGCTGGAATCCTCAATACCGTAGAATGAGCCTTCAAAAAACGGGATGCCGTAGCGCTGCCTCATCTTGCGTGCGACGTTGATCATTGCCTTTGAGCAGACCATCATCGCGGCTTTGGCTCGGTGCGAATAAGCCACCTCGCGATACTTGCCGTCCCCCGAGATGCACGACAGGATCCGGATTCCGAGCTCATCGAGCAGCGGCTTGACCTGCCAGAGCTCGCCGGACAGGTTGTATTCGCCGATGATGTTGATGTCATAAGCAGTGGTGTAATCGGGCTCTCTGGTACCAATGACGTGCTCCAGCAGTGCTTCGCCTGCGAGCTTGTTGCCAAGGTTCTTCGACCCCACAAATCCCGGTGCATTGATGGGAATGACCGGTTTGCCAAGTTTGGCGGACGCTGCCTTGCAGACCGCATCGATGTCGTCACCGATCATTGCGGGCACGCATGTCTGGTAGACGAAGATGGCCTGCGGGTCGTATTTCTCTGTGATCTCCTTGACTGCCCTGTACAGCCGCTTCTCGCCGCCGAACACGATGTCGGTCTCGCTCATGTCCGTGGTGAAGCTTCTGCGCCACAGATCGGAGCCGGAGGAGGCGGAACCGCGATTGTCCCAAGAATTGCCCTCACAGGCGATTGGACCATGCACAAGATGGGCGACGTCGGTGAAGGGCTGCAGTGCGACTTTGGCGCCATCGAAGGCACACCCACCGGCGACGCCGCCCGGCTTCAGCTGCTTGGTGCATCCATTCTTGCGCTCGACGTTCGACTTGCTCGCATTCCTGGCGCAGCCCGGTTCGTTAAAGACGTCCTGTATGGTCGTGGGAAGCGAAGTCATGGTGTCTCTTTCGGGGATGTCAAGACATTCGCACAGACCAAGAGGATGGCCCGGCGGAAAACCCGGGATCCCCGCCACAGCGCCGCTGTTCCTGCGGACGATGAGGCGGGGCGCTCGCCTCAACGTATGATGTCGAAGCTGTAGTCTGTCTTGCCAACCGAGCTGGTTTTTCTATCGATCTCATCAAAGATCTTGTCGAGAATCTTGACCAGCACATTCATGCTACCCTGATAGCCCCACACTGGATAACGATGGTGATGATGGCGATCGAAGATGGGAAACCCGATGCGGATTAGCGGCGTTCCAGTGTCACGCTCGAGATACTTGCCGTAGGTGTTACCGATCAGGAAATCGACTGGTTCTGTGAACAGGAGCGAACGCATGTGCCAGAGATCCTTGCCCGGGAAGGCGCGGCAGTTTCTACCGAACGGCGAGCTCGCGAACAGCGCCTGCATCTTCTGCTCCCAGCCCTTACTTCCGTTGGTCGAAAGCACGTGCGTCGGCTCAGCGCCAAGCTCCAGCAAGAATGCGGCAAGGCCATAGCAGAGGTCGGGATCGCCGTAGATCGCGAACTTCTTGCCGTGAACATGCGCGCTAGAGTCAGCCATTGCGTCTACCAGACGCCCGCGCTCCCGCTCCAGCGCATTGGGAATTGCCTTGTTGGTGATACGCGACAGCGTCATCAGGAAATCGTCCGTGGCGCTGACACCCAGAGGGTGATTGAAGGAGACGACCTCCTGGTCGTGCCCCTTGATGAAGGGCAACGTCTTCTCCGTACAATATTGCTGCATGGAAATGGTTGCCTTCGCATGGACTGCGTTCGCGGCATCCTTTAGTGTCGTGCCGCCATCATACATGCGGAACTCGCCGTCGGTGGGGGTATCGAACACATCACTGTTATCCGCGAGGATCGTGTAGCCGATCCCCATCAGCTCGAAGATGCGCTTTATCTCACGGATGTTTCCGACAGTGTAGCCGTCGAAGCCACCGATGAAGTTGATCCAGTTGTTCGCCTTGCGCTGGAGTTTAGGCGCCGTGCCGGCTTTGCCATCCCAGAAATGCTCGAGGATGCCCTTGAGCGCGTTGTCGTAGCCCGTAATGTGACTACCGACGAATGCAGGAGTGTGAGCGAATGGTACGTCGTAGTCCGCGGGGACTGAACCTTTTTCCTTTGATGTTTTGATGAAGGCGTTGAGGTCGTCGCCAATGACTTCCGCCATGCAGGTCGTGGCGACCGCGATCATCTTCGGCTTGTACATGTTGTAGCTGTTGGCAAGCCCGTCGGTCAGGTTGTTGAGCCCCCCGAACACAGCCGCGTCTTCCGTCATAGACGAGGAGACGCACGAAGTCGGCTCCTTGAAGTGCCGCGACAAATGGCTGCGATAATACGCGACGCAACCCTGGGAGCCGTGGACGAACGGCAGTGTGCGCTCGAACCCGAGCGCGGCGAAAACCGCACCTAGCGGCTGGCAAGCCTTCGCCGGATTGACGGTTAGCGCCTCGCGGGCGAAGTTCTTCTCGCGGTATTCGGGCGTCTTGGACCACTCTCCGATACGGTCGACTTCGGCGGGATCGTGCGGATTCTCAAATAGCGCCTTCTTATTGGCCAGCATCTGCTGGTATTCGTCTCCCCGGAAAAGCTCAGAGTGGTCGAGGATGTGTTCGGCGTTCTGTGTCATCATGGCACTCTTCAGGTTCTTGTGTTCGTTCTCCTGCCCTTCCCTCCTCTGCGGAAGAAAGGGCCCGAGCGTCGGCTTTCCTATTCCGCCGCCATGAGGCTCGGCCGCGGAGCGTCCTTCCAAGGTGCGGTGGTCTTCCCCCAGATCGGGGAGTTGATTGCCATGTCCATGTCTCGGGCGAAGATCGCGAAGCCGTCATAACCGTGGTAAGGACCCGAGTAGTCCCAGGAATGCATTTGGCGGAACGGCACGCCCATCTTTTGGAAGACGTATTTTTCCTTGATACCGGAGCCGACGAGGTCGGGCCGGATCTTTTCGACGAAGCGCTCGAATTCGTAGCCGGTGACATCGTCGTAGATCAGCGTGCCGTCCTTGACGTAGTGCTGGGCGGTGCGCTGATAGTCGTCGTTGTGACCGAACTCATAGCCTGTGCCGACAACATCCATGCCGAGGTCCTCATACGCGCCGATGACGTGGCGAGGACGTAGGCCGCCCACGAACAGCATTACAGTCTTGCCATCGAGCCGCGGCCGGTACTTCGCGGTCACCGCATCGACCAGCGGCTGATATTTCGCGATGACGCGCTCGGCGCCCTCCTTGATCTTATCATCGAAGAAGCTTGCAATTTTGCGCAGCGACTCCGCGATTTTGGAAGGCCCGAAGAAGTTGTACTCGCACCAGGGAATCCCGAATTTTTCCTCCATGTGCCGTGAGATGTAGTTCATCGAGCGATAGCAATGCAATATGTTGAGCTTCGCTTTCGGCGTCGCCTCCAATTCAGCGAGAGATCCATCCCCGGACCACTGGGCGATGACGCGCAGGCCCATTTCTTCGAGCAGGATCCGTGACGACCAGGCGTCGCCGCCGATGTTGTAGTCACCGATGATGGCGACGTCATATGCGGTCGGCTGAAATTTAGAGCTGGCTTCTGGGGCGCTCTTGTCGAAGATCCAATCTCGAATGGCGTCGTTCGCGATGTGATGGCCGAGCGATTGTGACACGCCACGAAAACCCTCGCACCGCACAGGCACGATGGTTTTGCCGCCATATTCCTTTGACTTTTCTCTGGAGACTGCCTCGATATCGTCACCGATCAAACCAATCGGACATTCGGACTGAATGGTAATGCCCCTGTTGAGAGGAAACAGCTCCTGTAGCTCGTCGATGAGTTTGGTGACCTTTTTATCTCCGCCGAACACGATATCCTTTTCCTGGAAATCGGAAGTGAACTGCAGTGTCACGAACGTGTCGATGCCGGTCGTGCCGACGTAGTAGTTGCGCCGCGAGCCCCATGAGTACTGACCACAGCCGACCGGACCGTGGCTAATGTGGATCATGTCCTTGATCGGCCCCCAGACCACGCCCTTGGAGCCCGCGTAGGCGCAGCCGCGGATGGTCATTACGCCCGGAATGGACTTGATATTCGACTTGACGCCACAATCGGACTTCCCCGCCTCGTGAACACTCAGATGCTTGGCGCGCCTTTTGGCGGTCTTCTCTGGGTAGACCTTCAACACCTCATCGATTAGCTGCTTGTTGCGCGCCTTGATCTCTGCGACGCTCTCGGTAGTTGCTCGGCTCATACAAATTTCCTTTCGATTGTCGTCTCAAATGAAGAAGCGGCGCTTTTCCGGTAGACCGACGGATTTCCGATCCGGCGTTGAGGTGTAAAGCGTGCAATCTCGCTGGCCGGTCCTACCGGACGCAACTCCGCGGGGTTCTGGATCATGCCGCAGCGATCGATCAGAATGTTGCAGCTCATCTCCGCTAAGCGCTTGCGAGCGCCATGTGTGACGCTGTTGATTTGTCGACGGAATCGCTGACCAAGACGCGTCTCGGTGATGTCATGCCTGCCCTCCAGCCTTGGTCATATCGGCTTCTTTACTCGCTCGCGTGCCATCAGGGGCGGCCTGCCCCTCTGCATGTCGATGCAAAGGGCTAACAGCCGCCTGTTGCGCAGGGGTTTGCAACGAGTGTGCCAGCGCTGGTTGAACACGAAAAACCCACGTCTGTAGAGCTAGATAGCTGGCACGATGCGGATGTTATAAACCCGACCCTACGTGGCACCGACAGGCGTGCCCGCTAACGCTCTGTCTGAAACAAAACAATCACTTGCGCTCTCCGCCAGCGAGATAGGTAGAGTCTTCCCGCGCGCCGGCGTCACTCCGGTGCGCAGCTTTGCTTGGCGCCCCATCGAGCGATCGATCGCAAACACGATCGGCTCGAGAGAGTTCAGCGCACGTAGATGCGCCCATGGTGTTTGCGATCGATACTGAGCAAGTGATGTTGAGCGTTGCAGCACCTCTTCTGGATGACTAAGAGAACTCAGTTGTCAGCAGAAGGCGTTGTTTCACTTACAGGCGATCTTTCGCTTCGCTCGTCATTCCAGTTGATCTCTCGTGGAGACGCGCTCTAAGTGGCGACACCCGATCTCGTGGAGAGCATTGGGGCTGATCGATTCTCAACCCGCGATAGCCTTAAAGGCGCAAGCTCCTGGCCCTTGCTCATTCGGGGTAAAGAGGTCGTCGTTCTGCGTCATTCGGCAGCCCAGTTGCAGCTCGCTTCAGCATCTCGGGAAGGCACGCCCCGACGCAATTCGGCGCTTGGATCGCTCGCCCGTCGACTTTTTTCTAACGCCGCTTGCGGGAGCGTGACGCGGTGAGCCGACGCCGGCACGCGGCACCGAGTGCAGCGACAACGAGGCCTGTCTGATGATGAGCGCGAGGCGCTGCTCCCACTACAGACGGACACCACTAGAGCGGCTCGATCAGCGCGGGCTGCCCTCAAATTCGCGTTGAGCGTTCATCCTCCGTCAATGAAGCTTCGCATATTCTCCGTTCGGCAAATAGGGCCCGTGGATAGCCTACTTTTATCTACTTCCCGGCGCGACATTGATGCTTTCCAGCCTTAGGGCCAACGGCATGGGGCAAAACAAACCCGCCGGCTGGACGGCGGGGGCCTGAAGCGAGCATGATGGGTCCGAGATCTACGGAGCGGCTCGGCTGCTCATCGTCCGGCCGATGTTGCGGAGGTTGAGATTACACCGAGGGCGAGCCAGCGCTGCATTCCGGCGTCATCCTTCTACCAGCATCGATTGAAGCCGTTTCGCCGCTTAACCACGCTGATGCGTCCATCGCGTGCGCCATTCTTGGCATCGCGGAACCAGCGCTTCTTCTGTTCGCGCTTGCGCTCAGGGCTTTTGCTCGGTCGATTGGGGATGCATACCCCCCAATGCTCTCGCAGCGGCCTCGTTCTGGCAGAGTAGAATCCGGCGTCAGTCGCCACCAGCCGCGGCACGCCCCCTGGTAGGTGCGATGGCCGTGATCAACAGATCGCCATTGCGCCGCCGGACATAGAGTTAGTCGACAATCTTGCAGCTTGATCATTTTGCCGAACTCATTGGGCTTGCCGGCTTGTCCTTACGGATGATCTCGGGCCGGCGGCTCGAACACGCTGAGAACCTTATCTTCCACATGAGTGTCGCCGTGGAAGATGCGCGCCCAGGCTCTTGACGGATCACCCGCAGCACCAGCGGCAACATCCGATCGAGCTCCGCGCGGAGTCCCCTCCAGTGCGATCTGCTGCAGAATGTCCGTCGCCCTCTTCACTCCTTTGGATATTTCTGCGCTTGCGGAAATAAAGCGTAAGACACGAGTCACTTCCAAAAAAGAGATTCTGGCCAATCTATGAACTCCAATTCGAAGCTACGTAGGCCAGTAAGTTTGGTGGTGAATTTAAGGGTCTTCCCTGAAAGGGCTGCTAATGAGCCAGATGCGAACTTGAATACCGTCGTGCCGGAAGTTGCGACCGCAATGCCTTGCTCCCCTTCCATGCTAGAGAAGCCGGTCGCCTCGGAGAGTTGCCCAATTGCAACTCCCTCCAGCGCGCGGTGAAATTCCAGGGACGCTAGGTACGTTCCTTTATCAGCAGCCCACTCGCTGACCGACACTGCTGTAATCCCCGCGTCACGCGAGAGACCATCCGCGATCCGGCAGCCATATTGAACCGTGAGAATGACCCGCTCGTTCCGAACTCCGACCGGCTCTCGATCGGCGGCAGTGATCGTGCACGCGTACCGCCTTGTGTCCGCAACCGCGCTCGCGCTTAGCCCGAGCAGCTCGAGAGCGGAACATAATGCAAAAGCGATAGCGGCTCTTCTCATTCGGCTACACCTAGTCTGGAGTATCGTTCGCCTGCTCTGTACAACCTGACGCTACGGCCGATTCAAGCTTCTTCGATCGCTCTGTCGGATGAAAGCTACTCATGGTGACCGCGGTTTCGCAGAAACGGCGCAATCGGTGTCCCCCAGCCGTGGTCCTGGATGGCCGGCCCGAACGGTTTCATTATCGGCGCTCACCGTGCGCCGCGGGCCAGCACATCGGTGAAAAGGCTGAGGACCGACGCATTTCAGCTCGGCGGCGGTCATGATGGCGCGGCGGTCCGCGGCGACGGAGCCTACGTTTCTGACGCAGGCGCATGCGTTCTATGAGCCGACGCCATTTTGCGCGCCAATGACCTGCGGCTCCCGAATTTTGCTTGACAGTGTCAATGTAAAAGGAAACGTGGTCGCTAGGAGCCGTTCAAAGGCAGATTGCCGCTCAAGCAGGCGATCTTCGAGAACCTTACGCTCGAGATCACTCAGCTCGCTTTTAAGCCTTCTTCGACAGCGCCAAATGTCATTCCGCACGTGTCGGATCTCATTCAATCGATCGTCAATCGCAGCCATCACCGACGCCATATCTAACTTGAACCAGCCATGGACAACTGGTCAATCACGTCCTTCCCTCAGTAAGACGCGGATGAGATCTCACGACCTGGCCATCTGCGGACATGATGTAAAGATCTCCTACCAACATGTCCTCTTGTACGGAAGTCTTTCAACGCAAGAGCACGAAGTGACCATTGCTTCTGCAGAAGTTCAGCGATTCTTGCGACCAGCGCGCAGGATTTCAAAAGCTGCCACTCGGCCGTGAGTGGGTCGAATGGTTATCTTATCCCAACCCACACGCGGCCCGATCAGGTGTCAGGCCGGCACTTCAGCTGGTGTCGAATGGGAATATCCGAGTAAATCGGACGGTCGTACCGTCAAACTCTAGTCTAGGTAACAGATTTGAGATGGGCAATTGCTCTGCCAGCGAACCCCAGGTGGGATTCAAGGCAAGCCATGTTCAGGCTTCGGGGCTCGTCTGTTACAAACGAGCGCGATTTCGGAGGCGGCGCGCAAAGAGCCGACTCGAACTGAGTCGGCGAGCCTTCACCTTCAGTCGGCAGGGCGAGGCGAAATCGTGAGCGATGCGCACCGCCGGGCGCCTCGGCTCAGTGTCTCGCCGTAGGCCAGCGTAGATCTTTGTACCGCCGTGCCACGTGTGGCCGGCAAGCCTGGCAATCGGATCTCATCACAAATCTTCCTGAGCGATGATGTCTAGCCGGGACTGGCGCTTGTCGCATCTGTGACACTGTATGTATTCATCAAAGCAAGACATCCGACGTTGTTCGGCAGCCCGGACTCGTTTTGTACCTAAATCAGCAGCTTGCATGTCAGATGCAAGACTGGCATGGGGGTTGCTATTGTCCAGCGACACCGTGAGCGCTGAGCGCGACCAGCGGTGCAACACGGATAGACTTCGCTGGAGCGTATTGGCCACCCAATCGCTCAATGGAGAACCGATGCGGCCACCGGACAGATTATCCTTTTTCGGCACGCTTATTGTTGTCAGATCGGCCATCATTCCGAAGGTTGAGGCGCTAGTCTGATCTACCAAGGTCGTGATCTAAGCTCAAAGCGAATTCGCGAATCAAATAACGGCTTAAAGCCTCTTGGGCGAACGCCGGCAGCGAGCACCTCGAAATCGAACATTTGATGCAGCCTCGCTTCACAGGATCCGGTGCATGCTGCGCCGGCCCGTTGAGGGAACAGAGTGTGGCATCGCTTTCGACTGTTTCCTTCGTATCAATCAGAACTGATGAGGCGGGTGTATGAACAAATCGATCCGGGAGCTTCGGCTTGTGGCTGAAGCATCTGTTTTGGCGATTGGCCTGTTGATGTCGTCAGGAGCTAGCGCGGACGATGATCTGATGAGAACCGCCAGGCAGATCTTCCATCCGATCCCCTCAATCATTCCTGCGGTAAAGGACAATCCAGTCACGCATGAAAAGGTCGAGCTTGGCAAAATTCTGTTCTTCGATCCGCGGCTATCGGCAAGCGAGATCATTAGCTGCAATACGTGCCACAATCTCGGCAGCGGCGGAGTCGATGCCGGTCCGACCTCAGTCGGTCACGGCTGGAAGGTCGGCCTACGTCGGGCCCCAACCGTCTACAACGCGGTGTTCAATTCGGCGCAATTCTGGGACGGACGCGCCGCGGACCTCAAGGCGCAAGCAACTGGCCCTGTGCAGGCGAGTGCCGAAATGAATGCGACTCCGGATCATGTGCTCGACACCTTGAACTCAATGGCCAGTTATGTCGTCTTGTTCAAAAATGCTTTCCCGAACGAGGCGAGACCGGTCAGCTTTGAAAACTTTGCGAAGGCAATCGAGGCTTTTGAAGCCACTCTCATCACACCTGCGGCCCCGTTCGATCAGTATTTGGAGGGCAATACACATGCTCTCGATGATCAGCAGAAGTCAGGGTTGGCGCTGTTTATGGAGAAGGGATGCTCCTCTTGCCACAATGGAATCAATGTCGGTGGACAGGCCTACTTCCAGTTCGGCGTGATGAAGAAGCCGGACGCAACCCTGCTTCCGCAAGCCGATAAGGGCCGATTCGCGGTCACCAAGGCGGTCGGCGACGAATATGTCTTCCGCGCTGCGCCGTTGCGGAACGTTGCTTTGCGAGCCCCTTACTTCCATTCGGGCCAGGTTTGGAGCCTGAAGCAAGCTGTTGCCTTGATGAGTGAAATCCAGCTCGGCGCCAAGCTTAGCGATGGGGAAGAAAACGACATTGTCGCGTTCCTGAATTCGCTTACCGGGCGGCTACCTAAGATCGAGTATCCGATACTACCCACCCGGACGAACACGACGCCAAAGCCTTCAATAGACAGATAGGATTAACAGCACCGGCCTCATATCTTGCCGAATGATAACAGATGCGACGCAAGAACCCGGCGTCCCGCAATGACGTTAAAATGAATGATCCCGTGCTGTCACTCATAACCAAGCGATCGGGTAGGAGGAAGCCTCGCGGCTTCCCCCTCCCACACCACCCTACGTACGGACCCGTAAACCGCGGTTAGTCAAGCCCGATTGAGATGGCGGTGCAGTCCAATGAGGAACGGCAGACCGAGGTGCACGAAAAAGGCGGCGCGATAAGCGTCGTTCATGTGGCTGGCCCCGGCATTCCACCAGGCCACGGCCGTTGAAGGCCGACTGCCATGCCCGCTCCGGATCGAGCCCACGTTGCATCAAGCGCTTGGCAGGTGTCCATGGTCGCTTCCACGGGCGCCAGAGGCCCGCCTTGGGGTCGGACGAATAGTCGCGGCCAGCGTTGCGGTGCCGGCTTGCGAACGCGTCCCTCAGCGCCATCCAAAGCCGGTGATCAAGAGAGCGCGCGATTCGCTGTCCACGCCGCGGATGCCTTGGTCAGTAAGACGCGGTCCACGATGGGCCCGAGCAGCTTCTCTATTTTTTTGGCCGACCCTCTCCACATCTCCGTTACGGCCGCCCAGTGAGCTTCCTGCTCCTCGTGACTCTCAGTGTCCGGCGTCCAGCCAGCCGACACCCGGCGCATGAACTATGGCGACACTCCGGGCGCGGCTCTCGCTGTCCGTCCAGACGCGATGGAGTTCGCCTGCCAAGGCCGTTGCCTGGCGGTGGGTCGGATGCACGGGAGCGTCATTGCGGACGGCCTGCCAAACACCCTCTAGATAGGCCGCGGCGACTCCATGCGCGACTTCGCTTCGCTGGGCTCTGTGGGTGCGGAGGGAAAATCGAACGGCCTGAGCGCTCTCGCTAGGCGTCACAAAAACGAAATCATCACCGAGCGGAATAGCCAGCTCGATGCCCGCAGCCTTGGCGCGGACGTCCGCTGGAATGCGCCGCACGAATGAAGGAAAGCAAGACCCGTCCCAGCGCATCGGCCGAACAACCCTGAACAGCAATGTTACACCCCATTGTTACACAGTCGGGGCCAGCGCAACACTCTGAAAGAGCATAACTTCTCGAATTGCTGCACATCAAGAAGTTGATGGTGCCCAGGAAAGGATTGGAACCCTATCCAAAAAAGTCAGCAAAATCAGCCGCTTATCTCTGCGCCTATTCTGCCGCTTGTACCACTGGGATGTGCTCGTGTCGACCGTATCTTGAGAGACGCTGCCTGATGGCGGCGGGCTCCGTCTGGAGGGCGGCTGGGGAGCTTTGGCATGGCTCGGCTCCGAAACATGACAATCGCCGGCGTTTACGGCATGGCAGGCCACGCTTGGCGGACACCGGACTGCGCGAAGTCTTCTTTTCCCCAGACGGCGGAAGCACCGACGCGGCTGATGATGCGGGTGATCAAGGTTCCGTCGAAGGCGAATTCAAGATCTTACCCGTTGGATAGACCTCCTCCGGGTTGACCTTTCATGATCGCTTCCTCTGTGTCGACCGGCAGACGGCTCATCTGGTGCGGAGCCCAGGCGGATTATCCTGGGGCAACCTCGCGACGGCGCCGGATTCCAGCGCGGGCAGGCCGCCCCAGCCCCAATTGTCGGTGTCGACCTCCTCAATCACCACGAAAGTGGAATCGAGCGGCTTTCCGAGCACGTCGCGCAAGAGTTCGCTCGAACCCTTGATCAACGCCGCCTTTTGCTCCGCGGTGAGCGACGCCGCTCCCGGGGTCGTTCCTTCTCCTCGCGCTTGCCAAGGAGGTTAGCAGTTCCTCCAGAACGGCTTTCCGAAGCTGATAGATGCCAGGTTTGGGAAGCTTCCACGGACGCGACATGGCCGCGGCATTGACCACCATCTGTACGCGAGCGGGTAAGCCCTTGATTCGCTAATTTGCTTTGAATTTCACAAGAGCGATTGCGCCAGGAAAGGATTGGGATTCGATCCGTCAAACTAAAACAGTCGCTTACCTCTGCGCCAAGTCTCACGCTCGTGCCTCTGGACTGTGCTCGTGCCGACCGTATCCTGACCGCTGACGGGCCACGCGGCTGCGCCTGGAAGAGCGGTTGCTAGCATGGCTCGGCTCCGAACCGCCGTCGCGCCCGCACCCTTCAAGATCTCGGCTATCGTCTCAGAATCCTCGCCAACGAAGTCAACCGAACCTTCAGGGCCCCACCAACTTTCTTATGTTCCTCGGGCTCCGCCGCGCTCTTGGTCTCGGGGCCCGCAGGACGCGCCCAGGCCGAGTTCGTGCCTCCAGCTGGCTGAACGAAAACGCCGCGTCGGGGCTGCACTCCAGGACGATGCTTCGAAGCCTCGCGCGGTGTATGTCCATCGCCGGCGACGCGACTAGTATTCGCTCGTAGCCTGCACGAAAGGCAGGACACCCGGCCTGGCCAACGCCTGCCGGCGGCCCGTCGCACAACGAGAATTGACTGGCGTCACATCAACTAGATCCGTCGCGACGGCCCGGGCAAGGCTGCGCCACCTAGCGGCCGCCGCGACCGCCGTCGAAGGGACCGTGAGGCTGCGGCCGGCGCTGGTGAGGGCGCCCCAGCGATCGATTCTGCCCGCATCGACCGCTCCTGCAAGCACGAATCGAGAGGCGTTTTCGGTGCGACAGCCACCGCTTGCCTATGCGGCCGAACCAGTGCACTGGCCTCTTCTTCCCTTGCCTTCGGCTGGCAACGTAGTCCAGATAAATTTTTTGAGGCCTGGAAAGTAGCGATCTAGGAAAGGTCCAAAAGTGTTATCCTCCTCTTTCGCTGAGTATCGAGGGACTCGGACCAAATCCAAATAGTATTGCAGTCCCACAAGCTGACTCAGATCAACGTTGCCGACGGCGACGTGATAGCGAATCGCATCTAGATACGCGAAGAAACTATCAAAGCAGTACCGATAAGTAAGCGCTTCAGGTTGTCGCCAAACAACATCAAGATCAGCCTTCAAAGCGGCAGCCATCAATACCACATTGTGTTCGAATGTTGCAGTGCCCACCGGGAACAAGGGGCGATATCTTGCAGGTATGATCAGAGGCCCTACGCCCCAATCTAAAGCTCTAGTGCAGAATGCAAGCTCCTCATCGGTCGAGAGCCGATCGATCAAGGCACGAGCGAACTCCGTGCGTTTCCATCGCTCACTCGTTCGTTGCTCCTCCCTTGCAGCTTGTATTTGCCTCGCGGCATAGACGAGGCCGCCTGCTGTTCCCAGGCCTCCAACTACTGTCCCTGCCGCTAAAACCCACTCGGTGAGTTCGCTCACTTGGCCTGCCTCCATGCGGGCTACTATCTTTTCGTACGTGAATAGCTTGGTCCGCGCCAAGTGCTCGTGGGTCACTTCTTTCGTGAGACATGAGCGGCGAGCTTCTCGCGACAAAAGAAATCAGAACTCGTGTAATGCGCGTGATCGACCAAAAACGTTAAATACCGCTCCGAATCTTCATCGTAGCCAAAACTGCGTGCCTGCTCCTCTTGATACGGACAAACCGCATTGTAAAAGCCCAGCAACTCCCAACCGAGCAATTTGATTGCAGTCGCTCGATCGCATACGGCTGCTTCGGTACAGATGAGCAATCCAGCAAAGAAGTCGCTCAGCGACTGAAAATCCGCCTGAAGTTCTTCGCTTTCCTGAACACGCTTTGTGACCAGCGGTCGAGCCCTCTCGAAAAGCGCTGCAAAGTCAGGGTCGTTCTTTGGCTCATAGGTTCCGAAAGTCTTCTTGGCTTCTTGTACTTGAACGTACTGACTGACTCGCAATCGCAAGCTCGCGCTTGCCAAGCTAGGCTTCTCAGCAAAATACTTCTGCGCAAGCAGAATTGAATTTGCGGTGGTCTGGTTTGTATCTCCCTTCCGGATTGCAACTATGGCAACGACGACGCTGAGCACCACTACCAGGGTTTGAAACCAAGTGGCATATCCACCGTTCGAGAAGAAGGCTCGAAGCGCTGCCATGACTTTTCAGCACCCGGGAGGACATCTAGGTCCAGCAGAGCTGGCCGCGCGAGCCTCAGAAATTCTTAGCTCTAAGGAGCCCGCCGTAAGCGCCGAAATAGCGATTATAGCCAACAGGATCAACGACCTTAACGACGCACTCATAGCAATCGTTCTCCTACAACCTTAGAAAGTCTGCTCGGAGCTTCCATGCTTGTCAACCGGAACGCATCGTTGAGCTCTCTGGTCCGAGCGTTGTGACCCCGGTCCTTTTTTGACCCATGGCCGGCTCCTCCCTCAGGGACCCCGCATGCTAGCGCAAGCTCAAGGAGGCGTTCCTTATCTGATACTGGATGCCGCTGCGAGCAAGTCCGGAAGTCTGGATCATTAGGAAGGCCAGCGGAGCTGATCGCGATCGCCGTTGGAGGGAGGCCTAGTGCCCGCGGTCGAGTTCGCCTAGCCGATCGAGCCGAAAGGAATTCGGAGGCGTTGAATCCGTGGCCTGCATGGCGACCAGTTCGTCGTCCCGAATGATCACCCGGGCTCGAAGGGGGCGATAGCCGAGGACCTCGGCGGGGCCTTCTGGAAGCACTGCCATGTTCATTTCCTGCGCACGCGCTCGCTATGTACCGCAACAACGATCACCGGCTGGAACTGCGGTGGACGTACGACCGGCGCGACTTCCCGAGGGTGCGGCGTGATCTCTCGTGGTGCCGCTGATAAATGTGAGGCCAAATGCCGAAGCTCACCGGCTAGGGTGGAGGAGAGTGTCGAAGAAGACCTGACCTACTTCCTGCCGCTAGCACACCGCCGCCCCCGACCGTAGAGCGCGAGGGGACTTGGCTCGACCATCACGCTACCTCAACATGGATCTCCTGAAGGACCGATAAGAATGAGAGCCTACGCCAGCGGCCTGACAATGACGACGCTCCGGCTCGATGTGCCCAAACAGTCTTCGCGCTCGCACCCTCGGGGGCTCGGTGATCCTCTCGGAATGCTCGCCATGGAAGTCGACCGCGCCCTGAGCCCTCCAACTAATCGTGTCCCTCCTGCTTCGGCGCGGTCTTGGCCTCGGTATCCCGCAGGACCGAGTTCGTGCCGCGGGCAGCCTGAACGAATACGTTGCTTCGCGGCACGCAGCACTCCTGGACGCATTTTGGGCCTCGCTTTGCTGCGCTGAAACGACGCAGTTCGGTCGCCGGGACGCGATCAGTATTCGCTCCTCGCCTGCACGAAAGGCAGGGCTCCCCGCAGATCGCCAGATGGATCCAGGATCTGTGTCGTCGCGCCAGTCATCCGTGGCACGCCTTAGGATTATGCTCTCCAAAATTGGCCATTTGCCCAGCGAGCGTTGCCAAAACGCGCTGAAGTTGTAGACTGAACTTTTCGTAGACCGTTTTGGCTGGGGAATTGAAAAGATCGGCTTTGCGTCCCGACGGCGCTTGATCCTAGCCACGCGCGGGCGCTTGAACATGGGGCCTCCGTGAAGACGGTATTCGAATTCACAAAAGCGGTGGGCTACTTAGGCGCGATCGCGGTTGGCCTACTGCTTTATTACGCCATTTCGGTGCAGGGCCTCAAGGCTAAGGACCTATTAGAGGGTCATCTAGACGCCGCTGAATTGAGCAAGATGTGGCCTGTACTTGTCGCCATCGCGCTGTTCTTGGGACAGTTTGCGTCGAACCGTAGGCACGCAAACCTCGAAATCCGCCACTTTTCTGAGAGGGCGGACGATGCTGTAGCGGCTGCCAAAGACGACAAGAATTTCTGGGCAACACTCGATACTTATCTTCGAGACCATAGAGCACTGATGGACCACGATGAACCTAACTATGTCTCGGCCGTCACTGACAGCGCCTTCCGCCTCCGAGAGAACATAACAAAGGCATTAGCGAAATACCCCGGAGTCTCGGGCCCGATGCGAAATTATGCGATGTTGCTACGGGATGAGATCAAGGATTTTTTAGATCAGGTTGAAAAGGTTGAGAGAAGAGCCGGCATCACTTTGAAAGGAGCAAAACTCGACCGCTGGCAGCTTGCTGATCTGTGCCGAGATCGGGAGGGGTCCAGCTCTGATAATTCCATTCCGTGCGATACTGCATTTGAGGAGGCGCACTCCACGTGGCGAACTAATACTCAAGCCTTCGCCTACACGGCGGCTAAGCTATTCCAACTATCGCCCCCCAATTTTGGTACGCCGGGTGGCGCTGAATAAGTGATTTCATGACAACTAAACGGACTTTGAACACAGCCCAAGTTTATTAGACGGAGGGGTAGGCATCGCCCTAGCCATTGCTAACAAGCGGAAAGCTTACTAGCAAACCAAGGGGAAGCTGTTTATCAGTGCCCGTCCACGTAAAATCCCATTTACCCCACTCGGCCTCGACCCACGTATTTGACGATTCCTCCTTAGGCTTGCCCCCAGCGAACTCGAACGCCGGTTCTATTGGCTTGAGCGAATCCAGTCGCACCAACTGGACCTCGGCCGGCTGGCCGATCGGCATCGAGAAATAGGGAAGCCGATCCGCCAATCCATCCAGGGTGAGCACGCGTTTGGCATCCTGCGTAACGGTGAAACGGTGCCACTCGGCCGGGAACTCATCCTTGATGACAAATAGCCGGTGGGTGATCGGATTCGAATCTCCTTTCAGATAATTCTTCATCTCGTCGCGCCGAGTAGTTTCGAACTGCTTGCTGGCTCGCCGCGCCGTGTATTTCAGATGCATGATCACGTCGGTGAGGGTACCGAAGTCGAGCTGCAGATTGTCTTGCCGATCGAGCTGGAGGGTCCAGGTGCTGATTGCACCGGCACCCTCGAATGGAAGGTAACGCTCATCGCGGAAATTGACCTCGAACAAGCCACTGTCGTTCTGCCCCGTGCTGGTCGCGATCGACTGGACGCTCGAGAAGTTGCGCAGCAGATTGTCCTCGTCGCTCTCGTCGTCAGCGCGCTTGGGGAGCTTGCGAATCTGGCTCTTCGTCAGAGTCAGTGTGCAATTCACGCTCGCATAGGGTCCGGCCACGCACGGAAGGCTGAGGCTTACGCTCTTGATCCGACGGAAATAATGACCGGGATAGTCGAGATCGAACAGCCAGTCGGGAATGTCGATCTCGCATGTCCCCTTTTCCTTCAGGCGACGCAACGCGGTCGGGGCGAGGCGCACCAGCGAGATGTGCTTGGTGATCTCGAGCTCGCGCCGGTTTCGGTCCATGTAATCGACCTCCAACCGCTTCAGATCGAACAGCAGGCGATCTGCAGCGAGCAGCCCCTTATGCAGGCTGTTCCAGCTGTCGGGCCGCACATAGCTGTCAAACTCGCCACGGTCGTGGGGGCCCAGTTCGAAGTGGAAAGCACGTTCCACGCGCAAGGCAAATCGGTAGGCGAGTTGCCACGCCTGGAAATAGCTGGCCGAAATCTGGCCAAGCATCCAGTCGTAGAGGTCCTGGTTGGAGAACTTGCGATCTTTAAGGTAGGCAAGGATTTCCTGTGCCTGCTCGATTTGCTTGTCATGGTCGCGCAGTTCGTCTTTCGACATCTGCAAATGGATCTTTGCCGCGTCGATCTGCCGTACGATCTGAGCAAGCTCCCGGTTCGCTAACCGCTCTTGCAGCTTCCAGTCATCCCAGCGCCGTGCGTATCCGGCCCTGGTGCCCACAACAGCAGCAGCCTCGCGTTTTAACCCGCCCATACCACCAGTGAATTGGCCCATGGCGCTGAGCGCGTTGCCGACGTTGATACCGCCCCATTTGACGTCCGTGCCCGGCGCGCCGCCGAAACCCCATGCGCCGATCGTGAAGTCCGGCAGCATGTGTGCGATATTGGCCCCGGTACTGAACACGAGGGCCGCCGTCTCGAACCGCGCCCCCTCCTCGTTGAGGTCGAGTGCGCTTTGCTCACCGCCGCTGATGTTTTGAATCGCGCTGTAGAAAAGCCGCCGTTCTTCCGTCGTGGCCTTCGCGTTATTCAATCCTTCCAGGCTGGCGTCTGCCTCTTGAATTGCCTGCAGCTTGATCTCGCGAACCAGCTTCAGGAGGCTGATCTCGTGATTCGAGCGCAGCTGCGCCAAGCCTTCAGCATCTTTCTTCTCGATCGTCTGCAACAACGCGTTGCCAAGTCCCGCGACCATTTGCGTGAGCTCGGTCGCCTTCTGGGCGAGCGTCTGGAAGCGATAGTGCGGGACTTCGCCCGCGCCCTGGGCCAGCACCTCACCAATGCTGAGCCCGGCCGCTACTGCGCGCACAAGTAGTCCGGGATCGATTGGCGGCGCGAACAGAGCGAGACGGCGCTCAATACCTTCGATGTTCTGGCAGTGCCGGATTTTGTAGAGCCGGTCTGCCACCGTGTCCCAATAGCCCATCAGCTTTTCGTTGCGCGGGATGCAGAAGTAAGGGACGGTCGTCAGGCAGCCGGCAGGCAGCGGAGGCATGCAGGCCGGCCTCTGCTGAGTCGGCGGCTGCGGCGGCAGCAGGTTTTCAAGTTCGATCAGGCTGTTTCCAAATGGATCGATCCCCTCCTGGTCCGGCCGCTCCCCAATAATGACGCGTTCCAGCTCGCGGAAGGTCCGGCTGTGGAAGCTGCCGGGCGCTTTGACGATTCGGGGACGCGGGCCAAGCAGGCGCTCGGCGGTGACGTAAAGCTGCAGAGCAGCGTTCACCGACTCGCGGGTGTCCTGCCGGAACAGGAAGTCGCCCCATTGGATGAGCGCGTCCAGATAGCGCATGACCGTGGCCTTCTGATACGCCACGGTGCGGCCGCGCGCCACTTGGTGCGGGACAAACGGATTCTGCCGCCAGTGCCTTACCTCTGCGATCCACTCGTCGCCGAGCCCGGCGTGGTCAGGATCTCCTAACAGCCGCAGGATGGTCTCGATGCGTTGTCCGACATAACTGTCACGGTCCAGCGGTGTGTCGGCGTCGCTACGGCTTCTGAACGGCTTGGTCAGCCAATAGCGTCCAGGCCCCTTTGCGGCCGGAGGCATCGTGGCGTCTCCGTAGCCCTCCGGGGGTTCGGGGATTCCACTCGGATTGAAGACGAAGTGGAACCAGCGCAGTGCGTCCGCGAATTTCTGTCCCAGCACCAGCTTCTGCGAGACAAGCGAGGGCAGGTGATAAAAGACCTCCCAATTGTAGCTCGCATAGCCATCGTTGCGGTCGAACTGAAAGCCGACCGTTTCGGCTGGATGGGGTTTGAGGACCACATCCTTCGGACCGAAAAGGTCGTTGAATTCGTGACCTCTCTGCTGCCATTCCAGCGGAGATGCACCCATCAGCCGCTCGAAACCACCTGCAGCGAGGCTGCGCTTCATCAGACACACCAACGGATGATAGAAGGCGAGAAAGCGCAGGCCAAAGCATCCGGCCAGCTGCTTTTTCAGTTCGGCGAAGGCATCCTTGGTCTTCTTCGGCGCGTCATCGCTTGTCCATTTATCGATCAGCTTCTGCCACGTCATCTCCTTGTCGCTCGCCGCGTCCCTCAAGTCTCCGTCGAGCGCATCGAGATTGGGAATGAGATTGCTGATCGTCGCTTCCTGCCCACCCATTAGCCGAAGCGACGGAACCGCCACATAGCCGCGTCGACCATCCTCGTAGAAGAACGGAACAAATATGCCATTAGGCTGCCACTCCTTCGGCTCCTGATGCGCGAGCTTGAGCGCATCCATCAGGAAGTTGTCGACCAGAGTGGTTTGCTGGACGGTCGTGGCCTTGAAGGTTCCAGGAGTCTTGTCGAACACCGTGGTCGGGGAGAAGTTATTTGCGAGCAATCCTTCGATGACGAAATTGTTTTCGGCATCGCTTTCCTGTTCGATCCACCGTTGCATTTCGAAAGCCGAATGCCTGATGCGCGGGACACTGAGCGGCGCTCCCGCCCCGATCTTGGCGAGACTCTCCCGCGACACGAGTTCCGGATACCCCCTGCAGCCGGCAAGGTTAAATGCGCCCATCAAGATCGGCTCGGTGTTCGGGCCGGTCGGCATGAGTTCGCCATTCTCGCCCTTTTTGACAAGGCTGTACGCCAGAATGAAGAAGCCGATATCGGCTTTCCCCTCGGTGTCGAGAAAATAGCCTCGCGGCTCGCGGTCGCGAATCACGAAGCGACAGCGCAGGCGTTGCGCCGCCATGTCGACATTCGTCGCTGTCACCATCTCCGTCTTCGGCGTCTGAATCGCTTCCTTCGAGACTCGTTTGGGCTGCCATAGACCGTTGCTGCGCTCGCTCACGGCCAACTGAATAGTCCAGCCTCTTGGCGCTTTCGGAAGCTGCTGAGGGTTGGGGTCGTTGAGATTTGTCACTTTGAACTGAGCCGATTCATCCACGATGTCGACGAACACCGGCCACGCAATGTTCAGGCGGTTGTTACGCACGAACAGCAGGACGTGATCGGTGGCGATGTCGACCTCAATCTTCTCCCAAGACGTCCAGTATTGCTCGTCGATGAATCGACGGTAGAAGTATGTCGGTGGGTCTCCTCCTTTGGTGCGCGCCACGATGTGGAGTACCCGGCCTTCCCTCTTGCCATTCTCCTCATAAGGGGTCTCCTGATAATGGGCCGCCATCACCTCCATGAAAGCGGCGTCGTCGAGTTTGTCGAGATAGCTGCGCGCGGCAATCTCAACGTTGCTGTCGTTCACCTCGGTCTGCAGCAGCGTCTGCTCGAAGTCCTTGAAGAACTGCGATTTGTCGTCGCGCAGCTCCGGCTCGATCCAGTTTTCGGGATAGAGGAAGATTTTCCGGTTCGCTTGCCAGACGCGGTAGTTGCGCATCCACGTCCACTCATGCCAATCCTGACTAGTCCGGGCATCGGCACCCGGATCGACCGATGGCTCCTGTCCCATCAGACAACGTTGCGCGAACAGCTGAACTACCGCATGAGCCTGCACGATTCGCGACGTCGGCATGCAGGCGCACATCTGCGGATCGATCAGGAAGTGGTCGTAGAGATCGTTGACTTCGCGGAAGCAATGGTGGCTTGGATCGGCGATCAGGTAAGCCACCAAAGCATCGCGCTTGCACTCGCGGAGCGGATCCTGGATCTCCTTGAGCGTGTCGAACCAAGTCGCGTCATCCGATTGATGTTTCAATAGTTGACGGAGCATCAGGGCAAGCTCACGCGTCACGGTTTCGGCCGTGAGTGCCGGAAGATCGGAGAAGGCAATACCGAGTTTGCCGATCAGCGCAGCGGCGCGCTCGAGCCGGGCATACGTCTTGGCCGTCTTGAAGGCATCTCGCGGGGGGGCCAGATATTCGGCAACCTTGAACAGGTCCACCTCGGGCGACCCGAACAGCTGGTAGCAGATCGCAACGATGTCGCGGATGGCGTCGAGTCCGGTCGCCTTGTTCCCCGCAGCATCCGTAGGCGCATCTGCGAGCGCGAGTTCGAACGCCGTCGAACCGCCCAGTTTGACGTTGGGGTCGCTCGGTGTCTCCGTTTGCGGATATTTGGCGATGAAGTCCAGGCCCCGAAGGAACACTAGCCATTTTGCGAACGTTGGAACAAGCTCGCTCGAGTCTGAGGGCGGGGCCAATGGCATCTCGTCGGGAGAGAACCAATCAAGACGGTGGAATCGGTTTCCCTCGGCGGGCTTTTTGGGATCGCGCCACAGTCCCCAGATGAGCTGTTCGTCGGTCTGCAGGCGCAGAGCCTTGGCCAGTCCGGCCACCTTGTGCGCGAGGCGTACGGCAGTGAACAGCGGGCTCAACAAAGTCCGCCAGCCTTCAACCTCGGCAGCAGTCAATGGATCCGTCCAGGCGTCGATCTTCGTATCGGCAAGCACCGCATGGCGGAAGCGGCGCGGCCTGTCTTCCAGAGCGAGCACGCACTCATCCGTTGAGCAAAACGCCGCGTCGAAAAGCGCGACCGCCGCCTTGGCGGCCTCTGATGACGGATTCAAGGGCCGCGGATCAACGGCCCAATCCGGCGCCGTGAGGATGTCGAGCAAAGGCGCGCCGTTCGCGGGCTGCCCATCCTTCGGCATCCTACACCCCGGCAGGATCGCAGATATCTGTTCGACGGGCGCACGAAGCTCCTGGCTCGCGATTCGGACGACGGTCTCCTGCCGCGCCAGGGCATCCAGGCGGTCGAGCACTGCACTGACCAGCTTGCGCGTCCAGGTCTGATATTCGCGATGACTGATCTTCTTGGCTGGGTCCTCGGTTGTTTCGATCCAGCTTCCCGGCGCATTCACAGGTGCGCCGTCGGCAAGATCTCCAACGCCTGGAATTTCCCCGAGAGGCTTGCCCTTCAGCAACGCTTGCAGCGTCTCCACATCGCTCGTCTTGGCGCGATTCTGTACCAAAGTCGCAATCTGTTGAACATGGTCCCGTGAAAGCTCCTTCACGCGCGCCAGCACCGACTGCAGCTTCTGCAGGCACGTCTCCATTGCGTCGCCGGGTTGTTTCTCCGACTTCCACTCGACGATTTCGCTGGCGAGGCGGGTGGCTGCGAGCTTCATGAACTCCACACGAACCTTCGCAAGCAGCCACACGATGGCCAGGTCCGGGATGACGCGCTTGGCCGCCTCACCTCCGTTTTCGGTTCGGTGCAGAAGCCAAAACCGAATGTCGGCAACGCCGATGCGTTGCGCCTTCAGAAGCGTGACGATTTCCCACAACTCGCGGGTCACGGCCGGAGATTCGAGCGCGTCCTTCATGCCGCGCATGGCGAGCAACAGCGTCAGATTGCGCATGCTCAGCCCAAGCTTCTTGGCCAGGCGGAACCAGGCCCAGATGCGCGAGAGATTTCGCAATGACAATTTCACCGGTAGTTTGTCGGTTCCGGGCTCGCTGCCGCAATAGGCCAGCCACGTAGCGAGTTGCTCGGCTGTAACGCCCAAGGCCCTTGCCACCGCCTCTGCGTGATCGGCGATTGTCTTTTTTCCCGTGGGCTTGTCGTCTCCCGGCGGACTCAGGTTCTGGAGCAGGAACGGCGGATAGGGACTGCCGTCCTCCCCTTTCTGAAGGAAGATTCGCCGATAGTCCGAAGGTTCCCCGAATACCGATAGATCGACGAACCACGCCGCGATCTTCTCCGGCTCCATATCGAGTTCGCGGGCGAGGCGAATAATATCGCCCAGCGCGACGATACAGCCGCTCGTGATCTCACCGTTGCCGACCGCCGGAGACCTGATCAGCCGATCGAGCAGGTCAATGCGCCACCCGAGCTTTCGTCGCAGTCGGAGAAAGCGATTGATGCGATCGAGGGCGGGAGCATCCAGCTCCTTGATATGCATTTTTTCGGTATCGCAGCGAGCGGCCGGATTGTCTGGCTCGTCCGGCTCGATAATCAGGTTGATGTATTTCCCGACCAGCAGCTCATCCAGTTCGCCCTTGCCGACCGGCTCCGTCTTCAATCCGGTCTTGTCGAGGAAGCGCCGCAGCTGAGACATGTTCTTGACGAGCGTCGTGGGTTCTTCGGCCCAGAACTCGTGCTGGCCGTTCGGATCCGGCTTCGGCTCGGTGATGAGAGCGACCTCGACCGATGTCAGGCCGAGGGCCTCGGTCGCGACTTTGATGCGATAGTCCTCGCCGCCGAGTTCCGACCATTTCGCAAACGCGCGCATCGCGATTGTGCGATCGGTTTCCATCCTGCTGAGATAAGCCGCCGCCTCCATACGATCGGCGTCGAACGGCAAAGCCAGGGCAAAGTGGCATTCCTTTCCCTTCAATTTCTCCACGGCACCTTGGTTGACATATTCCGGCGCGGCGGCGATCTCCGCAGCGGTGCCGAACGTCTGGCGCAGCTGGCGCACAAGCCAGGCTGGGCAGCCTGCCTTTTGATCATCGGCGATCCGCTCGAATAGAATCAGTGCGCGCTCATCCCTGACCAAGCGGTTATCTTTGGAGTCGGCCGTCACCTCTGCTTTCTCGGTAACTTCGTGGAAACCGTCTGTTAGGAGCTCATTCAGTACGGTGCCCGGAATCGGCCCCGGCTCGAGCTTGACATAGTACTTCTTCACCGGCGGACTGACGCGATCTTCGAGCAGTTCATTGACCAGATCGATGTAGGGGACCTCGGTCATCGCGTTGGCGCAGTTGAGGTCTAGGTAACCGATATCGGATCGACGGCTCATCAGCACGTCGAACACCGTCTTGGCGCCCTGCGCTGACAGGCAGGGGGGCAGCCCCGCGAGCTTGCCGTTTCCGGCGCCGTTCTTCGAGTCGCCGGACGACGCGCTTGCATCAAGCCGCTTGAAATACTGCAGCACGTCGACGAGGTACGACGCTGGTCCATAGATCGAATCGCATTCGTCGCACGCACAGGCATCGAGCGATCCGAACAGCCGTTCCCATGAGGGAATTGCGGTGACCTTGTCTCCCCCCGCCAGCACCGTGCTGACTTGCGCCTGTATCTTCGCGCGATCGGCCTTGGTCGTAAGGGCATCGACATGCTGCGCGGTGGCAAGCGCGCGCGCCTCGCCGAAGGCATGCGCCGTGGCATCGGAGCGCGCACTTGCGCTGTCGAATAAGGCCTCGGCCTTCTGCGCGAGCAGCGCCTGATCGTCCTCCTTACGCCCCAGCAGAGCCACGTAAGCGCGCGTGAACCGGCTCAGTCCGGCCACCATCCGGATTTTCCACGCGCCGTCGAGTTTGTCCCATTCACCGTCCGGATCAGGACCGAGCAGGAATGCGACCTCGGCCGGATCCTCAGTCAGCAGAACGACCCGCTGCAGCGAGAGCAGCGCATCGGTGGTTTCCGTCTTCCACTTCATCGCCGCGGCAAGGTGGTACACGTTGCCGGAGCCCAGCCGGAATTCCTTCAGGGGGCTGTCCTGCGGCGCGTCAGGTTTTTGGCCGTCGGCAACCAACCGCGCGACATCGGCATAGGGCTTTGGAAGCTTCTCGCTGTCCAAAAGACGCTGCAGAACCAGGTCGGCGCTGTTCTTGGTTCCGTCGCGACAAAAACACCATTCCCCATCGACGTTGTTATGGAATGGTTGCGCGGGCACCAAAGCCGGCTGTTGAGTGACAAAGGAGGCACGCAAATCTGCGAGCCCCTGCGCCAGGGTGTCATTCATGACTGCTAGTGGGGGGTCGAGATATCGGTTCTCGACGACGCCGGCTTTCACGACGTCCCTGATGGCGCCGACAAGTTCGCCTTCGGGAGATTTGCCGTACGATTCCTTCCCGACAAATTCCGAGTAGAAAACAAGTTGCGCGAGAAGCTGGAGCCGCGCCGGCTGATTGTCATCCGACGGGTCTCCCTTGTCTTTCGGTGCTTTCGGGGGCGGCCCGGCAAGCGATTCGAACTTCAGACTGACCTGGGCCTGGGGCGGAATCCGCCACAGAACGTAAAGCAGCTTTTGCAGCCGCAACAGCCCGTAAATCAGTGCGGCATCGGGATTCACGCTTTTCTTGGTTGTCTTATTTTGTTTGCCGGCATCGCTGGCGAGAAGATGTGCGATGGCCAGATGTTCGATCCGCTCTTGCGGCGGCATATCAGCCAGGGTTTCAAGATTTGCCACGTCATCCGGCCGAAGCCGGGCGATCGCCTCGTCCTCCTTTCCCGGCTCGAAGGGTTTCAGTACCTTCAAGCCCTTCAGGACGAGATCGCGTACGCTGCTAAATTCATAAGGCGCGAGCAGCGCGGGGTTCACGTCAATATCGAGCCGGAGCACGAGCGCGGCATTTGGCGTGAACACGTCAGCTTGCACCGCCGTTTCCGCAATGTTGTTTTCGCGGTAGAACACCCTGACTTTCGGGCGCTGCGGCTTGCGCTCTTCCTCCGGCTCGGCCAGATCCAAATACAAGACGAAAGCGTCGTCAGCGCCGGTGATCGCCACATCCGCCCAAGGTTCGTCATCGTGAAGTGCGCGCACGATCAGACCGGGATGATCAAGCTTCGGCCGCATCGGCGGATTGCCGGTCGCCGGCTTGGAGACGTCGCGCAGCGCACCGACGATCTTTGCAAGCTTGCGCTGACCAAGCAGCAACTCGTTGAGGCGCGCCGCGGTCGCGCCGTCAACGTTCTCGCCAGACTCCAGCTTTTGCGCGTCCCTAAAGCCCTTCACGACACCGCGGGTGATCGGGCCGTAGACATGGGTGGTCTTCTCTTTCTTGAAACCGTCAAGATCGTCCGGCGTGGACACCGTCGAATCCTTGACGTCCCAGAGCAATTCGAGTGCACCGTGCAGACCGGAAAGTCGATCCTCGTCGGGATGCGCGGGATCGTTGATCGGCAATATGGCTTTCATCAATTCCCCCTAACCAGCCTCATCAGCTTCTCGCGGCAAAATCCTACGGCAGGGCCGCTTTGAATTGCTCGAATGTCGGCTTCGTGTGCTCAAACAGTTGTGACACGGCGTACGCTCCCAGCCCCCCAATCAACAAGGCAGCAACAACAGGCAGGGCAACCGTGCCGACTGCAGCTCCAGCGAGTCCCGCTGCTACACCAGAAGCAAATCCAACAGCGGCGGCCGCGCCCGCAGAGGCGGCGAGCGCACTGCCGGCGAAATCATAGGCTTCATAAGCTGCTCGCCTCGTACGATCCTGAGGCCGTTCCGCAACAACACGCTCAACTCTATTCTTGGCGTCGAAGGCGAGTGAGATCGTACCGACAACAGCAAATCCCTTAGCAACGGTTGTAAGCGAAATACTCTTAGTGAGCTTGGTAGTTTTGCCGCTCGAATCAACAATCTGTCGGAAACTTTTGTTTTCCAACAACTGCTCAAATGTCTTTTCTTTTTCGACTGCCTCGGAGAACGCTTTTCCAGCCTGAGAAAGTTTTTCCTGGAAAACGCCGCGCGTCTCTTCGCGAAGGTCGAAGGCGCTTCTCGCAATAAACTCGTGATCCAAGCTCTCGGCTTTGTCAAAAACTTTAAGTAACAGATCGCGATTTGTGCTGATCTCGGCGGCATAATCAAGGCGTTTGAAAGCATCGACCGTAGACAGCAATGACGTCGATCCCGGGACGAGCCAGCCGGGTGCATCCGTTCTGGATTGGCTTTGAGGCTGAAGTTGTCGCTCTTCTGCAACCTCTGCACTCCGTGTCCCTTTATCATCTTTGCGCATTAGGGGATTGCAACGCGAGTACCAGTAGACATTCGGTCCGTCCGCCAGCCCGCTCGGATCCGCCGAGACCCATCGCCCGAGCCACACGGCGAGATAGCGCGCGCCGTGGTAATTGAGCCCGCTCTCCTCGTCGCGCTCTTTGCCGGTGTAGCGATAGCGCTTGGAGGCCGCCTTGATCGAAGCGTTGACTGACAGATAGGCGGTGGTGCCGAAAGGATAGAACTCCTCGTACGAGATCACCGGCGCCTTTTTGTCGAACTGCACCTCAAGGGATGCCGAGCCGAGGTGGTTCGGAAACTGGCTGCGGATGAGATGCTTGGCGGCGTCGTCGCCGCCGTTCGTCACCGTCTCGAATAACGCAAAGCGCCGCTCTCCGTCAGAGACGTGCAGCGACATCCGTTCGACGTCGAGATCCTTGCCGTTTGCCGCGTAGCTGCGATAGTCCTCGGCAGCCCCGAGGTAGCGTCGCTCGCTCACCCGCCGGCCTTCACGCTCCGTCACCTTGCGGGCGCGCTCGCCCGCCGCGTCGTACACATAATAGGTGACGTCGCCCCGTGCGTAGGGCCGGTCGGGCTCGCAACGCACGCTCTGACGCGCGGTCACCGACAGCTGGTCGCGGAAATCAGTCTCCATCGCGGCAAGGTGCGGCATCGCGACCATGCTGCCATGCGCGTCGTAATTGTACCGCTCGGTCACGCCGCCGATCACTGTGGACACCAGGCGGTTCGATCCCTTATCGCGCGATCCAGCCACCAGTTCGTAGCCATAGACGCGCCGCCATGAGCCCTGGCCGCCGGCCTGGTGCAGCATCTCCTCGATGTTGCCGACCATGTCGTAGGCGTAGCGCTGGGTATAGGGGCGCATTGCCTTGGTGTCGTTCGGATTGGGAAAGAACGTGAAGCCGCAGCCGCCGTCGAAGGTGCCAGCGCGCTGCACGTCCCAGGCGTTCGGTGGGCGGTTTTGACCCTCATGCTCGCGCCCTGAAGCCGAGGTCAACCGATAGAGCGCATCATACTCATAGTCCGCGTCCGGCGCGGCCACCTTTTGCTTGAAGTAAAAAGTGGGTTGTGCGGTGTCCCTGACGGCGATGACGTTGCCGACCGGATCGTAGACATAATCCAACGCTTGGTATTTGTCGGTCCTTGCGTCTGGATCGGTGTTGGCGGTGACCAGGCTGAGCAGCCGGAACGTCTTGTCGTCGTAGCTCAGCGTCGTGCGCAGGCCATGACCACCCTTGTTGTTGCCATACTGGATCACACGCCGCTGGCCGCGCGCATTGTAGTCGATTCCGCGCACGACGAGGAACGGTTCAGCCGGTGTCCTGACAGTCGTCGCGAACAATTGGCCGGCGAGGTTGTAGCGCGCGAAAGTCTGGCAATCGCCGGCGTTCTTGCGGGCGTACGGCGTGATCAGCCGGATTGGACGGTTGAGCGCGTCGTAGTCAGTGCGCCAGCCCGCGGTTTCTTCCTCGAGAGCGGGGCCTGTCGACCAGTCCGGCGTCGTCTTGTAGTCGCGGCAGAATCGGCGCGTCCAGGACGCGAGGTTGCCTTTCGCATCGTAGCCGCCGACGGTCACAAGCCCGGCCGTATCCTCGTGCTTCCACAACCGGCCGCGTAGATTCCGGTCTGCCGGCGCGCCTTCATGCTCGCCGTAAGTGAATCGCTCGTAGCAGACCCCCTGAGTCTGCGCGGCGTCGGATGCCTTTGCGAGCCAGTTTTCGAGCGGCCGGCGCAGAGCATCGTAGCGGTGCCGGAACGCGTGATCGCGATCGTCCCACCGCCGCAACGGTTGACTTGCCGCATCAGGCAGGGTCCAGCGCCGCCCGGCGTCCATGCCGGCCTCGCGCAGCGGACGTCCAAGCAAGTCATAATCCCAGGTCGTCACTGCGCGCTCCAGCGCATCGAACACCGCGCGACGATTGCCCTCGATGTCAAGCAAAGTGCGCGTATGCGCGAATTCCTCTTTCTTTGCCTGTGAGCGAGGATCGACGTACCGGTTGTGGGTGACGACGAGAAACGCCCGGCCGAGCGCGTCGAAGTGCGTCCGTGTCGGGGTGCCCGCGTGCCCGGGATCGTCAGGGGTAGAGGCAGTCTTGAGCGCGGCATCATGCTCGTGCTGGCGGCGCCAGTTAATGGCCTCGCTGTTGCCCGGGAACAAGTCGTTCAGCCCGCTCGTCGTGGTGCGGCACCTATACCAGGTAGGCGAAGCGCCCTCGATCAGCTTCCACTCGTCGCTCGGCAGTCGCCGGAAGAACGCGGCCACGTCGGGGTCGTTCAACGGATCGATGAGAACCGTATCGTTGCGGTCCGAGGTCACCTGCTTCCACGGATCCAAGACGATTTTTTCCCAGCTATGATCGGGATGAAGCGTGGCGGCGAGACGCCCGAGCGGATCGTAGAACAGGATTGGGCTCACGCCATCGCGGCGAAACTCGAACTCATGAGGTGCAGCGCCGCCCCCTTCCTCGACGAAGAAGGGCTCGTATTGCCGTACGGGGTGACCCTTGTTGTTGAAGATGGTCCAGCCGCTGCCGAGCCAGCGACGGGGCTTGGCGGGTCCCGGAGTATCTTTGATCTGTGGCGCCGTGCGAATCTTCTGCTGAACAGCGCGACCGAACCCGTCCGAATAATTGAAGCGGCACTCGATTTGTTCAGCCGCCGGCAAATCCGCGCCGATCCAGGCCGTCGCCCTGTCATCGTCGGCGAATGGTAGCTTGACATGAAATCTGCGCTCGAGCGCCGCGGCGTATACCGGTGAGCCCGGTTGTTGATTGGCGAGGCTCGAACGGCGGAAACGCATCACGTCGTAGAGATAACGACAGGTGGCCGTCCCAAGCAGGGCCGAAGCCTTTCCGACCGGGTCGGCAAAGAACGCCGTGATTTCGCTATCGCCTGGATCCCGATTCACATCCTCTAGAGTATCCCCGAACTCGCCGATCGATTCGGCTTGGCCCAGCACCGCCGTCGCGGCGACCAGTCCCCGCAGGTCGAAGACGGCTGCAATGTGATTGCCGTTCGCATCGCTGATCAGCTTGGGTTGCAGCACACGGTAGTCGTAGCTAGCACGCGTGCTGTTGTCTGCAGCATCGGTGATTTCGGCGATGCGCAGAATGGCGTCTTCGTAAGCCACACGAGTGGCATTGCCGAAAGCATCCACGAAGCGATGCGGCAGGAAAAAGCGCTTGCGCGCGAACGCCAGCTCAGCCGCCGCGCCCTGCGGAGTACCGTTGGCGTCAGGTGCGAAAAAGGTGCGGCCGGAGGAGATCCAGAACGATCCGTCACCTTCCGGCTCCGAATAGCCGGCAGCGCCGTCACGCAGGTAGGTCGTCATCGCGGTCGCGTCCACCTTACCTTCAAAGTTGTCAGCCATGCCGGGCGTGATCGCGAGCTTGAGCTCCTCGCCGACAAGCGCCAGCGATTCCAATTCGCCGAGCGCAAGTAGCCCTTTGAGGTCGTTGCGACGGTAGTGGGTACGCGCCTGCTCGATCAATCGGCGTTCACGGCGCGTGTAGCTCAGCGCTGTCCCGTAGGCGAGTTCAGGAATATCAGCGAGATGTTCTGCCGCCTCCTGCAGCGCCTCGAACGAAAGCGCCGTTGCCTTCTCCCATTCGGAATCGCCAAGCTCATAGATGCGCAGCTCGGCCGGCAGCGGCGTTCGCCAAGCATCGGGCAGCGTGTCGACCGCTTTCGTGAACGTACTCACCGTAAGAGTCAGCAACGATCGTCGTTGCGTCGCCTGCTCGTCGGGTGTCAACTTCTGCCGGGGCTTTGTCTGCGGATCCTCAGGCTCCGGCTGCCTACGTCCGTACCCGATGGCGACTGCCTGCTCGACATTGCCGTAGTCGTCGACCTTCAGGCTCAGCGCGTGGCTGACGCGCGGGTCGGGCGGATCGGTCCTCTCGTAGTGAGCCTGCACAGTCTCGCGTGGATGCACGAAAAAGACCGCATGCGGATTGTTGCCGCGAGCCTGAAGCATGCGAATTTTGAAATTCTGCCCGATGACCTGATACGGCCTCGCAGCGCGCGCCTTGACTTCGGCCGTGGAATCGGCCTCCGCATCGAGCGCGTAGACCTCTTGCCGCAGCATGCGCCCGCGCAAAGCGCGACAGGCCTCGCGTGCCTCATCTGGACTCAGCTCTGGCGGAAACACGGTGTCGGCGACATCGACCGCACCCGAATCTGCGTCCCAGTACTCCCGCTTGAACGCTGCGACCAGCGAGTCATCGTCGTACCAGGCGCCGTGGTGAAACCAGGTTTTCGTCAGCGCAGGCGGAACGTAAGACGTCGAATCCCAGTTGTCGTAACTGCCGGCATAGGACACCGCCTCGACATGCTCGCTGTCCCATTGCTCGACCATCCCGAATCCGCGAAACTCGCGCTCGACGCCGTCGAAGAAGCCGTGATGATAGGCGTAACGGGAGACAAACAGATTTCGCGCGATGGCATCCTCGGTCTCGACGGTTTGCACGACGTGCACCGGAAAAGGCAGCCGCGTGATCCACGGCCGCCCCTCCGCAACGTCCGACAGATAGAATTCGGTCGAACTGCGGTATGAGAGCCTCGTTTCGGCACCGAGATTATTGCGAATCCGCGTGAGCAGGTGGGGCTTCACGCCGCCCGTGAGGTCGACCACGCAGAAATGGCTGCCCGCGTCAGCGGATGCGGCCGACGACCAGATCAGACAGCCTGTCCCCCGACCGAAGAAGTCCGCGCTCGTGACCTCCGCTAAATTATGCGCGATGCGGAACGGAATGGGCTGACGCGTCGACCAGCCGTTACCGGAATGGTTGGCCCAGAACGCAGCGCCCTGCCGCCCGAGATAGACCAGATCGGCAACGCCCGAACCATCGACGTCGAGAACGCGCACGCGCGCCGGATCGAATTGATCGGGGCTGGCGAAGATCGGCGCATTATCCATCTCAATTCGCGCGCCGAACCGGCCATAGCCGAGGTTCGGCCAATAGCAGACTTCGCCATTGCGAATACGCACGATGTCGGTCAGGCCGTCGCCCGACATGTCGGCAAGGAAGATCGTTTGCACCACCTCGCTGAAGACGCATACCGGGCCAAGTTTCTCGTCGAGAAGTTTCGAGACGCGATGCACCGCGCCGTAACCATCTTCGCCGAGGCCCTCCTGCCACACGAAGCAGTCGTGTTCCGCCACTACGATCTCCGCGCGTCCGTCCCCATCGAGATCCACAAGCCGGACATTGGGATCGTTCAGCGCATATGCCGGCCGCCGAGGCAGAGCACGAGGCGCGTGCCATCCTCCTCGCTCGTTTCGCTCGTAAACCAGGGCTGCTTGCGGCGAATACGCGACGACATCGAGCGAACCGTCCCCAGCAAGATCGACCAGCGTCGCGCCGCTGAATGCCGCGGAAGGCTGGAAAGACAACGGCTGAGGCGACCGAAATGCTCCCGCAGACAACGGCTCGTGTGGTGACAAACCGCCAGAATCCGCGAGCGGAGACCAGCGGTTCGGCGCGTACCGCCAGGCGTCGTCCCCGCGTGACAAAACGCCTTGAATGCCTTCGCCGTCGAGATCGACCCATTCATTTCGCGCGCCGTCGACGCCCGTGGCAAGCGCCGGCGCATCGGTGTGCCCGATCGACCTAAGCTGCATCGCTCCCGCAACGGAATAATCAAACTCAAGAGGTGGCCAATCGGCATGATCGTAGGAGGTCGCCTGATTGCCTCGCCTGAGGCTGATCTGTTGGAGGGACCGGAGCTTTGCCAGGATAGGCGATTCAACGATTGCGGCCGTCTCAGTGGCTGACGGATCGGCGGAGCCGTATTCGAACACAAGCGCGTGCGTCAGCCCGGCATAACCGGTCTCCCGCCCTTCGATTTCGACCGACAGGTTCGATTCGAACACGATTCGCCGACACAGACGGGCCGTACGGACTTCGAAGCCGGCGCGGTAGCTCGAGAAGGCATCGGCCCGCAGATTCCATGCACCATTTTCGAGAGTGGGCTCATCGGCCGGCCGAACCGTATAGTCGAAAAAGGCGCGAAATTGCCAATTGTCGACGAACGAAGCCGTCGATTCTATCAGGCCGCCAATTGCTGGCCAGTAATTCGGGCCAGATTCAGCAAAGAACGGCTCGCGGTTTGCATAAACGACTGACTCGATGTGACTGCCGGCAAAGCGCGCTTGGCCCTCGACGCGATGCGCTTCGGAAAGCCGCAGCGCATCCACTCCGACCAGGTCCTCCGGACGGTAGCGATAGGCGACAGCATTGCCCTTATCGTCAAAGGAGCATTGCAGCAGCCATTGGAAAACACGCGTTGGATCGCCTGGATCGGCAATGCGCGCTTCCGACGTAAAGCCAAGAATATGCGTGACGTCGTCTCGCGAAATGACTCGCCAGTGGGTGTCCGCGGCGTTTCTTCGGCTGATCCACAGCTCGATGCGAGCGAAACTTGCTTCAACGCGCGGGCGAAAGCGTCGCAAGTCATATTCACCCCGCACTTCTGTCGGCGCGACCGGCACGAGGTCTTCCGCGCCAGAATAAATGAAGACGTCGCCATCTTCGTACTTGGGCAATCCTTTGTCGGTCTTGCGGCCGATAGTGGGAACTCCCAACTGCCAACCCGCCCCAAAAAGTCCGTTTCCGGATCCTGAATCGTAGGTCAGTTGGAGGTTGGGCCCGAAGCCGCCACGCGCCTCCAAAAACGGCAAAGGCACCGACAAAGACCCGGTGCCTGTGTGAGCATTGAATGAAAACTTTTCTCCGATCCCTCTGAGAGCGCCACCCCCTTTCGGAAGGTTCAGCGAGGGCGCGAAACCACCGGCTGGAGAGCGGCCAACGCGCGTTGCGGAGCTTGCGCCGTCCCTGACATCGTTGATTGGCGCTGACGTCTGCATCATGGCCCCGAGCGATCGAGCACAGTGCGGTCCTGAGCTAAGGTACTCACAGCGTAAGCCGCCACGCTCCCCCGCTGAAAAATCCGCTTTCGACGAAGGTCGCGGCCCGCGCCGTCGCTTTAACCTTCCTTGAAAGGCGCAATCATATCCCAGGAGTCCGGCGCCCGATCCCGGTTCAGTACAAACAGGCCAATTGCATGTTTTCTCAATACTAGCTTAGGATGCTACAGAGCCGCTGATTAGGATGTCAACCTTAAAGAGAAGTGGCGCGATACACTTTCAAGACTTTTAGATCGATTTTGCGCTCAGGCCAGTGAGCAAAAGGTGGTTGGGAAATGTCGTCGCCGTATCCTGGTGAACCGCAACGCCGCTTGTCATGGACTCTCCTTGGATCAATCGCAGGGCTTGTAGTACTAGCCTTGATCGCGGTCGCTGGCATTTTGTGGATGAACCGCGGCGGTAGCTTGCCATTGATCGGCAAATCGGAACCTTCTCAGGCCACTGCAATCGGATCCAATGCGACACGCCCCACGGAAGTTTTCTTCCTCGACGGCTTGAAACCGCAACCGGGCTCAAACGATACCGAATGGTCCGCGGCGCGTTCCGACCATCAGCTAGTTGCCTACGGGGTCTTTAATTGCAAACAATTATCTGACGTTGCGACCGATGTACTGCCCCGGCACGCCTTCAGCGCGTTGATGCTCGATCTGACGCCATCCGGAAGCCATGTGTTTCTTATGAAGTCGGGAGATGAGGCCGCTCTTGCAAACCGAGATAAAGACCAGAAGGTCTTGCAGCTGACCGGTGATGACCGCGAGCTCCTGGCCCTTAGCGATTCGATTGCGCGCGCCCGAATAGCGGCGGCGGAGGGTGCCGGCGCGAATTTTCCTTGGGTCCAAAGGCTCGGATTGGCTACATTGATTGTGTCTGCATTCGCAACTCTCTTTGTGACGCTGCAAGGGAAGATGAGTCCCGTCGAGCTGACCGACGACGAACAGAAGGCGCTTCAACGAGAAAAATTGAGAAGGCGGCTTTGGTATGTGAGCTTTGGCCCCGGCTCAGGCTTTAGGTGGGTCGCCTTCTTTGCAATAGCTCTATCGATTGCCGGCACCTCGCTAACTGGCTTGAAGCAGGTTTATGATCCGACAAGAACATTGTCGCAGAACACTCGTGCCTTGCTCGACTTGCGCCAGCTGCATCAGGAAATCATCCTCGCCGTGAAATGCGACTCACAAAGGAAATCTGTCACGAGAGACAATCGGATTGAGGCTTGGGCAAATGCGATTCGTCGGCTTCGAGCGACGATCATCCCAGATTACGGTTCATTTGCTAATCTGGACGTGGGCGGCTCGTCTCAACGACCAGATCTCACTCAAACTGTCCCGCAACCATTAACTCAGGCAGGAAACGCCGCACCGTCGTCGAACGTATCGCCGGCCGCGGCGGCGCCCTCGCCACCTGATACCGCGGCTCCTCCCGCGGGACCGCAATAGTGCGCGAGGCTGGTCAAACTCCAGCTTTGCAGCTGCCTGGGCGTTGGTAAGCGTCGCACTTCACCAATGCCTCGGTAGAGCAAGACTCCTGTTGCGACAGCTCAGTGTGCTAAAGTGAAATATCTCTCGATCAGAAAAACTTAAGCTTTCTACATCTCGATGTCTTCGTTCACGAAGTCGTAGGACTGACGACTTTTCTGCGCATGCGCGCCGGAATTACGGCAGCATCGGACGCGAACGTGCACGACCGCTTAAACTCGCGACACGAAAGACGCGCGACCCGAACGAAAGATCTCGATGCGACACTGGCTTTTAGAGAATTGTGGAGGAGGATATGCCAGATACCTTGCTCTTTATCCACGGAACGGGCGTTCGCAAGAGCGCCTTCGACCAGACGATGGCTCTTTTGCGCAAAGGATTCGAGGGAAAGCTTCCGATCGAGATCGAGGGCCTCTGCTGGGGCCCCGACCTCGGCGTCAACGTCGACGACGAGGCTATCGAGCAGGTGCTGCCGCCGACTGCGGCGAAAGCCGACGAAATCGGTCCCGAAGAGATAGGCATGAAGGCGGCACTTTGGGCCGAACTGCTCCGCGATCCGCTGCTCGAACTGCGGATGGCCTCGATGCGACCTCCGGCTCAGGTCGATCAGAACGCCGCCATGCCGGGCATTCAGACCCCGGATATCGCCATGACGAACATGCTTGCCGACGTGGCGCAAAAGGTCTCGGACCCGCTTCCGGGCGAGATGAAAGCGCAAGACATTCGGCAGGCGGCGCTCTGGCTGCTGAAAGAGCCCCTGCTCGCTTCCGCCGCGGCGGCGGCAGGCGATGCCCTGGACACGGACCTCGTGAACGCCGTCGCTCGCGCGATCGTGGCGAAGGCCCTGATCGGTTATCGCAACGAAGTTGGCACAGGTCCGAGCGCGCTTTACGTCGCGGATGAGCGCGACGAACTCGTTCGAAAGATCGTCGGTCTTTTTCCGGGGACGAAGGGAATAGGTTCATGGCTTTGGGACGGCGTGAAATCCCTGGCCGAAGGAGTCGCGACCTACTACGGACGGGACCGAAGAACTGGCCTTATGAACGGAGTGTCTCCGGGCGTCGGCGACATCCTGCTGTACGAACGCCGCGGTGACGACATTCTTGCCGCGATCGAGAAAAAGATCGTCGGTGTTGCCGAACAGAAAAAGCGCGTCGTCGTCCTGGGACACAGCCTGGGCGGCATCATCATGGTCGACTTGCTCTCGCGCGCTCGCCAGGCGGGCCGGTTGCCAGTCGAAAAATTGATCACGGTCGGCTCCCAAGCGCCCGTCTTGTTCAAGTTCGACGCGCTCGGAACGATGCGGCTGAAGCAAGCGCTTCCAGCAGGAACTCCGTACCAGCCGTGGCTCAACATCTTCGACCGCAACGACTTGCTGTCGTTCTGCGCCAGTCGGGCGTTCCCCGGCGTGACCGACGGGATCGAGGATTTCGAGATCGCGTCGAATGTTCCGTTCCCGGAAGCGCACAGCGCATATTTCCGTCAACCCTCGTTCTACGAGAAGATCACCCAGAGCTGGCCGAAATAGTGACCATGAACGCAGACGCACTGATCATCGGCATCGACAAGTACGATCGCTCGGACATCCCGACGCTGCCGGGCTGCATCAACGACGCCGTCGCAGCGGCGAAGTGGCTGACCTCGATAGGCGTCCCCCCAGCCCGCATAGTCGTCCATGTCGCACCGATAACTGGCGCACAATTCCCGCCCGGTGTCGTGGTGCAGGCCGCCGACATCGACACCATCCTGGCATCGTTCGGAAAACTGGCCAAGGCGGGTCAAGGCGACAAGCTGTTCGTCTTCATGTCGGGCCATGGAAAGTCAGTACCCGGCGCCGGTCCGGTCTTTCTCTGCCAGAATTATCTCGTCAACGACATCACCCGCGCGAATCTCAAGATCGATGAATACATCGAGTGGTTTCAGAGCTGGAAGTACAAGGACCAGTTCCTGTTTTACGATGCGTGCCAAGATACTACTGCGAGCATCGGGCAGATCAGCAGCGTTCAGGCGCAGGGGCCTGACGCTCCTCCCGGCAGCTACAAGCCAGCTCCCGGCAACGCGCTGACGACTTGTTATGCCTGTTCGGCAGGCGAGAGAGCATGGGCTGGAGACGGCCGAGGCGTTCTCGTTCGATACTCCTTGGAAGAACTCGATCCGACGCTTTGGGCGAATCTGCAGGCCGACGATCCCGAGCAGGACGCGATCCAATACGACTGGATGACTGGAGCACGAACGGTCGATCTGGGCAGGCTTTTTACGAACATCGTCTCGGTGAAGATCTCTCAAGCGGCGGCCGACGCTCAGAAATTTCAAACTCCGTTCTGCAAACCCCACGGCAGGGCTCTGATCGATGGCTTCTCGCCCATCGTGGAGCTATCCGCCCTGCCTACGGCCGCGGTCACGGTCGATGTCGATCCGACCGTCGCGGTCGGCGACGTACGCTCGATCAGGCTGCAATCCCAACTTATCCCGCGCGATTGCTTCATGCCCACGAAGGGCGCCCCCTTGAGGATACCTGTCACGCTGCAGTTTCCCCTGCAGGATCTGATCAATGCCGGTTGCACGGTGGCTCGCGAAAGCGCTTGGAAGCCGGTGAACGTCCCTCTGCAGCAGAGACTCGGGAATCCGACCGCCGACATTATATTTCAATTGAGGCAGCCGCCTCCCGTCGCCCCAAAAGGAACCGATGGATCGGACGAGATCAACATCGTGGTGGGTCCTGGTCCGGGGGGTGGACCCATGTCGGCGGAAATCGCCAAGCAACTCAGTCCCGTCGGAGAAATAGGCGGAGCGAGACTTCCGCCGAATTTGACCTTCAGGAAGGACGCCAACGGCCCATCACTCACATTCAATCATATCGAGGACACTTCGATCCGCGATGCGCACGAGATCGCGATCGATTGGCTGAAGATCCTGAGACGCGGGAGCCCGGGCGAAGGCGGTCGCGTGATCATGTCACCGTTCGGACAACCCAAGAACGCCGAGCCGAACGTCCATTTCGATTTCGACAAATCAGGCGCTGCACTGCTCGGCGGCTTTCTGAAGGACGACGAGTGCGTGACCTTGGAGAGCTTCTCCGACGAAATGCCCTCCCGCAAGATGTCGCTTCAGGACCTGGAAGATCATCCGATCGAATTGCTCGCTCCCGGCCAGTACCGGATCACTATCGATCTACCCTGGGGCCGTTGGACCAGAAGACTGAGGGTCGGCGTCAAGGCCGACACGGTGCAGTTGCCGCAGGGGATCGGCCTCGAGCCCCTCCGCAACCGCTACCGGCGCGATGACGTCTTCGGCCCGGAACTGGTACGACCCGACGAGCCCGACCTCACCGACGCGACCGTGACCCCGATCGCGGTTCGGAATAGGGATCAATTCGAAATTTGGGTGCTTCCGGCCCTGGCAACGCCCGTCGCCGTGCTCGAGACGGAAGGCGGAATTCGCGCCGAGCCCTATTCTGAAACTTCTCTGAGGGAGTGGGACGAGCTTCTAACGGTCGGACGATTGAACATAGCGGATCCCGCGGGACTAATCAAAAGACTGAACGGCAAGATTCCCGACGGAACCGCGGAGGACTTTACTCTACTCGCAATCGCTGCCGCATACGCCGAGTATGATCGGCAAAACTGGTCCGGCCTTCTGGCAATCCTCGATACGATTGAAGAAAGCACGCTTCGCTTCCAAGATATCGGGCTGCTTAAACTGGCGGCGGAAATCGAGCAGGATAGGATTGTCGGGAACGAACGCGAGCACGCTATCTACATCAGCTTCGGCCGTTTTTTCGAGAAGCCTCCCGTCTTCCGTTGGGGCGTTACATTGCTCGCCGATCTCGCGAGACAAGCAGGCATCGAAAGACTGCCCCGGTGGGCAGTCGTCATCGACCCGTCTTCGGTCATTACCTTAATCCGCTGGAAAAATCTCGGGCTTCCGACCTCTTGGTTCGCGGAGCCTCGCAATCGTCGTATTCGCATTTTGGGCGTCCACGACGAGCGATCCACGTCGCCGCATTATCTGGAAGTCGGATGGCTGCCGAATCTCGACCAAAGAGTGGAGGAGTCGGAGGCCAAACGGCGAAAGGTCCTGGGCGAGATCGAAGCGAGCGAGGCGGAAGATCAAAGCGCCGCGCTCCAGAAGCAGAAGCAGATGCTCGAGCAACTCGTCGACGACGAGGACGCCGAACGGGTGCAGACGCGAGATTCTGATGAGTCGACATGGTAATCGAGGATCCGGCAGCCCTATCCAAATTCGTGTCAACGATCGTGTTCTATGATCATCTAGCTCCGTAGAGCCGACGCTCCAGCCTAAACTCTCGGACAGGCCGCGATGGTCACCGAGCCGAAGAAAAAGGCGTCTAGAAGGGCAAAGCGCCGGCGCAAGCCGACGGAGGAGATCATTGACTACATCGTGCAGGTCGAAAACTGGGATTTCACCTATTGGCTAGCGCTCAACACCCTTCGTAACGCGCTCGATCCCTATCACGAGCACCGGCACGTGGAGATCAAGGGCCGGCTTCTGCGGCCGACCGGGCTGAAGACCGACCGCATGGAGGTGTCGTTGTTTCCGTCAATCAGCCTGGAGGAAGAGCGTCGGAAGGACCTCAAACCGACCGCCGTCGGAGCGATCGAGGCCTATCCGGAACGATTGGATGCGAGCCTAAGCATCCCGTCGGACGCGCTGACACCAATTTGTCATTCGGCCTGCAATATTGACCCCCTAAGCCGGGGGATCGGCGTCCAAAATTGGCTCTGACGCATATTCGATGATCGTGATTGTTTTTATGGCGCGCCAATCAGCCTAGCCTGAAGGAGATCGAGCTTAGCGCGCCCGTACATTTGCCGTTTGACCAGCTTGAGCTTGGTGATCTGAGCTTCCACTTGGCCATTGGACCATGGTTGCGTGATAGCCGCGTGCACCGCGGCCTTATCGTTGGCAATGCCATTCGCGAACGAGGCAATGAGGCTCCGCTTGGAGTCATCAATCCAAGGTTCGAGCTCCATCTCGGCCTTCTTTCGGATCATCGCGTGGAAGCGGCCAACGAGAGCTTGGGCATCGGCCAGCATAGGAACGTTTTGTTCGATGACCGCAAGCGTGACGGTCTCCGCCCTGGTTAGGTGGTCGCGCTTCGTCGTCATCAGCTGCGCTATCGTCCTGGCGGCGGGGACCTTCTGCAATTGTTGA
>NZ_JADPIX010000025.1:0-1310 GCF_023073155.1 Bradyrhizobium sp. 45 | reverse complement strand
CGCATCTCGACCTTTTTGCGCTCGCGGTGCGATTGCTCGAAGGCTTCCGTATTGGCCAGCGCACGGACATGATCGCGCACATCTTCGTTGACGTCACGGGTAATTTTGCGCACGACCGCTGTCGTGCATTTGGGCTTCAAGGCGCAGCCAGAGCAATCGCTCTTGCTGGCCCTGTAGTAAACGATGTGACCTTGATCGATATTGCCGGTGCTGGTCAGTTCCGCGCCACCCGGACAAACATAGACATTGCGCTTTTTGTCGAAGACGAAGTCCGCTCGGCTAAAGGTGCCATCGGGGCGTGCCGACTTGTCCCACACCGGAACGTGCGGCGTGATCTTGCGATCCACTAGCCATTTGAGCAATCTGACCGCGCCGTAAGCCGTGTCGCCTGCCAATCTCTTGGGGCGCAGATCGAAGCGACGCTCAACACGGTCCACCATGATCTGGGTGACAGCAATCTCAACTGCACGGTTCGCGCGCGTGCCTACCGCATCGAGGATGATCCCGGCCTTGTTGTCGATCAGATAGTTCGCATCATAAGCAAAGAATGGATCCACGCCCGGCCTCGTAACCCATGTTGCTTGCGGATCGGTGAGCGAGACTTCCTTGGGAGGCTTGCGGCGACGGCTGCCTTCACTTGAACCGCCGCCGTCTTCATCGCCGTCCTTATCGCTATTGGCGGCATCAAGCGCTGCGATGTACTCGCGCACCGCATGGGATGCTTCCTCCGCCTTTGGCCAGGTAATAGGCTGGTCGCCGGGAAGTCGCCTAGTCTTGTTCACATCGGCCTTGATCAGGCTCGCATCGACTGAGAACGCTTCGCCTCCGACCAGCCCCGCCGAAATACACAGCGCCACTACACGTTCAAAAACCCGGCGTAAGGCATCGCTCTCACGGAAGCGTTCGCGCCGCGCCCGGCAAAACACCGAGCGATCAGGGATATGATCCTCGATGCCGAGCTTGCAAAACCATCTATAAGCCAGATTGACCTGGACCTCGGCGCAGAGCCGACGCTCGGAACGAAGTGCAAATACGTAGCCCAAGACCAGCATCCGGATCATGAGCACCGGATCAATCGAAGGCCGGCCAGTGTGGGAGTAGAATGGAGCGAGCTCGTTGTGCACCCAACTCAGGTCCAGAAAACCGTCGATTTGCCGTACCAGGTGATCAACCGGCACCACCTTGTCGAGATCAAAGGAGTAAAAGAACTGGCCCTGACCGCTCTCCTGCCGACCTAACATCCGCTGCTCCCGCAAATGCCGCCTCAAACCAACGGAATCACGGTTCGCGAGTCGTCTCAACCGGAGTTT
>NZ_JADPIX010000150.1:0-1352 GCF_023073155.1 Bradyrhizobium sp. 45 | reverse complement strand
GCGAACAGGCGCATCGGCTCGGCAAGCCCCTTAAGCTCGGCCGGTCCCTGATCGACGAACTTGAGGCCAGCACCTGCCACTAGGTCTCGTACAGTGCTTGAGGCCAGAACTTCGCTCGCTTTCGCATGCTGAGCTACTCGTGCTGCGATGTGCACAGCAATGCCGCCCACATCGTCGCCCATCATTTCAATCTCACCAGTATGGACGCCGGCCCGCACTTCGAGATCGAGCGGCCGCACCGCGCTGACGATCCTCTGGGCGCAGCGAACAGCGCGCGCCGGGCCATCGAAGAGGGCCAGAAATCCGTCGCCTGTAGTCTTAACTTCGCGTCCGCGATGCCGCTCCAGTTCCGAACGCACTGCCGCATGATGCGCTTCCAGAACTGAACGCCATTGCCTATCGCCCACCAACGATGCTCTCTTTGTCGAATCAACGATGTCGGTAAACAGCACAGTCGAGAGGACGCGGTCAACGTCGACGGAAGTAGCCGAAACACCCATAAATTGTCTAATCTCCTCGACAATCCGATCCTGATCTCCGGACCATGCGAGGTGATCGTTACCCGGGAGTTCGATGTAGCGCGCGTGAGGAATTCTCTTTCCAAGCTCGCGCCCGGCGAGTGCACGAATGCGTACATCGTCGCGCCGATGCATGACTAGGGTAGGAACCTGAATCGACGGCAGGATGGCCGTTACGTCGATCTCGCGGTTCATACGCATCAGGTTGATAACATCAGACGGGCTGGCCGCCGAGCGCTCGAACTTGGCGAAGCGCTCCACGGCCCCGGGAACTGCGGCTGCCGATGGAGAGAAACTGGGTAGACTCTTGCCGGTCCCCCAGCTGGACCGGATATCGCGCTCGAATCCCGCGAAATCGTCAAATGGAATAGAGGCGCCCACCGTGCGCGCATACGTACCAAACAGGATGAGGCCCGCGACACGTTCGGGATAGGTCGCCGCGAACAGGATCGACATCGGCCCGCCCTCCGAGACGCCGAACAAGTAGGCCTTCTTAGTACCTGAGACGTCAAGCACGGCGCGGATATCGTCGATCCTTTCATCGAGATGCGGGACACCAACGCCACGATCGCTAAGACCCGTGCCGCGTTTGTCGAATCGGATCAGTCGGCAAAACGAGCCGAGGTCGTTAAGGAAGCGCGCGGCGTTGGGATTCTCCCACGACTGCTCGAGATGCGAAACAAAGCCCGGCGTCATGAGCAAATCCGGACCTTCCTGTCCGGATATTTGGTAGGCGACGAAGACCTCGCCGCTGGTCACATAGCGCGTCTCGACAACCATGGCTTTCCGCCGGTCTCGCCCGCTGGGTAGCCTACGGCTAACGGCCAAGGAGTC
>NZ_JADPIX010000027.1:0-1366 GCF_023073155.1 Bradyrhizobium sp. 45 | reverse complement strand
GCCAACGGCGTGCAGGTGCTGCAGGCCGCCAACACCGGCATCACCTCGCTGCAGAAGCTGATCGACAGCGCGAAGTCGATCGCCAACCAGGCGCTGCAGACCACCGTCGGTTACTCCACTAAGTCCAACGTCTCGGCCACGATCTCGGGTGCAACCTCTGCCGACCTGCGCGGCACGACTTCCTTCGCCAGCACGGTTGCCACTAGCAACGTGCTGTATGACGGCACGGCGGGCGGCACGCACGCGGCGACCTCGGCGATCACCCTGGGCGCGACCCAGGGCGTCAACACCGGTGCGACTGCAACGGCTGGTGACGGCACGACGGCTCTCTCCGCTGGCATCACCCTGATCGCGAGCGGTGCGGCGACGGCGACCGGCCTGGTCGGCACCGCCCAGCCGGCCGACGGCGACACGGTCACCGTCAACGGCAAGACCATCACGTTCCGTGCCGGCGCTGCTCCTGCCGCCACTGCTGTTCCCAGCGGCTCGGGCTTCAGCGGCAACATCGTCACCGACGGCAGCGGCAACTCGACAGTCTATCTCGGCACCAGCGGTACCCCGGCTGCGACCGTGGGCGACCTCGCCACCGCGATCGATCTCGCCAGCGGCGTCAAGGTTGCGACCATCAGCGCCGGTGCGGCCACCATCAGCACGAGCGCTGGTGCGACGCCATCGGACGTCGGCACCACGACGGCCAGCAAGGTCACGCTGCGCAGCTCGACCGGTGCCGATCTCAGCGTCACCGGCAAGGCGGACTTGCTCAAGGCCCTCGGCCTGAGCTCGGCCGTCGGCGGCGGCAACGCGACGGTGAACGTGGCCCGCACCACCAGCGCGGCCTCGCTCGGTCAGTTGATCCAGGACGGCTCGACGCTGAATGTTGACGGACACGTCATCAGCTTCAAGAACGCCCCGGTTCCGGGCTCCGCGGGTGCTCCGGCCATTCCGTCCGGCTTCGGCAAGAGCGGCAACGTCATCACCGACGGCGCCGGCAACTCGACGGTCTATCTGCAGGCTGGTACCATCGGTGACGTCCTGAATGCGATCGATCTTGCCACCGGCGTTCAGTCCGCCAGCATTGCCGCCAACGGCACTGCGACGCTGTCGACCGCCTCGGGCCAGACCAACTCGTCGATCAACGCGTCGGGCCAGCTCAAGCTGTCCACCGGCGTCAACGCCGACCTGTCGATCACCGGCACCGGCAATGCGCTGAACTCGCTCGGCTTCGCCGGCAACACCGGCACCGCGACCGCTTTCACCGCGGCCCGCACCTCCGGCGTCGGCGGCATCAGCGGCAAGACCTTGACCTTCTCCTCCTTCAACGGCGGCACGGCGGTCAATGTCACCTTCGGCGACGGCACCAACGGCA
>NZ_JADPIX010000063.1:0-119475 GCF_023073155.1 Bradyrhizobium sp. 45 | reverse complement strand
TGGCTGGGTCTCGAGCGACTTGGCTTCCTCGACGGTGATGACACCCTCGTTGCCGACCTTCTTCATGGCGTCGGCGAGGAACTTGCCGATCTCCGCGTCGCCGTTGGCCGAGATGGTGCCGACCTGGGCGATCTCGTCGTTCGAGGTCACCTTCTTGGAGTTCTTGACGAGGTCCGCAACGACGGCTTCGACCGCGAGATCGATACCGCGCTTCAGATCCATCGGGTTCATGCCGGCGGCAACCGACTTGGCGCCTTCGCGCACGATCGCCTGGGCCAGCACGGTCGCGGTGGTGGTGCCGTCGCCGGCCGCGTCAGCGGACTTGGAGGCGACTTCGCGCACCATCTGCGCGCCCATGTTCTCGAACTTGTCCTCGAGCTCGATCTCCTTGGCGACGGTGACGCCGTCCTTGGTGATGCGGGGAGCGCCGAACGACTTGTCGAGCACGACGTTGCGGCCCTTCGGACCGAGCGTGACCTTCACCGCGTTGGCGAGAATGTCGACGCCGCGAAGCATCTTGTCGCGCGCATCGACCGAGAATTTGACTTCTTTAGCTGCCATCTGGATTTTTTCCTTAGGTGTTTAACTGGATAAGAGAGGGGCTCTTAGGCCGCCTTCTTCTTGGAAGCGGGGACGTCGAGGACGCCCATGATGTCGCTTTCCTTCATGATCAGCAGGTCGACGTTGTCGATCTTGACCTCGGTGCCGGACCACTTACCGAACAGCACGCGGTCGCCGACCTTCAGGTCGATCGGGATCAGCTTGCCAGCTTCGTCGCGGCCACCCGGGCCGACGGCGACGATCTCGCCCTGCGAGGGCTTTTCCTTCGCCGTGTCGGGAATGATGATGCCGCCAGCGGTCTTCTCTTCTGCGTCGATGCGCTTGACCACGACGCGGTCGTGAAGCGGACGGAAATTCATGCAGTTCTCCTAAGCTTTTGCACGATTTGGGAATTTTGGGTTGTTAGCAGTCTGCGCCAGCGAGTGCCAGCGCAGGCACAACTGAGATAAGGCAGGATTTTGGCGGGAGCAAGGGCTTGTAGCAGAAAAATAGCACTCGGAGGCGCCGCCTGCCAAAATCTCTTTCCATCGTTAATCGCGCTCGGCGCAGTATTAGCACGGAGCTAGATCTGCTGCTAACGCATTGAATTTCAACAGCTTGTTAAACTTTTGGGCTTGAGATGGATTGTCAGTTTGCGTCACATTTCTCTTATGTGAGCGCATCAGCAGCGGGTGGCTCTTAAGGCGCACCGGAAAGCCACTCCTTGAATGCGCTCCTGCAAAGGAGGTTGGCATGGGCTTGCGGAGTGGAGCCGTTTCGGACGATTTCCGGAAACAGCTGCTGGGTTACGGAATGACGACGGCGCAGATTCTCTACCGGATGCCGGATCATCCCTCGCTGCTCCAGACTTACGTCTGGCAGGACTACGACATGTTTCCGAAATTTCCGGCGCTGAAGGATTTTCTGGCGTTCTGGCAGGAAAAGCTCGACGGACCGCTTCACTCGGTGACAGTGGCGCATTCCAAGCTGATCAAGCCGGCCGAGTTGCGCGCGGTGGACGGAGTATTCCGGCTGCATTGAAGGGCGGAGCTGTAGGGTGGGTTAGCGTCAGTGTAACCCCCCATGCTTCAACGCTTGCGCAAAGAAGTGGTGGGTACGTTAGCGCTAACCCACCCTGCGATTTCGCATTCTGTGCTAGCCTCTCCCCATAACAACAGGGGAGGCCGCCCATGGCCAAGAAAGCAAAATCGCGCAGCGCATCGCAAGCCGCGGTGAAGAAGCGTAGCGGGGCCAAACCCGCAGCACGATCCACGGCGCGCACGGCGGTGAAGGCAAAAGCCCCCACGACAACGGCAAAGTCATCCGTCAAGAAACCGGCGCGGCCCAAGCAGCGCATTGCGATCAGCCATCACCGCGAGGAAGACTTCAAAGCCGACGGTCTGCGTACCTACGCGAAATATCGCGACCTCGGCATCGCCGCCGCCAGCCATGGCCTCGCGCAGGCGCACGTGATCCGGCTGCAAGGCCCCTGCAATCCGGACGAAGTGTCGAAGCTGCACTTTCACGACGTCGAATTCCAGATGGTCTACGTGCTCAAGGGCTGGGTGAAGACCTATATGGACGGAGAGGGCGAGACGCTGATGAAAGAAGGTAGCGCCTGGACCCAGCCGCCGAAGATCAAGCACATGATCCTGGACTATTCGGACGACGTCGAGCTGCTGGAGGTGATCCTGCCGGCGGAGTTCAGGACTGTGGAGTTGAAGGCGTAGGCGAGGCGGAGATCAGCCGCCGTCGTTGCAATAGCGTTTCCACATCGCGCGATAGGCATCGTCCACCGCTTGCACGTATGAGATTGGGTTGCCGGCGGCGGCAGCCCTGATCTGTCCGGGCAGTTCGCCGCGCAACTTATCGAGCTCGCCGATCTGCAACCCACGGCTCGCTGCGATTTCGACATAGGCCTCATCGCTGTCCGCGACCCACTCCGGCAGGCCCAGCGCGGTGAGGATGGAGCCGGCAGCACGGCTCGGCAGGCTGTGACCGAGCTTCGCCACCACCGGCACGCCCATCTGCAAGGCTTCCCACGTGCTGACGCCGCCATTCTGCGGGAATGGGTCGAGGCCAATATCGACGCGATTGAACGTTACCAGATGTTCGTCTCGCGACGTGGCTCCGAGCAGATCGACGCATTCGGCCGGCAACTGGCAAGCGGCAAACCGCGCCAGCAGATTGTCGCGGACCAGCTGAGCGTCCAGTGCAGTATCCTTGATCAGCAGTCGCGAACCCGGCACCCGCTCGAGAATCCTAGACCAGACTTCCACCGCCTCGTTCGAAATCTTGCTGATGCGGTTGAAGACACCGAATGTGATGAAGCCGTTCGCGAGCGCCGGCGTCGGCGCCCGCGCAATCCCGGGTGGCAGCGGCGCCAGCGTCACAAAGCACGGCAGGTCAACGATGGTCTCCGCAAACAGATGCCGAACCGCGGCAGGAATCGCGACCGGGTCCGAGAATAGATAATCGATGGTTGGCAACCCGGTCCCGGTACCATGGCCCCAGCCATGCGCCTGAATAGGTGCCGGTTTGCGCGCAAACACACCGAGGCGGTTTCCGCTGGTGTGGCCGGACAGATCGATCAGGATATCGACGCCGTCGGCGCGGATCTGAGCGGCGAGGCGATCGTCGGACCATTGCGAGGCGTCGCGCCAGCGATCGGCGATCCCCTGAAATTCGCTGGTCGTCGCATCCGTTTTCGGTGAACAAGCGTAGCACACGATCTCGAACTGTGCCCGATCATGGTGCTGCAGGACCGGCTTGAAAATGAACGCCGCTGAATGTGTGTGAAAATCCGACGAGACATAACCCAGCACCAGACGGCGATCCGGATCGCGGCTGTTCTCATGCGATCCCGCCGCTGCTGAGGCGATCTTCGCACCGATCTGCTCCCACCATACATGTCGCGCTTGCTGATGCTGCGCAACGCTGGCGTCGGCCATGAAATCGAGGGTGAATATCTTGCTGGAGATCGTGCTCTGATCAGGCTCGATGTCGAGAGCTCTGTCGAAACTGGCGAGGGCTTCGTCGACCCGGCCAAGTGCCGCGAGACATTGGCCGAGCAGGCTGTGGGCCTGAGAGAAGCCGGGATCGGCCGCGAGAGCCTTCTCGCAATCGGACAATGCTTCGGCAACTTGCCGGGTCAGGAGCAAGATACTGGCCCGCCAGAGCCATCCATTCGCGTCGTCGGGTGCGAGGGCGATTGCGCGATTGCAATCCGCCATGGCTTCGTCAAATCGCTGAAGCTCCCGCAATGCAACGGCGCGGGTCGACAGCGCCGAGGCGTAGTCAGGCTTGATCGATAGCGCGCGGTTTAAGCTTGCGATCGCTTCGTCATAGGCGCGCACACGGCAGAGCGCCCAACCCCGGCCGTTATGGGCTTCGGAAAGTCTTCCGTCGATTGCGAGCGCCTTGTCGTAGCTCTCGAGCGCTTCCTGATAAAGTTCAAGGGCCGCGCTTGCGTTGCCGAGATTGGACAGGGCCAAGGCGTAGTTGGGTCGAAGGGCGAGGGCCTTCCGATAGCTCTCGCGGGCCTCATTGTGACGTTTCAGCCCGTTGAGCGCGACGCCCAGGCTCATATGGGCTTCGGCAGATCGCGGATCCAAGGCCACCGCTCGGCTCAGCAAAACTTGCGCCTGCCGATAGTTTTTGGCTTCAGACTCCAAAGCGCCCAACAAATGCAGCGCGATGAATTGGTTGGGCGCAAGCTCCAGGAGTTCGCGATAGGCCGTCTTGGCCTCGGGGAGAAGTCCCGCCTTGTGGAGCTGGAGGGCGCGCGCGAGCAGCGGCCCTAGCTCGGCTTTTTGCCGTTTCTGAAGCCGGGCATTTTGAAATGCCCGCTGGCCTGCGCTGTTGCTCATGAATCAATTCCAGCCGAATCTCCTGAAGAGATTAACATGGAAGGATTGTCGCGATTGCGCTGCGCCCCCTCGGAGCTACGAGGGCGCCAGCCTCACACAAGCTTCACGTCAACACCCCCACCACTGCTCCCATCAGACACGTCGTCAGCGTTCCCGACACGATGGACTTCAGCCCGAGCGCGTTGATTTCCTCGCGCCGTTCCGGCGCCATCACGCCGAGACCGCCGATCATGATGCCGAGGCTGGCGAAATTGGCGAAGCCGCACATCGCATAGAGCATGATCAGGCGCGAGCGCGGATCGAGCGTGCCGGGCGGCAGCTTCGAGAAGTCGACATAGGCGATCAGCTCGTTCAGCACGGTTTTCGTGCCCATCAGGCTGCCGGCGGTGATCGCCTGATCCCACGGCAATCCCATGAGCCAGCACACCGGCGCCATCACGAGGCCGAGCAGGCGCTGCAACGAGATCGCAGCGCCGCCGACATCAGGCAGCAGGCCGAGGATCGCATTGACGAGATAGACCAGCGCCACCAGCACCAGCAGCATGGCGACGATGTTGATCAGCAGCTCGATCCCCGCGCCCGTCCCTTTCACGATCGCGTCCATCGTGCTGGAGACCTCCATCTCGGGAGCCTCCAGCGCGCCGCCGGTGCGCTTGTCGGATGTCTCCGGCACCATGATGAGGCTGACCAGGATCGCGGCCGGGGCACCCAGCACCGAGGCGATGACGAAATGGGCGGCTGCGTCGGGAATGAGGGGAGCAAGGAGCGTCGCATACAGCACCAGCACCGTGCCGGCGATGCCGGCCATGCCGCCGGTCATCACCAGGAACAACTCGCTGCGGGTCATTTGCGCGAGATAAGGCCGCACGAACAGCGGCGCCTCGACCATGCCGAGAAAGATGTTGGCGGCGGTCGAGAGTCCGACCGCGCCGCCGACGCCGAGCGTCCGCTCCAGCAGCCAGGCCATGCCGCGCACGACCGGCGGCAGCACGCGCCAATAGAACAAGAGCGTCGTCAGCACGCTCATGACCAGCACGATCGGCAGCGCCTGGAACGCCAGGACGAAATCGGCACCCGGTGCTTTCAGGTCGAAGGGCAGGGGACCGCCGCCGACATAGCCGAACACGAAGGAGGAGCCGGCGCGCGAGGCCGCCGAGATCGCGCCCACCGCGTCGTTGATGGCACCGAACGCGCGCGCGACGACGGGCACCTTCAGGAGAACGATCGCGGTGACGAAGGTGGCGGCGAGGCCGATCGCCGCCTGGCGCAGCGAGGCCGCGCGGCGATTCTCGCTCAGGACCAAGGCGATCAACAGCAATGCGAAAACGCCGAGTGCCGATTGCAGCCGCAGCATGATGTCCCCAAACCCCGATGATTATGGCCACCCCTGCGTTGCAAACGCAATGCCGGGAGATTGTCGAAGCGTCTCGCTGTTGACAAGCAGGTCCGCGTCAGCCACGCGGAGCACGTCGACATCAGGAGCCGGATAGCCCGAGCGTGACCGAAGAGGCGATGCCAGACCAGCCCATATCGGGAAACCCGCCGGTCAGTGCCCGCGCGCTCCTCTCCCATCGCGCCTTTCTGTTCTTTCTGCTCTCGCGCAGCCTGTCGCGTTTCTCCAGCCAGATTGCGGCGGTCGCGATCGGCTGGCAGATCTACGATCTCACCGGCTCGGCCTTCGATCTCGGCATGGTCGGCCTCGTGCAATTCCTGCCCACGGCGCTGCTGGTGTTCATCGCCGGCCATGCCGCCGACCGCTACGAGCGCAAGCGCGTGGTCCAGCTCTGCCAACTCGTGGAAGCAGCGACCGCGCTCTATCTCGGCGTCATCACCTATCTCGGCTTGGTCAGCGAAGTTCAGATTTTCGTGGCCACCTTCGTGCTCGGCATTGCCGGTGCGTTCGAGAGCCCGACCACCGCGGCGCTGCTGCCGGCGATCGCGCCGCAGGGCTCGCTCCAGCGCGCTACCGCCGTCTCCAGCGGTGCGGCGCAGGTCGCGACCATTACCGGTCCGGCGCTAGGCGGTTTTGCCTACGCGGTTGCGCCGCATCTCGCCTACGCGGTGATGGTGCTGTTCTGGATCTTCGGGATGATCCTGACCGGCTTCATCCGGCCGCGCCCGCAGGCGATCGCCAAGGATATCGCGGGCGCCGACAATATCTTCGCCGGCGTCCGCTTCATCCGCGGCAATCCCGCGATCCTCGGCACCATCTCGCTCGATCTGTTCGCGGTCCTGTTCGGCGGCGTCACCGCGCTTCTGCCGATCTATGCCCGAGATATCCTCCAGACCGGTCCGATGGGGCTCGGGATCCTGCGCGCCGCGCCCGCGGTCGGCGCGCTGCTGATGACCATGGTGCTGGCCCGTCACGCCATTTCGCGGCATGTGGGCCTGCGCATGTTTCAGGCAGTGATCGTGTTCGGCGTCGCAACGATCGTGTTCGCGCTGTCGTCCTGGATGTGGCTCTCGGTGCTCGCGCTCGCCGTTCTCGGCGCGGCCGATACGATCAGCGTCGTGATCCGCTTCTCGCTGGTGCAGCTCGCGACGCCCGACGAGATGCGTGGCCGGGTCGGTGCGGTGAACTTCCTCTTCATCAACGCCTCCAACCAACTCGGCCAGTTCGAGAGCGGGGTGGCTGCCGCACTGTTCGGCGCGATGCCGGCAGCCGTGCTGGGCGGCGTCTGCACGGTTGCGGTGGCGCTGTTGTGGATGAAGCTGTTTCCGAGTCTGCGCCGGGTGGAGAGTTTGGAGTAGGAGCTCGCTCTCTCCCCGTCATTGCGAGGAGCCCGCGACAAATTGTGAAGTAATTTTGCGCTGGCGCGACGAAGCAATCCAGAATCTTGCCGCGGTGGTAGTCTAGATTGCTTCGCTGCGCTCGCAATGACGATTGTTGAAGCAGTGCGGAGATTTAGCCGACTTCACGTCCGCTTGCGGAGCGAGGCTGCAACCCCATGCCGCCTACTGTGCATGGGGTTGTTTTCGCGTTTTTTGTTCAGCCGCGTCCCACGAACGGCATCTTGGTTGCCATGACCGTCATGGTCAGCACGTTGGCATCGAGCGGCAGGCCGGCCATGTAGGCGACGGCATCGCCGACCGCCTTCGCGTCCATGCGCGGCTCCTGCTTCGACGTGCCGTCGGGCTGCAGCACGCCGGGACCGTTGACCATGCGGTCGGTCATGGGCGTTGCGGCATTGCCGATGTCGACCTGGCCGACCGCGATGTCGTACATGCGCCCGTCGAGGTTGGACGCCTTGGTGAGGCCGGTGATGGCGTGCTTGGTCGAGGTATAGGCCGCCGAGAATGGCCGCGGCGCATGCGCCGAGATCGAGCCGTTGTTGATGATGCGGCCGCCGCGCGGGGTCTGGTCCTTCATGATGCGGAAGGCGTGCTGGGTGCACAGGAACGGTCCGGTGAGGTTGGTGTTCACCACCGCCTGCCACTGCTCGAGGCTGAGATCCTCGAAATTCACCGGCGGTGCGCCCATCCCGGCATTGTTGAAGAGCACGTCGAGCCGGCCATAGGTGGCCTTGACCTTGTCGAACAGCGCGGCGATCGAGTCCGGCTTGGTCATGTCGGCGGTGATGCAGAGGCTCTTTCCGGCGGGGCCGAGCTTGGCCGTCTCCTCGAGCATCTCGGGCCGGCGCCCGACCAGCACCACGGTGAAGCCTGTGTTCATCAGCGCCAGTGACGCCGCGCGCCCGACTCCAGTGCCAGCGCCCGTCACCACTGCGATCTTTTTCGCTTCACTCATCGTTTCCTGCCTTTTCTCTTGATCTGTCAGGTTTTGGATTCTTTTTCGTTCTTGTAGGGCGGCCGCGGAATGTTCTGATGCGCGGCGCGCAAGGCCGCCGACCAGCGCGAGCGCAAATCGTGGAAATAGGGCTCGCCCGCCTCGATGCGGTGGTTGAGGTCGGCCTCGCAGGCGTCGGCGCGCACCACCAGAACGTCGATCGGCAGGCCGACGCCGAGATTCGAGCGCATGGTCGAATCCATCGAGATCAGCCCGGTCTTCAGCGCCTCGTAGAGTTCGACGTCGTAATGCATGGCGCGGTCGAGCACCGGCTTGCCGTATTTGTGCTCCCCGATCTGCAGATAGGGTGTGTCGGTGGTGCATTCGATGAAATTGCCGGCGGTGTAGACCATGAACAGGCGCATGCGCGCGCCGTTGATCTGGCCCCCGAACAGGAAGGACACGTCGAACGATACGTCCTCAGACCTCAGTGCGGGGCCCTCGGTCGCGTGCACGGCCCGGATCGCCCGGCCAATGCGCTGGGCGGCCTGGAACATGGTCGGCGCGTTCATCAGCGTCTCGATCTCACCGGTGTCGGGGTCTTCGAGGCCCTCGGTCAGCGTCGAGAGCACCGACTGGCTGATGGCGAGGTTGCCGGCGCTGGCAATTGCCATGATGCGATCGCCGGGCTTGGAGAAGATGTGGAGCTTGCGGAAGGTCGAGACGTTGTCGAGGCCGGCATTGGTGCGGGTGTCGGCGATCATCACCAGACCGTCCCGAACCAGAATTCCGCAACAATAGGTCATTTCCTGTCCCCGAACGCGTTTGCGCGGATTACTAGCCAATTTCAACGGCCGCTCCAACCCCCGATTGCCGCGGGGCGGCAGGGTGGAAACAGACCGTGGGTGAGGGGCGCGCGGGGCGCGGCTCAGCTCTGCCGCTGGGACTGCGATTGCGACTGGCCGCCACGGCCGGCCTGCTGGACCTTGACCGCCACCGACAGCGTCTCCGCGCCGCCGCCATAGCGGGTGCCGCGTACGGGGGCGGCGCCGAGATAATCGAGCCCGATCGCGACGCGGACATGGGCGTCGGTGGCGCAGATGCTGTTGGCGGGATCGAAGCCGACCCAGCCGAGACCGTCGACATAGGCCTCCGCCCAAGCATGGCCCGCGTCCTGATGCACCGTGCCGTCGGAGCGCAGGAAATGGCCGGAGACGAAGCGCGCCGGCACGCCGCCGCTGCGGGCGCAGGCGATGAAGATGTGCGCGTAGTCCTGGCAGACGCCGCGCTTGAGCGTGAACGCTTCCGCCGCCGACGTGCCGCTGTTGGTCGGGTCCTCGTCGAAGGTCATGTGATCGCTGATTTGCGTCATCAGCGTGTGCAGGAAGCCCAGCGTGTCGCTCTCGGCCTCGCTGCGCAGCTGGCGCGCGACCGCATTCATCGCGGGATTGACCGTGGTAAGGTCGGTGGCCCGCAAGAACATGCCGGCCGGAAAGCGCTCGTCGGCGCCGCGCAGAACGCCGCCGGTGTCGTGGGTCTCGATCAGGCCCTCGGCGGTGATCTTGATGTCGCCGACCGGTCCGCAGGACAGCACGTGGGTGACGTTGCCGAACGCGTCCTCGTGCGTGTCGAGCTTGGTGTCGGTCGACACGTCGATCTGCCACTCCGCCACATATTGCCCGTCATGGCTGCCGGGCGTCATGCGCAGGATCTGGATCACGCTCGTGGCCTGCGGCTCGTAGCGATAGGTCGTGGTGTGCAGGATTCGCAGGCGCATGGTGGACCGTTGTTCTAGCGTCATCGATCCGGGCTAGCCCTGCGGGCGTCCCCGGAATGACAGCAGTATCAGATCAAATACTGCTTCGTGATGATTTCGCCCAGCCTGGAATTGTCCAAGATGAATTCCTGAATGAATTCATGCACGCCATGCTGGAAAATGTCGTTCATATTGCTGTGTTCCAGCCGGTTGCGGATGCCGCGGGCATGGCGCTGGGCCGGACCCTGGCGGCCATAGGCTACCCCGATCTGATCGAGATTGCGCACGAGGTTGCCGTAGCAGCTCGCCAGTGAACGCGGCAGCGAATCGTTGAGGATCAAGAGGTCCGCGATCAGCCAGGGTTTCAGCGTCTCGCGATAGACCCAGTGATAGGCCGTCAGCGCCGAGACCGAGCGCAGGATCGAGGTCCATTGGTAGAAATCGAGCGGGCCGCCGACATGCTCCTCCTCGGGCAGCAGCACATGGTATTTCACGTCGAGAATGCGCGCAGTGTTGTCGGCGCGTTCGAGATGCAGGCCCATCCGCGAGAACCAGTAGGCGTCGTTGCGCAACATGGTCCGGTAGGCCGAGCCGTCGAAGCGCAGCGAGGTCTCCTGCACGAAGCGCAGGAACTTTGCGAGATCCTCGCGCGTGGAGGTCCCTCTGCTCCAGACCTCCTGCAACTCGATCCAGGCCGAGTTGATGGTATCCCACATCTCGCTCGTCAGCGCTGTGCGCACCGAGCGCGAATTCAGCCGCGCGGCCTCGATGCAATTCCTGATCGAGGACGGATTATCCGCCGAGAACGAGAGATAATCCACGACGTTGCGCTCGTTGGCTTCTTCGTACTGCTGATAGAAGCTTGCGGCGACGCCGGCGGTCAAAAGCGCCGAGTCCCATTCGTTGGTCTTGCCGATATAGGCGGCGGGAAGCGCGGTGACGCGCAGCGTCGCATCGATGGTGCGCGCAAGATACTCGGCCCGTTCGACGTAGCGGGCGAGCCAATAGAGGTTTTCGGCGGTACGCGACAGCATCTCTCTACTCGTCCAGGATCCAGGTATCTTTGGTGCCGCCGCCCTGGCTCGAATTCACCACCAGGGAGCCTTCCTTCAGGGCAACGCGTGTCAACCCGCCGGGCACGATCGTGGTGCTCTTGCTGCCGGTGAGCACGAACGGTCGCAGGTCGACGTGGCGGGGCGCAAGGCCGGATGCCGTGCAGGTCGGGCAGGTCGAGAGCGCCAGCGTCGGCTGCGCAATGAAGCCCTCGGGCTCGCGCTTGAGCTTCTCGCGGAAGGCTTCGATCGTCGCCTTGGTCGCGGCAGGGCCGATCAGCATGCCGTAGCCGCCGGAGCCATGCACCTCCTTCACGACGAGCTCGCTCAGATGGTCCAGCACATAGGCGAGGTCCTTCGGCTCGCGGCAGCGCCAGGTCTGCACGTTCTTCAGGATCGGCTCCTCGCCGAGGTAGAATTTTACGATGTCCGGCATGTAGGAGTAGATCGCCTTGTCGTCGGCGATGCCGGTGCCGACCGCGTTGGCGAGCGTAATGTTGCCGGCCGCATAGGCCGACATCAGCCCGGGCACGCCGAGGGCGGAGTCGGGGCGGAAGGTGAGGGGATCGAGGTAGTCGTCGTCGACGCGGCGGTAGATCACGTCGACCCGTTTCACGCCCTCGGTCGTCCGCATGAACACTTCGTTGTTCTTGACGATGAGGTCACGGCCCTCGACCAGCTCGATACCGAGCTTGTCGGCGAGGAAGGAGTGCTCGTAATAGGCCGAGTTGTAGACGCCCGGCGTGAGCAACGCGACGGTCGGCTCGCCGGAGGCGCTTTGCGGCGCCACCGAGCGCAGGGCGGATAGCAGCTCGTCCGGATAGCGTTCGACCGGCGCCACCCTGTGGCGGGCGAACAGGTCCGGAAACAGCCGCATCATGATCTCGCGGTTTTCCAGCATGTAGGACACGCCCGAGGGCGTGCGTGCATTGTCCTCCAGCACGATGAAGTCCTCGGCATCGACCCGGACGATGTCGATGCCGGCGATGTGCACGTAGACGTCGTGCGGCACCTGCTGGCCGTTCATCTCGGGACGGAAGACCGGGTTCTGAAAGATGAGGTCGTCGGGCACGATCTCGGCACGGAGGATATCGCGGCCGTGATAGATGTCGCGCAGGAACATGTTGAGCGCGCGCACGCGCTGCTTCAGGCCCCTCTCCAGCAGCGCCCATTCCTTGCCGGACATGATCCGCGGGATCACGTCGAAGGGGATCAGGCGCTCCGTGGACTCGGAGTCGCCATAGACCGCGAAGGTAATGCCGATGCGGCGGAAGAGGAGCTCGGCCTCCTGGCGGCGATATTCGAGCGCCTCGGGAGGCGTCTCCTTGAGCCAGCGCGCCAGCTCCTGATAGGCGGGCCGAAGGTCCCCACCGGGAATGTTCATTTCATCAAACGCGACTGCCATAGATCCCGACTTGTCTCCGCAAGGCGTTGCGCCATTCGACAGGTCGCGAGGCCCTGGTGAAGACCGCAACGTCCTGGCCATGCGGCAAGAGTGCATGACTTTCATGCGGTAGCAAGGGCCGGGCCAGCGCGATAAGCATGGGGAGAGGACATTTGCCGGGGATGGCCGGCGGCTTGCCTGAAAAAATGGCTGAGGACTGCTTATTTCGGCAGCAAAACCGCGTGACTTCAACGCGTTACCTCGGCAAAGTCGGGCCGATAGGTGAGGGACTTGAGGTATGAGCGAGATCGTCACGGCGGGTATTCTGGTCATTGGGGACGAAATCCTGTCCGGCCGGACCAAGGACAAGAACATCGGCTTCATCGCCGAATACCTGACCAATATCGGCATCGACCTGAAGGAGGTCCGGGTCGTCTCCGACGACGAGTCCGACATCATTGCCGCGTTGGATGCACTGCGGCATCGCTACACCTATGTCTTCACCACAGGTGGCATCGGGCCGACCCATGACGACATCACCGCTGATAGCGTCGCCAAGGCGTTCGGCGTCGGCATCGACCATCACCCGGAGGTGGTCGCCCGTTTCCGCGAGCGCTGGAGCGAGCAGGACCTCAACGAGGCCCGCCTGCGCATGGCCCGCATTCCTGATGGTGCCGAGCTGATCCAGAGCGCGACCATCCTCGCTCCCGGCTTCAAGATCGGCAATGTCATCGTGATGGCGGGCGTGCCCTCGATCATGCAGGCGATGATGGACATCGTCTCGCCCAAGCTGAAATCGGGCGTGCGCATGCTCTCCGAATCGGTCCGCGCCAATGCGCGGGAAGGCGACATCGGCAGCCCGCTGCGGGCGATTGCCGCCCAACATCCCGACACCATCATCGGCAGCTATCCCTTCATGGATGAAGAGCAGAAGCCGAACACCAATCTGGTGGTGCGCTCGCGCGATGCGGACAAGCTCGCAGCCGCAATGGCGGCGGTGAAGGAAATGCTGGCGGGATTGAACATCACCCGCTAGCAACCTAGCTGCCGGCAGACGAAGCAGGAGACGACGATGGCTGGTGAAGCACCGGAACTAAGTGCGGAAGAACGGGCGGGCCGCCCCTTTCCGGTGTCGTGGGACCAGTTCCACCGGGATTGCCGGGCACTGACCTGGCGGCTCAATGAAGTTGGTCCGTTTCATGCGGTGATCGCGATCACCCGCGGCGGGCTTGTGCCGGCGGCGATCGTGGCGCGCGAGCTTGGCGTGCGCGTGATCGATACGGTCTGCATCGCCAGCTACGACCACGACAAGCAGGGCGACCTTAAAGTGCTGAAGGGCATCTCCGAAGACGTGATGAAGCTCGGCGGCGGCACCGGCAAGGGGCTCCTGATCGTCGACGATCTCGTCGACACCGGCAAGACCGGCAAGCTGGTGCGCGCGATGCTCCCCGACGCGCATTTCGCAACCGTCTACGCCAAGCCGAAGGGACGTCCGCTGGTCGATACCTTCATCACCGAAGTCTCGCAGGACACCTGGATCTTCTTCCCCTGGGACACCGCGCTGTCCTATCACCCGCCGCTTCGCGACGGGGCGGCGTGATTATCGCCGTCATTGCGAGGAGCGAAGCAACGAAGCAATCCAGGCTACCTCCGAGGATGCATTTCTGGATTGCTTCGCTTCGCTCGCAATGACCGGTGGAGGCGACCATGCCCCTGCAAAACCGCGTCACGCCGACCGGCGAGATCATCGCGACACCGCACCGCGGCATGTTCACCGGCAACCGCGGCATCATTCATGATCCCGCGACGAAGACGCTGCTGAAAAAGCGCTGGTCGTCGCCGGCCTGGATCACCTGCCTGTGCGAATTCCGCGGCTGGCGTCGGCCGGTGATGGCGCGGCGGAGCTGGACCGAGCTGTTCTTCCTCGACGAGGCCACGGCTTTTGCCGCCGGCCATCGGCCCTGCTTCTTCTGCCGCCGCGACGATGCGAAGCGCTTTCGCGTAGCATGGGAGATGGGCAACGACGCCCGCGGCATCAGCGCCAAGGCGATGGATGCCGTGCTGCATCGGGAGCGGCTCGATCGTGGCAAGAAACGGCTGCATGTGCTGTCGATGCCGCTCGCGGAATTGCCTGACGGCGCGATGGTGCAACAGGGCGATGACTGCTTCCTCCTCGCGCAGGGCAAGGCGCTGCTGTGGTCACCCGCGGGCTACGTCCTGCATCCGAGCGCCCTCGATCACCCGTTGCTGTTGACGCCGCCTTCCACGCTGCGCGCGATCATCGCTGGATATCAACCTGTGCTGCATCGGACCGCGCGCCGCTAGCGCAGCGGCTTGCCGTGCTCATCCACTGTGGTCCGCGCATCGCGCAGTGCCCATTCGCGGATCACTTGGCGGCAGCGCGTCAGCTCGGCTTCGCTCGCGGCATTCGCATCCTTCGACGCACGCTCCACGATTGCCTTGCAATTGAGAAGCACGGAACGATCCTCTGCGCGCGCCGACAGCGCGAACGCGGCAAGCGTTGCAATGGTGAACGCCAGACGGATCACATCCTTAACCCAGCTTCTCGCGTGCCAGCGCGGCACCGGCGCCGAGCGCCATCAGCTTGGCTTCGGCGATCTCGCGCCGCATCGGCGCCATGCCGCAATTGGTGGTGGCGATGATGTTGCTCTTGGGTACGAATTTCGACACCGCGTCGATCACCTGCACGACATCCTCGGCCGTCTCCACCGTGTGGCTGGCGACGTCGATCACGCCGGCCTGCACGATCTTGGTCTTGAGCAGCGCAAGCAGGTCGAGCGGCACCTTCGAGTTGCGGCACTCGATCGCGACCTGCTGGATTGGGCTGGCGTCGATCGCGGGAAATATCTGCTCGTACTGCCGCCATTGCGCGCCGAGCGTTTCCTTCCAGTCGGTGTTGGCCTTGATGCCGTAGCCGTAGCAGATATGCACGGCGGTGGCGCAGGTCAGGCCCTGCGCGGCGCGCTCGAGCGCCTTGATGCCCCAATCGTTGACCTCGTCCATGTAGACGTTGAACGCGGGCTCGTCGAACTGTACGAGATCGACGCCGTCGGCCTGGAGCGCCTTGGCTTCCTCGTTCAGGAGATCGGCGAATGCAAAGGCCATCTTGACGCGATCGCCATAGTAGCGATCGGCAATGGTGTCGATGATGGTCATCGGGCCGGGCAGGGTGAATTTCAGCTTCTTCATCGTGTGCGCGCGGGCGACACGCGCCTCGTCGGCGTGGACGCGGCTCTTCAGCCGGAGCGGGGCGACGACCTGCGGCACCATCGCCTTGTAGCGATCCTTGCGGATACCCATCTCGACCTTGTGGGCGAAATCGATGCCCTCGATCTTCTCCAGGAAACCGTGGACGAAATGTTGCCGGGCCTGCTCGCCCTCAGTGACGATGTCGATCCCGGCGTCCTCCTGGACTTTAACGGCAAGCATCGTCGCATCGCGCTTGGCGCGGACGAGCTCGTCGCCTTGCGACTTCCAGGGCGCCCAGAGCATGTTGGGTTCGGCGAGCCATTCCGGCTTCGGCAAGGAGCCGGCGATCGTGGTTGGAAACAGCATGGCGGCCCTCTCGGCGGGTTATGATTGCGCCCCTTCCTGCCATGTCTTAACGTCGAGGTACAGAACAACAAAAGTCGCCTTGAAACCGGCGGCGCCCGACCGGAAACGCCATGATCGAATTCTTCTTCGACTGTTCCAGCCCCTGGACCTATCTCGCCTTCCACAACATCCAGCCGCTGGCCAGGGAGGTTGGCGCGGAGATCATCTGGCGGCCGATCCTGGTGGGCGGCATCTTCAATACGGTCAACCCAAGTGTCTATGCACAGCGTGAGACGCCGGTGCCGCTGAAGGCGCGCTACATGAAAAAGGACCTTGCCGACTGGTCGCGCTCGGCCGGTCTCGCGATAAAGATGCCGCCGACGGTATTTCCGGTGAACAGCGTGAAAGCGATGCGCGGCTGCATCTGGCTCGGGCAGGAATCGGTGCCTTTCGCCACGGCGGTGTTCGAGACCTATTGGGGCGAGGACAAGGACATCTCGCAGGATTCAGTGCTCGCGGAGATCTGCAGGAAGGTCGGCGTCGATGAGCAGAAATTCTTCGCGGGCATTTCGGGGCAGGGGATCAAGGATCAGCTCAAGGCCAACACCGAAGAAGTCGTCGCCCGCGGCGGCTTTGGCTCGCCGACGATCTTTCTCGGCAAGACCGACATGTATTTCGGCAATGACCGCCTGCCGTTGATCCGCGAGGCGCTGCTGCGCGGCAAGGCGAGCGCGGCCTGATGGTGCGGGCTGTCGTTTGCCGCGCGCTCGGCGCGCCCGAAAAATTGCAGCTCGAAGAGTTTCCGTCGCGCGAGCTGAAGCCGGGCGAAGTGCGCGTCGCGATCCGTGCCGCCGGCCTGAATTTTCCCGACGTGCTGATGGCGGCCGGCGAATACCAGCTCAAGCCGGAGCTGCCGTTCACGCCGGGCATGGAGGCGGCCGGCGACGTGACCGAGGTCGGCGCAGAGGCGAGTGGCGTCTTCCTCGGCGACAAGGTCATCGTCAAGATGCGACACGGTGCCTTCACGGATGAAGCCGTGGTGACACCGTCGCAGCTCACCCCGATGCCATCGACGTTCGACTATGCGGAAGCCGCGACCTATCTCGCCGGGCACGGCACCGCCTATCACGCGCTGATCGACCGCGGCCGGGTTGCGCCGGGCGAGGTGCTGCTGGTGCATGGCGCCGGCGGTGGCGTGGGCCTTGCTGCCGTGGAGATCGGCAAGATGCTGGGTGCCACCGTGATCGCGACGGCGTCCAGCGACGAAAAGCTCGCGGTCGCCAAGGCGCGTGGCGCCGATCATCTCGTGCGCTACGATCGCGAGCCGTTTCGTGATGCTGTCAAACGTATTACCGACGGGCGCGGTGCCGACGTCGTGTTCGATCCCGTCGGCGGAGAAGTGTTCGAAAACTCGATGCGTTGCATCGCCTGGGGCGCACGGCTGCTGGTGATCGGCTTCACCGGCGGCATCGGCTCGGCGAAAACCAATCTCTTGCTGATCAAAGGCGCCAGCGTGCTCGGCGTGCGTGCCGGCGAGGCCGTGCGGAAAAATCCAGCGCTTGGCGAAGTGCGCCTGAGGGCGCTGCTCACATGGGCGGAAGAGGGCAAGCTGCGCCCTAACGTCTCGCACCGCCTGCCGCTGGAGGAGGTTGCGAAGGCGATGCGGTTGCTGATCGACCGCAAGGCGATCGGGCGTGTGGCGTTGTTGATGGACTAAGTGCCTACAAGGTCACTTGTACTCCCGCTCAGTCCACCACGGGAAATAATCCGGCATATCGCTCGATACCTTGTTCTTGAACTGCGCAGGGCGCTTTTCCAGGAACGACACCACGCCTTCCTTCACGTCGTCGGAGCGGCCGCGGGCGTAGATGCCACGGCTGTCGACCTTGTGGGCTTCCATCGGGTCGTCAGCGCCCATCATGCGCCACATCATCTGCCGGATCAGCGCCACCGATACCGGCGCGGTCTTGGCCGCGAATTCCTTGGCGAGCGCCCGGGCGGTCGGCAGCAGATCATCGGGGGCCACGACCTTGCTGACGAGACGTCCTGCGAGGGCTTCCTGCGCCGGGAAGACGCGGCCCGAATAGCACCATTCCAGCGCCTGCGAGATGCCGACGATGCGCGGCAGGAACCAGCTCGAGGCCGCCTCCGGCACGATGCCGCGCTGGGAGAACACGAAGCCGAAGCGCGCGGCATCGGAGGCGATGCGGATGTCCATCGCGAGCTGCATGGTAACACCGATGCCGACCGCGGGACCGTTCACCGCGGCAATCACCGGTTTCAGGCATTTGAAGATGCGCAGTGTCACCTGGCCACCGCCGTCGCGCACCTGAGAATCACTGTAGTCGACCTTGCCGTCGGCGAAGCGCTTCACCGGTCCGCGACGCGCGTCGCGATCAAAGGTGTCCGCGCCCGACGAAAGATCTGCGCCCGCGCAAAACCCGCGACCGGCGCCTGTGACGATGATGGCGCGGACGTCGTCGTCCTTGTCGGCGGCGTCGAACGCGTCGATCAGCTCTCCTTGCATCTGCGCGTTGAAGGCGTTGAGCTTGTCGGGCCGGTTCAGCGTGATGGTGAGGATCTGCTCGGCGACCTCGTATTTGATCGTCTCATACGCCATGGTGGTTTCCTTCCCTGTCCTGAATTCTGTCTCGAAGAGACGTCATGCATAGCCGCCAGCGTCCGTCTTGCGCGGACTGGGCATGTGGCGGCCAGTAAGAGAACGCGGATGGCCAGTCTAAACAACAAGCCCGGCCATGACGGAGTGTATCTAATTCGCCGGCGGGCTCGGCCAGGGCTTCTGCGGCCCGCGCAGGCTCTCGAACGCCTTGGCCATGCCAAGCACGCCGATATCGTCGAAGCGGCGGCCGACGATCTGCACGCCGATGGGAAAACCCTTGGCGTCGAAGCCGCCGTTGATGGAGATCGCCGGATTCTCCGATATATTCCATGGCACGGTATAGGCAATGTGTTCGAACGGCTTCATGGGATCGTTGGTCGGCGAGGCCCACTCCGCTGGATAATTCACGTTCGGCGCGGTCGGCGAGATCACATAGTCGAGCTCGCAGAACAGCTTTGATGCCGCAGCGCGGATTGCCATGGTCTGGTTGAAGCCCCTGATGACGTCGACGCCCGAGAGCTTCGCGCCGGACTCGCCCCACTTGAAAATGTAGGGCAGCACCTTTGCCTGTTCGGCGGGCGTCAGCTTGGACAGATCGTCCCACATCCGTGCGCGCCAGAAGCTGTCGAGCCCGTCGAGCATCTCGCGCGTGAGGATGCCGTCGACCTCGGTGACGACGGCGCCTGCGGATTCGAACGCTTTCGCCGCCTTTACCGCGACCTCGCGCACCGGTTTCTCCAGCGCGAGGCCAACGCCGGGATCGAGCATCAATCCGATGCGCAGTTTGCGCGGGGATTTCTCCGGCCCCTTCCAGTTGAGGGGCTCCGCTGGCAGGCTCATGCCGTCGCGCCGGTCGGGTTTTGCGATCACGCTCATCATCAGCGCGCAATCGTCAACGGTGCGGGTCATGGGGCCGGCGACGCGGCCGACATAGGTGGGATCGATCGGCACGCGGCCAAAACTCGGCTTCAATCCGACGAGGCCGCACCAGCCCGCGGGCAGGCGGACCGAGCCGCCGATATCGGTGCCGAGATGCAGCGGACCATAGCCAGCCGCGGCCGCGGCGCCCGCGCCGGCGCTGGAGCCGCCGGGGTTCTTGGAGAGGTCCCAGGGATTGCGCGCGAGCGCGTGGAAGGAGGACAGCCCCGAGGACAGCATGCCGTAATCGGGCATGGTGGTCTTGGCAAAGATGATCGCGCCGGCTTCGCGCAGGCGCGCGGCGGGCGGTGCGTCCTTCTCGGCCGGCACGAGCTTGACGCTGGCCGCGCCCAGCGGCACCGGCACGCCTTTGGTCGCGATGTTGTCCTTCACCGTCACCGGCACGCCGTCGAGCGCTCCGGACGGCTCGCCCCCGGACCAGCGCGCGGTCGAGGCCTTCGCGGTCTCGCGCGCGCCGTCGGGATCGAATGCATAAAGCGCCTTGAGGTGCGGCTCCCACGCGGCGACGTGCGCGAGCACGTCTTCCAGCACCTCGCTCGGCGAGAACTGCTTGGCGCGATAGCCCGCGATCAGATCGACCGCAGAGAGATCGTGCAGCGAGGTGACTTCCTCTTCGACACCCTTTTTATGCATGGGCACCCACCGGCATCCGGGTCTCGATGATCCGGGCGAACATGCTGGCACCGATCGGCAGGATCTTGTCGTCGAGCACGAAGCCGGGATTGTGCACGGGCACCGAGCCGTCGTGGCCGACCCAGAAATAGGCGCCGGGAATGGTTTGAAGCATGTCGGCGAAATCCTCGCTGCCCATCTTCGGCTGGGCGCGGGTGATCACGTTGGCGGGGTCGACGATGGTGCGCGCGACCTCCTCGACCACCTTGGACTGCTCGACCTGGTTGACCAGCACATCGAAGGTGTCGCGGATGTCGACGTCGATCACGCACTGATAGGCGCTCGCAATGCCGGCGCAGATCGTGCGAATGCGTTCGCTGATCAGGATGCGGACTTCTTTCGAGAAAGTGCGGATGGTGCCGCAAAGATGCGCTTCGCCGGGGATGACGTTGTACGCCGAACCGGCGTGAATCTGCGTGATCGAGACGACGGCGGCCTGCAGCGGCTCGACGTTGCGGCTGACGATGGTCTGGATCGCCTGCGCCAGCGTGGTCGCGATGATCACCGCGTCCTTGGAGCGTTCGGGCATCGCACCGTGCGCGCCGTAGCCAGTGATGCGGAGGTCGAAGAAGTCGGCGCTGGCCATCGCGGGGCCGGGCAGGATCGCGATCTCGCCGTGGTTGAGGTCGGGCGCGTTGTGCAGGCCGTAGAGTTCGTCGCAGGGAAATTTCTCGAACAGCCCGTCCTTGATCATCGCGCGGGCGCCGCCGAGACCTTCCTCGGCCGGCTGGAAGATCAGGTGCACTGTGCCGTCGAAGTTCCTGGTTTCGGCGAGGTAGCGCGCGGTGCCGAGCAGCATGGTGGTGTGGCCGTCATGGCCACAGCCGTGGAAGCGGCCGGGGATTTTCGAGCTCCATTTCAGATTGGTGTTCTCCTCCATCGGCAGCGCATCCATGTCGGCGCGAAGCCCGATACGCTTGCCGCTCGAACCCTTGCCCTTGATGACTCCGATCACGCCGGTGCCGCCGAGACCGCGATGCACCTCGATGCCCCAGCTCTTCAGCTTGTCCGCGACGATTCCGGAGGTGCGCACTTCCTCGAAGCCGATTTCCGGATGGGCGTGAAGGTCGCGCCTGATAGCAGTGAGTTCGTCGGCATAGCCGTCGATGCGGTCGATCGTGGGCATGTGTTCTGTCCAGTTAGCGTGAGGAGGGAGTGAAAATCGGGCCGTTCGGCTTGATGCGGATGCCCGGCCGCAGGCGCGTCCATGGCAGCGTGGCTGTGTCCGCGGGCATCGCGCCGGGGGCGGCGCAGATCATCAGCTTTTCTGCGATCGGCTCGAAATCGGCGCGGAAGTGCACCGAGCTCTTGTTGACCAAAATCTTCTCTTCGGTCGGCTCGATGCCAACATAGCGGTACATTGCCTGGTCGGCGAGCTGCGCCTTATGCGAGGATACGACGACCCGGACATCGCCGATGCGAAGGCAGGCCGACGGGCCCATCTCCATCTCGCGGCCGCCGTAGTAGGGACCGGGCGCGATGAAGCGGCCGTCCGAAAGTTTTTCGACGACGAAGGTCGCACGATAGGGCTCGTCGCCGGGAATGCCGGACTTGCCGCCGAGCGACAGCGTCACAATGGCGCCAGCGCCGGCTGCATGCGCGGCTTTGGCAGACTCCGGATCATAGATCGCGCCGGTCGCGGCGCTGGCCTTGTTGCGGACCAGCGCGCGTAGCATGCCGGTGGTGTCGGAATCGCCGCCGGCGCCGGGATTGTCCTGGGTGTCGGCGATGATGATCGGCTTGCTGGCGCCCTTCGAGAGTTCCATCGCGTGGCGTACGCCGTCATCAGGTGACCAGATCTTGCCGTCGAAATCGTCCTCGCGGCTTTCGATCAGCTTCACGATCGCATCCGCCGCGCGGTCGGCATCGGCTTGCGTCTTGCCATAGGCGAACACGCTCGGCCCGCAATCGCGGAAATCGGCGGCGGGGAAGCCGGGCGCGAAGGACAGCGTCGGAACCGCGTCGCTCTCCAGCGCGGCAAGCTTTTCGTAGATGCCCTTGGTCGGCTGGTCGTTGGTGCACTGCCAGCTGATCGGAATCAGGAACGGCAATTGCCGGAAAGCCTTTGCGAAACGCTGCTTTGTCTTCAGAAGCATTGCGAGATATTGCGCGCAGGCGCGGCCGGTCTCGGCCATGTCGACATGGGGATAGGTGCGGTAGGCGATCAGCGCGTCCGCATGCTCTATCATCTCGGGCGTGACGTTGGCGTGCAGGTCGAGGCTCGCGACAAGCGGAATGCCCTTGCCGATGACGCGGCGCACGCGCGCGAGAATCTCGCCTTCGCCGTCGTCGAGATGTTCCGTGACCATCGCGCCGTGCAGATCGAGATAGACGGCGTCGATCGGGCCGGCGGCTGCAATGCCATCGACCATGACCTTCACGATGCGCTCGAAGGCGTCCTTGGTGACATGCGCCGAAGGGCTCGCGCCGCAGGCAATCGTCGGAACGAGTTCCCAGCCGTGGGCCTCGGCGCTGTCGACGAAACCGGCGAGGCCGACATTGATGCGGCGCATCACCTTCAGCACGTCGGGACCTTGCGTCATCGCCGGCCAGCCGCCGCCGTGCTGGAAGTCCGCGAACGTCGCCTTCGTCGGAGCGAAGGTGTTGGTCTCGTGCAGGAAGCCGCCGACGGCGATACGTGTCATCAACTCAAGTCCAGCAATTGAAAGTGCGCGACGTTAGCCCTGTGCTTGCGGCGAGAGCAAGCCGGGAAGCAATCGCGCCGCGCATGGCGTCAAGCCGTTTTGGAAATGCTTGTCGCAACCACCGTCATTGCGAGCGAAGGGAAACAATCCAGAATCCCTCCGCGGGGACAGTCTGGATTGCTTCGCTGCGCTCGCAATGACGAGGCGAGAGACTAGGCGCTGGCCGCCGCGCCCTCGGCCACCGGCCGGAAGTTCGCAAAATCCCAGCCGCGGCCTGGCGCTGCCTCGAGCAAGGCTCTGGTGTACGCCTCCTTCGGATGCGTCAGCACTTCGGCGGCCGGACCCTGCTCGACGACGCGGCCGTGTTGCATCACCATGACCTCGTCGCAGATCTGTGCTGCGACGCGTAGATCGTGAGTGATGAACAGGATGGCGATGCCGAGCCGCTGCTGGATCTCGTCGAACAGTTCCAGCACCTGCGCCTGCACGGAGACGTCGAGGGCGGAGACCGCCTCGTCCGCGACCAGCACGTCGGGATCGAGTGCGAGCGCGCGGGCGATCGCAATGCGCTGACGCTGGCCGCCGGAGAACTGGTGCGGATAGCGCGCGACCGCATCGGCGGGCAGGCCGACCAGCTCGAGCAATTCGCGCGCACGCTTCGTTGCGTCGGCATGCGACACGCCGTAATTGATCGGGCCTTCCGCGATGCTTTCGCCGACGGTGACGCGCGGGTTGAGCGAGCGGTAGGGGTCCTGGAATACGATCTGGATCTTCTTCCGATGCGGCTGCAACAGCCGCCGCGAAATGTCCGAGATCTCGCGGCCGGAGAGGCGCACGCCGCCCGAAGTCGGGTCGATCAGGCGGACGATGCAGCGCGCCACGGTCGATTTGCCTGAGCCGCTCTCGCCGACGATGCCGAGCGTGCGGCCCTTGCGCAGCGTCAGCGTGACCTTGTCGGCAGCGACGACTTCGCGGCCTTTACCGAAGAACGCGCGCTCGCGGTAGACCTTCCCAAGCTCGTTGGCTTCCAGCACCACGGGTTCCTTGGTCTCAGGCCGTGCCGCGCGCGGCACCAGGCTCGGCACCGCGGAGAGCAGGTTGCGGGTGTACTCCATGGTCGGATTGCGCAGGATGGAATCCAGCGTTCCGGTCTCGACCAGTCGGCCCTGCCGCATCACGGCGACGCGGTCGGCGATCTCGGCGACCACGCCCATGTCGTGGGTGATGAACAGCACGGCGGTTCCGTGATCGCGCTGGAGGTCGCGGATCAGGGTCAAGATCTGCTTCTGCGTGGTGACGTCGAGCGCGGTGGTCGGTTCGTCGGCGATGAGCAGCTTCGGTTCGAGCACGAGCGCCATCGCGATCATGATGCGCTGGCGCTGACCGCCGGAGAGTCGGTGAGGGTAGGAAGCAAAGATGCGCTCGACCTGGGGCAGACGCACCTGCTCCATCATGTCGAGGATGCGCTTCTTGCGCGCCTTCGCGTCGAGTTTGGTGTGCGCGCGCAGGACTTCGTCGATCTGGCGGCCGACCGGCATCACCGGATTGAGTGCCGTCATGGGCTCCTGGAAGATCATCGCCATCCGGGTCGCGCGGAGCTGCCGCAGGCGGCGGTCGGTCGCGGTGAGAATCTCCTCACCGACCAGCTTGACGCTGCCGCCGGTGGGAACCAGCGTGCCCTTCGGCAGCAGACCCATGGTGGTCAGCGAGGTCACCGACTTGCCCGAGCCGCTTTCGCCGACGAGGCACAGCGTCTCGCGCTCGTGCACCTGGATCGAGATGCCGTCGAGGATGTTTGCAGCATTCGGCTTCTTGCCGACGGACACGACGAGGTTGTTGATGTCGAGGATCGGGCTGGTCATCACTTGATCGGTCATCATTTGCCTTCCCGCTGCTTCATGCGCGGATCGAGTGCATCGCGGGCGGCGTCGCCGATCAAATTGATGCTGAGGATGGCGATCGAGAGCAGCAGGCCCGGCCAGAAGATCAGCGTCGGCTTGAGCTGGAAGTACTGACGGCCCTCGGCCATGATGTTGCCCCAGGTCGGCGTTTCCGGCGAGATGCCGGCGCCGAGGAAGGAGAGGATGGCCTCAGTAAGGATCGCTGACGCGCAGACGTAACTGCCCTGCACGATCAGAGGTGCGATCGTGTTCGGCATCAAATGCCGCCACATGATCTTTGGCAGGGATGTGCCGACCGAGATCGCCGCTTCAACATAGGGCTCTTCGCGCGCCGATAGCACGACCGAACGCACCAGGCGTGCCACGCGCGGAACTTCGGGGATCGTGATCGCGATCAGCACCGTCCAGAGGCTGGCGCCGGACAGCGACACCACGGCGATTGCCAGCAGGATGCTCGGCATTGCCATCAGGCCGTCCATGATCCGCATCATGACGGAATGGACCAGCTTGAAGAAGCCGGAGACGAGGCCGATCGCCAACCCAATGACGATCGACATGATCGCCGAGCCGATGCCGATCAGAAGCGAAATCCGTCCGCCATACATCACGCGCGATAGCAGGTCGCGGCCATAGGCATCGGTGCCGAGCAGGAATTGCGCCGAAGAGGGCTTCAGCCGCTGCGAGGGCGCAAGCTGGATCGGATCATACGGCGCGATCAACGGTGCCAGGATCGAGATCAGCACAACCAACACCAGGCAGATGGTCGCCGCCGCGATGATCGGCGTCGAGGTCAGGAATCCGAGGCGCGGTCGCAGCGGCGACGTGATCGGGATGGAGGACTGGGGAAGGGTATCGACCGACATTTTTGTTGTTATCCTTAGCCCTAGTACCGGATCCGGGGATCGAGCAGCGTGTAGGCGACGTCGATCAGGAGATTGACGACGACATAGATCAGCGACGTCAGCAAGATCATCGCCTGGATCACCGGATAGTCGCGCGCCAGCACCGCATCCACTGTGAGGCGGCCGATGCCGGGGATGTTGAACACGCTCTCGGTGACGACGACCCCGGAGATCAAAAGCGCAAAGCCGGTACCGATCACCGTGATCACGGGCACGGCCGCGTTGCGCAGCGCGTGCCGCATCATCACGGCGACCTCGTTGATGCCTTTTGCGCGCGCGGTGCGGACGTAGTCCTCGCCGAGCACGTCGAGCATCGCCGCGCGCGTCATGCGCGCGATCAAAGCGATATAGATGAAGGACAGCGCACAGGTCGGCAGGATGATGCGCTCGAAGAACGGCCCAAACCCGTTCGAGATGCTGCGGAAGCCCTGCACCGGCACCCAGCGCAGGTCGATCGCGAAGACCTCGATCAGGATGTAGCCGACCACGAACACCGGCACCGAGAAGCCGAGCACGGACAGGCCCATCACGAAGCGGTCGATCCAGGTGCCGTGCTTCCAGGCCGCGATCACGCCCAGAGGAACAGCGACGATGACGGCGAGGATGATGGTCGACAGCGCGATCGAGATCGACGGCTCGACCCGCTGGCCGATCATCTTCATCACCGGAAGGTTGGAGATGAGTGACGTTCCGAGATCGCCATGCAGCAGCTTGTTCAGCCAGGTGATGAACTGCACGATCAGCGGCTCGTTGAGGCCGAGCGAGGTGCGGATGCGCTCGAGCCGCTCCGGCGTGGCGTTGTCGCCGGCCAGAATCGCGGCGGGATCGCCCGGAGTGAGGCGGAGCAGGAGGAAGACGAACAGCGCCACCACGCCCATCACGGGCACGGCGGCGAGAATTCGGCGAAGGAGATATCCGAGCAAGTTGGATCCCGTCAGATGAGAGTCAAATCAGAGACAGCGGCTGGAGCCTGGGGTTCTGCCACCAGCCTAACATTTCAGCAATTCCCATGCCATCCGGGCCACCGTTTTTGCAGTGCGGTCAATTTGTTTCGGTGATCTGGCCCGGTTTTGGCGATGTGGCTCGCGCCGTTACTCCAGAGTCGCGAGCAGCCCCGCCATCAGCCGGCCGCGTTCGACCAGACTTTCAACCTCGATATACTCTTCGAGCGTGTGGCCGTTGCCGCCACGCACGCCCAGGCCGTCGAGAGTCGGGATGCCCATTGCGCCCGTGAAATTGCCGTCGGAGCCGCCGCCGGCGCTCGCATGCGGCAGTTCTGCGCCAAGCGACTTGGCGATCCCGCGCGCCCTTTCATACAGCGCCATGGTGCCGGCATCGGGCTCCCAAACCGGACGTGTCACGCCGCGCGTCACCTTGAAGGTGACATCATTGGTTGTACCGGAGAGCGCCAGCATCCTCTCGACGCCGCGATCGAGGTCAGCCTGGCGCTTGGCCATCGAAAGCGCTTCGCCGGTGGCGGTCGTGGCAACGCAATTGACCCATTGACCCCCATGCACGACGCCGACCGAAAACGTGCAGTCTTCGCCCGTCATCGCATCGATGGCGAGGATTTGCCGCGCCATCTCGCGAATCGCCGAGCGGCCCGCCGACAAGGTCGCGCCGGCGTGGCTGGGCCGGCCGGTCGCCTCGAGATTGAAGCGCGCGATGGCGTGACGTCCGGTGGTGACGCCGTTGTCGGCGCGGCCGGGCTCCGGCACCAGCACGTATCTGTTGCGCGCGGCTTCCGCCTCGATGATATCGCGCGTGGAGGGTGTGCCGACTTCCTCGTCGGGCGTGAACAGCACGGTGATCGGCAGTGGCGTCGTGAACGAGGCGCGGGCCAGTTGGCGGATGGCTTCCAGCGAAAGATAATTGCCGCCCTTCATGTCGTAGATGCCGGGGCCGTAACACTTGCTGCCCTCGCGGCGCCATTTCAGCTTCTCGATGGTGCCCGTGGGGTGGACCGTATCCATGTGTCCGGCGATCAGGATGCCCGGTTCGCCCTGCTTCGGATGCGGAAAGCGGGCGCGGATCACGCCGCCAAAGCCCTGGCGACCGGCGATGCGCTCGATCGTCGCACCCATGATCGCCATCTCCCGCGCTGCGATATCGAGCATGCGGTTCACGGCGCTCGCGTCCCAGGTCGGGCTTTCGCATTCCACCCAGCCGCGCAGACCCTGTAGCATCGCTTCGGAATCGAAGGGAAGATTGGCTGGATTCATCTCAATGTCTCTCCAATGTCTCTTGGGCTTTGGAACATGGAACGCGCATTGCATCGGCGCGGGGCAGGACAGGCGGAGAGTGTTGTAGAGCCAAACCGATCCTTGTGGAGCCCGTGTGCGCGCCGCTTGGGCTTGCAGCGAAACCGGATTGACGCGCTCGGCACCGTCTGCAAGTCTCGAAAAGATAAAGGCATTGCATGAGGTTAGTTCGCCTAAAGAACGAACCGGATGCTCAATCAATAACCTGCCTTTGAACAGTTTCACGTCAGGAGAACTTTTTATGTTTAAGTTGATGCGCCGGGGGCCTCGCGCGTTCGCCTCCAAACTTGCGCTGTCGCTCGTCGCGCTTTCGACCGCACTGGCCTCGCCGGTGCTTGCGGCCGGCAAGACCATCACGGCGGTGATGCATTCGGATCTGCGCATCATCGATCCGATCTTCACCACGGCCTACATCACGCGTGACCATGGCTACATGATCTACGACACGCTCGTGGCGCCCGATTCGAACTTCAAGATCCAGCCGCAGATGGCGGACTGGAAGATCTCCGACGACAAGCTCACCTACACGTTCACGCTGCGCGACGGCCTGAAGTGGCATGACGGTGCGCCGGTGACGGCGGAGGACTGCGTCGCCTCGCTCAAGCGCTGGGCCGCAGTCGATGGCATGGGCCAGAAACTGCTCGACTTCACCGCCAGCATCGAGCCGACCGATGCCAAGACCATCACGCTGAAACTGAAGGAGCCCTACGGCCTCGTGCTCGACTCGATCGGCAAGCCGTCCTCCCGCGTTGCCTTCATGATGCCGAAGCGCCTCGCCGAGACGCCGCCGGACAAGCAGATCCCCGAGCAGATCGGTTCGGGGCCCTTCAAGTTCGTGCAGTCGGAATTCCAGCCGGGCGTGAAGGCGGTCTACGTCAAGAACACCGATTACGTGCCGCGCAAGGAGCCGTCGAGCTGGACCTCCGGCGGCAAGGTGGTGAAGGTCGACCGCGTCGAGTGGATCACCATGCCGGACTCGCAGACCGCGGTGAACGCGTTGCAGTCGGGCGACATCGACTTCGTGGAAAATCTGCCTTACGACATGCTCCCGTTACTGGAAGCGAACAAGGACATCACGATCGAGGTCTCGAACAAGTTCGGTTTCCAGACGCTCGGCCGGATGAACTTCCTTTATCCGCCGTTCGATAATGTCAAAGTGCGCCGTGCTGCCTTTCTGGCGATAAACCAGAAGGACGTTCTCGACGCGCTCGTCGGCAACGCCAAATATCAGAAGGTCTGTGGCGCCTTCTTCGTGTGCGATACGCCGTTCGCGACGGAGGCCGGTGCCGAGACCCTGGTGAAGGGCAACGGCATGGCCGAAGCCAAGAAGGCGCTCGCCGAATCCGGCTATGACGGCACCCCGATCGTGATCATGGCCCCCGGCGATGTCACGACGCTGAAGGCGCAGCCGATCGTTGCGGCTCAGTTGCTGCGCGAGGCCGGCTTCAAGGTCGACCTGCAAGCGACCGATTGGCAGACGGTGGTGAGCCGCCGCGCCAGTCAGAAGCCTCCGAAAGAGGGCGGCTGGAACATGTTCTTCACCAACTGGGTCGCGGCCGACGTCTCCAACCCGATCGCCAATCTCTCGATCGGCGGCCAGGGCAAGAAGGGCTGGTTCGGTTGGGCCGAGAACGCCAAGATCGAAAAGCTCAAGGACGACTTCGTTCGCGCCGCCTCGCTCGACGATCAGAAGAAGATCGCCGCTGACATCCAGAAGGAAGCCTATGAGCAGGTGATCTACATCCCGCTGGGGCAGTATCTCCTGCCGAGCGGCTGGCGCAAATCGCTGACCGGCGTGCTCGACGGTCCCGCGACCCCGCTGTTCTGGAACGTCGACAAGTCGGAGTAGGGCAAAGGCCCTTCCTTTCGTCCGGATCATCATGCGGCGCCGCTGTCATCAGCGGCGCCGCTCTTTTGCCAGTCTCGGTCCTTTGTTGACCTTACGCCGGCTGAGAAAGCGGATGCTTTCAACGTTCCCAGTCTGCGGTCATTGCTATTTGTTTCGATCCAGAACTAGATGTGTCGTGCTCGCGCATCATCTTCCTCCCTCCATTTGATTCCAGTGCCGATCGATTTTGCATTCCAGGCGATGGCCGAACGGTCCGATCGCGCGCCGGCACGATGGCGCCGGCCATTCCGGCGTTGGCTCGATGGCGTCGAGACGGGCTGGGCCGTGCCGCTTCTCGTCGCCTGCTTCGTCGGGATCTGGACGCTCTATCTGGCAGTCGCCTATGCCGGCAGCGGTCTGCACCCCGATACGCTGGAGGCCTGGATGCTGGGGCGGCATTTCGCGTGGGGCTATCCCAAGCATCCGCCATTGACCGGCTGGGTTGCCGCGAGCTGGAGCGCCATTTTTCCGCTCACCGACTGGTCGCTGCAATTGATGGCGATGGCCAATGCCGGGCTTGCGCTGGTCTTCGTTGATCGGATCGCGCGGCAATTCGTGACGGGGCACAAGCGCGTCCTGGTGCTGTTGCTCCTGATGCTGACGCCGGCCTATCAATTCCATGCCCAGCGCTTCAACGCCAATGCGGTGCTGCTGGCGGTCTGGCCGCTGGCGACCTGGTGCTTCCTGCGCGCATTCGAGACCCGAGCGGCGTCGTGGGCGGTTGCCGTGGGATGCACGACGGCACTGGCCATGGTCGGCAAATATTATTCGATCTTCCTTGTCGCGAGCTTCACGTTTGCCGCGCTGGCGCATCCGGCGCGACGCGCCTATTTCACTTCCGCCTCGCCCTGGATTTCGGTCGTCGTCGGGCTTGCGGCGCTGTCCCCGCATCTTCATTGGCTCGCGACCACGGGGGCATCGACCTTCACCTACGCGCTGAACCATGCCAACGGCACTGCGGCGAGTTCTGCTGCTGATGTCAGGAACTTCCTTTTGGGCCTGTTGGCGGCCATGAGTGTGTCAGCCGTCAGCTGGGTATTGATCGCCGGCACGCGGCTGAAGCAGTTTCCGGACGATTTCGCGGCAATGAATCCGGGCCTGCGGCTCCTCTTTTACGTTGCCGTCGGCACGATTGCGCTGCCGGTCCTGATCTCGCTCGTGATGGGCACCGATCTGCCGTCGCTATGGGCTTTGCAAGGGTTGTTTCTGTTCGCCATTCTCGTGGTCTGCGGCACAAATTATTCAATCGAGCGCTTTTACACCGTCAACCTCACCGTGGTCGTGGCCGGTGTCGCGCTCACGGCCGTCCTCGTCGCCGCGCCGACCCACGCGGTCTATCGCAACCATCACGGTTACGAGGAGGGGCGCAATTTCTACGCGCAGGCGGCGAGCCGATTGACACGCGAGTGGCGCGAACTGACGGACGAGCCGCTCGCCGCCGTCAGCGGCGACGATTCACCGGCCTTCGCGACAGCCTTCTACAGCCCGGACCACCCGCACCACGTGCGGCCGTTCGAGGATCAATATCCCGGGGGCTTGCCGCACAAGACGACGCTGGAGCGCGGCTGGGCCGCGCTCTGTTTTCGCGATCAGGATGACTGCAGCCGGTGGATGGACTCGGTGGCCGGGCGCGCCGGGCATTTCATCAGGCGGGAACTTATCATACAGGCGCAGCTATGGGGCCGGCCCGGTCTCACGCGGGAAGTGTTTGTGCTGATGGTGCCGCCCCGTGGAAGCGGCGCGGCACCCGAAGGCATTGCGGACGATTTCAGCGCCAGCAGGCGCGCAACGGAATAGGCGTCTTGCTCAGCAGTGGCTGTCGCGGACCCGCTCGAGCCCTTCACTCGCGAATGGCACGGTGACGGCGGTCTTTTCGGCGCTCGACGGCGTGCGTTCCGTCTCCGCCCGTTCCGCGGCGTCGTGGTCTTTACGGTGTTTCGGTTCCATTGAAGCGCCCTTTCAAATTGTTGCAGTACAACATCGAGAGCGCCACGGAGTTCCTCAGCCGATGGCGCGATGATGCGGCCTGAACAACCGTCCTCTCTCCACCACCAGCACGATCGCGAGCGCGGCGAGGGACGACACGAAGAAGCCGACCGAGAACGGCAGCAACGTGCCGTCGAAGCTTTGTCCGATGGCCATGCCGACGGCGATGCCGATCAGCGTGGTGATCGAGCCGTAGAGCGAGGACGCCGTGCCGGCGATGTGGCCCTGCGGCTCCATGGCGAGTGCAGTGAAGTTGGCGACCATCATGCCGAACGAGAACATCATCAGCGCCGAGAGCACCATGAACAGGGGAAGCGGCAACGCGGCGAGGCTTTCCGTCAGCAGCATCACTCCCGCCACCGCGGTGTAGAGCGTCAGCGCGCCGTGCGAGATCACGCGCATGCCGAGGGTCCCGACGAATCGCGCATTGAGAAAGCCGGCAATGGCGGTGCCGGCCGCGATCCCGGCGAAGGCGAGCGGAAAATAATGGCCGAGGTGATAGATGCCGACAAAAACTTGCTGAGCCAAAAATACGTAGGCGAACAGCGCGCCCATGACGCTACCGGCGGCGAGCGCATAGCCGAGGGTTTGGCGATGGGTCACGGTCTGCCAGTAGGCCGTGAGCACGTCGGCCGGCGCAAGCGACCTGCGTTCGCTCTCAGGCAGGGTCTCCGGAAGCCGCAGCACGGACCATGCAAGCGCGAGCAGCCCGTAGAGCATCAGCACGACGAAGATGCCGCGCCATTGCGTCACCAGCAGCACCGCCTGTCCGAACGAAGGGGCGATCACGGGGACGGCGATGAAGATCATCATCGCAAGCGACATCACGCTCGCCATGCGGCGGCCGACGTAACAGTCGCGCACGATCGAGGTCGCGATCACGCGAGTCGCCGAGGTACCGAAACCCTGCAGTGCGCGTGCCAGCAGCAGCGTCTCGAACGACGGCGCCGCAATCGCCAGCACGCTTGCCACCGCATAGACCGCCATCCCGCCGAGCAGCACCGGGCGGCGGCCAAAGCGATCCGACAGCGGGCCCATGACGAACTGCCCCGCGCCAAAGCCGATCAGGAAGGTCGACAGCACCAGCTGAAGATGGTTGGCGACGGGGATATTGAAGGCCGACCCGATATTGGGCAGTGCCGGGAGCATCATGTCCATCGCAAGCGGATTCAGCGCCATGATCGACGCGATCACGATGACGAATTCGGGGAAACCCATGGGACGGTGTCCCGAGGACACCCAGTCGTCGGCATTGACGTCGGACAAGAAGCTCACCTCTGATTTGAGGCCCTTATCTATCTTCAATGCTGCGTTGCACAAGCAACGTTTCGGGATGGCTGGCAGGCGGTGCAGGAGCAGACAGGAATTGATGAGGTATCAGCGCTCGCGGCCGCCGCGCGCGGCGGGATCCTCCGCGCAGCTTTCGTGGTGCGGGCAGCCGGGGTCGAACCGGCACAGCGCTTGCGCGCCGAGGGATTTTAAGTCCCTTGCGTCTACCAATTCCGCCATGCCCGCTTGATCCAACGAGATCAGCCACTTAAGTCCCTTGCCGGCGGTCTGGAATTGGCATTTGCAGGCCGGAGGGGTGGTTCTTCCTTAGGCGAGCCGGCGGCACAAGGCAAAGCCTCAATCCGGACATCTGTTGTTGCTTTAGGCATTCTCAATCGACGGGGACTATTCATCCGGCATGTCAGCTTTGATCCAATATCGCCTGCGCCCGTGCTGCGTGGTCGCCGCGCTGCTCGCGGCCGACTTCGCGCTGTCCGGCTGCGCCGGCATGAGCGAGACGGTCGCTCCGGCCTTTGCCGATCCCGCCAAGTACGAATTGTACGATTGCAAGCAGCTCGAAGGCGAGCGCAAGTCGATCGCCAACCGCACCGGCGATTTGCAGAGGCTGATGGACAAGGCACAGACCGGCGCGGGCGGCGCCGTGGTGTCGGAGCTTGCCTATCGCAACGACTACATCGCGGTACGCGGGCAGGCGCAGATGGCCGATGACGCTTGGCGCCGCAACAAGTGCCGGGAAACGCCCCCCGAGGCGACGCCGGCCGCCGCGGCGCCCGCTGCCAATCCTGCCCCGATCAAGCCTGGCCCGAAATCGACAAGAGCCGTGCGCTGAAACTAGCGCCTCGCGTCAGGGCCGCCAGCCGTAGATCCAGTCCTGCCGTGCCAGCATGCGTTCCGGGCCGAGGGCGCGGACCGCAAGATCGCGCGCGTAAGCGAGCGGCCCACTGAAATGATAGATGCGGCCCTGCTGCCGAGCGGTCCGCTGCACCCGCCGCACGCGCGCCTGGCGCGTCCGGCCGTATTGTCTCAGCGCTGCCGTGATGCCCGCGGTGGTCTCGGCGATCTCAGGGCTCAAATGCTGCGCGAGCACCGCGGCGTCCTCGATCGCCATGCCGGCGCCCTGGGCCGCAAACGGCAGCATCGCATGCACGGCGTCGCCGAGCAGCGCGACCGGGCCTTTACTCCAGGGGCAGTCGTCGGGGACGCCGAACAGCGCCCATTTCCGCCAGCTGTCGACTGTGGCGAGCATCATGCGCGCCGGCGGCGGCCAGCGCGGCGCGGCGAAGGCGTCCAGCACTTCGCGGGGATCGCCGGGCGTGCTCCAGCCCGGCCTGTTCCAGGTGCCCGGCAGCACCGCGACCACGTTGATCTGGCGTCCGCCCGCGATCGGGTAGGCGACGAGATGGGCATTCGGGCCCATCCAGAGCTGGACCCGGCGCGCTGTGTAGTCCTTCGGCAGTTGCGTGGCATCGAGCGTACCGCGCCAGGCAATCAGCCCGGAGAAGCGCGGCTGCACCTCGGGGAATAGATGCTGGCGCACCGTCGACCAGATACCGTCGGCGCCGATCAGCGCACTGGCGAGATCGCTGCGCCGGATCGTGCCGCTGCGATGAACCACCGTCAGCCCCTTGGCGTGAGGCGCGACGTCTTCGAAGGTCGCGCCGAGTTTCAGGTCGATATCGGGATGGTCGGAAACTGCGCCGGCGAGGGCGGATTGCAGGTCGGCGCGGTGCACCACCCAATAGGGGGCGCCGGCGCGCTCGGCGGCGGCTTCTCCCAGCGGCATGCGCAAAAGCTCACCGCCGGCCCGCGCGCTCATGATCGAGACTGCCTCCGGGATCACGGCGCGCAACTTGAGGCGCTCGGTGAGGCCGAGCTCGACCAGCACACGGCTGGCGTTCGGGGAGAGTTGCAGACCGGCGCCGACTTCCTCGAGCCGCTCGGCCTTTTCCAGCACGATGATGCGGAAGCCGCGGGCCGCGAGCGCAAGCGCAGCCGTCAGTCCACCGATGCCGGCACCGGCGATGACAATCGTTCGGGAGAGCGCCACCCCTGGCCGATGGAAGCGGTCAGGCCACCTTGTCCTTCAGGACGCATTCCGGCGGACGGGCTTCGCCCGCCTTCAGGTCGGCGGCGAAACGGTACAGAGTCGAGCAGTACGGGCAGATGATCTCGTTGTCGTTGCCGAGGTCGAGGAAGACGTGCGGATGATCGAACGGAGGGTTGGCGCCCACGCACATGAACTCTTGCGAGCCGATCTCGATGACGGGGACACCGGCATCGTTGTGGAAGTGCGGGACGACATGGTCGGACATCGTACTCATCCTGGAGTGGCAATGGCGGCAGACACAATCACGACTGCCGCGGCATTATTAAGGCGCCGCGGACCATACTGGTGGGTGGAGATGATTGCTAGTCCAGCGGAACCGAAAGCTCCGCAATGCCCCATGCTCATTTGCTCATGCAAATTCGACACAATCTTGCGGCCTGAGAGAAGCCCTTCTTTCGTCGGGGACGTTGTGTCGCAATTTTGGCATACTATGTCTGTGGACGAGCGTAATTGCGACGAAAGACAACCGTTAGGCGTCAACGATCTCAGGACCGTCCAGGCTCTCCGCATGAAGTGGTTGCGAATCAGCACAGCGTTGACCGGTATCGCGGCATGCGGCTTCATGCTCGCGCAGGTAGCACCGCACGCCCGCGAGGCCGGGGCGATTCTGGCCGCCCAGGACGATCCCGCCGCGCTCTCAGAGATCAAGCTCGACGCGCTGCTGCGGCACAACGACCGCCTGATTCAAGACAACATCGAGGTCGCGCTCGCATCGGGCGATGCCGATCTTGCCGACAGTTTTGTCGCACTGGCGCGCGACCGCAACATCGCGCTGCCTGACGACCTCCCGAGCCGTGTCGGTGACGCGGTCAAAGCCGAAAACTCCACTTCGCATTTCGCAAAACGGTTTGCCACCGGTCTCGTTACCGGCAACGCGGATGATGTTGCGAGCTTGTCGGGAACCGTGGCCGGCGATCTCTTCGTCATCGGCGACATCAGGGACGTCGTCCGCGAGGGCAAGCACCTCGCCATGGGCGAGGAGACCGATCGCCTGGTGCTGGGCCTTGCGGCCGCGGGTCTCGCGGTCACGGCCGTGACCTACGTCTCCGTCGGCGGTGCCGCGCCGGTTCGCGCCGGGCTGACGCTGGTGAAGGACGCGCGCAAGGTCGGCCGGCTCGGCGAGGGACTAGCGGCGTGGGCCGGCCGGTCCGCGCGCGAGGTCGTCGATACGCCGATGCTCCAGAACGCGGTTGCCTCCGGCTCGGTGCTGCGGCCGGGCCAGACCTTGAGCGCGATCAAGGCCGCGTTCCGCGCCGAGAAGGCCGGCGCGCTGGTTCGGCTCGGCAAGGATGTTACGCGCGTGGTCGAGAAGACCGGCACGCGCGGCGCGATGGATAGCTTGCGCATCGCTGAAGGTCCCAAGGACGTCGCACGCGCGGCGCGGCTCGCGGAAGCGCAGGGCGGCAAGACGCGCGCGATTCTGAAGCTGCTCGGCCGCGGCGCGCTGCTGCTGATCGGCGGGGCGTTCAATCTTGCACTCTGGCTGTTCGGTGCGGCGTTGACGCTGCTCGGCCTGTTGTCCTCGATCAAGGCGACGACGGAGCGCCTGACCCAGGCCTGGTGCGATCGCAGACGGGCGCGGCGACTTCGCCAGGCGCGGATCGCCGCCGAAGCCGTTCTGGCAAGCCCTGCCATCACGGCCTAAGATACCTCTTCCCCTCAAGATTGCGGAACTGATGATGCCGAGCTTTCACAACGGCGCCGTTGAAATTGCCTATCTCGACGAAGGCGAGGGCGATCCGATCATCCTGGTGCACGGCTTTGCCTCCAGCAAGAACGTGAACTGGGTCTATCCGACCTGGGTCTCGGAGCTGCGCAAGAACGGCCGCCGTGTCATTGCGCTCGACAATCGCGGCCATGGCGAAAGCGCAAAGCTCTACGAGCCCGCGCAGTACTCCATCCCGACCATGGCCGCCGACGTGCTCGCGCTGATGGATCACCTCGCCATCCCGCAGGCCGATCTCATGGGCTATTCGATGGGCGGACGGATGACGGCCTGGCTCTCCCTCAACGAGCCGCAGCGCCTGCGTTCGGCAATCCTTGGCGGCATCGGCATCGGCGGCCTGATCGAGGGCACCGGGCCCGGCGAGAACGTCGCGAAGGCGCTGGAAGCGCCCTCGCTCGACGACGTCTCCGATCCCGTCGGACGCACGTTTCGTGCTTTTGCAGACCAAACCCGTTCCGACCGCAAGGCGCTGGCCGCCTGCCTGCGCGGCACGCGCGATCTCATGACGAAGGACGAAGCCGCGCGCATCGACGTGCCCGTGCTGATCGCGGTCGGCAGCACCGACGACGTCGCGGGTTCGGCCAGCGCACTCGGTGCCATCATCCCGGGTTCGGAAGTGCTCGATATTCCCGGTCGCGATCACATGCGCGCAGTCGGCGACAAGGTCTACAAGACTGGCGTGCTCGATTTCCTCTCACGCCGCGCCTGAGGCGATGAGGCGGTGTGGGCCATCCACTCCGTTCGGCAACCGTCCATTCCTGTACCTAGGGATCGGGGTTCGCTAAGGGCGCATATGAGACTCAGCTCGAAGCCACAGCTTTATCGAGGTCAATCGGATACTTGCAATTCCGATCCGTCCAACTGCGCACGGGCTCCGTCGGCGCGTCGCGCAGCCCGGTAACGGCCGGGCGACTGACCAATGTGCCGGTGAAACAACTTCGAAAACGCCGCTGCAGTCTCGTAACCGATCCGGTTGGCAATCCGTGCGATCGGTTCGTCGCTGGTTTCCAGCAGGAACGCCGCCTCCGCCATCCGGCGTTCGATCACATAACGTTGCATGGGCTGGCCCACGAGCCTAGTGAAGCGCGCCGAAAATGCCGAGCGGCCGAGCCCGACGCGACGGCCTAGGTCGCTCAGCGTCCAAAGCTGCTCCGGACTTTCGTGAATCAGCTTCAGCGCCGGTCCGATATGGGGGTCAGAAATGGCCCCGATCCAGCCGCCTTGCCCGGGACTGAGAGACGCGATCCAGCTTCGCAGCACCTCGACGAAGAGCACTTCCGTCAGTCGTGAAAGCGCGACGCCTTGGCCAGGACGCTCGAGCGCGGACTCGCTCATCATGCGGCGCAGGATGGCTTCAAGCCAACCACGGTCGGACGTCGGCTTCAGCAAGAGCACGGGTGGAAGCAACTCCAGCACGCTGCCAAACGTCGGCCGCGACACCGTGAAATTGCCGCAGAGCATGGTCGAGAGCGGCTTTGCACGGCTGCCGTGACGAACGAATCCGAGGCGTGGCGACGACCGTTCGATATCCACGATGCGCAAAGGCTCGGCCCGGCGATCCGAATAAAACACATGGGGCTCGCCACGTGTGATGACGACAAAATCGCCCCCGGTGATCTGGATTTCCTCTCCCTGTTCGAGCGCGAGGGTCGCTGAACCTTGGCTGAGATAGTGAAACAGGGCGTAGGGGCGCGCCGGCAACTCAAGATGCCAGGGATGGCCGAGCTCGAAGTGAAAGAGCAGCGTCCCGCCGAGACGAACCCGATCGAGCACCTGGGTGAGTATATCCATCCCCCGAGACTAGAACCGCGGACGATCGGACACAAGACACGGACGATTGGTCCCTATCGTCCGAGAGGTCCACGGAATACGTCATGCCACGGCGGGCCGACGGGACGTGCGGCAACCATTTCGCCAACGGCAGATGGAAGAACCGCGACCTTGCTGGAAACGCCTGTCCATTCCCCCGGACTACTTTCGTCCGATATGCCAACAGGAACAAACAATGCGAACTATTCTCCTCTCAGCCGCCACCGTCCTCCTGGCCGGAACGACGTTGGTCGGAGCCGTACATTCCGCCGAACTGCCCAAGGGGGCAGCCCACAACGTCGTGCTCGTGCACGGCGCCTTCGTAGACCAGACGAGCTGGCAGCCGGTTGCCGATATTCTCACCAAGAAAGGCTACAACGTCACGCTCGTCGAAAATCCACTCACTTCGCTCGCCGCCGACGTCGATGCGACCAAACAGGCGCTCGCGAAGCAAGCCGGCAGGACCGTTCTGGTCGGCCACTCATGGGGCGGCGTGGTGATCACGCAAGCCGGCAACGATCCCAAGGTTTCGGCGCTGGTTTATGTGTCCGCCTTTGCGCCGGAGGTCGGTGAATCCCTGGCGTCGCTGGCAAAGGCCGGTCCGCCGACCGAAGGCGGCAAGGCGATCCACCCCGATGCGAAGGGCAATCTGTACATCGATCCAAAGGTGTTTCCGTCAGCCGTCGCGGCTGACCTTCCTCCGGAGATCGCCGCGCACCTGGCCAACTCGCAGCTTCCGCTGAACCACGTTGCATTCGAAGCCCCGGTCGACGTTGCGGCCTGGCATAACAAGCCGACGTTCTACGTCATCAGCACGAAGGACAAAGTGCTCGCGCCCGAGGCCCAGAAGTCGTTCGCGGCCAGGATCCACGCCCAGACGACGGAAGTCACCGGCAGCCATGCCTCGCTCGTCGTCCATGCGAAGCAGGTCGCTGAGGTGATCGAAAAAGCCGCCCTCACGAGGTGACGGTACCGCTCCCGGCGCTGTGGCGCCGGGAGCCCGCGCGCTCCCGCTCGACCATTTTAAGCCAGGCATCCGTAGAGTGCTGAAACGTCCTGACGACACTTCAGCTCACGGACGTGAACACCTCCAATCGCGGAAACGCAACAAGTGTTGTCATGATGTGAGCGACGCATTGGAACGGACATTCCTGCATGTATAAGGCACTTCTTGTCACCCTCACTGCTGTGGCTCTTACCACCGTGTCTGCCGCGTCTGCTCCCGCCGTCAGCAGAGAGCCGCTGAATGCTGCGACGCTCAGCGCAATCAAATCGAAGTTCGGCAGGCTGATGGAATTGGCAAACAAGCATGATTTCAAGGCTCTGTATCGGATGTTCTGGCAATCGCCCTCGGCCCTTTTGGTGGCCAAGAGCGCGATCCCGTCCGAGGGAAACTGGGCCGGCTTTTGGGGTAACGCGGCGATTGATCAATAGCTGCATGATATCGGTAGCCCCGTCCGGTCGTACTCGAGCCAGATTTTTCGAAGCTCAGGGTTGTCGGCCTGACGCGCGACGTCGCCGAGTCCTATGTGCCGATGACCATCACCGTCTCTTATGCGGGGCAAGATGGAACAGCCAGGCCGTTTCTCATGATCAGCAACTGGCTTCGCGTCGGGAAGGACTGGAGGGTCGCTTCCGAAATCATTCTTCCGGTGCCGGCGGCACCGGCACAAAGAGCTAGCCGCGGAACGCCTCAGTTGTTGTACGGCACTGACCGTCTCGCACTTGGGTCCGTTTTCACGCAGTCGGCTGACTAACGGCTGGTCGTGCTCATGCCACCGCCCCGCCGCGTGTGCCGATTTGCGGGGGCGATGAAGGGCTCCAAACACCCTTGAGAACGAATGCGCTGGTCTTACTGGATAAACGCGATCGCTGCTCGGACGAAACCAGGCACGATGGCGCTTCACCCCAATCTCACCGCGCTTTGCTGTCTTCCCCAAGGCGGCGCGCCAGCGCCATCAGCACGGTGAAGGTCGCAACCCACACCATCCGCGCGCCGTAGCGGTCGTGCGGGCCGGAGATCACGCCGCAGATGAAGGCATTGCCGAGCAGCGCCAGCGTGATGGTCGCCGCCAGCAAGGTCAGGTCGTCGAGCCGGCGGTTCGCGAGGGCATGCGCCAGCAGCGCGACCAGCGCCAGCATCGAGGCCAGCGCGACGGGAACGTGCAGCCAGTTGATGGTGTCGAAATCGAGTCCCCAATTCTGCTGGCGTGCGGCGCGCATCGGCGCGGCCTGCGAGGGGACATAACGTTCGATGATGCCGCGGGTGTGCGGGATCCAGCCATTGGTGCCTTCGCCGGTCGCCACATGCAGCAATTGCTGGCCCAGCGCCTGCAAGGCCGCGCCGGCCTGCCAGACAGGATAGTCGGCGAGCGAACCCACGACGATGGTGCCCATCTCGTCGTTCATGCCTTCGAAGCGGCCGAGCGTGTTGAACATGCTCTTGCCCCACAGGAATTCGTCGGCGCTCGCCGGCAATTGGTCGCGATAGGGGCAGAGCTTGAGTTTTTTGCGTGGGCAATGGTCATTGAGATAACGCGCAACGATGCCGTCCTGCATCATGCGGCCGAAGGCGACGCCGGTGCCGCCGGGCGTCCACGTCCACTTGCCCGACAAGGCATGGTTCGCCGACACCAGCATCAGGCCGCCAGCGAGGATGGTGAGGCTCGCTTGGGCCAATCCGGCGATCGGAAGCCGGCGCCCCAGCAACGGCCGCGCCATCCAGCCAGCGATGCAGAGCCCGAGCAGCACGCCGAGCGTGGCGCTGTGGGTCGCGGCGGCAAAGGCCGTGAAGACGAACAGCGAGATTTTTTCGAGCGCCGAGGTCCGCGGCCCACCGATGACCAGCAGGAATAGCGACAGCACCGACAGGCCTGCAAAAATGTCGGTGAGCAGCATGCTCGCAAGCCAGGGCAGCGCAGTCGACAGGATCAGGAGCAGGCTGATCACGACGAAACGGAACGTCTGCATCATCGAGAGCACGCGCAAGGTGAGCTGCAACAGCCACAGCGTGGCCAGCGACTGGACCGCGAGGTTGATCCAGAACCCTGAACTTTCGCCATAGTGCAGATAGATGCCGAAGACGGTGGAGCGGCTCGGGACGAGATAGCCCTCGTACCAGCGCGCCAGATAGCCTCCGGTATCCCATTGCAACAGCGGATAGCCGTTCCAGAATGCCGGCGCGATCAACAGGAGCGGCAGGGCGATGGCGGCGAGCCGCAGCCAGAGTGAGCCCGCGGCGCCCGCGCGCGCATGATCGGTGGTGATGGTCAAATCCGCTCCGTCCTCACTCGGACCATGCCCGCAATTACCGTTGAGGCGGAATTCACCAATAGTTTGACGCCGCCCGGCTTGAATTTGGCGAAACCCTGACCATTTTGAGCCGACCTTGCCGCCCGGGGTGTCGGAAGAAACTGTTGTGATTCAACGCGTTGGCATGCCCCCGCCGGACAACGCACTGTTCACTCTCAGGCAAGCCCGTCAGGACTTTGTCGCCTAGACTGTGTTATAGAACCAGTGAAACGAGCCAATTCGAAAGAGCAGATCTCATGGCAGTGCATCAGGTCAATCCGGGAGGAAAGCTTGCAACGCTTGATCCGATCTGGGATCGGATCCGCGGCGAAGCGGAGGACATCGTCCATCGCGAGCCGGAGCTTGCGACCTTCATCTATTCGACGGTGCTGCATCACAGCCGCCTGGAAGATGCGGTGATCCATCGAGTCGCCGACCGGCTCGATCATTCCGCGCTGTCGGGCGATCTCGTGCGCCAGACCTATGACGAGGCGCTGCGCGACGATCCCGATCTCGGCAACGCCTTCCGCGCCGATCTCGTCGCCGTCTACGATCGCGACCCCGCGACCTCGCGCTTCATCGATCCCTTGCTCTATTTCAAGGGCTTTCACGCCATCCAGACCCACCGCCTCGCGCATTGGCTCTATCTGAAGGGCCGCAAGGATTTTGCGTATTATCTGCAGAGCCGGGCGTCTGCGGTATTCCAGACCGACATCAATCCCGCCGCGCGCATCGGCCGCGGCATCTTCCTCGACCACGCCACCGGCTTCGTCTGCGGTGAGACTGCGCTGATCGAGGACGACGTCTCGATCCTGCATGGCGTTACGCTCGGCGGCACCGGCAAGGAGAACGAGGACCGCCATCCGAAAATCCGCCACGGCGTCCTGATCGGCGCCGGCGCGAAGATCCTCGGCAACATCGAGATTGGTCATTGCGCGCGCATCGCGGCGGGCTCGGTCGTGGTCAAACCGGTGCCGCACAACGTGACGGTCGCAGGCGTGCCTGCCAAGGTCGTCGGCGAAGCTGGCTGCGCCGAGCCGTCGCGCACCATGGATCAGATGATCAACGCCATGGGACTCTGAGATGGGCCTCTGAGGCGGGCCTTCGAGCTTGTCGGAATGGGCGGATTTTCCGCCCCTTTCGTCCCAAAATTCTTTGGCAATTCATGCTGGCGGTTGGTCGCGTCTCGTCCTAAAACCCGCGCCAACCCAGATTTCGATTGGAGACTTGCCGTGGACGTCAAGGAAGTTAGGAAGCTCGACGCGTATTTGAAGCGCGTATTCGGCAATCCCAAGATCCGCGTCGTGCCGCGGCCGAAGAAGGATGATTCCGCCGAGGTCTATATCGGCGAGGAATTCATCGGTGTGCTCTTCGTCGACGACGAGGACGATGATCGCTCGTTCCAATTCCAGATGGCGATCCTCGAGGACGACCTCGTCGACCAGGAATAGTTCGGCGATCGTCTCGCTCAACGGGGCCGCGCGGGCGCGGCTCCATGCCTTTGCTTTCTTGCAAGAACATATTTCTGCAAGGGTGATGTTCAGCTCAGGTCGTGCAGGTCTTTTCCGAGGGGAGGTGTCAGACGAAACGTCGAGAATACGACTTCTAGCCCCGCCCGTTCGGGTGTGCAGGCCATCGGTCCCACAAGGTAGGAGTTTGCTTTAGGAAACGCCGCCAGCCGCATGAGGGGCCAGGATTTGCCGTCGGCCGAAACCTGCAGACGAAGGACACCGTTGGCGATGGTCGCGCGGACCCAGAAGTCGCTGGCATTATGCTCATAGGGTGCTGTCGCCCAGTCTGATTGCCCGTTTGTCAGCACGCTCGCGAGCATAGCGCGGCCATCTGACAATTCGATTCCGGCTTTGACCCAATGATGCGCGTCGAGGCGCACCATGATCCCCGCCTGATCATAGAGCGCCCGGAAATCGCCCTGAACACGCAAATCTGCGGTGAATGCTTCGCCTGTCGGAAAGCCCAGGAAATGTCCGCTATCGCGATTGAAGCCGTAATGGGTTTCGCGCCAGAAATCCGTGGCCTTGTCCGTGAGGATCCGCAGGTCATCACCCTCTGCCGCCCATCGCTGCGGTTCATTTAGCCACACACCGTCACTTCTGCGGAGAATCAGGACTAACCTCTGTCGCGGATGCCTGCCGGTTCGGTCCGTGAGTCGGACGAGCACGGCATCGTGCATTGAGATGAAAAGGCAATGTAGCCGAGATTGCTTCGCTTCGCTCGCAAGGACGAGCAACAGCTTCGCCGCCGCCCCATCCTGACACCATACGCGCGAAGCTGACTTCGAAAAATACGAAGCATTACAGGAGCTTGGCTACTGTGCATGGGGTTGTTTTCGCAGTTTTTTGTTTTGGAGGCGCAGGTCGCGCGGTCGCGTTCAGCCCTTCGGGCCGCGCAGCTGCGCCGTCAGCTTCTCCATCGCTTCCGCCGTATCGCGCCACTGCGACAGCCAGCTGCGCGGAAAGCGGAAGGTGAGGTCGGCGCCGCCGACGCGGCGTTCGGCGAGGCACATGCCGGGCGTCGCACCATCGCGCGTGCAGCGCGCGGTCAGCGCGGGACTTGCGGCAGAATAGAGATCCTCGGTGCCGTAAGGCGTGTCAGCGCGGAATATCCGCATCGTCAGCCCGTCCTGAGGCATTGCCGCGGCCTGGTCGAGATAGCGTGGATAAATCGTGGCGGTGCGCTGCTCGGGCGAGAGCGCATCGCGATGCGCGGCGATCGACAGGAAGATGCGGTCGATCGGCTGCATCGCCGCATCCACGCTCTCGGCGGTGACGTGCTTCGGCGCGCCCGGCGGCTCCAGCGAAGGGTACAGGAAGTCGAGATCGATCCGCTCCTGTGGCCCGGAGTGGCGCTGGATCTTCATGCGGATCGCGTTGGTCGGCAGGTTGAACAGCGTGCCGCCGACGCTCACCGGCAGCTTGTCTGGGGCGTTCGCGCCGCTCGGCCCCCAGGTCGGCCACAACAAATAGGCGACGAGCGCGACGGCGCACACCGCGGCAATGCCGCCGAGCACGATCGGGACGACGTGGGCCCGGGTGCGCACCCGGGGAGATTGAGGGGAAATTGCCGAAAACACCGTCATGAGCCGCGCGAATGAGCCGGAAGTCGGCCGATGGCCGACGAATCAGCGGCGAATATGCCACGTGGTGGCGATTTCGCGGAGCGTTGGCCGGCTGCAGGGAAGGGAGAGAGGCCTGCGTGGAACGGCTGGCGGCGTTAACCTTTCCTTAAGGATAATGTAGCGTTAACCGGCACTCTTTGTCACAGGAAGGTACCTCGCGTTGCGTAAGGGCGGACTGTTCCGATGACACCTGAAGCTCTCAACACATTCTTCTCGATCGGCATTGGTTTCGCGCTCGCGGGAGCGCTCGTGAGCGGATACCAGACGGTCGCACAGCGGCCGGCCGGCTTCGGTCTGTTGCAGGACGGCGTGGCGCCGAAGACCTTCGCGGCGGTTCCGTTCCTGGTGTTCGCGGCGCCTTTCATCATCATGCGCAATACTCTGCGCGGCAGGCAGGTGGAGAGCCGCCGCGTCGAATTCGTGATGATGGCGACCGTCATCGCCGGCTTCTGGAGCATGATGAGCGGCACCTTCTTCCTGATGACGCTCCGCGCGGCCGGCGTTCTGGTCTGATGCGCGCGCTGTAGGGCTGCCTGCGCGGCGGCCCTTTGCGTCAAGGCCGCCGTTTCGCTATGGCTGGGGTTGACGCGACAGGAGACCCTCATGGCGATCTACGAGCTCGACGGGCAGGCGCCCGACCTTCCCGCCGACGGCAACTACTTCATCGCGGAGACCGCTACCGTGATCGGCCGCGTGCGCCTGAAGCCGGGCGCGAGCGTCTGGTTCGGCGCGGTGCTGCGCGGCGACAATGAGTGGATCGAGATCGGCGAGGGCGCCAACGTGCAGGACGGCTCGACCTGCCACACCGATCTCGGTTTTCCGCTTCAGATCGGCAGGAACTGTACGGTCGGGCATAACGTCATCCTGCACGGCTGCACCATCGAGGAGGGCGCACTCGTCGGCATGGGCTCAATCGTGATGAACGGCGCCAGGATCGGGCGCAACAGCATCGTCGGCGCCGGCTCCGTCATCACCGAGGGCAAGGAGTTTCCCGAACGGTCCCTGATCATCGGCTCGCCGGCGCGGGTGATCCGCACGCTCGACGATGCTCAGGTGCAGAAGATGGGGAGTGCTGCGAAGTTCTACGTCGCCAATGGACCGCGCTTCACAAAGGGCCTCAAGCGGATCGGGTGAACTCAGCTTCCTTCGGACTCGCGCGCTTCTATTGCGCTTGCGACCTTCTCGTGCCCCGCGGACCATAGGGCATGCTCATCGCTACCGTCCTGGTACGGATTGGCTTCCGCCGGAATGTTTTTACGCGCCGCGCGTTCGCCTTCTGCAAAAGCATCGCGATCGTTCATCGTGACTGCGCCTTTCTGATTGCGGAGCAGAAGATCAGCTTGCGCGTGATCGTGCCCGCCTTCCCGGTTTCAAGCTGATGCGACGGCATTTGTTCCGGAACCGGTCCTTGCTGCGGCGGTTGATCGGCGAAGGAGAATTTCAATGGCCAGATTGCCTATAGCCCGTTCAATCAAGACCGTGATCGTGATCTTCGCCCTTGTCCCGGTGCCGGCCGCATCGTTCGCGCAAGCCACCGGCGGCTCCACAGGATCGGCCGGAGGTGTCGCCAATTCTCCGGCTCCCGCGCCAGGCACCAACAGTCTGGGGACCGCCCAATCGTCCGGTGCGAATGCACCCGGCGTCACCACTGGGACCGGCGCAGGTGGGTCCACCGACGCCGCCGTCAACGCCGAGAACCGGCTGCTCGACAAGAAGCTCAAGAGCATCTGCCGCGGCTGCTGACGCTCGCGGGGAAGTGAGACAGTGAGGCTGTCAGGAACGCCTCAAGCCGATTAGCTTGGTCCTGCTTTGGAGCGTGGAGGGTATCCACGCAGAGGATCGAGTGATGATACGGAAGATGATGTTGACGGCGCTGGCTGTGGTGGCGGTTGGGTCGTCGATGCCGCAGGCGGCACAAGCGGGCGGTCACGGCGGCTGGGGTCATGGCGGCGGTGGCTGGGGCCGTGGTGGCGGCTGGGGTCATGGCGGCCACTGGCATGGCGGTGGCTTCTGGCCAGGCGTCGCCATCGGTGCCGGTATCGCCGGCGCAGGTTACTACGGCGGGTATTACGGCTACGGCCAACCGTATTACGGCAATCCATATTACTATGGTACCCGATACGATGATGGCGGTTATGGCGGCTGCTACGTTGTGCGGAAGCGCGTCATGACGCCAGCGGGCTGGCGCATCCGCCCCGTGGATGTCTGCGAATAGGCGGCGGTACCCGTCAAAAAACAAGGCCGTTGACGCAATATACCGTCAACGACCTTGCCAGCCCCGGACATTGAAATCGGCTCACGCCATCCGGTAACGGCGAGCATCGCTTGGAATCACACGGGCGAATGTGATCCAGTTCACAAGTCCAAAAATTTAAGGGTGGCGGCGCCGGCTGCTCAGCCGCGCGAGCGCTTGCGTGCACTGGCATGGACACGATGCCGTGCAGGTTTCCTGCGGGTAACTGAGGGAGTCTCCGCCTCGCTCGCCCGGGCGCTGGCAAAGGATTGCCGCAGGCCATCGATGGACTCGTTGAGTATCGTGACCTGCTCGGACAGACGCTTGGTGTCGGCCTGCTGGAATGCGAGCAAGCGCTTCACACTCTGGAGCTGGTCTTGCACGACCTGGAGCTGGTCAATCGATTCCTGCTGGGTTGCCTCCAGCCCCTTGGTCTTCTCGACCAGCTGCTCGGATGCCTGTGCGGTGCGAGCCTGCAGCTGCCGCGACGCCACCACCCGGTCGGCCTCAGGGGCCGCACCGGTATAGGCACGCCAGATCGCGATCGAGGTCACCCCCGCGATCAGGAGCAGGAGCGCGGCGGCGGTCAGCGCGATAGGCTGGGCGCCAAGGCGAAAGAGGGGATGGGACCGTGTGTCCTCTGCGAGATCGATCATCGCTGACAAAACCCAAATTGAAACTTGGTGAGTGGCGAAGACCGGCAACCTGAGGTTACCGGGGCGTCCCGAAAGCGTTACGTGTCGGCAAGGAATGGGACCAAAAAGAGGCTAAGAGCAAAAAAACCAACAATCAGGATGCCTTAGGGCATCCGTGCCCCCGTCAGAGGCAGAGATCAGGGCTGAAACAGCGAAAACGGACCGGAATAGGTCTTCGAGCGCGGCGCCGCGTAGGGCCCGAGCCGGGAGGTCTTCAGTCCCAGTCGCACCAGTGATTCTGCCAAGGTCACCGCGGCGGCGACGCCGTCGATCACGGGCAGGCTGTGCGTGGCGGCGAGTTCATTGGCGAGATCGGCCATGCCGGCGCAACCGAGCACGATGGCCTCTGCGCGATCGTCGCGGATCGCGGCCGTGATTTCCGTAGAGACTTTAGCGAGCGCATCGGTGTTGCGCTCCTCGAGCGCGAGCACCGGCACCTCGGCGGCGCGGACGCGCGCGCAGCGTTCGGCGAGGCCGTATTTCCGCAAATTATGCTCGATCGGCACGATGGAGACACCGAGCGTCGTCACCACGGCGAAGCGCGCGGCAATCAGGCTCGCCATGTGGAAGCCGGCCTCGCCAATGCCGATCACTGGTGCCCTTGCCGCAGCGCGCGCGGCGTCGAGGCCGGTGTCGTCGAAGCAGGCGATGACATGCGCATCCGCGCCGTCGCGGTCGGCCTCGCGGATGCAGCCGAGCATGCCCGGCACCGCGAACGCCTCGTCGTAAAATCCCTCGATCGAGACCGGGCCCATCGTGGGCTGGCGCGCATCGATCACGGTGTCGGGCAGGGCGACCGCGCGCGCGGCAGCGGCGATCTTCACCGTCATGGACGCAGTGGTGTTGGGATTGACGACGTGAAGCCGCATCGGATCAGACAAGCCCCTTCTCAGACAAGCCCTTTGCCGGCGTCCGAGCCTTTGGCCGCCTGTCGCTTGTTGAGCATGTGGATGGTGCCAAGCGCAAGCGCGATCACCGTGAACGAGACGGCCGAGATCACGGTGCCGAGCGCATAGATGTCGGGGTTCGTCACGGTGGTGGTGAGGCCCTGGAGATCGAGAGGCAGCGTGTTCACCGCCCCGATCGCCTGGCTGGAACGCGCGAGTTCGTCCCAGGACAGTGTGAAGCCGAACAGTCCAATGCCGATCACGGAGGGCAGGATGATCGGCAGCACGACATGACGGAACGCCTGCCACGGTGTCGCACCGAGATCGCGCGCGGCTTCCTCGAGCCTGGGATCGAAGCGATTGAAGATCGCGAACATGATGAGAAGGCCGAACGGCAGCGTCCAGGTCAGATGTGCACCGAGGCCCGAGGTGAGCAGACCCATCGAGGTCTCGAAATTCTCGTTCCAATGCGCCTTGATCAGATCGTCGATGATGCGGAATTCAAGCGAGATGCCGAGCGAGGTGATGATCGAGGGCACGATGAGGCTCGCGATCGCGGAGTAGAACAGGATGCTTTGCGCCTTGAACTTGCGGCGAAACGCCATGCCCGCTGCGACCGACAGCACGACGGTGACGATCATCACGATAATGCCAAGCAGCAGCGAACGGCGGAAGGCGGCGCCGAGATCGACGATGCCGGTGCCCTGGAACAATTTTGCGATCCAGAAAGTCGATACACCGTTCATCGGGAAGGTGAGGCCGCCCTGCGGTCCCTGGAACGACAGCACATAGATCGCGATCATCGGGCCGTAGAGGAACAGCGTGTAGGCCGCGAAGAAGATCGCGAGCACGTAGAAAGAGCGCGGGCGTCCTTCCTTCATGCTCTAGAGCTCCTTCTTGATGTCGACGATACGCGACATCATGGTGATGATCAGGAACGTGATGACGAGCAGGATCACGGCATTGGCCGCTGCTGCCGGGAATTGCAGCGCATTCACCCGCGTCTCGATGATCTTGCCGGCGGCCGCGATCTGCTGCCCGCCCATCACGCCGATGGTGATGAAGTCGCCCATCACGATGGTGATGACGAAGATCGAGCCGATCACGATGCCGGGTTTTGCCAGGGGAATGATGACGTTGACTAGCGTCTGGAAACCGGTCGCCCCGGCGTCATAGGCGGCCTCGATGAGCGATTTGTCGATGCGAACCATTGAGTTGAAGATCGGCACCACCATGAAGAAGGTGAAGAGGTGCACCAGCGCCAGCACCACGGAGAATTCGGAGAACAGCAGCCATTCAACGGGATGGTTGATCAGCCCCGTCTTCACCAAGCCTGAGTTGACAAGGCCATTGCGCCCGAGCAGCGGAATCCAGGCGATCATGCGGATCACGTTGGAGGTCCAGAACGGGATCGTGCAGAGCAGCGACAGTCCCATCTGCCAAGTTTTCGACTTGACGTGAAAGGCGAGGAAGTAGGCGACCCAGAAGCCGATGAAGAGTGTGATGACCCACACGAGGAAACAAAGCTTTAGCGTCTTCAGATAAGTCTTGGCGATGGTGCAGAGATCGGGGAGCTGCGCGATGCAGCCCTCGAACGTGTCGGTGTAGCCGCGGCCCGAGAAGGCCGGCAGCAACTGGTATTCGTTGTAGTCCCAGAACGAGACGATGACGACGAAGACGAGCGGGATCAGGAAGAAGGCGAGGAACACCAGCATCATCGGCCCGGCCTGGAGCCAGGAGATGAAGGAGGGTGACAGCCGCGCCGCTTTGCTGCGGCGCGCCGTCTCCGATCCCCGGACCAGGTCCGGAGATGCCTGTTGCAAAATGTCCTCCGACGTGTCCATCAGATTACGCCGCGATGAACTCGTTCCACTTGCGGACCATGTAGTCGTTCTCGTCCATCACGGCGTTCCAGCACGCGACGCCGCCCATGCGGTCCTCGTAGGAGCCGCCGTCGCGCACGGCGCCAGCCTTCTCGAGCAGCGAGCCGTCGGGCGCCTTGATGTCCTTCTCGGCCGCCTTGCCTTCCATCCAATAGGCCCACTCGTAAGGCTCCATATGCGCCTTCGCGGTGGAGAGCACGGCCGAGTAGTAGCCCTGGCGGTTGAGATAGGCGCCGGCATAGCCGGACAGGAACCAGTTGACGAACTCATAGGCCCATTCGAGCTTCGCACCCGAGACGCCCTTGGAGACGCAGAAGCCGGAGGCCCAGGAGCGATAGCCTTCCTTGAGCGGCTGGAAGGTGCAGGCAATCCCCATCGAGCGGACCTTCGTCACCGCCGGCGACCACATCGACTGGATCACGGTCTCGCCCGAGGCCATCAGGTTGACGCTCTCGTTGAAGTCTTTCCAGAAGGCGCGGAACTGGCCCGCCTTCTTGGCCTCGGTCATCACCTTCATGGTGAGATCGATCTCTTCCTTGGTCATGTTGCCCTTGTCGGCATATTTGTACTTGCCGGTGGCTTCCACGACCATCGCGGCATCCATGATGCCGATCGAGGGGATGTTGAGGATCGAGGCCTTGCCCTTGAACTCGGGGTTGAGCAGCTCGGCCCACGAGCTGATCGGACGCTTGATGATATCGGGGCGAATGCCGAGCGTGTCGGCGTTGTAGACGGTCGGGATCAGCGTGACGAACTCGGTGGCAGACGTCGCGAACTTCTTGGAGTCCTTGCCTTCGAGATAGAGCACCTTCCAGGGTGCGGTGCCCTGGCCGCCGATCTTCTTGCCGCCGGGCGTGACGCCCTTGGTGAAGACCGGCGTGATGTTGTCGAATTCCTTGATCTTCCTCGCGTCGAGGGCAAGGATGTTGCCCGACGGCACGATCTTCTTTAGCGCGAAATATTCGGTGTCCAGCACGTCGAAGGAATTCGGCTGGGTCATCACGCGCTTGGTGACGTCGTCGGTGGTCGCGGTGATATATTCGATCTTGATGCCGGTGTCCTTCAGGCACTGCTTGGAGATCTCGTCACCCTCGTTCACTGCGGTGCCGAGATAGCGCAGCACCTTCGGCTCGGCCGACATTACATAGGGAAAGCCTGTGATGGCGCCGGAGCCCGCGGCAAGTCCGGCGAGACCCGCGGTGCTCTTCAGTAGCGTGCGGCGGCTAAGGCCCTTCTTCCTGGTCGTTTCGGTCATATCACTCACTCCTCTGTTGCGCATTCCGGTGATTGATCGGCGCTATTGCAGACGTTGCGCCTTGGCGGGATCCCAGATGGCCAGCACGCGATCGCCCGGCCGGAACTGGTGGACGTCGAAGGCGGCCTCGGGAAGGTGGGAAAACAGGGCGGTCCCGTCGTCGAGCGTGAGCGAGACGGCGATGTAGGAGCCTTGGTACTCGGTCTGGGTCAGTAGCGCGGGCGCGCCGAAGGCGCCGTCAGTGAACGGCGCGATGCCGAGCTGATCGGCGCGCACGGCGATGAGTTTGCCTGCGTCGCTGAGGACGTTGTGACCGCCGATGAAGCGCGCCACGAATTCGGTGCGGGGGTGATGGAAGATGTCGCGGGCGCTTCCCTGCTGTTCGATCCTGCCCTGGTTCATCACCACGATGTGGTCGGCCAGCGCCATCGCCTCTTCCTGGCCGTGCGTGACCTGAACGAAGCTGATGCCGAGCTCGCGCTGCAGCCGCTTCAATTCGCCCCGCATCTTCACCCGCAGGAACGGATCGAGCGCCGAGAGCGGCTCGTCGAGCAACAGGATCTGCGGCTCCGTGATCAGCGCGCGGGCGAGCGCGACGCGCTGCTGCTGGCCGCCGGACAGCTGTGCGGGGAGGCGGGCCGCATAGGGCGTCATCGCCACCAGCTCGAGCAACTCGCCGGCGCGCTTGTGCCGCGTCGCCCGGTCGATGCCGCGCATTTTCAGGGCAAACGCCACGTTGTCGAGCACGGTGAGGTGCGGAAACAGCGCGTAGGACTGGAACATCATCGCCGTGCCGCGCTTGGCGGGTTCGAGATCCGTGACGTTCTGCGGACCCAGGATGATGTCGCCTTCGCTGACGGCCTCGTGGCCGGCGATCATGCGCAAGGTCGAGGTCTTGCCGCAGCCGGAGGGGCCGAGCAGGCAACAATAAGTGCCGGCCGGGATTTTCAGATTGACGGTGTCGACCGCCAGCGTCGTGTCGTAGCGCTTGGTGACGGCGACCAGTTCGAGGGCGGCGGGAGTGGCCATGGCGTGTCCGGGGCGAGGGCGATGCTGCGCCTCTCTCCGCAAGGTCCATGCCAATCGCGCTTGAATCGTTCTCGGCCGGCCGAATTCCAAAACAGTGCAGCGGAGTCAGATCGTTAGATCGAATCCCACGGGCTTGGGCGGTTCGCTGCCTTCGCAGTTGCGTGCACACAAAACAGGCGCGGATTGTATAAAGTTTCGCCTGTGATTGGATACAGCTGGTCGATTAGGATTCAACGCCCTCGTCGACGATCGAGTCCTCACCCCCATGGCCGTCAAGTCCCGACCGAAATCCGACGCGCCAGATGCGAGCGATCGCGTCAGCCGCATCCGGGAAGGTGTGACTGCGGCGATCCTCGAGCATCGCCTGTTGCCCGGCACGAAACTCGGCGAGGACGAGATCGGCGAGATCTACGGAGCAAGCCGAACGCTGGTTCGCACCGCGCTGCAACAGCTCGCGCACGAGGGCATCGTCAACATCGAGAAGAACCGCGGCGCCTTCGTCGCGCGGCCGACGCCTGCGGACGCCCGCGAAGTGTTCGAGGCGCGCCGCCTGATCGAGCCGACAATCGTCGATCACGCCGTTGACGCGGTGTCGCCGGCCTGGATCGGGCGTCTCCAGCGGCATCTTGCCGAGGAGCGCGAGGCGGAGCTGCGTGGCGATGCGCGTGCTTCGGTCCGCCTCTCCGGCGACTTCCATCGACTCGTCGCCGAGATGAGTGGCCACAGCATCTATCTTGGTTTTCTCAAGGAGCTGATCGCGCGGTCCTCGCTGATCATCCTGCTCTACCGCCGGCATGACACGCCGGCCTGCGGCACCGATCATCACGCCGGAATCGTCTCCGCGATCCGCAAATGCGACAGGGAGGCCGCGCGCGCGCAGATGTTGTCGCATCTGAACGAGATCGAGGCCGAGCTGTTTCTGAAGGATCCCGCCGCTGACGAGTTGCGACTCGCGGACGTGCTCGGGGTCTGAGCTCAACGAGGCGCGTCCGCACCCGGCTGGGCGCGACGGCGGCTATTGCGGCTCTAATCCGAGAGTCTTGATCGACTCGAGCCAGATCGGCCCTTCCTTTTCGTAGAGCGCAATCGAGGATGCGCGATCCATGGCCGGCTGGTCGACGCCGAAGGCATCGAGCAGCTTCTGCACGCGCTCCGTCTTGCCGCCTTCGACCATCAACTTGGCGAGCATGTCGATCCGGTCTGCCGGCATCGCAGCGGGCGCCACCAGCGCGGTAAAACTGATGAGCTGGAAGACATTGCCCGTGACCCCTTGCTCGGCAAATGTCTTGGTTTCGGGCAGCTTCTTCATGCGCACTGGTGTCGGCACGGCAATCGGGCGGCCGATGCCGGTATCGAGCACCGGTAGCGCAGCCTGATAGCTGCCGACGGCCGCCTGGATCACCCCCGCGGCCAGATCCTGCCACATCGGCGCTTCGCCGCGGTAATGCACGATGGAAATGTCCAGACCGAATTGCCGGTTGAGCTCGGCGATCGCAATATGTGCGAACGAGCCGATGCCGTACGAGCCGGCCGTGACCTTGTTGCCACGTGCGTACGCGAAGAACTCTTCGATCGTCTTTGCATTGGTGGCGGAATGGACCACCAGCGGCAGATGCCCCGAAGGCGTCATCGCGACGATCGTGAAATCCTTGTCCGGATCATAGGCCAGCGATTTCAACAACAGCCGGTTACCGAGCAAGGTGGACGAGATCGTGTACATCAGCGTGTAGCCGTCGGCCGGGGAATCCTTCACCGACTGTGCCGCCAGCGCACCGCTGGCTCCGGTTTTGTTTTCGACAATGACCGGCTGGCCAAGCTTCTGCGAGATATAGTCGCCATAGGCGCGGGCGAAGGCATCGGTGATGCCGCCTGCCGGCGTGGAGACGACGATCCTGATTGCCCGGGTCGGCCAGGCTTCGGCCAAAGCCGTTTCAGAAGCGGCCATCGTCAGGCATGCCATCGCGGCAGCCCAAATTCTCGCGGATGTCCGCACTTCGGCCTCCCCTTTTCCCTGTGTCATTGGGCAGCCGGCAGCCGCCGCAACGAGGTGTCACACGGGCAGGAAGGGGGGTCAAGAAATCAAAATATCGTTTCACTGTGTGAAATGATCATCGCCGACCTGCAGGAGAACCCGGCGCAGCAAGCTTGGCACCGAGCGCCTCGGCAAGTGCGGAAGCGACCTTCTTCATCGGCGGTACGAAGCGCCGCACACCGTCCTCCAGACCGACCGCCTCGCGAAGCATCATCACGTTCATGCTGCCGAACAGGCGATTCCGCAAAACGACGGGTACGCCGATCGCCCACACTGCGCCCCCGAAGACGCGGCGGCTGTAGGTCTCGTCCATGACTGCGAACCCCGCGCTACGGATCGTGCGCAGCACTTTGGCAAGTCTGCCGGGATTGCGCGCCAGATCGTTCCAGGGCTCCGGACCAAGGGCCAGCCGTGCGGCAATGCGCTCCTGCTCGGCGGGTTCGCAGAAGGCGAGATAGGCGCGTCCCATCGAGGTGCCGAGGACGGGAAAGCGAAAACCCGGCGGGCGGCTGAACAGCAGCGATCCATCGACGCGCGTCGTGTGGGCGATGACCATGGACTCCTGATCGAGCACCGCGATGTCTGACGGCCAATGGATCTGCTTGCGGAATTTGTTCAGGATGGGTTCGGCGATGCCGCCAATCCAGGTCGGCTCATCATAGCCTGCGCTGAGCAGCAGCGCCCGTCCCGTCGGCGCGTAGCTGGCCGGCTCGGTACGACGTACCACATAACCTTCATGTTCCAGCGTCTCGAGCATGCGGACGATCGTTGACTTGTTCAGCCCCGTCGCCTTGTGCAGCGAGCCGACGGTCGACTGCCGTTCCTGATTGATCACCCGAAGGACTTCGAGGCCCCTGGACAACGCGATGACGGGACGGAACGACGTCATGCCAACTCCTTGTGATTGCCTGTGCCGCTAGCCGATGAAGCAACAGCCGGAGGGACAGGGCAGCGCGCTCGACGCCATCGCCACCGATTGCGGGAAGGTTGGCATGAGTCAAGCTCGCTGACGCGTTCATCTCGGTTTCGAGAAGGGCGGGATTCGCAGTCAACTCGATCGCTTGCTGTGCCCAGCGGCAATTTAGTTCCTGTGGTCAAGCTGGATTGTGCGCTCCCAGCCTCGTGTGGACGGTAGGGCGCTGCGACGTCACGTGACTATTCCTCGCGAGCCACACCGGCTATAGGATGGCGCTCTGTCATCGAACTGTCATGTTACCGTAAATGCTGAAGTCAGACGCAACGCCGGTTCGCAAGGCTCCGAGCGCGCGGGATGGAAATCCTGTTGCAAGGGAAAACAAGAGAACGCAAGTCGTTGCTGGCTTCTTCAGGCAGCGTGAGCCGGCCGAACTCGTCGCGGAACCTGTGATCGATCAGACGCCATTGCAAGACGCGGAACCGGCAACGGAACCACTGCGGTCGAGCGCTGCCGCGCATGGTGCCGGTGAGATCGAGCTCAAGCTTTTCGTCGATGCCGATCGCATGGCGCATTTCAAGGCCGCGCCTGTGATCGCGATGAACGCGCGCAACAAGGGCGCGCGCAAACATCTCAAGTCCGTCTATTACGACACGCCGGAGCGGACGTTGCGTCGCCACGGCTTGAGCTTGCGCGTTCGTCAGAGCGGCGCGCGCTTCGTGCAGACCGTGAAGACCGATGCGGTGGACGATCCGCTCCGCCGTGGTGAGTGGGAGATGAGGGTACCGTCGCTTGCGCCCGATCTCGGTTTGGCAATGCCGTTCATTCCCGAGAAGCTTCGCGGCAACCTGGAAGCGCAGCCGCTCGAATCGGTCTTCACCGCCGATGTCCATCGCCATGCGCGGCCGATCGAACTGCCGTCAGGCACGGTCGAGATCGCCTTCGACCAGGGTGAGTTGACGGCCGGCGACCGTTCACTGCCGGTGAGCGAGATCGAGCTGGAGCTCAAGAGCGGCAGCGCGAGCGCGGTCTACGAGATCGCGCTGCGGCTCGCGGAGCACGGCGACGTAAAGCCGTCCATTCGCTCCAAATCGGCACGCGGCTTCGATCTTGCCGCCGACAAGCCACCCTCGGCGCGGCGTCCGCGAAAACTTCGTCTCGATCCGTCGGTGACATTGGACGAGGCGTTCGCGACAATCCTGCGTTCCTGCTTCCTCCATTTGCTTCAGTCGCTGCCGGCGGCCGAGGATGGCCGCAAGCCGGAAGGAATCCATCAGCTGCGCGTCTCGCTGCGCCGGCTTCGATCGGCGTTGGATCTGATGGGGTCGGTCGGCGCGCTCAGCAATCTCGATGCGCTGCGGTTGGAAGCCAGATGGCTGGCGCAAGAGCTCTCCGCTGCGCGCGACTGGGATGTGTTCCGGCTCGATACCTTGCCGAAGATCGCAACAGCCTGTCCGTCGGTCGCGGGCTTCGATGCACTGGGCCTGGCTGCGGCCGGGCGCCAGTCCGACGCCTATCGCAAGGCGCATGGCGCCCTCGAAGATCGCCGCTGCGCCATGTTCCTGCTCGGCCTCGGCAACTGGATCGAGGCGCGCGGCTGGCGCAACGACGTCGCCACCGAGGATCTCGGCCAGCTCGCCGAACCCGCGGCCGACTTCGCGGCACGCATCCTATCGGCGCAATACGCCAAGGTGCTCAAGCGCGGCCGCCGCTTCAAGTCGCTTTCCGCCGAACAGTTGCACCGCCTGCGGCTCGCGACCAAGCGGCTGCGCTATCTCAGCGAGTTTCTGCTGCCGCTGTTCGCAGACCGCAAATCCACGCGAAAATTCTCGCGAAGGCTCGCCGGCTTGCAGGAGCAGCTTGGCGCCGTCAACGACATGGCGGTTACGGCATCATTGCTGGACGGGCTTGATGCCGAGCCCGACGGCACCATCGCCGCGGCGGCGATCGCAGGCTGGCAGGCGCGCGCGTCGATCGGGGTGCAACCCGTCCTGCAAAGCACATGGCGCGATTTCACCGTCGCGCGCGTGCCCTGGTCGCGGCAGGCGCCGCAGAACTAAGCGAAGTACACCCTAAAAAAGTTGCGGCCAGCCATTGGGGGAGTCTTGTCCGCCTGTTGTATATACAGGCGAATTTCAGTCGTTGACGGCTTTTCCCCGTCCTGTCCCCAGCGTCGGCAGACTGTCGACGCGGTCCCATTCTGCGCGCGGCACCACATGGGCGTAGCGCGCGGCGCTGCGTTCGTCGCGCCAGTTGCCGGTCGCGACCAGGCCCTTGGTGTCGGCGCCGCCGTACATCCGCAGCCATGTCGCCCAGGTGTGGCGAAACACATGGAAGGTGACGAAGCCGAGCCGGAACGGCGGCTTCTTCCAGCCGGTCGGCCGGCGCTTGGGGCATTCAAGCCCGCAGGCGGCCATCGTGGCGCGCAGCAGGAGGTGTTTGAAGTGGCCGCCCTCCTTGAAGCGGAATAGCTGGACGCGCCCGGGGTGGGCCTCCAGATGGGCCTGCAGCCGCATTGCGACGTCGCCGCGCAGTTTCAGCATGCGCGGGTCGCCGTTCTTGGTGGTCGGCAGCCACAGCGCCAGATCCTCCGGCCGCGTATTGGCCGCCAGCGCGTGCAGGCCCTCGCTCTTGCGGATGCCGTTGTAAAGCAGCACCAGCAGATAGAGCTCGAATTCCGGATCGATCTTGGCGGCCTCTGTCAGGATGAGACCGGCATCCTCCGGCCACATGAAGTCCTTGCGCTGGCGGCCTTTCGAGCCTTTCGGACGTCGAAACACGGGTGCCTTGTCGCCGAGCTGGTGCCGGATGATGGCAATCGTCGGAGCGTAGACGGCGCGGTTGCGATAATCGGGCGCGCCGTGCGGCAGCAGCGTCAGGGCAGCGGCGTCGATCGCTGCCTGGCCGAGCTCGTCGATCGGCGTCTCTCGGAAATACTTCAGCAGCATAGGGACATAGCGGCGGTCGCCGCCCGACTGCATCCACGCATTCGCCGCCGTCAGGAAAGTCGGCCGCCCGGGATCAGGCTTAACTTCCGGGGCCGGGTATTTTCCGTGCCGCTCGATGCATTCTTCGATCTCGACGAGCTTGTCGCGAGCGATGGATCGTTTGTGAGTGCCGCTGCTAACCTCCACGCGGCATCCGAGATAGGTTCCTCGGATTTCGAAATTGGGCGTTTTGCCCTTCCGCGGCGGCCTGAGCTTGAGCGGCACTTCAACTCCTCCCGTAACGCAAACTCTATGCGGGCGATGTCGTCTGAGCGGAACACCTTATCCCGCCCCACAGGCGTGTAATAGGGTTCGCCCGAGTTATCCCGGGGGTGTGCACGGAGCCATTCCGCCAGCCAACGAGGCGACGGAGCCTTCAACTCGGCGGCGGCCTCGGCCAAGGTGAAGCGTTGGGTCACGGCTCCCTCCGGCAAATCTCGCCCTGGGCCGCCCCGCACGTCATACAGCTGCCGTCGAGGTCGACCTCGTTCGTGGCGCAGCGCCGCGGCGCATCATCTTCGCGGGTGCCGCGCTCGATCGTGCCGATGCTGCGCAGCATGCCGGTGACAAGCGCATGGCAAGTCTTAAAGTCGAGATGCCGCACGCCGCGCGCCATGAGATCGCGGCGCAGGGCGCCGGCCATGATGAGGCTGACGCCGGTCATGACGCACCCCGTTCGGCGATCGCCACCAGCACAACGGCCCGCATCGCGACCAGGTTGCCGCGCTGGGCGTAGAGGCGCTGGGCGACCAACAGCGGGTTGATGTCCAGCTGCGCCCAGAACAAGGACGCTCGACGCCTCGTCGTGCTGTTCGCGGAAGAGCAGCTTGAGAAGCAGAAGGCGCGGGAGCGTGGAAAGCCCGAGCGGACCGAGTAGTGAGGGCAAGCGGCTTCTCAGCTACCGGTGCCACGGCCGGCGGCGGCCCTGGATCTCACGTGCCTTGCTGATCTGGTCGTAGCCGATCTGACCGTGCAGATCCTCCCAGGCGGTTCGAAACCTGGCCTTGGCCTCGGCGAGGCTGCCGGCGCCGCCGCGGTGCTGATCGCGCTGGGGCACGTTCGGCAGGAAGGCTGTCCAGGACCAGCCGCCTTGGCTGCCGATACCGATTGAGCGGTATATGCGGCCGATCACCAGCTCGTCCCAGATCACCTCGTAGTCGTCGGGCGTGGTTTCGCCGCCGATCACGGTGCGGCGCATAGTGAGGTCGTCGGGCATGTGAGAACGAATAGGGAATTTTTTCTCGCCCGAAAAGGGTATTCAAAAGGCGAGAAAACCAAGCCACTTTTGTCAACGAAATCAGCGAGGCTAAGTCAGTACTTCCGCGCGCGGCTGACGACGTTTTCTTATCGCACCTATTCCCAGCGGCCACTCAGCTTGGTCCGCGCGGCGATCGTCGTCTCGATCTCTTGCACCATCTCTCCGAGCCGTTCAGCGAGCCGTTCGAACAGCGCGCGCGTCTGCCTGTCGGGCGATGTTCTTGCCAGTCGAGCACAATATTCCACCTCCGCCCGAAACTTCTCGAGCTGCGCAATCAATTCTTCCATATCGGTACGTCCCCGACCAAACGGCCCCAGGGCGAAAGCTCTAGCGCCTGGCGCTCAGGCCGGGCACCTGGGAAATTTCCCAGGGTCCAAGCTCTACGGTTGCGTCGCAGAGGAAAGCCGGGATGAATGCGAGTCGGACCGCACGGCTGCGACGACCAGCGGGGGACCACGATGGCGACAATGGACGACTTCCGGGAGGAACTTGAGGCTCAGATTGCCAGGGCGGCCAGGCAGGGCCGTTCTCACGTCGAGATCAATGCCGGCGAGCTGCACCGCGTCGTCAGCCCAGACGAGAACCTGCACTCAATGGCGTGCGAGGCAATGCGGCAGTTGCAAAACGTCGGCGACCAGGTAGTCCATGCGCCACCAGCCGGCGATGGACCTTCCTTCACGATCCGCTACATGCTTCCGCGATCGCAGGCGGGGTTGTTTTAAGGCATGCGCCCGCCGCGCTGCGGAACGAGACCTCGGCGGACGGCATTGGCTCCCATGGACGACAGAAAGTGGATCGCCATCATGGTCGCCTCGATGCTGCTCCTGGTCGCCGTCGCAGCACTCCTTGTGCAGCGGTCGGGCTTGGTGGCGGACACCCACGCGTTCATGAGTCGCTAGCGCGGAGCGCTCGCTACCAGAAACCAAAGGCTGCGGGCACTTGCACGCCTGCAGCGAACGACCCACACCTCGTTGGTGAATACCCATCGTTCATCGACACCAGGTGGCGCCACTTGCCCGCGAGTTGATTACCCTATTGAAATGCAAGTGTACGACGGCCCCTCTTGCAGGTGAATCGCGAGAAACCTCCCTGCGATGTGCTTCCGGATCTGTGCCGAGGAATGTCTAGGCTGGCTGAGATTTCCTGCACTGTGAATTAGGAGGCCAGCGACAATCCGCTTGAGTAGAACTGTGATGTTCACTCTTCTCGCATAGCGTAGCCCCTCATCGGAAGAGAGGCCTTTGATTTCTTCGACAAGATCGAGCAGCCCTGCTTTTAGGTCGTAGCTTGCTTGGTCGAGCAATGCTGGGTGCGCCAGAAAAGCAAGGACGGTGATTTCAAAGTCTTTGTATGTCCAGGCGGAGCGGCTGCAGGCGCCATCATTCAAGACCTGCTCGCATACGAGGACCTGCACATTCGAAATCCGATGGAAGATGACTTTGCTGCCGCAATAGGCACACGAGCATAGGTCACCGAAGATGTTAGCGAGATCATTTCCTTTTCGTCCACGATGCGCCAGATTCTGTTGGCGTGCTGCCTGGGCAGCATCGAAAGTGCCCTTGTCTATGACGGCAGGGTAATAGCCGGAAATGGGAGGGCCGCTTGGGATACCCTTCTTATGACCTGCCGCGAAGGACTTCGGCTGGTGCTCACCATAGGTCGCCCGGTTCCTGAGCATCGAGTCTATGGTGGTGTTGTCCCAGTTGATCGCTCGGGTGAATGTCGGCACCTTTAGTTCGTCGAGATAATTCGCAATGGCGTAACTGCCCATCCCGCCGATCGCGAGTTCGAAAATTTTTCGCACGGTTTCGGCTCGGTCCGGCAGAAACACGAAAGACAACCGGTCGTCAGTGAGGCCGAGCCAACTTGGCGCCGCTGAGATCTTTTTGCTCACCTTAGACATAGAATCCTGGGTCCCGAGTGGGTGGCCGCGCGAGCGAAGCGGACACTCGATTCGTCCTTAAGTGCAAATCGATTCCCATCTTCAAGCGCAGTGGACGTGCCTGTTCCCGCGGGTGGACCCCTTCTCACACGAAGTACTCACGCAGCTGTGAGAGATCGAAAGTCGAGAAATCGCAATTACTTAGGCCGGAATCACCTTCGGCAAGTTGCGTGATTTTTGTGCAACACCTGTCTGAAAACGAGCTTTCACGGCCCATTTCGGAGCGTTCTCTTGTTGTGTGTGCACGGACCATCGATCATGGTGACTGCACGACGGAGGGGGGCATCCCGAGGTCGTCCCGTCTTAGGTGGTTCGCTTAAGTCCCTCGCGTTCAGCGGGTGTGTCCGAAGGCGCGAAGCGACTAAGCGGTGAATTTAAGGGACAAGGGAACCAACCTTAGGGTGTCTTCACCCAGCGGATCCGGAACCTTCCCTATGGCAAACTTGGAGGTTTAACATGAAGTTGGTTAAGAGCCTTTTGCTCGGTTCCGCGGCGGGTCTGCTCGCTGTTGGCGGAGCGCAGGCAGCCGATCTCCCCGTGAAGGCCAAAGCGGTCGAATACGTGAAGATCTGCTCCCTGTACGGTGCGGGTTTCTACTACATCCCCGGCACCGACACCTGCATCAAGCTGGGTGGTTATCTGCGCGCTGAAGTCGCGCTGAACAGCAACTCGGTTTTCAGCGGTCAGCTCACCGGTAACAACGGCGCGCGCAACCGTCTGACGAACTACTACACCATGCGCGCTCGTGAAGATCTCAACATCGACACGCGCACCGCGACCGAGTACGGCGTTGTCCGTACCTTCTTCGACGGCGTGTTCTCCTGGACCACCGGCAACTACTCCGGAACCGGTAGCGCCTTCGGCGGTACCGCCTACAGCAGCACGCTCGCCCTCAATACTTCGGGCGTATCCCCGGCGCTCGTTGGTTCCTCGATCAACGGCACCGACGGTGCCACCTCGGGCGGTTCGCTCGGCGTGTACTACGCCTTCATCCAGTTCGCTGGCTTCACCATGGGTAAGGCCGTGTCGCAGTTCGACGCGCCCTGGACCAACTATCCCGGCAACAACTTCGACAGCCTCGTCGGCGGTTCCGGCACGGTCACTGGTGTCAACCAGTTCACCTACACCGCTGACTTCGGTCAGGGCGTGACGGCGTCGTTCTCGGCTGAAGATGCGACGGCCTATTACCAGGCCGGCAACATCAACTTGGCTGGCGCATCTGCTACCGGTATCGTTGGTGGTGCGTACGGCACGAACAACATCGGCGGTTCGCGTTCGCCGAACCTCGTCGCTATGGTCCGCGTCGACCAGGCTTGGGGTCTGTTCCAGGCGTCGGTCGCTGCGCATGACAACCACGTTGCCTACTACGGCGCCACCGAGGTGACTGGCCATCCCGAAGACAAGTGGGGTTGGGCTGCTCAGCTCGCTCTGTCGATCAAGAACATCCCGACTGGTGCGGGTGACGTGATCAACATCCAGGGCGTCTACACCGACGGCGCGTCCCGCTACAACTTCCAGAACCTCGCGGGCGGCAGCTACTCGATGTTCGGCAGCTCCGACGTTGCCTACCAGAGCGTCGGCTTTGCCTATGCTCCGGACACCGTGTTCACCTCGGCGGGCGGTGGCTCGTCCCAAGAGAGCGTGAAGACTTGGGGCTTCCGTGGTGCCTACACCCACAACTGGGATCCCTACTGGAACACCGCGCTGTACGGTGCCTACGCTCAGGCGCAGTTCGGCTCCTTGGCTAAGACCAGCCTTTGCGGTGTCGGTGGTACGTTCGCGATCGCTGGCGTGACCTCGTGCAATCCTGACTTCGCCATCGGCCAGGTCGGTGTCATCACCCGCTGGACCCCGGTCAAGAACTTGACGTTCTCGGCCGACCTCAACTGGACCCATCTCGACCAGAAGTATGCGGGCGTCTTCGCTTACGCCGGTTCGGGCACAACGGCCAAGCCGGCCGCTGCGTACGAGCTGAAGGATCAGGACACCATCACCCTGCTCCTCCGCGCTCAGCGCAACTGGTAAGCTCGCTCTAGACAACAAAGACGGGAGCTCTTGGCAGGTAACTGCCGAGAGCTCCTCAAAGCCCTCGGCGGGAGACTGCCGAGGGCTTTGCTGTCTTCAGGAGCAAGATTACCGGTTCGAGCCTTCAGGGACGATTCGTTCCGGCCTTGCGCCACGGCCGGCGTCGGCTCTGGATCAAGCGTGGCTTGCTGTGACGTAGCCGATCCGGCCGTGCAGATCCTTGCCGTTTGGAAGAGGGCCTTGGCCTCGGCGAGGCTGCGGGCGCCGCCGCGGCGCTCGATACGCTGTGGCTTACGACCGGCCGTCGATGCCACCAATGCCGACCGAGCGGAAGATCGGGTCGATCGTTAACTCGTTCCAAAGAGCGGCGTAGTCGTCGGGTGCGGTTCTCCGCCAATCAAGTACCGACATCGACCGATTGTGCCAATGGGAACGCAGAGAGAACAAATTCCCCCGTTTTTCCCCGTGTCGGTAAGTCGTGTTTGGGGAATGTTCCGTGTCGACACGTTCCGAGACGTCTTAACGGACGCGGCTAGACTGCTTTGATTCCAAAGGAATTTGGCGGTTCTCGCCGCGCCCAAAAAGTTGCGGCCAGCCATTGGGGGATGGCTGGCCGCGCGCGAACCGGTCTGGGACGGGGAGGGGTGGGGATGTGACCGGGTCGCGTATCTCTTTCGTTTGTCTCTACTGATCCCTTGCGCTGGCGGTGGAGACCGCCGGCTTGGTGTCGCCGAGCGAGACCCAGACATTGGGATCGCTCTGCGACTGGCGCTTGACGAAGCGGTAGCCGGTCTCCGTCCAGGCAACGACGTTCTCGTTCTGATTGTCGAGAACGAACTCGCCCTTGTCGGTCTTCACCGTCAGCACCGCGTGTCCTTCGCCCTTCTTGTCGCGCACGACGGTGATGAGCAGGGCCTCGCGCGGCCATCCGGCATCGATCAGCATCTTGCGCTTCAACAGCACGTAGTCCTCGCAGTCGCCGTAACCGTCCGACGGCAGCGACCACTTTTCGATCACGCCCCAGTGCTCCTGGTCGGTCAAAGGCTTGACGGTCTCGTTGACCCAGCGATTGACCTTGACGAGGTCGCGCCATGCAGCCTGCGACATCACGATGTCACGCGGTTGCGTCGGTGCGCCCTGGCACTGAGCGGCATTGTCTGCACAGAACTCGACCCAGCCGATCGGCGCACGCGTGGTGTCGCCGAGGCTTGCGTAGAGCAGACGGCCTTCGCCGGCCTGCGCTGCCGCGCTCATTCCGAAGAGCATGGCGGCGAGCGCCAATCCCTTCCCCTGTCCCCTGAAATCAAACATTGCGGCCCCCGTTTCTTGTTGGGACCACATTGCGCAGGCAGCTTTTGAGTTGCCGCTAAGTCAGTCAAGTCAAGTCGAGACGAATGCAAGTAAAACACGCGGCGAATTCGATCTATACTTGAGTCAAATTTGAATAAAATTCGATATGACTGCAATTGATTCAAATTTTATGGATTAACGCGGAAACGCTAGCGGAACCGTTGTTTGCACGCTCCCGCAGCCTTCGCGTTAACCCGCGCGAGCCTCGACGCCACCCATGAAAAAGGCGGCGTCCGCATCGCGGAGGCCGCCTTCAGTACTGGAAATGCAGTGGTTTTGGTGCCTTCGCGCTTTACCGCGCGGTAACGCTCTCTTCGAGAGTTTCAATTGGCTGCGAATGCATGAACTCGAGCGCGAAGCCATCTTCGAGGTTTCGGACCACGCGGCCCTGCACCCGGCCGAGCAAAACCGTCGATTTCAGCGGGGGGCGGTTCTCCGCGGCGATGGCGGCGCCCGACAGCGAGAGGTCGATGATGCGGCAGGTCATCTTGGTGCCGTCCTCGAGCGTCAGCACCGCGATCGGATTGCGCGGCACGATACGATCGTGGCGGCGGTCTTCCGGCAGATTGAGGATGTCGCGGTTGGCGAGCCAGGTCAGCTGTGCCGCAAGCTTGTCGCGCTTTCGCGGCGTGGCACCGACCGTCATGGCGAAGCCATTGTCGATGATGCGGGTGATCTTGCCCTCGACGCGCCCGATATGGTCGAGATAGGCGACCACGCGGTCGCCGACATTGCCGATGCCGGGGGCCAGCAGTGCCAGCCCGCCCGGCGACATGTTGATCACCTGGCAGGGGAATTCACGGCGGTCCGGCAGCATGTAGCGGCCGAGCAGGTGAACCTTCACCCGCTGGAAACGCCGACGTTCCTCGGCGGCCGGAAGAAATTTTTTGTGCGCCAACGCCATTTTCACAACCCGACCCCCCGCCTGGCGGAGTCCGGGACGACCCTAAGGTGCACAGGGTTAATGCCGCGTTAGGATCGGGCGCGGCGATGACGAACAGACACAATGCGTTCGAAAAGCCACATCAGGGGCGGGCAGGCCAGCACTGTCAGCGCGCCGAGGTCAAGCGCGACCGCGGCCGTGCCGGCCGATTTGGCGAGCCGGCCCGCCACCGCCGGTCCCAGCATCATCGCGGCATAGAAGAGAGTGTAGAACACGCCCATCCCGATCGCCCTGGTTTCCCGCACGAGCACGCGGGCGGTCAGGCTCATGATCGGCCCGGCCGGATGGCCGCCGATCAGGCCGATCAGGACGAGGATCGTGATCACGGCGTCGGACCGGGTCAGCCAGGCCAGCAGCCCGGCCACCACCAGGCTGGCCACGATAGCCAGCACGAACGGCCGCTTGAAGCGATCGGCGAGATAACCGCCTGCCGGCACCGAGATCACCGACAGCCACATCACGAGGCTGATCGCCGATCCCGCCGCGGCAATGCTCCAGCCGCGCTCGGCGAGCAGCGAGGGGCCGAACGAGAAGATCATGGCGAAGCCGACATTATAGAGGCCCCAGATCGCGCCCGCGACGATCACCGCCAGAAGCGCGAGCGGATCAAGCCGCCCGGAGCCGGCCGCGCTGGCGGTTGCTCCCGGCGGTGCTTGGTAGAACGTGATCAGCACAATGCCGATCGCGGTGAGCGCGCCGGCCACGAGGAACACGGCGCCCGCGCCATAGGCCGTGCCGATCGCCGGCAGCACCAGCAGCGAGATCGCAACGCCGGCCGGCCAGGAGTTGACGAAGATCGCCATCGCGGTAGCGATCTCCTTCCCCGCAAACCAGTCGGTGCCCATCTTGGTGAGCTGCACGGTCAGCAGCACGCCGCCGGCGCCGGAGGCGAGCCGGCCCGCCATCTGCCAGCCCCAGACGTCGGTGGTGGCCATGACGAGACTGCCCGCCGTCATCAGCAGCAGCGCCACGATCGTGGTGGGCTTGTCGCCAAGCGTCCGGCCAATCGCGCCGCCCGGCAGCGCCAGCACGATGCCCGGTGTGAAATAGAGTCCGATCAGGATGCCGATATCGGCGAGCCCGACGCCGAAGCTCTGCTGCAGCAGCGGCGCGACCGCGGCTACGCTCTGGAACTGGAATGCGATGGTGAGGCGAACGACGAACAGGATCGCAAGTATGCCCCAGCGATTGCGCAACGCTTCATCTCCCCAAACCCTGTATCGAGCGTGCGGTGGGGAGACGCCGGAGTCAACCGGCCGTCTTCCTCGTCGCGCGCCCATAGAGAAGACATAGCAGTGCCAGCAGCACTGCGGCTGAGAGCCCGAGCGACCAGTGGATGCCGATCGCCGCACCGAACAGTCCGACCGTGATGCCGCTGAACGCCCGCATCCCAAGCCCCGCCATGTTGTAGAGGCCGACGACGCGACCGCGAATGTCGGACGGCGCGTTCAACTGCACCAGCGCCTGCGCCATGGTATTGAACGACAGCTCGAAGAAGCCTGCAAAGAACAACAGCACGATCGCGACCGGATAGATCCGCACCGAGGCGAAGCCGAGCAGCGCCACGCTCCACAGCATGGCGAGCATGATCGCGGTGCGCGGCGTGCCCTTGAGCCGCCCCCAGGATTCCAGCGCGATGCCGGCGAGCAGTGCGCCGGCGGCATCGGCCGCGAGCAGCACGCTGTAGGAGATTCCGGGATCGCCGTGGCCGAGATCGCCGGCAAAGCCCGGCATCTGGGCGTGATAGGCATTGCCGATCATGAAGGAGGTGAGGCCGGCGAGCCATGTCATCGCCGTCAGCACCGGCTGCGTGCCGATGGCGCGGATGGTCAGCATGATGTCGGCAAGGCCGCGCACGGCGAAGCGCCGCACGGCGACACTCTTGTCCCGCACCGGCGCCCAGAACAGCCACAGCAGCATCGGCAGATAGAACAGCGTGTTGAAGATAATGCCATGCGAGGTGCCGAGCGTCAGCATGATAATGCCGCCGACGGCAGGTCCGACCAAAATGCCGAGATAGCGCGCCATCGCATTCAGCCGCACCGCGCTCGGAAGATCGGCCGGACCGACGAGATCATAGAGCAGCAGCTGGTTCGGCGTCTGCCACAACACGCCGGCGCAGCCATGGATCACCAGCAGCAGCATGGCGTGCCACATCTCGATGGCGTCGGTGATGAAGAAGAAACCCCATCCAGCCGAGGCCACGATGAACAGCAGCATGCCGCATTGAATGATGCGGCGCGGATCGACCCGGTCCGCCAGCCCGCCAACCGCGACCGAGAACAGCAGGAACGGCAACCAGTGCGACAGCACGGCAAAACCCGCCAGCGCCGGCGAATGGAATTTCTGGAACACCACCCAATAGCTGATCACATGCTCGATATTGTCGGCCATCATCGCCAGCACGTAAGCGATGAACTGGAGCCGGTAGGGCACCGACCTCATCGCTGCGAACGAGCCGGACGCGACCACGGGATTTTGAGGGAGGGGGTTCAAGCGGGCACCTGGGGTGGGACTTTGGCGCCGTGCCTACACGTTCGCCGTCGAGCGCTCAAGGCACTTGGGTGTGTGGAGACCAGGGTCCCGTAGCCCGGATGAGCGAAGCGATATCCGGGAATGCTGGCCCCGCATGTCGCTTCGCTCATGCGGGTTACGAGACCGCGGCTTGGCACCACCGCGCATCTCACATACGCTTCGCTTCAGCCCGCACCAATCAATCATAACAGACGGGCAGCGAGGACACGCCATGGACCAGATCCGCGTCTGCACCCACGCAGGGCCGGGCAGCGAACCCGTCATTCGCACCGTGCCGTGGCCGAAGGTCGGCAAGAGGGCCGCGCTGATCAAGGTCGGCGCGTGCGGCGTCTGCGGCACGGACCTGCACATTCTGAAGGGGCATTGGCCGAAGCCGCTGCCGTGGCCGTTCACGCTCGGCCATGAGCTCGGCGGAATCATCGTCGAATGCGGCGACGAATTCACCGAGGACTTCATGAGCAAGCCGCTCAAGGTCGGATCAAAAGTGATGATCCCGCCGCTGATGCCCTGCGGCCGCTGCTATTACTGCATCCATTATCCCCAAGTCGCCAACAAGTGCCTGACGCCGGTCTATTACGGCCGCTATCTCGGCTTCGACAAAGCGCCTCACATGTGGGGCGGCTGGGCCGAATATGTCTATGTCGATCTCGACATGCTGCCGGGCACCAAGATCTACAAATTGCCTGACGACATGTCGCTGCGGCTGGGTGCGCTGTCGGAGCCGCTGACGTCCTGCATCCGCGCCTTCAACCGCGCCAGCCGCGCCGGCGGTTTCACCTGGGGCGACACGGTGGTGATCCAGGGCTCGGGTCCAATCGGCATTCTCGCGGTCGCCGCCGCGCAGGAGATGGGAGCAGGGCGCGTGATCTGCGTCGGTGCGCCGGAGGAGCCGCGGCTCAAGCTCGCGCGTGAGTTCGGCGCCGAGGCGACAGTGAACATCGAGGAACTGAAGTCAGCGCGGGACCGCATCGCCCGCGTGCGCGACATCGTCGGCGGCTTCGGCGCCGATCTGGTGATGGATTGCTCGGGTCACCCCTCCGCCGGCCCCGAAGGCGTCGAGATGCTGCGCGACGGTGGCACTTATGTCGAGATGGGCCAGTTCACCGACGCCGGCTCGATCGAGACTTCATGGCACCGCATCTGCACCAAGGATATCAACGTGCTGGGCTCCTGGGGTTTTACCGCCAACGATCTGCCGCTCGGCGTCGACATGCTCCATCGCACGGCGGGCAAATATCCCTGGCTGAAGATGCAAACGATCTATCCGTTCACGGAAGACGGCGTCGCGCAGGCGGTCAGGGATGCCATGGCGATGAAGACGGTGAAGTCGACGATCGTGCCGTGGCCGGAGCTGGTGGAGTGAGAAGTTCGTGGCCTGGATGGAGCGCAGCGCAATGCGGAATTCTCGCCGACAGCTCCCCGTATTCCGCTACGCTCCATACGGGCTACCCGCCGACGTTTGGAATGAAAGACTCGATGATGGAAGAACACACAACCGAACCAGGTCAGCGCTCCCGCTCCCCCTTCCGCGCCATCCGTGCGATCGACTACACCGTCATTTTCGTGCGCGACATGGCGGCGATGCGGCGCTTCTATGAAGACGTCCTCGCATTTCCGCTGCTGCGGGAGCTGTCGCCGAACTGGATCGAGTACGGCTTGGGCCCCAACACGCTGGCTCTCGCAAGGCCGGGCCGAACCGCGACTGACGCGCCGACGCCGGCGGGCAGTGCCGCGCTGCAACTGGCCTTCAAGGTATCCGCGGCCGAAGTCGATGCGTGTGCCGACGAACTCGCACGCCACGGCGTGGCGCTGCTGTCACCGCCGACGAACCAGTCGTTCGGGCATCGGACGCTGTTCTTCCGCGACCCCGACGGTAATCTTTTGGAGATCTATGCGGAGATCTGAACCGGGCAGCGGCGGGCCCGTACACGAAAAGTTCCATCGAAAATCCGCGAGTTATTCAAGCCGGGGTGAAACTTAGGCCCAGGTTACGGCTTTCAGTTCACGGGAGAGTTCATCGTGAAGCAGAACCTGAAGCCCCTGACCTACATCGCGGCCGCCATCTACTTCCTGGTGGATGCGGTCTTCATGGCCGTGGCGAGGCCAATCTCGCGCTGGATCGGGCGGCATCTCCAATTGAAGCGATTGCGGGGCTGGATCAGATCGCTGTCGCCTTATTGCTCGCTCGCCTTGTTTTCGGTACCCGTCATTATCCTGGAGCCGGTCAAGCCCGTGGCAGCCTATCTCGCGGCGACCGGGCAAATCGTGATGGGGGCCGTGACTTTTCTTGTCGGCGAACTGCTTAAGCTGGTGCTGGTCGAGCGCCTGTTCCATCTCACGCGCGACAAGCTGATGCGGATTCCGGCCTTCGCCTGGGCCTATGGGAAGTACTCCGAGGTGAAGGCGTGGCTGCAGGCAACCGACGCCTGGCGCGCCATCCGCGCACTGAGCCGCGCGGCCAGGGACACTCTTGTGCGGGCAAGAGCTAGACTGGTCGGCGGCTTCAGCAGCCTGGTGACCTCCAGGGATTAAGGCTGCAGGCATAGAGCTGCGCTGGGCGAGTTGCCATCTATGCGAGCTTGCGGTCCGCGGCGGTGGCCTTGTCGCCCGTGTTCGGCGTGCCGGTCGGCTCGATCAGCATGAGATGAACCTCCTCGCGCGCCACCGGGCGATGTTCGACACCTTTCGGCACCACGTAGAGTTCGCCCGGACCGAGCGTCACCGTCCGGTCCCGCAACTCGATATCCAGTCTGCCTTTCAGGACGAGAAAGAAATCGTCGGTGTCGTCATGCTTGTGCCAGGTGAATTCTCCCTTCACTTTCACCACCATCACGTCGCAATCGTTGAAGGTCGTGATCGTGCGTGGGCACCAGAAATCCCCAAATGTCGCGAGCTTGTCGGCAAGCGAGATTCCGTCGGCCATGTGTTCTCCCGTTCTTCCGTGCGGCTCGATTTGGGTCGAGCGATGCCAGCAGTTATTTGACATATCCCGACGATATGGCCCGCGCCCATTTCGGGTGGTCGTTGGCGAGGGCACGGGACGATGCGGCGTCCCAATCGTATTCGAGGGCCAAGAGTTCGGCCTGCCAGCCCCTTTGTCGCTTCGTGAGGATTGCATATCGCGCGTGCGGCGAGCGGTATTCCAGGTTTGCGGCAACGGGAATGTCTGCGAAGACCGGGCAACCAACGCTCCCTGGATTGAGAACCAGACAGTCATGAGGTCCGTGAACGACGGCCTGGCGGTGGCTATGACCACACAGCACCACGCGCGCCGTCGGCTCACTCGCGAGGCGCATTGCCAGCACGTCGCGGCGTGCCGGTACGAAGCGGCCGTCGTCGATCGTTTCTTCCAGCAGGCATGTCGTATCGTTGTCGGGCGTGCCGTGGCAGGCCAGGATCCCATCGTCCAGCCGTATTTGGGAAGGCAGGCTGTGGAGTGCGAGACGTTGCTCCGCAGTCAATGCGTTGCGCGCAAACAGACCTGCCGACGAGAGCTTGTCGTCCGGAAACTCCTCAATCCAGCGATCATGGTTTCCGCGTACGGTCGGCAGCGACAGCGCCTCGAGCGCTTCGAAAGTCTCTTTCGGCCACAACGGGCTGGTGACGCAATCGCCAAGGTTGACCGTACGATCGACGCCACGCGCCTTGATGTCGGCCAGCACCGCCTCGAGCGCGGCAAGGTTGCCGTGGATATCGGAAATGACTGCCAATCGCATCGTCGTGCTCCCTAGTCCAATCGGCCTGAGCTTAGCCCTGTTGTGCGTCTCCGGCAGCTCCAACCGCGCATAATTTAAGCGAGGTGGCCGTGAAAATCTGCAGCCTCGCCCCAAAATCCCGCTATATGCAGTAAAATGCCCCGAAAATGCTGGATGTAGCGGGTCGAGCTGGCCAGTGAGCTTATTCTCGGCATCACCAAAGCCATGCGTCATAGGCATGGTGATTTGCCCGCACTTGGCGTAAAGAGCGTCCAAATCAGATCACCACGCGTGCGGCTGGACCATTTGCCGCCTACGCAGCTTCAGGTCGCGCGGCTCGACGTTCCGCGCCTGGACCAACCAAGGTTTATCCCGTGTCTTTTCCGACCATGAGTGCGCCGCTCGCCCGAGCTTTGGCCGAGCGCAATTACGACCGTCCGACCCCCGTTCAGCTCGCCGTACTCACGGACGAGGCCGCTGACCGCGATCTCTTGGTTTCGGCACAGACCGGCTCCGGCAAGACCCTGGCCTATGGGCTGGCCATGGCCAAGGACCTGTTGGGCGACGCCGAGCGGTTCGAGCGGGCGGGTGCACCGCTTGCCCTGATCGTGGCGCCGACCCGCGAGCTTGCCTTGCAGGTCCATCGCGAGCTGGCCTGGCTGTACGAGCATGCGAGCGGGCGCGTCGTTTCCTGCGTCGGCGGCATGGACCCCAGGCGCGAGCAGCGCGAGCTTGCGGCCGGCGCTCATATCGTCGTCGGCACGCCCGGCCGGTTGTGCGATCATTTGCGCCGCGGCCGTCTCGACATCTCGGAATTGAAGGTAGTCGTGCTCGACGAGGCCGACGAGATGCTCAATCTCGGCTTTCGCGAGGACATGGAGTTCATCCTCAAGACCACGCCGGACACGCGCCGCACCCTGATGTTCTCGGCGACGTTCCCGCGCGGCATCGTCGCGCTGGCCAAGCAGTATCAACAGCGGGCGTTCCGGATCGAGGTCGCCGGCGACGAAGGCGGTCACGCCGATATCGAGTACCGCGCGATCCGGATCGCGCCCGGTGATGCCGAGCACGCCGTCGTCAACGTGTTGCGCTTCTACGAGGCGCCGAGCGCGCTGGTATTCTGCAGCACGCGCGACGGCGTCCGGCACTTGCAGGCGGCACTGCTGGAGCGCGGCTTCTCCGTGGTCGCTTTGTCAGGCGAATTGACGCAGAACGAGCGAACCACGGCGCTGCAGTCGCTGCGCGACGGACGCTCGCGCGTCTGCGTGGCGACCGACGTCGCCGCCCGGGGCATCGATCTGCCGAGCCTCGATCTCGTCATTCATGCCGACCTGCCCAACGACGCCGAGGTCATGCAGCATCGCTCCGGCCGCACCGGCCGCGCGGGCCGCAAGGGGACGAGCGTCATGCTGGTGCCGCCCGTGCGGCGGCGGCGTGCGGAAATGCTGCTGAACGTCTCGGGCATCGACGCGGTCTGGGGGACGGCGCCGCAGCCGGATGAGATCCGCAAGCTCGATCACGAGCGCATGAAGGACGTGCTGTTCACGGAGGAGACCACCGCCGACGATCTGGCGCTGGCGCAGGCGCTCTTGGCCGAGCGGTCGGCCGAGGAGATCGCCGCGTCACTTGCACGGCTCTATCGCGCGCGGCTGCCGTCGCCCGAAGACATCATGGAGCCCGTCGAGCGAGCTGGCCGGCCGCGCGAGGATCGCGGCCGCAACGATACGCGCGCGCCGCGCGACGATGTCCGCGCTTCGCGCGGCGATGATCGGACCGAAAGGGCTCGACCAAAAGCGGGAAAATCGTCGTCGAAACATGGCATGGCGGATGGCAGCGTCTGGTTCCGGGCCAACATCGGACGAAAAAAGAACGCGGAAGCGCGCTGGCTGTTGCCGATGATCTGCCGTCGTGGCGGCATCGACAAGAACGACATCGGCGCGATCAAGATCATGGACACCACGACCGAGTTCGAAATTTCCGAGCGGGTCGCGGAATCCTTCGCCGTGAAGATCAAGCGTCCGGACAAGGAAGACAATATCCGTCTCGAGCCGATGGCGGATGCGCCGCAACGGCAGGCGGCATCGGAAGAGCGGCCCCACGCGCCGCGGCGCGAGAGCGGCGACAACGATCATCGTGAACGCCAGGGCGAACGCGCGCGCGAGCCGAACGGGTTCAAACCGCAAGGCAAACCTCACGGCAAGCCACACGGTAAACCGCACGAAAAGCCGTACGGCGAACGCACACCGAAATTCGACGATGCTCCTTCCTTCGCAAAGAAGAAAAAGCACAAGAACAAGCCGGGCCACGCTGAGCCCTCGGTCACGTCGTGGTCTGAGAAGGGCGCCGCCGGGAAGAAGCCGAAGAATAAAAAGAAGCATCGCGCCTGACTGGCGCTGCCCAGCGCGGACGGCAATGATGCCGCCGGATTGCGCCGGCGGCATCGTCTCAGAAATCAGGTGTGAGCAGCGAGATCGCGCAGCATGTAGGTTGCGCTGTCGCCGTAGGTCGCGAGCTTTACCCGCAGCTCCGCATCCGCCGTGACCGGCCGAAAGCCGAGACGCTCCCACAGCGGCCGCGTGGCGTAGACCGACACCAATGCGAGCGTCGCGATTCCTGACGCGCGCGCGAGCTGTTCGGTCGCAACGACATAGTCGCGCGCGACGCCGCCGCGAAAGTCGGGCAGCACCGCGATGTCATGCAAATAGAGGCAATCCGCATCGCCGGGCAATTGCTCGAGGAAGCCGTCGAGCGGCGGAATCCGGTGCTGCATCCAGGGATGCGCCAGACCGTAGCCGACGATCCCGTCGTCCGCGACGATCACGCGGCAGCCATAGGGATAGAGCCGCATCTTTTCCGCAAGCACCTCGGGGCGTTCAGGCAGATCGGGATGGATTTGCGCTGCGATCTTGCTGATCGCCGGCAGATCGGAGGCGCGGGCGGGACGCCAATGCGGCTTGCTCATGTCGATCGGTCGTCCATCTCCATCATCCCAGTTTATTCCGATGCGACGAGGCTTGCAGCGAAAAATATCTTTGCCGCGATCTCAGGAATACGACGGCTCGCGCGGCGTCCTACCCATGCAAGCCCATTGCCTGACAGGAGAGACCATGACGTCATCGATCCGCCTCGCGCTCACGTCGCAATATCGCTGGCGCTGCTTCCCGCTGCCTTCGCGGCACCGCCGACCAAGACCGGCAAGACCGACAAAGGGAACGTGCTTACCGACGCCAAGGGCATGTCGCTCTATACTTTCGACAAGGATGCTGACAGCAAGTCGGCCTGCAATGGTCCGTGTGCGACCAACTGGCCGGTGCTGAAGGCCGAGGCGAGCGATGCCGCCGCCGACGGCTACACCGTCATCACGCGCGACGATGGCTCGAAGCAGTGGGCCTACAAGGGCAAGCCGCTCTACACCTTTGCCAAGGACACCAAGCCCGGCGACGTCACCGGCGACGGCTTTCTGAACGGCGCCTGGCATCTGGCGATGCCGTGAGCGCGGTGCACTGCTAGCGCAGCCCCTCATAGACCATCAGCCCGCGTGCGATCTGCAGCTTGCGGATCGCGCGCGGCAGCAGTTTTTCCGGCTGGTGCAGATAGCGCCAGGAGGTGAGGGCGAACGGGCCCAGCGCGCCGCATTCGTCGTCGAACGGCGCGAGCACGCCCGTCACGCTCACCGGTGTATGCGGGCGGGCGTTGAACGGCAGCAGCAGCAGCTCGAGATACGCCTTGCTGCCGTCCTCGCGCGCGGCGGTGACGCCGGCGATTGCCCCGAGGCTCTCATCGGCGACGATGGTCGTGATCTCCTCGATCTCGCGGCGGCTAGCCTCGTTGAACAGCGCCGCAAAGCTCGCATCCTTGAGGTCGCGCCCTGCGAGGGCGCAGACGCGCGTGCCGGCGACGCGGAACGGAAAGCCGAGCTGGGGCTCGCAGGACAGCACGAAGATGTCACCGAGCAGGCCGCGCACGGCGGCCGGATCGATATCGGCCCGGTCAGGGGCCCGCGCGGTGCCCCGCTTGGTGTCCCAATATGCGAAGAACTCGCGGCTCGACGGATGTTTCATGGCTGAACGCTTACCCCGGGGCGCAACCTCGCGGGACAAACCTGTCCCGCTTCAGTGCAGCCGCGATCCCTGTGTTGTTGTGCAGGAGGGGCTTTGCAGCGTCCATGCCGCAGCGGCATTTTCGGTGCTCCTGGCGCTGCCTTTGCGTCGTTAACGTTAAATTAACTATGCGCTTTCCGTGCACCGCCCCGCTGCTATGGTGATCGCGGTCGCAAGCCTCGCCGCTTTTCTCCAGGTTCTCGGCGAGGCCTGTACACAGGCGTCAAACAGTTTGGTCACCGGCCGCGGGGAGGGGTGGGGATACTCCCGTCTCTCTGGGTACCGGAAGTCCGACACGGATAGGCAGGGCTTTCCCAGGGCCCTGCCTTTTCCTTTTGTGCACTTGCGCAGCGCGGGCAAAGGCGACTATCTCCAAGGCCTGTCGTGAAGCCTGTCGCTCCGATCGCGCCTGAAAGCGAAGCCGCCCTTGGAATTCCCGCCAAATTCTCCGCCGCAAGATCCTTCGTCGCAAGATGCTTCGCTGGGGGTGCCGGCCGTCGTTGAGGAGGCTCCGCGCGAGCCGATCCTGACGCTGCCGTTCGCGCTGACCGCCTATATCCTCCTGCTCGCGGTGATCCATCTGCGGGTGCTGCTGCCGCCGGAGCTCGAGAACTGGACCATCGACGTCTTCGGCTTCATCCCCAAGCGCTACGATTCCTCGCTGCTCAATCTGGAGATCCCCGGCGGAGCCGGCGCCAAGGTCTGGACCTTCGTCACCTATTCGCTTCTGCATGCCAATCTCACCCATCTCGGCTTCAACGTGCTGTGGCTGTTGCCGTTCGGCAGCGCGCTGGCGCGGCGCTTTGGCGCCATCAGGTTCTTCCTGTTCCTCGCGGTGACGGCGGCGGCCGGCGCGCTCGCCCATCTCGTCACCCATGAGCACGCGGTGGCGCCGATGATCGGCGCCTCGGCCTCGGTGTCCGGCGCGATGGCGGCGGCGATCCGCTTCGCCTTCGTTCGCGGCAGCTTCCTGTCGTTCAGCCGATCGGATGCCGATACCGCCGCAAGAGTTCCGGCGCTGCCGCTGTCGCGCGCGTTGCGCGACGGGCGGGTGCTCGGTTTTCTTGCGGTGTGGTTCGGCGTCAACATCGTCTTCGGCGTCGGCGCGATTGGCGTCGACAGCGAGACCACGAGCGTCGCCTGGCAGGCGCATATCGGCGGCTTCCTTGCCGGCCTGTTGCTGTTCGCGCTGTTCGATCCGGTGCCGCGCGTGCGAAGTGATGCTGCGGATGCGTCATCACGGGACATTTCAGACCGCATTTGAAGCGGCGCTTGCGGCGCCGCCCGAATTCATCCATCATTCCCGAGAAGAATGTTCCGAAGCGACAGGCCGCTAGCGGCGATGCTTCGCAAAGCGCCTGAGCGTGAAACCGGCGCTGAAACTGTTAGTTGAAGACTCGAAGAACAAGTCCGGACCGCGAACAGCGGACGGTTGCGATTCAGGGAGGCGACAATGACGGTACGTTCGATTCTCAACACCAAGGGCCACCAGATCATGAGCGTCGAGCCCGACGCCAAGCTGGCTGCCGCGGTCAAACTGCTCGCCGACAAGAAGATCGGCGCGGTGCTGGTGATGAACCAGAGCCGGCTGGAAGGCATCCTGTCGGAGCGCGACATCGTCCGGGTGATCGGCGAGCGCGGCGCCGGCGCGCTGGAGGAGCCGGTCTCGCAGGTCATGACCCGCAAGGTGGTCACCTGCAAGGAGACCGACACGGTCGCCGAGCTCATGGAGATGATGACCACCGGCAAGTTCCGCCATCTGCCCGTGGTCGACAACGGCAAGGTGGTCGGCCTGATCTCGATCGGCGACATCGTCAAGCGTCGGGTGCAGGAATACGAGGCCGAGCAGGAAGCTCTGCGCGACTACATCAAGACTGCCTGATCAGTAGACCGCCTGATCAGGCCTGCTGGTCGGCTTTGGGCGCGGCGCCCTCAGGCGCGGGCGCCAGTTCGTGGATTGCCTCCTGGATGGACTCCAGCGCACGCTCGGCTGCGCGGGTGCCCAGCGCGATGAGGTCTTCGGAGCGGTGGAAATCGAACCAGCCGAATTGGCCGATCCGCGGTGTGATCAGCATGTCGGGCGGATCGCCGGCGAGGCGGGCCCGGGTGATACGGTCCTGCATGATGTTGAAAGCGTCGACCATCACCGAGGAGAGGCCGGGCCGGGCGCTGCCGCCGCCGAAGAACTCGCGCTTCACCGTCTTCTCAGGCGAGAAGAATCTCGGGAAGCGCCGCTTTGACGCCGGCTCTTCGGTCGCGGGGATCACCGGTTCAGGCATCGCGCCGTGCGAATAGACCGTCGTCGAATAGGTGAAGATGTCGCTGGAAAGATTTGCGGCGATGACGATTTCCGCGCCGAGCGCGCGGGCGGCCGAGACCGGCACCGGGTTCACCAATGCGCCGTCGACCAGCCAGCGATCGCCGATCAGGACCGGAGAGAAGATGCCGGGCAGCGCGTAGGAGGCGCGCATCGCGTCGACCACGCGGCCGCGCGTCAGCCAGATCTCGTGGCCGGTGCGGACCTCGGTCGCGACGGCGGCGAACTTGACCGGGAGATCCTCGATCTGGCTCTGGCCGCAGGCAGCCTCGAGCCGGGTCGCCAGCTTCTCGCCGCCGATCAGGCCGGAGCCGTTGAGGCGGATGTCGAGATAGCCGAGGATGTTGCGCATGCCTTGCAGGCTGCGGCCCCATTCTTCCAGCGTATCGAGCCGGCCGGCTGCATAGAGGCCGCCGACCACTGCGCCGATCGAGGTGCCGACCACGACGTCAGGCACGATTCCGTTGGCGAGCAGGGTCCTGATAATGCCGATATGAGCGAAGCCGCGCGCCGCGCCGCCGCCGAGGGCAAGGCCGATGACCGGCCGGCGGATGCTGCCCAAGCCGACTTTCTCGCCGACCTTATCGCTGTTCGAACCCCGACCCTTCAATATGTCCAGCACCGAAACTCTCCTACGCCGGGACCCGCCATCAGACTAGGCACCGCACTCGCGCTCCGCCAGAACCGGGCCGAAGCATGGTTTATGCCGGTTTGGGAAGCGCGCGGGGCAGGAGTATGGCGAGGGACGGGTGCCCCTGGGGTAATCACGCAGGCGTCAGCCGGGTTCCAAAGAACCGTATTGGCCGTATTTCTCGGGGATCCAGAGGCTTGAATTTGCCGCGTTTTCGGTGAAAAGCAGGTGGCATGACTCTCGGGGGTGACGGCATCATCGGATGGCGGCGCAGCACATCGCTGCTGCCGGTGCTGGTCCTTGCTGCTTGCCTCTATACTCTTGGCCAAAATGCTGCGCAGGCGCAGCTTTTCTCCGATCGTCCGCCGCCGGTGCCGCCCGCTTCGGTGCCCGATCCCGGCGGTGCCGTCAGTCTGGCGCCGCCCTCCGGCCCGGGTGCCGGACCGCCGAGCCTGCCGCCGACCCTGTTGCAGCCGACCACGCCCAGCATGCCGCCGCCCGCGGTCACGACTGTGCCATCCGCCCCGCCGCTCAACGCGGCGGTGCCCGGACAGGGCGTGCTGTCGCTGACCGCGAAATACGGCAAGGACACCCCGCCGATCACCAGCGGCCTGGTCTGGCGCGTGTTTGCCGATCGTCCCGACGAGAACGGCACCTTCAAGCTGATTCGCGAAGATCGTAATGCCACGCCAAACATCGTGTTGCCGCCCGGCAATTACGTCGTGCATGTCGCCTTTGGCCTCGTCAGCGCTGTGCGCACTGTCAGCCTGAAAGCCGAGACCGATCGGGAATCCTTCGTGCTGCCCGCCGGCGGCTTGCGCATCGAGGGCCGCGTCGGCACCAGCCGCATTCCGCAGAACCAGATCTCGTTCGCGATCTACAAGGGCAGCCAGTTCGAATCCGGCGAGCGCGCCTCCCTGGTGCCGAACGTCGCCGCCGGCGACGTCGTGCTGCTGCCGGAGGGCACCTACTACATCATCTCGAATTACGGCGACGCCAATTCGGTGGTGCGCTCGGACATCCGCGTTCAGGCCAGCAAGCTCACCGACGTCACCATCACCCACCGCGCTGCCGTCATTACGCTCAAGCTCGTCAGCGACAGGGGCGGCGAGGCGCTCGCCAACACCGCCTGGTCGGTGCTGACCCCGGGCGGCGACGTCATCAAGGAATCGATCGGCGCCTTTCCGCGCGTTGTGCTCTCAGAAGGCGAATACCGCGCCATCGCCAAGAACGAGGGCAAGGTCTACGAGCGCGGCTTCAATGTCGTCAACGGCGTCGACGGCGAAGTCGAGGTCGTCGCGCGGTAGTGCTTGAGCGGTGATGCCGCATGCGGCCCGACGCTGGTCTTCTTGCCTGGTGAACACTTCTCATTCAGCGCATGGATTCCCATATCTTATTACCGCCAGTCCCGTGTGCGAAAGCAGATGTTTTCCGCTGCTCCGCTGTTGCGATTGTTGGCGTTTCGATTTGAACAGCTCTGGCAGCGCTACCAAGCAGGACCGATCAACACCGGCACCGCCGGCTTATTCCAGCGGCGCCGCGACTTCCTCACAGCCGGTGCAAGATACCTATTTCCGATAATCAATTTTATTCGCTTTCCATCCTGCCGCGTTATATGTCGGACATCACTCCAACGGGGGAGGCCGGAGCAGGCTCGTGCGTCTGCGAGACGGCAAGGAGCAGGGGACCAAGCTCGTCGGCATGTTCGAAGTGATCCTCACCAGGCGTAAGCGGTTCGGCTGGCGGTGGCAGGTGTGCGACCAATCCGGCAAGAAATTTGCCGATGGCTTCGAGCGCACTCGGCCGTCCGCCAAATATCATGGCGAGCGCGCATTGTTCTTTCTGTTGTCGCAGGCCCATCTGCGCAACCGCTTGGCGACGTCCAGCGAGGACTAGTCGATAAGTCCCGTAGCCCGGGTGAGCGAAGCGATACCCAGGACAGCTCGTGGTCGGAATCCCGGATGTCGCTTCGCTCATCCGGGCTACAAGACCTTGCGTTGCCCGACGGGCAAAACACCCAAATTGTCGGTCAACGCGAGCCGCGAAAATATTCCGCTTTACCGAATTTCGGAAACGACGTATGTGTCGCCGCAACCCGGCCCAAGGAAGAGGGGCGTATCGCGATCGTCACGAACGCGGGCCGGACGGCGGTGGACGTTAGTCACATCGGCGCGATCGGCTTCGCAGGGCGGGCAACCGTGAGCGAAGGCCTCGCGCACACGACCGGTGTGATCGGCGTACGGCAAAATCGTGTGGTCCTGACGCCCGGGGTCTGTGCGTCAAGCGTTGCGGTGATGTGGGTTGCCCAACCGGGCGCACGCGTCAGCCATCCGCAAGGCGACGGGGGCAATAGTGCATCGCTCCCCGGGGAGAGCGCGACATAAGCCGTAAAGCCACTGCGCAGGGAAGGCCGGATGTTTTGGCTTCACCTGTATGCTGCTGTGCAATTTTGTTCACGACAATCTCGCACAGTGGACCGCGGGTGCCAGCCGGCACCCGGTCTTCCCTGCGCCCTCTTTCATTTGAGGGTAAGGCATCGAGGCAAAGCTCGGGCGAACAAGCCGCGAGGATGCGAAGGTGCGTCTGCGATCCGGAATGCGATGAAAGTGCGACGCTTCCACCCACAGACTCCGTCATTGCGAGCGCAGCGAACCAATCCAGAGTCTTTCCGCGTGGGCAGTCCGGATTGCTTCGCTGCGCTCGCAATGACGAGGATGATGGGAGTATACGCCGCCGAGATCGCAAAGCTGCTCGCCGATTTCGGCGAGCGAGATTCACGGACGGCGTAACTCGGACGGATAGCAGTCGTAGACCAGCGCCTTGAAGGCCGGCGTGATGCGGCTGCGCTCGTTCTGGGTCTGCTGCATCAGCAGGTAGACCATGTCGAGCTTGGGATCGACGCCGAAATAGGTGCCGCTGCCACTGTCCCATTTCAACTCGCCGAGCGAGCCCGGCGGCGGCGGTTTGGCGTTGCCGGGATCGGTCCGCACCGCGAGGCCATAGCCATAGCCGAAGCCGTCGCCCGGAAAATAGAAGTAATCGCGTCCGACGCCCGAGCCCGGCCCGACGTGATCGGTCGTCATGGCCTTGAAGGCAGCGGGGCTCAGATAGCGCTTGCCGTCGAACTCGCCGCCATTGAGCAGCATCTGCGCGAATCGCTGGTAGTCGGTGATGGTCGAGAGCAGCCCGCCGCCGCCGGACTGCCATTCGGGGTGATCGAGGCGCTCGCGCTCGGCGGCGAGCAGGATGTTGTCGTTCGGCAGCGGCCGCGCCATCCGCGCAAGCTCGTCCTCGGTCGCCAGCGCGAACTTGGTGCTGCTCATGCCGAGCGGATCGAAGATGCGCTGCTTGAGGAATTCGTACAGCGTCTGGCCCGAGATGATCTCGATGACGCTGCCGAGGACGTCAGTGGAATGACCGTAGCGCCACAGCGTTCCCGGTTGCCGTGCCAGCGGCAGCCTTGCGATGCGTTCGGCGAATTCCCTGTTGTTGAATTGACCTTCGAAGATATTGGCGGCCTTGTAGGCCTGCTCGACCCATTTGCCGCCGATGTAGTCGTAGCTGATGCCCGAGGTGTGCCGCAGCAGATCCTCGATGTTGACGGGACGGACCGGGGCCACGAGATCCAGGTGCAACGTGCCGTCGGGATTGGTGACCTCGAGGCCCACCTTGGTGTCGGCGAAGAGGGGAACGTATTTCGACACGGGGTCGGTGAGCGCGAGCTTGCCCTCGTCGATCAGCATCATCGCGCCAAGGCAGGTGATCGGCTTGGTCATCGAGTGGATGGCGAAGATCGTATCGGGCGTCATCGCGAGACCGGTCCTGGTGTCGCGCACGCCAATAGTCTTCAGATAGACCGGCTTGCCGTGCTGCTGGACCAGCACCACGGCGCCGGGCAGCCGGCCATTCGTCACCTCGTTGTCGAAATACGCTGTGATACGGTCGAGCCCGTCGGACGACGGCGCGGGGACGTCGGCGGCGCGGCTTCGCGCCATCGTGCCGGCCAGCAGCGCGGCTCCGACCAGAAATTCACGACGCTTCATCCGGGCTTCCTCCCTCACCGGGATCAAAGCCGCAAGACGTCGAAGGCGTCAACACGCCTTCGATTAAAATCGCGTCACGATTTCAGAAAGGACCGGTCGCGGACGGTCTTCGCTCGGCCTGGTCGGCTTGCCGATATGGACGAAGCCCGCGAGCTTCTCGTCCGGCTTGAGGCCGAGGTCATCCAGCACGTCGCGATCGAACGCGAACCAGCCGGTCAGCCAGCAGGCGCCGTAGCCGAGCGCCGCCGCGGCCGTGACGATGTTCATAACGCTGGCCCCGGCCGACAATTCCTGCTCGAAGGCCGGCACCTTCGGGTGCGGTTTGGTGAAGCTGACGATGCCGATCACCAGCGGCGCATCCGTGAGGCGTTTGCGCTCGGTCTCGACGTCGGCCGCCGGCGCGCCGGGATTCTTCCGGGCAAACACCTTCGCGATCACCTCGCCGGCGCGCTGGCGCGCATCGCCCTCGAAGATGATGAAGCGCCAGGGCGCGAGCTTGCCATGGTCGGGCACGCGCGCACCGATGGTGAGGATCGTCTCGAGCTCGGCCGGGGAGGGGCCAGGTCCGGACATCTCGCGCGGCTTGACCGAGCGGCGGGTCTTCAGGAGTTCGATGGCGTCGGGCACTGCGGTTTCCTCTTCGGCTGGTCGTCGGGCGTGCTATGCCGAGATAAGCATGCACGCCCGCAACCGAAAGCGAGTTTAGACCGATTTCAGATGTCAGGCCGCGCCGCGCGCCCGCTTCACATCCGGCGGGGTCGCTTCGTCGACGAGAGCGGCAAGCGCCTCCACTGTCGGCATCACGTTCTGCCCGTCGCTGCCGAGCCGGCGGATCGAGACCGACTGCGTCTCGGCCTCTTTCTTGCCGACCACGAGCAGTGCCGGAATCTTGGCGAGCGAATGCTCGCGGACCTTGTAGTTGATCTTTTCGTTGCGCAGGTCGATCTCGGCTCGAAGTCCCGCACGCCGGACCTGCTCCAGCACCTGCTTGGCATACTCGTCGGCTTCCGACGTGATGGTGGTGACCACCACCTGCACCGGCGACAGCCAGAGCGGGAAGTTGCCGGCATAGTGCTCGATCAGGATGCCGATGAAACGCTCCATCGAACCGCAGATCGCGCGGTGCACCATGACCGGCGGCTTCTTGCCGCTGTCGTGGTCGATGTAGAACGCACCGAACCGTTCCGGCAGGTTGAAGTCGACCTGCGTGGTGCCGCACTGCCAGTCGCGGCCGATGGCGTCGCGCAGCACATATTCGAACTTCGGTCCGTAGAAGGCGCCTTCGCCCGGATTGATCTCGGTCTTGATGTGATTGTTCTGCGACTGGATCTCGCGCAGCACCGTCGCCATCACGCGCTCGGCGTGATCCCACATCGCGTCGGTGCCGACGCGTTTCTCCGGCCGGGTCGACAGCTTCACAGTGAGATCGCCGGTGAAGCCGAAATCGGCATAGGTCGACAGGATCAGCTCGTTGATCTTCAGGCACTCGTCGGCGAGCTGATCCTCCATGCAGAAGATGTGCGCGTCATCCTGGGTGAAGCCGCGCACGCGCATCAATCCGTGCATCGCGCCGGACGGCTCGTAGCGGTGCACCACGCCGAACTCGGCGAGCCGCAGCGGCAGGTCGCGGTAGCTCTTCAGGCCATGCTTGAAGATCTGCACGTGGCCTGGGCAGTTCATCGGCTTCAGCGCGAACCAGCGCTTGTCTTCGGCCTCCTCGCCGGCCGACTGCGCCGCGAACATGTTCTCGCGGTACCAGCCCCAATGGCCGGAGGTCTCCCACAGCGACTTGTCGAGGATCTGGGGGGCGTTGACCTCGCTATAGTCACCGGCCAGGCGGCGTCGCATATAGGCGATCAGCTGCTGGAAGATGGTCCAGCCCTTGGCGTGCCAGAACACGACGCCCGGACCTTCCTCCTGGAAATGGAAGAGGTCGAGCTCGCGCCCGAGCTTGCGATGGTCGCGCTTTTCCGCTTCCTCGATCTGCTTCAGATAAGCGTCGAGGTCCTCCTGCTTGGCGAATGCCGTGCCGTAGATGCGGGTCAGCATCGGGTTGTTGCTGTCGCCGCGCCAATAGGCGCCGGCCACCTTCATCAGCTTGAAGGCGTTGCCGATCTTACCGGTCGATGTCATGTGCGGGCCGCGGCAGAGATCGAACCAGTCGCCCTGGTAATAGATCTTGATCGGCTCGTTGCCGGGAATGGCATCGACCAGCTCGACCTTGAACGCCTCGCCCTTGTCGCGGAACACCTGTTTGGTCTTTTCGCGATCCCAAACCTCCTTCGTAAAAGGCTTGTCGCGCGCGATGAGCTCGCGCATCTTCTTCTCGATCGCGGCAAAGTCTTCCGGCGTGAACGGCTCGTTGCGGAAGAAATCGTAATAGAAGCCGTTCTCGATCACGGGGCCGATGGTGACCTGCGTGCCCGGCCACAGCGTCTGCACGGCTTCGGCCAGCACGTGGGCGCAGTCATGGCGGATCAGCTCGAGCGCGCGCGGATCGTCCCGGTTGATCAGCTCGATCCTGGCATCGGCTTCGATGGGATCGTCGAGGTCGGAGACCACGCCGTCGAGCGCCATCGCGACCGTACGCTTGGCCAGCGACGGCGAAATTCCCTTGGCGAGTTCGAGGCCGGTGATGCTCTTGGCGTATTCGCGCCGGGCGCCGTCGGGGAAGGTGAGGGTGATTTTTTCCGGTGGGGTCACGGGTCTCAAATTGCTGAGGCTGTACTGGAAGCCGGATTCGGATTTGGGCTGCTCGGACTTGGATTGGTCCTTGGATGGGTCCTTGGGCTGGTCGGTCATGGCATGTCTCCTGAGGCTCACTCCTGCGAACGAGCGCAGGTAAGCGGGAACGAGCGATATATCAGGCGAGTCGGCCTGCGCAATCCGGCATTTCCAAGAAACCGGCGCGCAAAAGCGGAGGCGCTGCACGAACTATTCCGGGCAACGCCCTTTAACTGGTCGCAAGGCGGCTCTACATGCGTTTGCATGGAAAATGCACGCGCCGGCCGTTTCGCGCCAACCGCCCTGATGCTCGGCAATCTCGTCACCGGCTGCTCAGTACTGGCGCCGGCGGGCATGCTGCCGGAATTGGCGACGGGGCTCGACGTCAGCATCCATGCGGCTGCGCTCCTGATCACCTTCGGGGCTGTCATCCTCTGCATCGGCTCGCCGCTGACGGCCTGGCTCACCAGCCGGATCGAGCGCCGGGCGTTACTCACCACGACGCTGGCGGTGCTCGCTTTTGGCAATCTGGCCTCGGCCTTTGCGCCCGACTATGCGAGCCTCCTCGTCATCCGCCTGGTGATGCTCGCGGTCGGCGCGCTTTACACGCCGCAGGCCGCCGGTACGGCGGCGTTGATCGTGCCGGTGGAGCGTCGCGGCAGCACGATTGCCTACATCTTCCTCGGCTGGTCGCTCGCTGCCGCCGTCGGCCTGCCGCTGATCACCTTCATCGCCAGCCGCTATGGCTGGCGCGCGGCTTATGGCGGAATCGGCGCGCTCGGTTGCGTCAGCTTCTTGCTGTTGCTGATGCGGCTGCCGGGGGGCTTGAAGGGGACGCCGGTGGATCTCAACACCTGGAGCGCGGTCGGTCGCAACAGAACGATCCTGCTTCTGCTTGCGATCACGATGTTGCAGATGTCCGGGCAGTTCGTGGTGTTCACCTTCATGGGGCCGCTGCTCAACAAGCTGACCGGCGCAGGGCCCAATGCGATCGGCCTGGTGTTCGCTCTCTATGGCGTCTGCGGCTTCCTCGGCGTTGTCATCGCGACCCGCATCGTCGACACCTCGGGACCCTATCACACCTCGCTGCTGTTCACCTGCCTGCTGCTTGCAGGAATCACGGGCTGGGCACTCGGCGCCGGCACGCTCGCGTTGATGGCGGGTGCGGTCGCGATCTGGGGCCTCGGTTTTGCCTCGACCAATTCGATGCAGCAGGTGCGGCTGGTCTCGGCCGCACCGTCGCTGGCATCGGCGACCGTCGCACTCAACACCTCCGTCCTTTATATCGGCCAGGCGGTCGGCTCTGCCGTCGGCGGACTGCTGTTCGCCCGCGAGCTCCTGCATACGCTCGGCTTCGTCGCAGTCGGTTTGGTGGTGGTGGCGCTGATCCTGGTCGTCCTGACCCGGCCCCGGCCGGCAACAGCCGCCCCGGCCTGAACGGAAGCGTGCCTGTGTGCGCAAGGTGCTTGGCAAACCGCGCGCCGGGAGGCTAGAAGGCCGGTCATGGGGACCAAAGAGGGTTGACTGAGATGAGGATGATTCTGGCGATTGCCGCGGTGCTCTATTCAGCTTCCGCTTTCGCGCAAGCCGACAAGCCACCAATGATCGGGGACAAGCCGTTGGTGCAGGTCAAGCCCAAAGGGACCAAGGCGGGCACCAAGGAGGCTGCGGCCAAGCCGGCTGCCGCGCCGAAGGGCAAGCCACAATCCATCGCGGCGCGGCTGCAGGCTTGCCTGGAGCTCGATGACGGCACCAAGGACCGGCTCAATTGCTACGACGCCGTGATCCCGCCGACGCCAAAGCCGAAGCCGGCCAAGGCCAAGGGCTACGCCGATTGCCGTTTCTTCAAGGAAGAGGACGAGCGGCTGGCCTGCTTCAACGGCTTTGCCGAAAGCATTCCGAAGCTGCCAAAGACCTGAGGCAGATCAGGGCCTGCGACAGTTACAGGCCCACCTAGCCAAAATACCGACGGCGCAATATCGCGGGCTTACCGGCTCGACGGGGATGGATTGGTGGAGGCCACGCGCGTGAGCGCGAGTGATGGCGTTGCCGACATCTTCACCAGGACGTCCTTGAGCGGGTCCCGCGTCCACGCTCGCGTCACATAGTCACGATGCGTGATGCCGTCCCCGGTTTCGACGAACACCACGCTGCCCGGACGCAAGGGGCCGTCCATGTCTTCGAAGACGGTTATGCCTTTCTGCCGCAGCGTGCTCATCAGTTCGCGGTCGCGCCGTGCGGTGTAGCGGGTGTAGGAGCTGACGAAGAAGCCGGAGCGGTGGCTCTCGATCCATGAGGCGAACTTGTCCATCTCGCCATAGACGGCGTCGAGCAACACGACGCCGCGGACACGGTCACTGATGCCACCAACCTCGAGGCTCCAGGCCGTCGGCAGGAAGCCGCCGCTGTAGCCGACGATCACGATCGGCATGTTGGCGAAGGCGCGGGCGCTGTTGGGATCGCCGGTGAGGCGGGCGAGATGGTTCGCCGACTCGTCGATGAAGCGCTTGAGGCCGCCAGCCTGCCAGAATTTTCCTGCGCTGGAATCGGCGGCATCGACCGCCATCTGCGGTGCGAGCAGGATGGCGTTGGCGCCGGAATCAGTGATCTGTTGCGGCACCAGCTGGCGGTCGCGCACGTCGCGCTCCAGCGTCGCGCGATTGCCGTGGAAGAACACCACGATCACGCCTGGCTTCCGCACGTCGAAATGTTCGGGCACGTGCATCAGGACGCGGTTATCGTTGTAAGTCTCGTCCTGCCAGAACACGCGCCCGGAATAGCTGCGGTGGCCGCGGCGGTCGCCCTTGGAGATGTTGAGGAATGGCGCGTCGGAGGCAGGGTTGTTGCCGAAATAGGGGAAGGCTGACGATTTCATGCTGACGAGCGTCGTCAGGTCCTCGCGTGGCGGACGCTGGTAGGGGGCCTGCGGCGCGAGCGAAGCAACCTTGTAAGGCGCCTGCTCCGGCTGCACGGCGCGCTTGGGTGAGAAGTCCGACATCTGCCGTTGCAGAAAACCCTCGCTCGCGGATGGGAAGCGCTCCCTGAACTGGGGGGCCGGGAAGCGATCCTCGAACGTGTCGCTGCTTGCGAGCTGGTTTGTCTTCGCGACGACCTGGACGTTGGCTGGGACGTTGCCTTGGGCGTTGGCCTGCGAGTTCGCCGCGAGTGCTGCCGGATTGGGTGCCTTGCCGCATTGAACCAGCGTCAGCGACAACGGCACCAAGGCTGAGATCAGAGCGGTCCGAAGCGCACGACCGCGTGCGCCGGACGTGGTCCGGTCGGCGCGGATGTCAGCTCTCGGTTTCGGAACGGCCCCGACCATTCACCCATGACCCCAAGTCATGACCACAAGTCCATCGGCAATCATTAAGGCAATTGAGCCGATGGGCGTTTAGGCGACGTTAAGTGTCCGGAGAAACTTCCCCACATCCGGAACGCTCAAAGGGACCACGCAATCGTGTCGTGATTGTGGGGGAGGGAGACGGGATGTCCCGGTGTTTACGACGCTTTATTGCCCGTTCGTGCATTGATGGTGCTGCAGTACCGATATGGCCCCGCCTCATTTAACCCTTGTTAACCCTGCTTGAATTGACTGGACCGAGCTGCACTGCTTCCCACGAGGCGTGACGCCTGAGGTTGAGGACGGCGATGACGGCATCAGATGCGGGTACTGCACCCTGGACCGGCCGGCTCACCGGAAGCGGGTCCGGGGTCTCCGTTCTGGTCGCAACCGCCATCGTCGTGGCCGACATGATCGGGGTCGGCGTCTTCACCAGCCTCGGCTTCCAGGTCAAGGACATTCCCTCGGGCTTCTCGATTCTCTTGCTTTGGACGGTCGGCGGGATCGTCGCGCTATGCGGGGTATTCTCCTACAGCGAGCTCGGCGCGATGTTTCCGCGCTCGAGCGGCGAATACAATTTCCTCGGCCGAGCCTATCATCCCGCCTTCGGCTTTCTCGCCGGCTGGGTGTCGGCGACGGTTGGCTTTGCAGCACCCGTCGCGCTCGCCGCGATGGCCTTCGGCGAATACGCCAAATCGGTGGTCCCCGATGTGCCGCCGATCCCGCTTGCCATCGCCGTGGTGTGGCTGGTCTCGCTCGTGCAACTGACCGGGGTCAGGCATTCCTCGACGTTCCAGTTGATCTCGACCATCCTGAAGGTCCTGCTGATCGTTGCCTTCCTGGTCGCCGGCTTCATCGTCGGCGTGCCGCAGCCGATCGCCTTCACGCCGCAGGCGGGTGATCTCGTGCATATCGTCAGCGCGCCTTTCGCGATCGGGCTCGTATTCGTGATGTATTCGTTCTCGGGCTGGAATGCCGCGACCTACATCATCGGCGAGATGAACATGCCGCAGCGGGACCTGCCGCGTGCGCTGCTCGCGGGCACGCTGATCGTGCTCGTGCTGTACGTCGCGCTGAATGCGGTGTTTCTGCATTCCACGCCGGTCAGCGCGCTCGCGGGACAGCTCGACGTTGCCAGCGTTGCCGGCAGCGCGATCTTCGGCAATCTCGGCGGCCGGATCGTCGGCGCGATGATCTGTTTCGGCCTGATCTCCTCGATCAGCGCGATGATGTGGATCGGCCCGCGCGTGATGATGACGATGGGGGAGGATATTCCGGCGCTGCGCGTGTTCTCGCGGAGATCGGTGCGCGGCGCGCCGGCCTATGCCATCCTGTTTCAGCTCGCCGTCGCCAATTTGCTGCTGTTCACGCGCAGCTTCGAGGCCGTGCTCGACTTCATCCAGTTCGCGCTGCTGTTCTGCTCGTTCTTCACGGTCGCCGGCGTCATCAAGCTGCGCATCACGGATCCCGATTTGCCGCGGCCCTATCGTGCCTGGGGATACCCGTTCACGCCGCTCGTGTTCCTGCTCGTGACCGCGTTGATGATGTACTATTTATTGACTGAGCGGCCTGTGCAATCGCTATCGGGGATGCTCGTCATGGTCTCGGGCCTGTTGATTTATGCTGTTTTCCGCAGGCGGCCGGTCGCCGCTGGCACGTCACACAATCGCGAATAGACATGTTTCGACCCATGAGAATTGCGGCCGTGGCTCTCGCCTTGCTGGCTGCGGCCGTCTCGTCCGCACGTGCTGCCGAGGCAACCTTCGACGACACCGCGCGCTTCCTCGCGGGCATGCAGCCTTCGGCGGATTCGCCGCTGGTGCCGCTCACAAAGGACTCGGGTTGGCAACGCCACGCGAGATTCTTCGACAGTGCCTTCGCCCAGCTCGAGGAGCGCCAGCTCGCGAAGATCCGCAACTGGGCCGACGTCAATTTGGCGGCGCCCAGGCCGACCATGTTTTATTGGTTCAGCGGCCCCGACTTCCTCTACGCCAACGCCTTCTATCCCAAGGCCAGCACTTACGTGCTTGGCGCGCTGGAGCCGGTCGGTGCAGTGGCTGACCTGACGCGATTGCCGCGCAGTTCGGTCGGCGCCGCGCTCTATAATGTCGAGCGCTCGCTCGGCTCGATCCTGAGTTTTTCCTTCTTCATCACCAAGCAAATGAAGGTCGACCTGCACACCAACCAGGTCAACGGCACCTTGCCGATCCTCTACGTCTTCCTCGTCCGCTCCGGCAAGATCATCCGCAATGTCGAGATGGTCGCACTCGACGACAAGGGCGGCGTGCATGTCGGCAACGACAATCCAGGACCGAACGCGACGCGCGGCGCCCGCATCACCTTTGCGGGCCCCGACGGCGAGGCGCGCACGCTGTATTATTTCTCGACCGATCTCTCCAATTCAGGTGCACGCGCGGCAGGATTCCTGAAGTTCTGCGAGACGCTCGGACCCGGCAACAGCCTGATCAAGAGTGCGTCCTATCTGCTGCACTCCGGCAATTTCACCGTGGCGCGCGACTGGTTGCTCGCCAACAGCGCGACCATCGTCCAGGACGATTCCGGCATTCCGCTTTCGAGCTACAATTCGCGGCAATGGCGGTTCTTCCCGTTCGGCCGCTATCTCGGACCGATTGGCGAATTTCCCGGCCGCTACCAGGAACGCTACGCCGCGCTGTTCACGCGCGCCCAGCCGATCGATTTCGGCGTCGGCTACCGCTGGCGGATGCACGAGTCGAACTTGCTGCTGGCGGTGAAGGTGCCGGGAAGCGAGACGGCGCCGGGGGCCGAGACCACCTCGTCCGCCGAGCCGTCGCCGAAACCGCTGCGTCCGAAGCGGCCACGTCCGCCTGAGCCGGTCCCGCCGCCACCCGGACGCTTTTTCTGGTCCCGCTAATTACCAGTGCACGCTCTGGCTCGGCACGATGAACGCCGTTGTGCTAGGCGGCGTGGCAAGACTCGTCTCCAGATACCAGCCGGAACCGACCACGAGCAGCAGCAGGGCGATGATGGCGAGCATGTCGAGGGTTCTGGGATCGTGGCCTCGCGAACCACCCCGGGAATCCGGTCCAAGTCTGACGTGAAAATGAGGGCTGATTTTCCAGCGCATTGTTGTTTCCTCCCGCGGGAGCATCACAGTAACGCGAGGAGAGAGTTTCGGTTCCACTCAAGGTAGCGACGCCTGAGGCGCCGCATCATGCTCAGGATGCGTTGACGCCGCGCCAGCGGCCGTAGCGCCAGGGCAAGTACCAGCGCGCGCCCTGTGGTGCGGTGAGGGGCACGTTGTCGATGCCCGAGGTGCCGAAAGGGTTGCAACGGAGCAGGCGCGCGAGCGTCATCCAGCCGCCGGCCCACAGCCCGAACCGTTCGATTGCCTCGTCGCCATAGGCCGAGCAGGTCGGCAGGTGCCGGCAATTGTAGCCAACCAGCGGCGAGAGCGTGTGGCGGTAGAGCCAGATCAGCGCGCGGCCGAATCTGCGTGGAAGCCGGAGCGCGCCCGCGACGGGATTGGAACAGTGCTCGCAGGCTGATTGCTTCATGGGCGCTTTGCTGAGATCGTGAGCGAGGTTTTGCGCGGTTCCGGTGCAGGGAACTGTAAGCTGTTGTTTGTACGTCACATTTTGCGTGCTTTTTGGGAGCAGTGCAGCAAATGCCTATGGACGAGCTGTATTCCCCCGGATACCATTTTTGTGACGCCCATGTGAGACTCATTGGAACGTCAGAACGGGGCTTGGCTGAGTCGGCTCGCCGTAAGGCTTGGGCTAAGGCTTGGGACTTGGGGAAGGGACCAGTTTGAAACTTCTGAAGGCGCTCAATCTTCGCGGCTGGTTGCTGGTAGGAATCGCCGCTTGTGGAGTCGTGCTGGCTGGTGCCGTCGCGATGCTCGGGTCGTCTGCCCGGGCCGGTGCTGCCCTCGAAGAGCGCAAGCTGCCGATGAAGTTCAATTGGGTCGCCTGCGAGCCGAATTGCCGCGGTTGGGTCAGTGCAGTCGGCATCATCACCGCCGATACGCCCCGGGACTTCGAAGAGTTTTCCCGCGGGCGCCAGCTCGGCGGCGCCACCGTGGTGCTGGATTCCAGCGGGGGTTCCGTCAACGACGCGATCACGCTCGGCCGGCGCTTCCGCAATCTCGGACTTCTGACCACGGTCGGCATTAGCGTTCAGAACCGCGGCGGGCAGTCGGCCCGTCCTGCAGTCGCGCCGGAGGCCTATTGCGAATCCATGTGCGTGTTCCTGCTGTTGGCCGGCAAGAAGCGCTACGTGCCGGACGCGGCCCATGTCCGGGTTCATCAGATCTGGATGGGCGATCGCGCCGACGATGCCAAGGCGGCGAGCTACAGCGCGCAGGACCTGATGATCGTGGAGCGCGACATCGGCCGGCTTGCCAAATACACGTTCGACATGGGCGGTGCCGGCGATCTGCTGTCGCTCGCGCTTAGCGTCCCGCCCTGGGAAGATTTGCACCAGCTTGATGCAGGCGAGCTCAAGCTCACCAATCTCGTGACGACGGATCTCGTGGCCGATGTGCTGCCGCATGTCGACATCTCCGCGCCGGCAATGGCGGAGCTTGCACCAAAGACCCAGGCGAGGTTCGGTGCGGAACCGGAGCAGGCTGCGAAGTCGACCAAGACGGCGGAAGCCCTGGTGCCGACGGGCGGCGTGGCCACGCCGGTTGCGGCGTCGCAGAAGTAGCCTCGAATCTCTGATCTATTTCCGGGCCCTGCGACGAGCCCGGGATCAGCCTCCGGAATCAGCCTTGCGCCGCAGCCGGCTGCTTCGCCTTCGCTTCGATCTGGCCGATGGCATCGACCACGGCATCGAAGGTCAGGAGTGTCGAGGCGTGGCGCGCCTTGTAGTCGCGGACCGGCTCGAGGAACTTGATCTCTTCCCATTTGCCTTCAGGAGGCGCGCCGTTCTCCTTCAGCATCTTGCTAACAGTTTCGCGTAACTCACGGAGTTCGCTCGCAGTCGATCCGACGATCTGACTTGCCATGATGGAGGAAGAAGCTTGTCCCAGCGCGCAGGCCTTCACGTCATGGGCGAAGTCAGTGACCTTCTCGCCCTCCATCTTGAGGTCGACCTTGACGGTCGAGCCGCACAGCTTGGAATGGGCGGTGGCGGTGGCATCGGGATCCGGCAACCGCCCGAGCCGCGGAATATTCCCGGCCAGTTCGATGATCCGCTTGTTATAAATGTCGTTCAGCATGTGATGGAGTCCAGCAGGACCGGCCTTGGCGTGCGCCGTCCACGGCCTTATATAGGGTCGGAACTGGTGGAAAAACAGTCCAGCGCTGCGGCAGTGGTGTGATCCAGAACCCTGCTGCCGGCGTTACGGCTTGCAGACTTTTCGCAGAAACTGTTCGCTCAGGCGTCCGGCGGTTCGCCGCCCCGTCTGCCGGTGACACTCCGGCCGCAAGGCCGTCGAACGGAGTCGACATGGACGCTACCATCAAATCCATCCGCCCCAACAAGCCCTCCGATCGGCAGCCCGAGAGCCGTCCGGCGGAGCTCGATCCTTCCGAATTCCTCGCCGCCGCCGTCCGCGCCGACCAGCCGCGCCCGGCGCGCGCCGAGGCCGAGCAGGCGGTGAAGACACTGCTCGCCTATATCGGCGAGAATACCAACCGCGAGGGACTGCTCGACACGCCGCGCCGCGTGGTCGAGGCTTTCGACGAACTCTATCAGGGCTACCACCAGTGTCCGGCCGAGGTGCTCGATCGCACCTTCGGCGAGACCGCCGGCTATGACGACTTCGTCCTTGTGCGTGACATCGAGTTCACCTCGCAATGCGAGCATCACATGATGCCGTTCTACGGCAAGGCGCACATCGCCTATACGCCGGTGGAACGCGTGGTCGGCCTGTCGAAGCTTGCGCGCCTCACCGACATCTTCGCCCGCCGGCTCCAGACCCAGGAGCACATGACCGCGCAGATCGCGGCGGCGATCGACGAGATCCTCAAGCCGCGCGGCGTTGCCGTGCTGATCGAGGCCGAGCATACCTGCATGTCGGTGCGCGGCGTCGCCAAGCATGGTGCCTCCACCTTCACCAGCCGCTTCACCGGCATGTTCCGCGACAATCCGGCGGAACAGGCTCGTTTTCTGTCCCTGGTGCGAGGCCTGCAGCGCTGACCTCGCGAATAGACCGGCGAGGGCGTTGTGTCCGCTCACTCCCATGAAACCGAGGAAGGTCTCGCCTTCCTTCCGAGATTCGATGCGGCCGGGCTCGTCACGGTCGTCGCGACCGAATTTGCCACCGGCGACGTGCTGATGGTCGCGCACATGAATGACGAGGCGCTGCGCAAGACCATCGCGACCGGCGAAGCCTGGTACTTCAGCCGCTCGCGCAATGCCTTGTGGCGAAAAGGTGAGACCTCAGGTCAGACCCAGCGCGTGCTCGAGATCCGCACCGATTGCGATCAGGATGCGGTCTGGCTGCGCGTCGAGCAGATCGGCGCTGCGTGTCACACCGGCCGCCGGTCCTGCTTCTACCGCAAGGTCGAGGCCGAAGACGGCGGCGCCAGGCTCGTCTTTGTCGATGCGGACAGGCTGTTCGATCCGGACGCGGTGTACAAGAAGTAGTCCTGCCGTCATGCGGAGGGCGGCGCTGGCGGCCCGAATTTACCCCGCATTAACCATATCTGTCCCACGGTGAGACGACAGGGCGTCGAATTGCCGGCGCGCCTCAACGCCATGCGGGCGGGCACTTCATCATGTCGGTCGACAATTCCAGTGTCTCACAGGCGGCGGTCCTTGATCCGTCGCGGGCACGCGTCGCCAGTGCGATCAAGCAGGCCTCGAACGTAGGTGGCGTCAGCTTCCAGTACATGCTGACCACCGCCAAGATGGAATCGGATTTCGATCCCACGGCGGGGGCGACTACGTCATCCGCGCACGGGCTCTACCAGTTCATCGACCAGACCTGGCTTGGCACGGTGAAGGAAGCGGGCACCCAGCTCGGCTATGGCAACTATTCGGACGCCATCACCAGGACGTCGTCGGGCACCTACACCGTCGATGATCCCGCGATGAAGCGGTCGATCATGAAGCTGCGCGACGATCCGGAGGCCGCCTCCAGCATGGCGGCTGCGCTGACGCAGTCGAACAGCTTCAAGCTCACCGGCCTGCTCGGCCGCAGGCCGTCCGACAGCGAACTCTACATGGCGCATTTCATGGGCGTCGGCGGCGCCGCGAAACTGATCGCCAATGCCGAGGACAATCCGCAAGCGGTTGGCGCGCGGTTGTTTCCTAACGCGGCGTCCGCCAATCGCTCGATCTTCTACGCCAAGGACGGCCGCGCGCGCAGCATCTCCGAGGTCTATTCCGTGCTGGATGCACGCTACGCCGGCGCGGCAAATTCGAAAACCACCCGCAGCGCGATGGCGATGTATGGCGGCACGCCGTCGACCACGCAGGTCGCGAGCGCCAACGGCGTACAGCCTGCCGCGCCGCTGATCGACAATGCCGCGTATCTCCAGACCTTTCCGAACACACGCGCGGTGATGCCGGTCAGCGCGACAGCGCCAACGACGATCGCGGACAATGCGCCAATCACGCCGGTGTTTCGCTCGATCTATCAGCCCGGCGACACCACCCAGCCGGTCTCGACGACCGTGCAGAAATTGTGGGGCAACAATGCCTCGCTCACCTCGGTCGCACCCGCGACCTCGGTCCCATCGGCAACGCCCGACGTCCGGCCGCCCCAGCCGCTTGATCTCTTCAGCGATCGCAGCGGCACGTTCTCAAGCTAATACGCACTCCCGTATCTCGGACACGTCGCAGCGTGAACGCTGCTGCGCAGCGCCAGACGTGAACCGGCCGCCTTTGTTCCCTTAACAAAACGTCAATAAAACCAGCCAGTTATGGTGAACGCTTTGTTAAGCGTCGTGGTTTATTTTGTGTTGCAGGTGACAAGCCGTCACCGCTTCGTCTTCGTTGCGTAAGCCGGAAGCACCATGATCGTTCGGCAGTTCATCAATTGGATCAGGACGGCGCCCGCCGGCGAGCGGGCCGAGGCGACGCGGGCACTGGCCCGGGCCTGGTTGATCTCAGACCTTTCCCATGACGACCGTATTGCCGCTGAAGGCGCGCTTCTGATGCTGCTCGACGATCCCTCGCCGCTGGTGCGGCAGGCGATGGCCGAGGCGTTCGCGCGCAGTACCGAAGCGCCGGCGTCGATCGTGCGGGCGCTGTCGGCGGACCAGCCGACCGTCGCGCTGCCCGTGCTCGAACATTCTCCGCTGCTGATCGACGCCGATCTCGTCGACATCGTCGCGACCGGCAACGACGAGGTGCAGTGCGCGGTCGCGCGCCGCATCGCGCTGCCGGTATCGGTCTGCGCCGCCATTGCCGAAGTCGGCTGCGCGGCGGCAGCGCTCGAGCTGATCGAAAATCCTCATGCAGAGCTTGCGCCGTTCTCCTGGGATCGCATCGTCGAGCGTCACGGCCATCTTGCCGCGATCCGCGAGGCGATGCTGGTGCTGGAGGATCTGCCGTCTGCCACGCGCGCCGCGCTGGTGGCCAAACTCTCAGAGACGCTGGCTCAATTCGTCGTGGCCCGGAACTGGCTGAGTGCCGACCGCGCCGAGCGCATCGCGACCGAGGCGCGCGACCGCTCCACCATGAACATTGCGGCGCGCTCCCGCGGCGAAGACATGGAAGGGCTTGTTCGGCACCTGCGCATCACCGGCCAGCTCACCGCGGGTCTCATTCTGCGCGCGCTGCTGTCGAACAATCTCGACCTGTTCGATGCGGCGCTGGCTGAGCTCGCCGAGCTGCCGCTGGCGCGCGTGTCCGCGCTGCTGCACGATCGCGGCGGCAACAGCCTGCACGCGCTGCTCCGCCGCGCCGGGCTTCCCGAGGCGACGTTTGCAGCCTTCCAGGTCGCGCTCGATGCCTGCCACGAGCAAGGCTTCGTCGACAGCGACGACAATGCAGCGAGGCTGCGCCGCCGCATGGTCGAGCGCGTACTCACTCATTGCGAGACCGACCGCGGCGCGACCGAGCCGCTGATGGTCCTGTTGCGCCGCTTCGCCACCGAATCCGCGCGCGAAGAGGCAAGGCTGTTCTGCGACGAGCTGGTCGCGGAGGAGACGGTTGATCCGGTGTATGACGATCTGATTGCTGCGTAACGAGACGCTGTAGGGCGGGGCAAAGGCGCATTGCGCCGTGCCCACCGTCTCTCCGCACAATTCATGTCGATTGGTGGGCAACGCTTCGCTTTGCCCACCCTACAACACCTCGCGAACGGCGACGCTACCCCGCCGGCGCGATGCTCGGTGCCAGGATCACCTCGAGATGCTCGGGGCGATCGCGGTTGGCGTCGGCGAGATAGTCGTCGGCGACCTTGCGCAGGCGCCGGCTGAGTTCGGCGGAGACGCTGATGCTGTCGAGCTTGGTGTTCTCGTGCACGATGGCAAGGATGGCGTTGATGTGGTGCGTGAACAGCTCGGCCGGTACCTTTTCGAGATCGGGCGCGTGTTCGATGACGCGGCACAGGCTCTCGGCTACGCCCGCCGCCGCCGGATAGCCGAAAGTCGCGGCATCGCCCTTGATGTCGTGCGCGGCGCGAAACAACTCGTCGCGCCTGTCCTTGCTGAAGCCGTCGTGCCGGATGGCGACGTAGGCGGCCGACAGCCGGTTGATCTCGGTCGCCATCCAGTCCTTGAACTCGCCGGCAAGGCCCGCGAGCGCCTGTTCGGCGCGGCCGATCGGATCGTCCATGCCTTTGTCTTCGACGCGGCGCAGGACCGACCGCAGCGGGTTGGGCTGCGTGATGATTTGATGCGTGGCGAAGGCCGTGATCTCGATGTCTCTTGCGCTGTTCTTCGCCATGATATCGGCCTCGATCGTGAGAGACGTTGCGCTAGATGGAGGAGCGGGCCTTGTCGAGCAGCGAGGGCTGCTGCAGCACCTCGTGCTTTTCACCGACGCGGCGCTCGGGGCCCATATAGGCTGAGTTGATGTTGCGGCGGCGGTCCGGGCCGAAATAGGTCTTGGTCTTGATGAAGGGGCGGGGACTGGCGACCACGTTGAGGATGCGCTGGTAGAGCCCCTTGGCCGAGATCGGCTTGGCCAGGAATTCGGTGACGCCGGCATCGCGCGCCACCGTGACGCGGCGCTTCTCGGAATGACCGGTCAGCATGATGATCGGCGCGTAGGGATTGCCCTTGGATTCCGGCTGCCGGATCATCTGCGCCAGCTCGAGCCCGTCGAAGATCGGCATCGCCCAGTCGGTGATGACGATGTCTGGCACGTAATGGCTGTACATTTCCAGCGCCGTGGCCCCGTCCTCGGCCTCGTAGACTTCACGCGCGCCAAACGAATGCAGCAGCGTGCGCAGGATGCGGCGCATGTGCGGATTGTCGTCGCAGACGAGGAAACGCAGCTTGTTGAAATCGATGCGGAACATGGAGCCCGGGCCGAAGTGGTCAACTTTCGTTAACCATATCTCGCCGGGGGTTAATGAAGGGTTGCGATCGGCAGTCCGGCGGGCGGCTCAGGAGCCGAACTGTTCGCGCAGAATGCGCTCTTCCAGGCTATGACCGGGGTCGAACAGCATGCGCATCGAGATGGTCTTGTCGGAGAGCACCTCGACGCGGCGAACATCGCGCACCTCGTCGTGGTCGGCGACCGCCGCCACGGGGCGCTTGTCGCCCTCCAGCACCTCAATCACGACATAAGCCGTGTTCGGCAGCAGCGCGCCGCGCCAGCGCCGTGGGCGGAAGGCGCTGATCGGCGTCAGCGCCAGCAGCGCGGCATTGATCGGCAGGATCGGTCCCTGGGCGGACAGATTGTAGGCGGTCGAGCCAGCCGGCGTTGCCACCATGATGCCGTCGGCGATCAGCTCGGACATGCGCTCGCGCTCGTCGATCAGGATCCGCAGGCGCGCGGCCTGGTAGGTCTGCCGGAAAAGGGCGACCTCGTTGATGGCGTGATGCAGGTGGACGCGGTCGTTGGCGTCGGTCGCGCGCATCAGGAGGGGGTGGATTTCTGATTCCTGCGCCGCCTCGAGGCGGGCTCGAAGATCGACCGTCGAGTACTCGTTCATCAGGAAGCCGACGGTGCCGCGGTGCATGCCGTAGATCGGCTTGCCCGTATGCATGTGCTGATGCAGCGTCTGGAGCATGAGCCCGTCGCCGCCGAGTGCGACCACGATGTCGGCGTCCTTCGGATCGCAATTGCCGAAGTCCCTGGTGAGCTGGCCGAAGGCGGCTTGCGCCTCGCTGCTCGGGCTGGCGACGAAGGCGATCCGGTCGTATCGCGCTGGCTTGGTCATGGTTTCCGGGCAGGGCCGCTGGCTCGAGAAAGTTCCGCCGGGCTCGTCTAACGATCTCGACCCCGATTGTCGAGGATGACCACCCTTCACAGCAGTCCGGCAACTGCCCATTCCGATTTGAGGATGAAACCGGGTCGATTTGTGCCCCACCGGGCTCTTCAGGCGCCGCCGGAGCCATGATCCCCCAAACCGTCGCAATTCCGCGCTAGCCTTGCGGTCCGCACCGGTGGTCGTCGCCGGGCAGGGAGAACGACCATGAATATGAATATGCCGGTGCTCCGCCGTGCGACCCTGGTGCTGGCGGTATCGGCATTCGCGCTCGCAGGATTGGCGCGCGCCGACGATCCGCCGCAGCCGCGCGCCGAGGCGGCAGCGCCAGCCGGACAGAAGGGCGGGCGCGGCGGCGCACAAAGCGCGTCGCAGAATGCATCGCCATCCGCCGAGCCGCACCGTCTTCCGTCGGATTCGACCACGAAGCAGACACTCGATCTTCCCGGCCGCAGCCTCAATTTCGCAGCGACCGCTGGTTCGATCCGCGTGTTCGACGGCAAGGGTGAGCCGGTGGCCGACATCGCCTATACATCCTATGAGCTCGACGGCGCAGACCGTGCGACGCGCCCGGTGACCTTCCTGTTCAACGGCGGGCCCGGTGCGTCGTCGGCATGGCTCCAGTTCGGCGCGGCCGGGCCGTGGCGGCTGCCGCTCGATGGCGAAGCGCTGTCGCCGTCCGCCTCGCCCGAGGTGAAGCCGAACGCGGAGACCTGGCTCGATTTCACCGATCTCGTCTTCATCGACCCCGTCAGCACCGGCTACAGCCGCTTCGTCGCGAGCAGCGATGACGCGCGCAAATCGTTCTACTCCGTCGACGGCGATGTCAATTCGATCGCGTTGGTGATCCGCCGCTGGCTCGAGAAGCACGACCGGCTGACCTCGCCGAAATACGTCGCCGGCGAAAGCTATGGCGGCATTCGCGGGCCGAAGGTGGTGCGCCAGTTGCAGCTCCAGCACGGCGTCGGCGTCAGGGGATTGATCCTGGTGTCGCCGCTCCTGGACTTCCGCGAATTCACCGGCACCAGCCTCCTGCAATATGTCGCGACGCTGCCGAGCTATGTGGCGGTGGCGCGCGAGGCGAAAGGCCCGGTCAAGCGCGCCGATCTCGCCGACGTCGAGGCCTACGCGCGCGGCGAATTCCTGGCCGACCTCGTCAAGGGCGAGGCGGACAAGGAGGCGACCAATCGTCTTGCCGACAAGGTCGCCGAGCTCACCGGCGTCGACCAGGCGGTGAGCCGTCGGCTTGCCGGCCGCTTCGACGTCGGCGAATTCCGCCGCGAATTCGACCGCAAGAACGGCAAGGTGACGGGGCGCTACGATGGCTCGGTGCGCGGCCTTGATCCCTATCCGGATTCGAGCAGCTCGCGGTTCGGTGATCCCTCCGGCGATGCGCTGCAGGCGCCGCTGACGAGTGCGGCGGTTGACCTGCTGACACACAAGCTCAACTGGCGGCCCGACGGCTCCTACGAGGTGTTGAACGGCGCCGTCGAGGGTCATTGGGATTTCGGCCGCGGCATCAATCCGCCGCAATCAGTCTCCGAGCTGCGCCAGATCCTTGCCACGGATGCGAAGCTGAACGTGCTGGTCGCGCACGGCCTGTTCGATCTCGCCACCCCCTATTTCGGATCGAAGCGGGTGCTCGACCAGTTGCCGGCCTTCGCAACGCAGCGGGTCAAGTTCGTGGTCTATCCCGGCGGCCACATGTTCTATTCGCGCGACGGCTCGCGGCAGGCTCTTCGGAGCGAAGTCGAGACTCTCATTCGGGAGTAGGCCGTCGCGTGCGCGGCTTGTATCTTCGTCCGATCTCACGCGCCACGACGGCCGCAGGCTTGATGTTGGCGCCCGCGATCCAGACGTCACTGACCTTGCCGCGCTTGTCGCGGACGCGGCGCACCGGCTCGCCGTGGCTGGAGTAACCGGCGGCCCAGGCGAGCTTGCCGGTGTCGCGGCCGGTGACCTCGATCTCGGCGGCGTCCATGAACGGGTTGTTGAACTGGGGATTGGCGACCAGCACGCGGTTGCCGACCGGCACGAGGTCGTTCGCGCCCCAGATCGTCCACCAACGGCCGGTCCAGTCGCGCACGCGGCGGTCGGGTGCACCACGGGACTGGAAGACGCGCAGGATCTGCATCGCGCCGTCCATCCAGAACGGGGCCGCGCCGTCGATGGAGTTGCTGAGGATGCTGATCGCGAGCTCGCAAGCGGGGATGGAGCAGGTCCTGGAGATGTAACCTTGAAAGCCGCCGCCATGGCCCAACCAATCCCAGCCGTCGGTTTTGCCGGCGTTGACGCCGAGGCCGTAATAGGCCTCGAAGCTTTGCGGCACGCGCCAATGGTTTCGCGTCATCTCGCGGCGGCTTGCGACCGATAGCACGCTCTTTTTCGCATTGGGCGCGAGCTGCGCGTAGAAGCGGGCGGTATCGGCGGCGGTCGCGATGAAGCCGGCGGCGGAGGCCATCGCGTGCGCGGGATTGTCGCCGGGGATCACGCATCGCTCTCCGTACGGCAGCTTGCGAGTGTGGCCGCGCGCGAACGACGCGCCCTTGGGAAGCGGCGCGTCCGGCTCGGTCTCGCGCAGGCCCGCAGGTTCGATGATCTCGCGCTTGATCCAGACCGGGTAGGGCTCCTTCGTCACGGCCTCGATGACGAGACCGATCAGCCCAAAGCCGTGATTGGAATATTTGAAGCGTGTGCCCGGCTCGATTACGGTCGGCCGCTTCAATTCCGCGAGCAGCTCGTTCGCGTCGAGATAGGGACGGCTGTCGATGAACTGGCCGGAATCGGCGCCGTCGCGCGTCAGTCCCGCGCTGTGCGAGAGCACTTGCGCAATCGTCGTTTCGGCGACGCGCGGATGCAGGCCGGCGACATGTTGGCCGATGGAATCGTCGAGCCGGAGCTTGCGCTGCTCGCGCAGCTTCATGACGCCGGCCGAGGTGAAGCTCTTCGAGTGCGAGGCGATGCGGAAGCGATGGCGCGGGGTGAGCTTCTCGCCGGTGTCGAGATTGGCGAGGCCGAACGCATGCTCGGCAACCACCTCGCCGCGATGGACGAAGGCGACCATGACGCCCGGCTGGTGGATTGTGGTGTGCTGGAATTCGATCCAGGAGCCGATGTAGTCGATCGCGGATCGCAGCCACTTGTCCATTGCGCACCGATTTACCAGGAGAGTGTTTGATGCGAGAGGCTAACCGAGAACGCAGAACGGGCACAACCCTGAGGTTGTGCCCGTTCGTCCCATTCGGAGATGCGATGTTCTGTTCTTAATAGACCAGCGTCGCTCCGGTCGGCTTGTCGAGCGCGGCGGCGAGCGAGCGATATTCGGAGCTGTCGGTGCCGGCGAGCGAGGCGAGCTTGTTCAGGTGATACCGCGCCTGCTCGCGGTTGCCCTGCTCGAGCTGCCAGAGGCCATAATACTGCCAGGTGCGGACGTGGTTCGGATCGTCCTTCAGCGCGAGCTCGTAATAGACCTTCGACGACTGGTAGTCGCCGAGCTTGCGATAGGAGTAGCCGATCAGATTGGCGACGTCGGCGACGTCGTCGCGCTTGAGCGACTTCAGCTGGCCGATCGCGCCGGTGTAGTCGTGATTGTCATAGATCGTGGTGTAGGCGGTGCGATAGGCAGCAAGGAATTTCGGATCGCTGACTGAGGAGCTCTTCTTCTTGCCCTTCTTGGTCGAGGTGTCGGATTTCGGTGGCGAGGAGGGCTCATCGCTGCCGGCGGCATAGGCGCTGGTCAGCACCGGCGCCGCTGCCACCGACACGGCGACAAGTCCCGGCACAAGAAGCATTGAGAGTTTGCGCATATAAGTTCTCCGGTATGGAACGTGGCGATCCTACACGATTGCCCAAAGACCGGAACACCCATCAGGCAAAAACATTCCCGGCATCCTGGCCTAGGGCGGATGACAAACTTGTCATCCAGATGAACGGGAGCCTGCTGTGGGCTTCAGATTGGGTTCAGTGCGAGCCTCCTAGGCTCCAACTTACGATCAAAGGGTTGGCGAGAGGGCGCCCGCCTCAAGATCCTTCCAAGAGGAGACCAGCCATGTTGAAGACCATTTCCGCAGCCTTGCTCGCAGCCTCCGTGATCGCAGCCCCGGCCTTCGCAGCCGAGACCGCCACGACCACGCCGGTGATCAAGGCAGACCAGAGCCAGACCAAGGTGTCGACCACCGCCGCGAAACCCGATGCCGGCCTCAAGGCCAACGTCAAGGCTTCGGACGTCAAGGCCGATGCCAAGGTGGACACCAAGTCGAAGGCGATGAACGCCAACGCCGCCGTCACACCGGACGAGCACAAGACCGTGCGCAAGCATCGCCACCACCACAAGCATCTGTCAGCGAAGAAGTCGCTGAAGACGCAGCCGGACGTGACCAAGCCGGCGACGATGGAGAAGCGCAGCTAACGACTGAGCCTGCGCGGCGGCGTCCTAGCATTGCCCCGGCCGCCGCGTGAGGAATTCAGGCCCGGCCCGTTCGTCACGCCTTGCGCGAAAGCTCGAGGTGCTGGCGGCGGGCCGGTATGACCATGCTGAAGCCCGCAAGCAACGTCCCAGATTTGGCGGCCGCAAACAAAACCTCGAAAACAACCCCATGCACAGTAGCGGGTCGTAGATAAATCAATGGTTTAAGGGTTGGCGTATTTGCGGATTTTACGAATCTGTTTGACTCGTCGGGCAAAACACCTGTAGACATGCATCATTGCAACCTTGGGGCTGGAACGTCTCCGAGACTGATCGAGCGGAGAGCGTAAGCGGTGCGGGGACTAGCGGAACGCGCAGTGAGCTTGGCGTTGATGCTGGCACTGCCGCTGGCGCTCACGGGATGTTTCGGCAGCGATGGTGACCGTCCAACCCTGATGGAGGGGACCCAGGCCGGAGGTCCACAACCGTTCCCGGATAATTTCCGTGGCGACACGCTGGCCTTGATGCGCAGCTATCTGAACAATCCCGTCGGCGTGCGTGACGCCAGCATGGCCGAGCCGGCGCAGCGCGAGGTCGGAGGCCGCCAGTTCTACGTCAGTTGCCTGCACTTCACCCCACGCGAGACCGACGGCACCTACAAGGCCACGAGGGAGCGCGCCGTGATCTTCGTCAACGGCCGGGCGGACCGCGTCGTCGATCGCGCCAGCGAGCTGTGCGCGGGCGCGGTTTACGTACCCTTTCCGGAACTTGAAAAGATGACGCGGTAGCGCAAAGCCCACCTTCATCGCTTGGTGATAGACAAAGCCCGCCGGAGCTGCCGGATCACATTTCGGGGAGCTTTGAACGGGGTGGTTTCGCGTTGCGACTAATCGTTACGGAAGGTTTTGTTTCCGACGGAAAAAACCGTCGGCACGCGCCTGTCGGACGGAACAAAATCGCGTTGTTGCCGCTCCGTCACAGTAACGAACGATCAACGTTCCGGCATCGCCTCGAAGCAACCCAATTCACGCCACGTTGTTTCCTGAGTGTCGAATTGAAAGAACGGGGATAATCATGAAGAGGATTTTGCTGGGCGCGGTTGCCCTGCTCGCGCTGGCTGCGCCGGCTGCCGCAGCCGACATGCAGGCGCGCACCTACACCAAGGCTCCGGCCTACACGCCGCCGCAGGTGATCTACAACTGGACCGGCTTCTACATCGGTGGCCATGTCGGCGGCGCCTTTGCCGGCGACAGCAGCTTCCAGTCGAGCGACGCGCGCTTCCTCGGCGGTGTTCAGGGCGGCTTCGACTACCAGTTCGCGCCCAATTGGGTCATGGGTGTCGAGGCCCAGTATTCCTGGCTGCCGACCAACAACGGCGGCGCTACGTTCCCGCTGGGCACGCAGGTGACCTCCAATACCGACCAGCTCGGCTCGGTGACCGGTCGCATCGGCTACACCTGGGGACCGGCGCTGCTTTACGCGAAGGGCGGTTATGCCTGGCGCAATGGCGGTCTTGGCGTCAATGTCGCCGGCGTCCCGCAGCCCTTCACCGCCACCGGCAACAGCAAGGACGGCTATACCGTTGGCGCTGGCCTCGAATACATGTTCGCGCCGAACTGGTCGGCCAAGGCCGAGTACCAATATTACAACTTCGGCAACACGACGATCACCTCCGGTCCGGCTGACGTCGTCGGCGTCCGCGGCCGGGAGGACGAGCATACCGTCAAGGTCGGCGTGAATTACCGCTTCGGCTGGGGCGGTCCGGCAGCCTCGCGCTACTGACGCGCCACCAGCGACCCACGACCTGACAAAGGCCGGCTCTCGCCGGCCTTTCGTTTGCCCAGCCCTCGTTCGCAAGTCCTTTGTTTGCATCGCGTCAACCATCTGGCGCGTCATTTGCAGGCAAACGTTCTGGCGGGCGCTTTCTCGCGCGCGTCATGGAGCTCGGGTAAAGCAAAAATAATTTTTGCAGCTTACGGAACTCGCGCGCCGGAACGCGTTATATGACAATTACCGGGCTGGTGGGACGACGGACATGCGTATCTTGGTGTCGGCTGTGGTGCTCTCGTGCTTCGTCAGTTTGCCGTGCGCTGCCCAAACAATCCTCAAATCCGAGCCTCTGATGCTGGCACCCTACGAGGTGGCCTTCGTCAAGGACGCCTCGTGCTCCTCCGGTAAGGTGCTGAAGGTCACCGGCGCGATCCGTGGGCTGCATCGCCGGAAGGCCTGCGTGGCTCTGGCGGGCGAGCAGGCGTCACTGGCCACCGCGACCCCCTAAGCTTTTCCTGAGCTCTGGCTTCCCAGCTTCGATTCCTCTTTAGGAATTCAGCTCAAGCTCCATCCTCGCTTGGCGATCAGCCTCGGCCTTGTTCCGGGCCGGGTCCTCGCCCTGTGCGGCCCGGCACGGCTTGATCTCGTAATCGTTGTCGAGCACCCGGCGTGGCCCGGGACGGTTGTCATCCGCAGTTACGTCCACGACGAGGCCACTTCGCTGCGCGAGCCTCCAGACGTCGGACTCGTCAGGATAGGCCTTGCTGATCTGGGCATCGTTGCAGAACAGGGCGTAGGGCATTGTTCCCGCTCCTGGAAAGCGCATTAACGAATTTGACGGGGTAGGGGTTCCGCTCGCCGGTCGATCACGCGGCCGTGATCAGGGCCGCCGGGTCCTGAGTCCTTAACGAGTCCTGAATCCCGGAAAAAAGAATCCACGGGACTCATTTGGCGGAATCAGCGGATGTTTTCGGTCATGACGACGGACCTGAAAACCTCTTGCGGGCACATGCTGCTGCCCCTCACGCTGGCCCTGTTCGGCGCCTGCGCGGCCAATCTCTGGCTAGTGTGGTCCTGGCTTTAGGCCAGCGACGGGAGATCCGGCTTTACTTGTCAGCCGGTGGACGGGAGGAGGGCTCGCGGATGGCGGCCCGCAATTTGGTCAGGGTGGCCGCGCAATATTCCTCGCGCTCCCGCTCGAACCGCTCCTGATGCTTGCGGAAATTGGCGATGCGGGCCTGTATTTCGGTGCGGACGTCGTGGCTCGCCACCCGGGGCGACGGGAGAGGTAACGGCTGCGGCGGAGCGGCCTTAAGTGGCTCGGTCCCGATGATGGTGTTGACGGGGGCGATCTGCACCGACGCCGCCACTGTCGCCGTCGGGATCTCCGGTGGATGCAAGTCATCCTTTTTGCCGGTTACCGATTGGACGAAAGCCATTGTCTGCGCGATCAGCGCGTCGCGTTCCGCGATCCACTTCATGGTGCACCCCTGTTGGCGCCATTCCAGCAAAGCTGGCCGGCCGAATCAAGAAGGTGTTGGGTGGGGGATTGCATATTTTTCCCGGCCGCCCGACAGTGGGGAATGGATGCCAAAGCAGACCATTCAGCCGAAGCCGAGGGCTTGAGGCTCGTCCGCGCGTTCCTATCGCTGCCGCCCGACAAACGGGCGGAGGTGATCGCGTTCGTTGAGGAGTTGGCCCGCGCCAAACGCCGTCCGGAGGAGGGCGCCGACGTCTCGCCGGGGTGAGCGCTAGCGCTCCCGCGGATTGAGGTTGGGCTCGAACGGCGCCCCGACCACCCGAACCGGCGTCGGCGTGGTCCCGTCTATTGCTACCGTTTCAGCCCGCTGCTTTGCCGGAGCCGGCCAGGGACCCTGTTCGAACAGCGCAACAGCCCCGGCCAAGGCGCTACAGCACAGCGTTACCGTGGCCAGCAGAAACATGTTTCGATTTTCTTCCCTGATCCGCATGGGTCGACAACGGCCGACGCCCTTGACGGGTTCCGCCTGACCATGCCCGGATCGCTCCCCAAACTGCCGGCGGGACGCGATCGGGACATGGCCAGGACAAATCTGCAAAGACAAATCTTCAAAAACCACGGATCGAGGTCGTCTCACGGCAGCGCAGATCGAGGTTGAGAAGCAAGCCGCCCATCAGCGCAAGCGCGATATGGTCAACCTTGCCGACGGCTTTGAGCGCGCAGCCGGCGAGATCAAGACGGTGGGCGCGGCGTCCACCGAGCTTGAAGCGTCGTCCTCGACGCTGGCCAAGTGCTTTCCACGGCCAAGATGCTGGTGAGCGACAGCAACCGGCTGGGTGGCACAAACTCCGGCGGCACGGCGCCCCGGCAAGCAGCTGATTTATTGCGGCAGCAAGAGGGACATCGCGATCGCGAACAGGAAGCCCGTTGCGACGATCGCCGCGACAGCACCCGCGGTGATCTTGGCGATCTCTCGGCTGGTATAGGGACGCATGGGATGCGCATGCTACCTCATGTTCAACTCTGATCCAATCTGTGGTCAGTAGCCGCGCCCGAAATGCGTGCGGCCAACGTCCATTCCCGAAGGTCGATCCATGAACGAGGATATCAGCGACGGCTGGACCGCGTCCGCGGCTGCTTGGATCGTCGAGCAGGGTGAAGACGGCGACTATGGTCGCCGCTTCGTGCTGGACGCGCCGATGCGAGCGCGGATCGAAGGGCGCGGCTTCCGCAATGCGCTCGACGTTGGCTGCGGCGAGGGGCGCTTCTGTCCCATCATGCAGCGCGCCGGCATCCGCACCACCGGCATCGACCCGACCGAAGCGCTGCTCGCGCGTGCCATGGAATTGGACCCGCAGGGCGACTACCGGCTTGGCCGAGCTGAAACAATGGAGATCGAAGCGCCATTTGATCTGGTCGTCAGCTATCTCAGCCTGGTCGACATGCCCCATCTCGGTGCGGCGATCGGGAAGATCGTGGCAGCGCTGCGGCCGGGCGGTACGCTGCTGATTGCCAATCTGACCAGCTTCAACACCGCGGGTCCGCCCGACGGCTGGACGCGTGACGGCGACGGCGCCTTGCGCTTCAACATCGATCATTACATGGAGGAGCGGCCGACTTGGGTGACTTGGCGCGGCATCCGAATTCTGAACTGGCATCGTCCGCTCAGCACCTACATGACGCTGCTACTCGATCAGGGGCTCCTGTTGCGCCTTTTCGTCGAGCCGCAGCCCAGCGGCGGCGACCCCGACAGGAATGCCTTTCATCGCCGGGTGCCTTACTTCCACATCATGGAGTGGCAGAAACCGGTTTGAGGATGGGATGAGATTCGGATGGAACGCATGACCACAGTGTTCACAACGTAGTCTTAAGGTCCGGACGATGATCTCCAAGCGCCCACCCGTGCTCGCCCATGAGCGGTTCACCGCCGACCGCGAGAATTTTGTCGGCCTCGATCTGGCCGCGCGGTTCGAGCGCATCGAGAAGACCAACCTGTGGGGGGCGGCCAGTTCGGTGTCGGGCCTCGGCTCGGAGAATCCCGCGACCGCAGCAATCCGCGAGGAGCTTCCTGCACTCCTGCAACAGCTCGGCGCGCGCTCGCTGCTCGATGCGCCCTGCGGCGACGCGGGTTGGATCGGTCGCATCAAGCTGGATCTCGACTACACCGGAATCGACATCGTGCCGTCGCTGATCGCGGCCAATCGCAAGCGCGTGGCTGGCGGTGAGTTGTCAGGCCGGTTTCTCGTTGCCGACATCACACGCGATGCACTGCCGCGTGCCGACGTGGTTCTGTGCCGGGACTGCCTGGTCCATTTGAGTTTCGACCACATCGTCCGCGCCGTCGCGAACTTTCGCGCCAGCGGTGCGCGTTTCCTGCTGGTCACGACGTTTCCCGAATGGGACGACAATTGCGATTGCGAGGACGGCGACTGGCGGGCGCTGAACATGGAGAAGGCGCCGTTCGACTGGCCGGCACCGCGCGAGCTGATCAACGAGCGTTGCGAAGAGGGCAGTGGCGGCTGGCGCGACAAGAGCCTCGGGCTGTGGCGGCTCGATGAACTGCCCGATCCTGTCCTCACTGCCCGGGGGATATGACGGACGCGGGCGGAACGTCCGTTGCGTGAGTGATTGCCCTCGCGCTATACTTTGGGTTGCATGATGCCGTCTCGCATTGCGGTGACGATGTTGGAGCACGCCATGAGACCGAGTGTTGTCGCCGTCGCCATGCTGGTCTGGTGCTGCGCGCCCGCGTTGGCGCAGCAGGACGGCGCTGCGCTCTACGCAAGCCACTGCGCGCAATGTCACGATGGCGGTGATGGCGAGAGCCGTGTGCCAGGCCGCGGCGCCATGCAGGCGATGTCGTTCGATCATGTGCTGGGAACGCTGACTTCTGGAAGCATGGCGGCGATGGCGAAGGACCGCAGCGACTCGGAACGGCGTGCGATTGCCGCCTTTGTCACCGGCAAGGCCGCGGTGGGCGACAATGCAGTCGATGCGGAGGGACGCTGCACGCAGCAGGTCAATTTCTTTCCGCAAGCGCTCGATGGTCCGCGCTGGAATGGCTGGGGCGTCGACGTTGCCAACAGGCGCTTCCAGTCGGCCGAAATGGCCGGCCTCACCGCGGAAGAGGTGCCGCGCCTGCGGTTGAAATGGGCTTATGCCTTTCCCGGCGCCTCGGTGTCGTTTGCGCCGCCGACCATCGTGGGCGGTCTGCTGTTTATCGGCGGCACTGACCGCAAGGTGCACGCGCTCGACGCGCGAAGCGGCTGCACGAGGTGGACGCTGCCGACCGATGCCGCGGTGCGCGCGGCGATCAGCTTCGGGCCGCTTCCCGGCACCGATCAGTTCGCGATCTTCTTCGGTGACCTGCGCGCCAATGCCTATGCGGTGAACGCACTGACTGGCGCGCTGATCTGGAAGACGAAGGTCGAGGAGCATCCGGCAGCGCGCATCACTGGCGCGCCGACGCTGCATTCCGGCGTGCTCTATATCCCGGTCTCCTCGCTGGAGGAGGCCGCCGGTTCGCAGGCCAGTTACGAATGCTGTACCTTCCGCGGCAGCGTGGTCGCGCTCGAGGCAGTGACCGGCAAGCCGGTGTGGCAGGCCTACACGATCCCCGAGGTGCCGCATCCGACCGGCAAGAATGCGAGAGGCACGCAGCTGTTCGGCCCGTCCGGCGCGGCGGTGTGGTCGGCACCGACGATAGATCCGAAACGCAACGCCGTCTACGTCGCGACTAGCAATTCCTATTCGAATCCACCCGCCGCAACCGCCGATGCGGTCCTCGCTTTCGAGCTTGCGACAGGTAAGCTGCTCTGGAAGCAGCAGGCGACCCCGAGCGACGCCTTCATCGTCGCGTGCTTCGGCGCGGACAAGACCAATTGTCCTGAAGATCACGGGCCCGACCACGATTTTGGCCAGTCGCCGATCCTCGTGACCTTGCGTGACGGCAGGCGCGTTCTTGCCATCGCGCAGAAGTCCGGCGTCGTGCACGCGCTCGATCCTGATGATGGCGGCAAGATCCTATGGCAGACGCGGATCGGGAAGGGCGGTGCGCTCGGCGGCAGCGAGTGGGGCTCGGCCGCCGACCAGGATCGCATCTATGTCGCGAACTCAGACGTGCGGTTCCTGCGCGATGGTACGCGGCGGCTCGATGCCACCCAAGGCGGCGGCCTGTTCGGCCTCGACCTCGCCAGTGGGAAAATTGCGATGGAAGTATCTCCTGTCGCCTGTGGCGATCGCCTCCAATGCAGCCCTGCGCTGTCGGCTGCCGTGAGCCTGATCCCCGGCGTCGTGTTTTCCGGCGGCGTCAGCGGCTTTCTGCGCGCCTACGCGACAGCCGACGGAAAGCTGTTGTGGGAATACGACACGGCGCGAGACTATACGGCGGTGAACGGCGCCCCTGCTCATGGCGGCGCGATCGACGGCCCGGGGCCGATCATCGCCGGCGGAATGCTCTACACCAATTCCGGCTACGGCCAGTGGGGCGGCGTCGCCGGCAACGCACTGCTGGCGTTCGAGGTTGCGAAGGAGTGAGGGTCAGTCCTGGATTGCCCTGCGCTCCAGCCGAGCGACAGAACCTGTCAGCCAACTGAGGAGGAAGAGCTTCGATGATCGATGCCCAATGCAGGTGCGGCGCTCTCGCGCTGTCGCTTCCAGGACCTTCCAGCCTCGTCGTCGCCTGCCACTGCATTGACTGCCAGCGTCGAACCGGCGCGCCGTTCGGGGTCGGTGCGTTCTATCCGGCGGAGGGCGTCACGATCTCAGGGACGTCGAAGGAGTACGTCCGGACAGCCGCAAGCGGCGGCAAGGTCCGCAGCTATTTTTGCCCCGAGTGCGGTTCGACGGTCTATTGGAAAGCGGACAATCTGCCTGCGATGATCGGCGTTGCCCTGGGCGCGATCGCGGTTCCGAACTACCCGGCGCCCATCAGCTCGGTTTTCGAACAGTCGAAACATGCCTGGGTGGAGATATCAGGCGCCGAGCACTTCCAGCAAAGCAGCGCACCGAAGCATTCGAAGTGAGCGTTGCGCGTCAAATTTCGCTCCAAGGCTTCGCGGCAAGATGAATTGACGCCGTTCCCGTGGGTTCCGCCGAGGGTTGGAATTTGCGGCGGTCCCTCTGCTTCGCGTGAGACAATAGCTAGCCGTCCGGATTGGAACGAACGTCACAAAAATTCGTTTGCCGACCGGAGCTAACGATGAATAACGCGGAAATTTTCGAACCTTTCTTGAGGCGGTTGCGGGTCAGCACCGAAATTGATGAAGAGGACGAGGCCGCTATCCGTCATCTGCCAATCACGGTGAAACGGATGGCTGGCGGTCAGCCGGTCGTTTCTCTCGGAGATCGACCTTCGGCGTGCTGCCTTGTCGTTGATGGCTTTATCCTGAGATCAAAGATCGTCGGCAATGGCCACCGCCAAATCATGGCCTTTCACCAACCCGGCGACATCCCCGATCTGCAGGGTCTCTTTCTACATGTGATGGACCATGACGTCAGCACGCTTGGCGATAGCGTTCTCGGCTTCATTCCGCATGCAGCGGTGCGCTCACTGATAAGAAAGCGGCCTAACGTGGCCGAAGCGCTTTGGCGCGATACACTGACCGACGCCGCGATCTTCCGGGAGTGGATTTGCAACGTTGGTCAACGCGAAGCCACAAGCCGCGTGGCGCATCTCGTGCTTGAGCTTTACACCAGATTGAAGGCGATCGGTCGAGCGGACGGCCTGTCCTTCGACTTTCCGGCCTCTCAGGCACTCCTCGCCGACGCCGTCGGCACGAGTGTGGTCCATATGAATCGCGTCGTTCAGCAGCTACGTGCTCAGCGCGTGTTGGACCTGGAGCGGGGAAGAATATCGATCCTTGATGAAGCCAGGTTGCGCGAAATAGCAGACTTCGACGTGCTTTACCTTCATCTCAATCCGTCGCTCTGAGCCATGAAGTTCTACTTCGATATCAAGGACGACTTTTTCGCTGCGGTCGACGAGGATGGGGTGGATTTGCCCGGCCCGGAAGCCGCCGAAAAAGAGGCGATCGCAATGGCGACCTCGATTGCCAGAGACGTTGCGTCGGCAAAGGGGGCGCAGGTCCTCATTATAGTCAGGAACGAGAAGCACCCGCTGCTCGAGTTGAGTGTAACGGTCGCCCGGAAAGCTCTGACGTGATTGCGTGGGAAATCGATTCTAGCTGTCGTTAGACGGAGGAGTGCCCCGATCTATCAGGCCGCGGTGTCGGCTAAATCGGTGGTGCCGGCTGAGGGGATTGAACCCCCGACCTTCGGTTTACAAAACAGTAGCTCTAAAACTCTATGTACTTGTTATTTCTGCATAATTTAGCAAGATTTCGGCGTTAGTTTTGATAGGGGTAACCTCTCGGGTAAATCAACACACCGTCGTTGCCGCGAACGTCGCTGTTCTGATATGACCGGGCCGTCGCTGGCATAGCTCAGTTGGTAGAGCACGTGATTTGTAATCACGGGGTCGCGGGTTCGATCCCTGCTGCCAGCACCACTCCAAGACGCGCTTGCCCAAATGGGCCTTGGACGACGCTGCGGCGGGCCGCTGGGCGTGTCACCTGCCCTTGCATGGAACAGCCGCCAAGGCTTTATCCACGCCGCTGATGTCGAACTCAAAGAACAGATTGGGCGATCTTGCGGGCTCTAATTGGACGCGAAGGCGCTTTTTGCCGGGAAGCTCGTCCGACTGCATCCACAGCGACATTCCGCGCCCGTTGGCGTCAACTGGCATATAACGCGGCGTTGGCTCATCGTTATCGAGGCGATAGACCAACCCCATCCGTCCGCGTGTGAACGCTGTGTTGGTTTCGATCGCTACAATAAGATTAGCCTCGCTTGCGTATTTCAAGCAACTCACTCGGATTGTTGCGGACACGCCATGATCCGGGGCTTTTGCTGCAACTGTTGCCGTCTTAATAGTGCTGTCAGTCATTCGATCATTGAACGAATTGACTGTCCATTCCGCATGACATGGCGTCGTTAGAATCATTGCGAGGAAGATTACTTTTAGCTTCATAATAGGCCCCCAAAAATAGGTGAGAGTTTGGTGGTAATTATCCTTCCGGTCAATGAGCCAAAGCGATCAACTCGGACGGTGATGCAGTTTGAAATTCAGCTTTGATCGCGTCAATGAACAGCGCCACGCGCGGTCCTGTGAGGCTTAATCGTTCGTCGGTAAGCATCACTTGGACGTTATGCTTTAGGTCGCGTATGCCGTGGTTGGTTGCCAGCATGGCGCGGACCTTTTCGCGCCCCATCCGTTCACAGAATTGCTTCGCCAGCGATGGATAATCCGGAACACGTTGATGGGCGTAGCGCTCAACGATCGGTGCCATGGTTATCGGCGTTAGACCGGTTTCCTTGCAAAGCTTCGAAATCGCCGCGTCCTGCCGTGATGGTGGTAGCGATGCGATTTCTGCGCACCGCTCTTGGACGCGGTTGAAGAATGCAAGCGTGCCGTCGTTGCGTCCAGTCATTGCGCTGTTCTCTCAGAAATACAAACCCGCTTGCAAGCGTACTTCCGGCCTGCAAGCGGGGTTGTATGCACCGGCAATGGAGAAGCGACTAACCTCTGCCGGTGCATTCGATTAGCGTTTGTCGGGAGATGCGAACGCGAGCAGGGATCGCATGTGGCCAGCATGCAGATCGATTTTGGCTTCGTCGCCATGCTTCGATAGCAATTCGCGCATATATTCGAGATGCGATTTACCGGCTTCGCGGTGATCGTTATCGCTCATTTTTGCTGCCATGGGGTGTTATCCTCTATTGGACGTTGTTGAACGGCCGTCCGGATTGCCGTATCTGCGCAAACCACGCTGCGCGGATTTCTTCAAATTCAAGCTTGTGCGTGCGGCGAATATGCCCGCAAAAATGTGCGTCCTCGCCATGTGCCAGATGTTCGTTATCGCTGATGCATCGCATCAATGCGCGCATCACGTCGTTGACGTTCATTGAGCCGGGAAAGAGATCAAGCAGCCGGTTCATATATCCCTTTTCTGTCGCGTTCGGATACTTGCGGTAGAGCCATGCGGCCAAATCGGTCAGCGCAAGCCAATCGAGATGCAGCGTCTTTGGCGCTCGCGTGACGTGCAGGCGCTCCAACGTCGCGTCAATAAACTCGCATTCGATGTCGGGTGTTGGACGGCGACCTTTCGCGATGCCGAGAACAAATCCGTCCTCAACTTCGAAAGTCAAATCGGCTTGTTCAACATAAATCCTAATCATTGCTGTGCCTCATCAAACCAGATTTGTGCTGCCTCAACGTCGCTCATCGTTGTCAAAATTCTCGGCAATTTGCCAAGCAGTGCGACTGTGATTGCGGACGGCAACTGCGGCCCATAACCATCGATCATTTTCGCGTATGGACGTGCGTCCGGTTCAATGTCGTCCATTTCATTCCGCGCCTCGCATGCTTTGATCCAATCTGACATGCGTTCGGAATAACGTTCGTATGCTGCACGGTCGTCGTCAGAGAGCGCGTACAATCGTGCTGCTATGCTGTGCGCGGGCCTTACAATCGCCTTCAACGCCGCAACCTGTTTCCTGATGGATGCGAGTGTCGTCACTTGCTCGATTGCTGCTTTGTGATCGCGGTTAGTTCTTGCAACTCACGCAGAATGTCATCCATATCTGCGACGTTCTTAAGCTTCTCAATTGCGATGGCGAGTGCGCGGGCCTCGTCTGCCGACAAGGTACCATCAATGAAACTTTGCATGATTGTAGCGGGTTCCGCGTCATCCAACTCAACTGTGCGGGCCGGTGGTAGGCAATAGCGGAGGATGATTTCCAGCGCTTTCCAGTGCGATGGGCTGTCTTTGTCGCTCAGATGTTCACGAAGCTTGATGATTGCGTCTGGCCCCATTTGCTTGATGTCGGCGAGCATCATGGCCGACAACTTATTGCGTGATCCGGGAGGACGGCCCGGCCCACCCTTTGCAAAGTGGCCGTTTTCAACGCGCGGTATCACGCTTAAAGAAGCGCTGTTTAGCGTAGTGACGTTGTTCGGCGGCGTGCTCATCGGTCTGTTTACAGCCATTCGATTTTAATTCCGCGAGAAGCGCACCAGCCTGCAAGATCAGCGGTGCGCGTCATCACAGCGTTGCCAGTGCGAAAGCCTCGCGGAAAGCGATCGTGTTTCCGCCACCAACAGATATTGGAACGGCTGGCGTTCAACGCGGAGCGGACCTGTGCAGCGTCCATTGCGTCGATCGGCCGTAAGCAAATCGAGCTAGGAAGTTTCACAGGGCCGCGCGCGTTCGCCATGGTGATTAGGCCTGCTTCGTGATCAGATCGAATGCCTGCCCGACCGGGCACTGACACGCGATCGAAACATAAGCGATGCAATCCCGTGCAATTTGCGAACAGTTGTCGATTTTCTTCGTAAGGGCGCGGATCGCGGTAATCATCGCTTTTGCCTCGCTCTCGACGGCATCGTTATTGATGCCCGCTGGGATTGGATTGTCTGGCGTGGCGATAGCGGGATACTTGCTGGCAATGCCGTACTTCGATGCGTAGGACAACATCAAATAGCGATCCATGATTGCCGATTGCGCGTTGTCGGGCAGGATCGAAAGCGCATCGACCTCGACCAAGCCCTGTAACTGGGGAAGGGTGGCATTCGATGCAAACCTGATCTGGTCAGCGATCGTTGGCGCGGCATCGAACATCTGAACGGCCCGCTGCCGAATTGCCGCTGTGGCAACCGTGCTTGCCGGAACCGCGCCAAGGTCCGCAACGACTTTCTTATTTTCTCGCGCCGCCGCGCCAACCGCATCAACGAAGCCTGCATATGGGCTCGCGAGCAGGGGAACGGCTTTCATCATATGCGGTCCAATGAGTTCGGGCAGCAGAGTGGATGAAGCGTGGGCGGCCTCGCCGTTGAACAGCGCGAACCCGGCAAACAACCTAGCGGCGGCCTGATCGACGCCGGGCGGCAAATCTCGGGGAAAGAACAAGTGCTGTGACCGTGTTGGGCCGCCTGTACCGTCCACGGTTACAGAGATCATCGGGCCGCGTTCAGTCTGCTGCGATCCAACGGAGAGTTTCGCCATTTCCAAAAATCCCTTTTGACATGTTCGGCTGATTTGACGCGTCGAACATGAGTCGAGGGGGAAGTATTGTCAAACTGTTTATTCTTGTAATTACTTGTAATTACACAGGAATATCATCGATGTACCGAAGGGATGAGTGAAGAAAAAGGCGACCAAAGAATATCGCAAGTAATGCCACCCAATCATCACTTGACCATCACGACGACAAACGCAATCACCATCGCAGCATTGAGCAGCAAATCAGCAAAATGAAGCCGGACAGCCACGTAGCGCTTTAAATGCAGCAATTCCGCAATAGCAATTTGGCGGGGGTAACAAATGGGGGATGTTTCACCATCACGAACCTGATCGCGATTTCGATCACACTTGCGACCTCATGAAATTGTGGATCGCTCTTTTCCATAATTTCGGCTGGACAGCTTGGGCAGGTCTCCTATTCCCCTACGCCGTAAAACATGTCTGATGTATTTTTCTGTAGGGGAGTAGAGAGGCTGCCCAAGCTGTCCAGAAGACGAAAACAAGAATTATGGAAGCTGCACTGTGACGGAAACTGGCAGCAAAAT
>NZ_JADPIX010000014.1:0-1388 GCF_023073155.1 Bradyrhizobium sp. 45 | reverse complement strand
CACTACTTTGGCAGATTGTTGATTTTGCCGCGATTTATAGGATTCCCGAATCAATTTTTCAATGATTCATGGGTGGTCGGCTCTTGGAGGGCTGACCATGCCGGGATGGGAAGACGAACTCGAACGCTGGCTGATGCCGTTCTTGGACCGGCTGGGTCATAAGACCCGACAGCGGATGTGTCCTCTATATGTTGCGGGATTGATCGGTCCTGGCGATCGCAAGAGCGTTCAGCCGATGGCGGAACGCCTTGCCACGAGCAACTACGACCAGTTGCACCATTTCATTGCGGACGGCGTCTGGAACGCGACGCCGCTAGAGACAGAGCTGCTCAACCAGGCGGACCGACTTGTCGGCGGCAGGGATGCGGTGCTGGTTATTGATGACACCTCACTGCCGAAAAAGGGTGAGCGATCGGTCGGTGTTGCGGCTCAATACGCGTCGGCTCTCGGTAAAACTGCAAATTGCCAAACGCTGGTGTCTTTAACGCTTGCGCGGGGGGAAGTGCCCGTGATGGTCGCGTTACGTCTCTTTCTGCCTGACAGCTGGACAAGCGACATGCCTCGCTTGAAGCGCGCTCGCGTGCCAGTCGAACACCGAACGCCGCGGTCCAAGCCGGAGATCGCTTTGGCCGAGATTGACCGCGCGATGGCAGCCAACATACGCTTTGGATGTGTGCTGGCGGATGCAGGATACGGCCTCAGCGCGCCGTTTCGACAAGGGCTAACAGAGCGCGGGCTGGCCTGGGCGGTCGGTATCCCTCGGCACCAGAAAGTGTATCCGGTCGATGTGAAGCTCATTTGGCCGATCACCAAAGCCCGTGGCAAACCACGAAAGCACCACGTGCCCGATATCTTATCGATTGCGGCAGAACAAATGCTGGCCAGCGCCAAATGGAAAACCGTGAGTTGGCGCAGCGGGACGAAAGGTCGGCTCAAAGCCCGATTTGCTGCTCTCCGTGTCCGCACCGCCGACGGCCCTCCGCAGCGGATATGGGATAAAGGTCAGCAGCATCTCCCAGGCGACGAAGCCTGGCTCATTGGCGAGCAACGTGCCTCCGGGGAGAAGAAATACTATCTCGCCAATCTTCCGGCGACGACGGATCTGCGCACGCTGGCCGCCACCATCAAGGCACGGTGGATTTGTGAGCAGGCGCATCAACAGTTGAAGGAGGAACTTGGACTTGATCACTTCGAAGGGCGATCATGGCAAGGTCTTCATCGCCACGCCCTTATGACAATGATTGCCTACGCCTTCCTGCAACATCGTCGCCTCGCAAACGCGGGGCGAAAAAAAAAGAATCAACGGGCCTCCGCCTCAACCGACTATGCCCGCCGTACGTCACGCCATCGTCGATCTCATCCTTCGGCCGCCGCCCCAGCAGTGCCCA
>NZ_JADPIX010000001.1:0-1408 GCF_023073155.1 Bradyrhizobium sp. 45 | reverse complement strand
TCCTGGGGCGGCATGATCAACGGCCTGATGACGCTGTCGGGCGCCTGGGACAAGCTGCGCACCGATCCCGTGCTGCGCATGCTCGTGGTCTCCGTCGCCTTCTACGGCATGTCGACCTTCGAAGGCCCGATGATGTCGATCAAGGTGGTCAACTCGCTCAGCCACTACACCGACTGGACCATCGGCCACGTGCACTCCGGCGCGCTCGGCTGGGTTGGTTTCGTCTCCTTCGGCGCGCTCTACTGCCTCGTGCCCTGGATCTGGAATCGGAAGGGCCTCTACAGCCTCAAGCTCGTCAACTGGCACTTCTGGATCGCGACGCTTGGCATCGTCCTCTACATCTCGGCGATGTGGGTGTCCGGCATCCTCCAGGGCCTGATGTGGCGCGCCTACACCTCGCTCGGCTTCCTCGAATATTCCTTCATCGAGACCGTCGAGGCGATGCATCCCTTCTACATCATCCGCGCCGCCGGCGGCGGGCTGTTCCTGATCGGCGCGCTGATCATGGCCTATAATCTCTGGATGACGGTTCGCGTCGGCGAACAGGAAGTCCAGATGCCCGTCGCTCTTCAGCTGGCGGAATGAGGAGTCTTCCATGTCGTTCTGGACACGCCACCAAATCTTCGAAAAGAACTCGATCATCCTCATCGTCGGCATCCTGCTGGTGATCGCGATCGGCGGTCTCGTCGAGATCACCCCGCTGTTCTACCTCAAGAGCACGATCGAGGCGGTCGACGGGATCAGGCCGTATACGCCGCTGGAGCTCGCCGGGCGCAACGTCTACATCCGCGAGGGCTGCTATCTCTGCCATTCGCAGATGATCCGGCCCTTGCGCGACGAGGTCGAGCGCTACGGACATTTCTCGTTGGCCGCCGAGAGCATGTACGACCATCCGTTCCAGTGGGGCTCGAAGCGCACCGGTCCCGACCTTGCCCGCGTCGGCGCCAAATATTCCGACGACTGGCATGTGACCCATCTGGCCAATCCGCGCGCGATCGTGCCGCAGTCGGTGATGCCAGGCTATCCGTTCCTCAGCCAGACCGAGGTCGATCCGGACACGATCGCCGACCACATGCGCACGCTGCGGACCGTCGGCACGCCCTACACCGACGACCAGATCGCCAATGCGGGCGCCGACATGAAGGCCCAGGCCGATCCTGACAATGCCGGCTCCGACGCTTTCACCAAGCGCTACGCCAAGGCCGTGGTGCGCAACTTCGACGGCAAGGCCGGCACGCCGACCGAGATGGACGCGCTGATCGCCTATCTCCAGATGCTCGGCACGCTGGTCGATTTCAAGATCTACAACGAGAAAGCCAATCTTCGCTGAGAAGGCACCCACGATGAAAGCCATCCTGACACTCGACAATCTCGCGTCCGGTCTCGTGACCACGATCTGGACGCCGGT
>NZ_JADPIX010000157.1:0-1442 GCF_023073155.1 Bradyrhizobium sp. 45 | reverse complement strand
TAGCATTACAGTTGCTTTTGTTGCGGGCTTCTGAATCCATGGGCAACCATGATTCGAATGTCGTGGGCGCGGGCCGCGTCGGTTGAGGCGACGCTTGCGTTGTGGGCGGCGTCGCTTCGAGAGATCAAGCAACGGATACGTCCGTTGTTCACGCAAGAGCGTGTTGCGACGAATGCAGGTCTGTTCCTGGAAGGTCTGCTCGGAGATGAGCAGCGCAAGACCGGTTGGATGCGCGCGGAGGCGGCTGGCGATCCCGGCCCATGGCGGCAGCAGGCGATTCTGGGTCGTGGAGACTGGGACGCTGATGCCCTGCGCGATATCGTGCACGACTATGTCATCGAGCATTTGGCGGATGACGATGCGGTGCTCGTGATCGACGAGACCGGTTTTCTCAAACAGGGCAAAGCGTCATGCGGAGTGGCGCGGCAATACACTGGTTCGGCAGGAAAGATCACGAACTGCCAGATCGGCGTCTTCGCTGCCTACGTTTCGCGTCATGGCCATGCGTTCATCGATCGCGCGTTGTATCTTCCGAAGGAATGGACCGACGATCCAGATCGTCTGGAAGCCACATATGTGCCTGCCGATGTCGGCTTTGCGACCAAACCAAAGCTTGCGACGAGAATGATCGCACGCGCGATAGCCGGGTCTGTACCATTCAAGTGGGTTGCCGGTGATACCGTCTACGGTGTTGGCAACATCGAACAGCAACTACGTCGGGCAGGCAAAGGCTACGTGCTTGGGGTCAGCAGCGCTCATGTGTTTCGATCCTGGGGCAAGCGACCGCCGGTCGCCGGTACGGCTGCAGACCTCGCCCGGACGCGGCGCTCATCCGACTGGAAGCGCCTGTCGGCGGGAGCCGGAACCAAAGGACCGCGGCTGCACGATTGGTGTTATCTCGAATTGGCGGATCTCGAGGCCGAGCAGTCCAACAGTGCAAATGACGGTTTGTGGACACGCGGTCTACTGATCCGTCGTCGCATTGCCGATGATGACCTCGCCTTCTTCACCACCTGGTGCCCAGCGGGAACAGCCATTGAAACGCTGGTCGCGGTCGAAGGCCATCGATGGGCGATCGAGGACAGCTTTGAAACCGCGAAAAACGAGTTCGGGCTCGATCACAACGAGAGCAGATCCTGGCATGGCTGGCACCGTCATGTGTCCTTGGTGATGCTCGCCTTCGCCATGATGGCCGCGATCCGACATCGCGCTAATCCGCCACCGCCCAAAAAAACGAAACGGCGCCCCCCGGCAAAAGCCAAAACATAACCACCCCACCACTGATCCGTTGGTCAATCCAGGAAATCCGCCGCATTGCTATCAGACTTGCGCGGAAGCGGATTCAACCCGCACACATCATCGCATGGTCCTTCTGGCGCAGAGCTCACCAGGCTGCCGCTCAACGCGCCCACTTCAAATCAAAAAAGCAACTGTAATGCTAG
>NZ_JADPIX010000030.1:0-1489 GCF_023073155.1 Bradyrhizobium sp. 45 | reverse complement strand
TCGGCCCTTTAATTGCGGTTTGTTGTCAAGCTACCATTCTTCCTCTCTCCAGTGACACGCCGGTAGCGATTGCTCCGTCGGAGCTGGTCAGGTTGCGGAGACGGAGCGATCGCGGATGGCGAGACGATTGCCTAGCGGGATTGGCAATCGACGTCGTTGGCGGCTTCGTCGGGTTAGGTTGATGTCGTAGCTGGGGTCATGGTCCTTTCCGAGGTCGCGAGCGCCTCATGATGATGTCCGGATCGGGCGCCTCAACGTTTGCAGCGGAGTGCGGGCGAACCGCCACCAGCCGATTGACCGAGGTCACCACGACCACCGTCCCAGCGGGACATCGCCAGTCCGGCGGACCGGACCAGGAACTTGCGAGCAAATATCAGATTGGCTTCGGCTGGCCCCAGTCGAACGATGTGCCATCGACCCAGATGCAGTGGAGAATCACGGCGATCTTTCGGGCGATGGCGACCTTTGCCTTCTTCATGCCGATCCGCTTGGCGAGCTTCATGCCCCAGGCCTTTAAGGAAGACCACTTTTTGGTTCGATAAAGAAGGACAGTGGCGGCCTCGAACAAGTAAGTTCGGAGAAGCCGGTCGCCCCATCGAGATATCTTTCCGTTGGTGTCGGTTTCGCCGGATTGGCTGCGCCTCGGCGTAAGGCCTAGGTAGGCGCCGACCGTAGAAGCCGATCGGAAGCGCGAGGGGTCATCGATCGTGTGGCGGAACGTTAGGGCCGTCACGACACCGACCCCCGGGACCGTCATCAGGCGACGCGTCGTCTCGTCCAGCTTTGCCAACCGGCGGACCTCGTTGTCGAACTTACCTTGTTGCTGACAAACGTTCTCGTGGATCGAGAGCAGCGGCGATATCACGCTGAGAAGCAAATGATCGGCGCCCAAGAGTTCGCTGACCTGGTTGCGGAACTGTTGGCCGATCGCGCGAGGGAATAGCAATCCACATTCCTTGATCAAGCTGCGAACCTGGTTCTCGATGTCTCGGCGCATGGACACTAGCCGAGATCTGGCGACAAGGATCGCTCGGATCTTCTGGCTTTCCTCACTTTTGACTTTGACCTCTCGATACCATCCAACCCGCACCAGTTCGGCAAGGCCTCGCGCATCATTCTGATCGCTCTTGTTCATTCGGACCGACAAAGCTGCGTGCGCATGCCGAGCGTCGATGCAGACCACCGGAAGCTCAACCCTGCGGAGTTCATGCCATAGCCAACTCGCCATCGCACCGGTCTCGAAGCCGATACGCTCGGCATGAGGCGCATGTTTGCTAAGCAGGTCAGTCAAGGCACCAGGATTAGACTTGGCTTTTCCTTCGAAGATTACTTGACCGGTCTCGTTGACAACGCACACAGCGGTTTCTCTCTGTGAGACGTCCAGCCCGACGTACTGCTTCATGGGAACTCCTTCGAATCATTTGATTGCGAGGGCTCAACGATAACGGAGCTTGTCTGCCACGAGCGCCGACCGCAATTACGTCATCGT
>NZ_JADPIX010000024.1:0-141057 GCF_023073155.1 Bradyrhizobium sp. 45 | reverse complement strand
GCCCGGGGCCTCTCGCACCCGAACGCTGCCGCGTCCACCGCAAGCCCGGCTCGCGAACATGACGACCACAAGATCGCCCCTCAAGGATGAGCCGGGATGCGCGACACATACGCCATTTCCGAATTTCGGTAAAGTGGAATATTTTTGCGGCGGCGGATTGACGGGGGCGACACAGAGGAGGTCCGGTAACCCGGATGAGCGAAGCTATATCCGGGGTTTTCGCTAGCTAGCCGCACTAGCGGTCCCGGATGTCGCTTCGCTCATCCGGGCTACAGGCTGCGAGAGGCGCTCGCTACAGGCTCACCCCGTCGGGGTACCCTGCTTCCATTGGCCGCCGGCGATTTTCGCGGCGGCGATCACGGCTTGGGTCCGACTTTCGACGCCGAGCTTTTGCAGGATCGCCGAGACATGCGCCTTGATGGTGGCCTCGGAGACGCCGAGCTCATAGGCGATCTGCTTGTTGAGCAATCCCTCCGACAGCATCATCAGAACCCGGACCTGCTGCGGCGTCAGCGTCACCAGCCGGTCGCGCAGGCGCGTCATGTCGGGGTCGGCGACTGCCGACAGATCAGTGTCGGCGGGAACCCAGACGTCGCCCTCCATTACCTTGAGGATCGCGTCGCGCAAGGTGTCGACGCCGAAGCGCTTCGGGATGAACCCGGAGGCGCCGAAGTCGAGCGAGCGGCGGATGGTGGCGCTGTCGTCGGACGCCGAGACGATCACCACCGGAATAGCCGGATATTGCGCGCGCAGATAGATCAGGCCGGAAAAGCCGGAGATCCCGGGCATCGACAGGTCGAGCAGGATCAGGTCGACGTCGGAGGTCTGTTCCAAAAGCTTGGTCAGATCCTCGAACGATCCAGCCTCGTCGATCCTGGCCGAGCTCAGGACGCCCGTCACCGCCTGCCGCAACGCGTCGCGGAACAATGGGTGGTCATCGGCAATGATGAGATGGGTCGAGGGAGCGTTCATCGTTCTCTTGCTGGCAATCGCACCGGGCCAGTAAGCCGGCGCGGGGCCCTGGTCAATTCTTTCCCGACCAGCCGTGGCATGCAAGTGGACATTATCCCTTTGCGGCAACGGGGTTAATCCACAGGCCGGCACTATGTTGCCGGATGGAAGGCTCGCAGTGTCAGGCGAGCGTCAGTGTGAAAGGCCGAAAGTCGTATTGGGGCGGGTTTCACGCCAATGTTACCTTGGGGGCAAGGCTTGGGTTGATCCGGCATGACCGGACATCCAGGGCGCGAGGAAACGATTTTTCGGGGAGCGACTCAACATGTCGACAATGGCTGTGTCTCAAGCAGGCGCGGGAGGGATGACGAAGGACGAACGGTTCGTCATTCTCGCCTCCTCGCTCGGTACCGTCTTCGAGTGGTACGACTTCTATCTCTACGGTTCGCTGGCCGGCATCATCGGCGCGCAGTTCTTCTCGGCCTATCCGCCGGCAACCCGCGACATCTTCGCGCTGCTGGCCTTCGCGGCCGGCTTCCTGGTGCGCCCGTTCGGCGCGATCGTGTTCGGCCGTGTCGGCGACATCGTCGGCCGCAAATACACCTTCCTCGTCACCATCCTGATCATGGGTCTGTCGACTTTCATCGTCGGCCTGCTGCCCAACGCTGCCACCATCGGCATCGCGGCCCCGATCATCCTGATCGCGCTGCGTCTCGCCCAGGGCCTCGCGCTCGGCGGTGAATATGGCGGTGCGGCCACCTACGTCGCGGAGCATGCTCCGAACGGCAAGCGCGGTTACTACACCTCCTTCATCCAGACCACGGCGACGCTCGGCCTGTTCCTGTCGCTGCTGGTGATCCTGTTCACGCGCTCCGCGCTCGGCGAACCCGACTTCGCGGCATGGGGCTGGCGCATTCCGTTCCTGGTCTCCGTGCTGCTGCTCGGCGTTTCGGTCTGGATCCGGCTTCGCCTCAACGAATCCCCGATCTTCCAGAAGATGAAGGACGAGGGGAAGAGCTCGAAGGCCCCGCTGACGGAAGCCTTCGGCAACTGGCAGAACGGCAAGCTCGTGCTGCTGGCGCTGTTTGGCGGCGTGATGGGCCAAGGCGTGGTCTGGTACACTGGCCAATTCTACGCGCTGTTCTTCCTGCAATCGATCCTCAAGGTCGACGGCTACACCGCCAACCTGCTGATCGCCTGGTCGCTCCTGCTCGGGACCGGCTTCTTCATCGTGTTCGGCGTGCTCTCCGACAAGATCGGCCGCAAGCCGATCATCCTCGGCGGCTGCCTGATCGCGGCGCTGACCTTCTTCCCGATCTTCAAGATGATCACCACCAATGCCAACCCGGCGCTGGAAAAGGCGATCGAGTCGGTCAAGGTCGACGTGGTGGCAGATCCCGCAGGTTGCGGCGACTTGTTCAATCCGGTCGGCACCCGCGTCTTCACCTCGCCTTGCGACACGGCACGTGCCTACCTGTCGCAGTCGTCGGTCAAGTACTCGACCACGCCAGGTGCGGCAGGCTCCGGCGTGAAGGTGATGGTCAACGGCAAGGAAGTTCCCTACGCCAACGCCAAGGACGGCAATCCGGCAGTGCTCGCCGCCGTGCAGGGAGCCGGCTATCCGAAGGCCGGAGATGCGGGCATCGTGAAGATGGCGCATCCGTTCGACATCTTCCGTCCGCAGGTGGCCGCGGTCGTCGGATTGCTGTTCGTCCTGGTGCTCTTCGTCACCATGGTGTACGGCCCGATTGCCGCGATGCTGGTCGAACTGTTCCCGACCCGCATCCGCTACACCTCGATGTCGCTGCCCTACCACATCGGTAACGGCTGGTTCGGCGGCCTGCTGCCGGCGACCGCCTTCGCGATCGTGGCCTCGACGGGCGATATCTATGCGGGCCTCTGGTATCCGGTCATCTTCGCGTCGATTACCGTCGTGATCGGCTTGTTCTTCCTGCCGGAGACCAAGGACGTCGATATCAAGTCGACCTGATCGACGCAGATCGAGATCAACACCAACCGGCCGCGGTCTCCGCGGCCGGTTTTGTTTTGGCCTACTGATTGCTACCGAGGAATTGCAGCACCACCTCGCGCCGGTGCGGGCGGGCGCGATGCTCGATCAGATAGATCGCCTGCCAGGTGCCAAGCGCGAGCTTGCCGCTCAGGACCGGCACATGAAGCGAAGTCTGGGTCAGCATTGTCTTGACGTGCGCCGGCATGTCGTCCGGTCCCTCGGCATCATGCGTCCAGCCGGCGTTCTCGGGCGCGAGCCGGGACAGAGCCGTGGTGAGATCCACGAGCACGGAAGGGTCGGCGTTCTCCTGGATCGTCAGCGATGCGGAGGTGTGACGAACGAACAGCGTCAACGCGCCGTCTCGCGCGCCTGCCTCCGCCACGAACTTCGCAGCTTCAGCGGTGAGATCGGTGAAGCCGCGGCCGGGCGTCTGCACGGTCAGCAGCGACGATGCGATGGTGGTGGCTTGCACCGACGATGGCGCCGAGCGCGTGATGGATTTGGCTGATGTCATCATCACTCTCTCAATTCGGAAAGCTGCCATAGGTGGGCAAAGCGAAGCGTGCCCACCGACTCACGCAACGAAAACAAAAATGGTGGGCACGGCGCGTCGCGGCCTTGCCCACCCTACCGCATCTCGCCACGTGCTAAATCTTCCCCGACACGTCCTTCTGCACGCGGTTGGCCATGTCGATCAGCCGGCGCCAGGCCCTTTCCAGGAATGACATCACGCGATCGACGTCCTGGTCGCTCGGCAGCGGGATCTCGATCCTGCGCTCGCCCTCGGCGGCCTTTGGTGCTTGCGGCTCCGCCTTCTTGAGCGGATCCGTTTTCGGCAGCGCCTCGTCGATCTTGCCTGACACGGTCGGCCCCGCCGCAAGCCGTCCCTTCAGCGTCTCGACTTCGGCCTGGAGCCTGCCGATCTCGGCGTCGAGCGCGGTACGTTCATCGGGCACCGCGTAGCAGGCCCAGCCGGCGCCGCTGCGGGTGCAGGTCGACACCGTGCCGGTGCGGCTGTCGAGCCGCAGCACCCCCTCGGGGATGGGCGTCATGCTGTAGCGGCCGTTTTCGCTGTCGGGCGCGGATTGCGCGACGAGGCAGCCGCCGCTGATGGTCAACACCGCGGCGAACGCCGCCGCCGCCAGCCATGATGCTGTGGATGAATTCGCTGCTCTCATCGCGTTCTCCGCCACGACGCGCAGGTAGCACGTCCAAAGATGGCGCTCATAAAGGTGGCACGTCTCGCAATTCTACACCCCGGCGAGGCGATCCGCCGCCCAAAACGCGCCTTTGACATGAACGATCACGGCGCCCCCTTTGATCCCGGCAGCCGGGCGAAATGGCGACGGCATCCGCCGATCCAGCGGAGACCTGCTGCGGTGCGGCGTCACGCTGTGTGCAGCGCTGCCGCCCGCGCCGATATTGTAAGATAAATCAAATACATAACAGGAATGGACACAATCGTGACTTGGCTTGACTTGATTATGGGCCATCAGTATGGTCCGCGCGGCTTTTGAGGGTGGCGGGCGTAATTTCCATTCAACCGCGGCGTTTCGGGTCTTCGTTGCATGACACAGGGCACGGGACACGGCGAGAATGGAGATCGCGATAGATCGCCCGAGGAAGCTGCGCTTTCCGAACGGCTCGGAAATCTTGATCAGCGGTTGTCCGAATTTCGCGGCCGCCACGTCAAGACCGAGCAACCCGCAGGTGACGGTGAGGACAGAGCGGCCAGAGCCTCGGCGATGGCGCTTGGTTTTCGGTTATCCTCCGAGTTGGTCGCCGGGGTCGTTGTCGGAGCGGGGATTGGCTGGGGTTTCGACCGCTTGCTGTCGACGTCGCCTTTCGGATTCATCGTGTTCCTGCTGCTGGGCTTCGTCGCCGGCGTGGTGAATGTGGTGAGAACGGCAGGCGCGGGTCAAAACAGGCGCGGTGGTTCTTAGGCGGTCCACACCAGGAGAGGAATGATCGTGCCGGCTCGTGCCGGTACGGGCCGGGCCCGACCGGCAGACCGAGACCCGCCGGCATCGCCCGGCAGACCAAGAGATGCCGCGCTGATGAAAATCGATCCGATCCACCAGTTCAACATCGAGCCTCTCTTCACCCTGGGCCATATCGGCAACCACACGATCGCCTTCACCAACTCGTCGCTCTACATGCTGGTGGCGGTCGCGATCATCTCGATCCTGATGCTCGCCAGCGGCACGCAGCTGGTTCCCGGCCGGCTGCAGTCGGTCGCCGAGATCTCCTACGAGTTCGTCGCCTCCACCATCCGCTCGACCGCCGGCGCGGAAGGCATGAAGTTCTTCCCGCTGATCTTCTCGCTGTTCATGTTCATCTGCGTTTCGAACCTGGTCGGCATTATCCCCTACACCTTCACGATCTCGAGCCATCTGATCGTCACCGCGGCGCTCGCGCTGCTGGTCTTCTTCACGGTCCTGATCTACGGCATTGCCAAGAACGGCCTTAAATTCTTCTCGATCTTCGTGCCCCACGGGGTCCCCGGCTACATCCTGCCGCTGGTGATGTTCATCGAGATCCTGTCGTTCTTCCTGCGGCCGGTTTCCCACAGCGTCCGTCTGTTCGCCAACATGCTGGCCGGCCACATCGCGCTGAAGGTGTTCGCGGGCTTCGTCGCCATGCTCGGCTTCTCGCTCGGCGCCCTTGGCTGGGTCGGCGGCGTGCTGCCGCTGGCGCTCACGGTCGCGCTGTACGCTCTCGAGATTCTGGTCGCGTTCCTGCAAGCCTATGTGTTTGCGATCCTGACCTGCATCTACCTCAACGACGCCATTCATCCGGGACACTGAGCGGTCCGGGGAATTTCCACCCAAAACCCAATCTTTCTTCCAAGGAGTCTAAAATGGATCCGGCAGCAGCAAAACTTATCGGCGCGGGCATCGCATGCATCGGCATGGGCGGCGCGGGCGTCGGCGTCGGCGTGATCTTCGGCAACTACCTCGCCGCGGCCGTTCGCAACCCCTCGGCCGCTCAGGGCCAGTTCGGCAATCTGATCTTCGGCTTCGCCGTGACCGAAGCGCTCGGCATTTTCTCGCTGCTGATCGCGCTGCTGCTGCTGTTCGTTCCGCTCTGAGAACGATTTTTCGCGCCGCTTCAACCGAGGCGACGCGCATGACTGCAACAGGAGTACTCCATGGCTGAAAGTCATGGCGGGGCGAAAAGTCCGGCGGCGGGCGCCCACACCGGGTCCGAAGGCGGTCACGGTGGCGGTTTTCCGCCGTTCGAGAGCGGCACTTATGCTTCACAGCTGGTGTCGCTCGCGATCTTCTTCGTCGCGCTTTACGTGATCGTGTCCAAGCTCGCTCTGCCGCGCGTCGGCGGTGCGATCGAGGCGCGTCAGAACAAGATCGAGGGCGACCTCGCCGAAGCGCAGAAGCTGAAGGACCAGTCCGAAGCGGCGCTGAAGGCCTATGAAAACGAGCTTGCTTCGGCACGCTCGCGCGCGCAGGCCATCGGCAACGAATCCCGCGACAAGGCGAATGCGCAGGCGGACGCCGAGCGCAAGGCCTTGGAAGAGCAACTGGCGGCCAAGCTCGCCGAGGCAGAGAAGACCATCGCCTCGACCCGTGCGACCGCCATGAGCAACGTCCGCGGCATCGCGGCCGATGCGGCAGGCACCATCGTGCAGCAGCTCACGGGCGTGGTTCCGGACGCGGCATTGGTCAATGCCGCCGTTGATGCGTCCTTGAAGGGTTAATCGATATGTTCTTCGATCCTGAAACCTGGGTCGCCATCGCCTTCGTGATCCTGATGGTCGTGTTCGGCTATCTCGGGGTCTTCAAGAAGGCCATGACTGCGCTCGACCATCGCGCCGATCGCATCAAGGCCGAGCTCGACGACGCGACGCGCCTCAAGCAGGAAGCCGCCAAGGTGCTCGCCGACTACAAGGCGCGCACCGCCTCGGCCGAACGCGAGGCCGCCGACATCATCGCCAACGCGAAGAGCGAAGCCGAGCGCATCGCAACCGAGGCCAAGGCCAAGGTGGAAGATTTCGTCGCTCGCCGCACCAAGACCGCGGAGGGCAAGATCGCGCTCGCCGAGGCTCAGGCGGTGGCCGATGTTCGCGCCGCAGCGGCCGAAGCCGCCGTCCAGGCCGCCTCCACGATGCTGTCGAAGTCGGTCAGGGGCCAGGTCGCCGACGATCTGCTCGCCAAGGGCATCACCGAAGTCAGGCAGAAGCTGAACTGAGAGATCTTGCCTTCACCAATCAAAAAGCCGGCGCGATCAGCGCCGGCTTTTTTGTTTGTCGGGCACTGCATCGGCAAATCTGATGTCATCGCCCGCGAAGGCGGGCGATCCAGTATTCCAGAGACAGCCCTGATAGATCGAGAAGCCGCGGCGTACTGGATGCCCCGCCTTCGCGGGGCATGACGACTATCTTGACGTGGTTACTTCTTCTTCGCCCGCGCCTTCGGCTCGGGCGACAGCGCCTGCGGATCGAAGCCGACATAGAAGATGTAGCTATCGGCGTCCTTGGCCGAAGGCATCGGGTAGACCAGATCCTCGGCCACGAAGGTGAACGGCACGCTGCCGCCCTCCGACATTCCGACCGTGGTCCGGTAGGCCTTGGAAGCGATCACCTTCTCGCCGACGCCGCCCTGCACCACGGCGACGCGCAGCGGCACCTCGACGCTCGCAGGCGCGCCGGCGGGTCCGGCAATGACGCGGCCCTGGATGCCGATCCGGGCCGTGATATCGCCGCCATTGCGGGCGCATTCGCGCGCCATCTTGGTGATGGTGGCCTGGAAGCGGATCTCGTTGCCGACGGCCGGCTTCCCGGTGGCACCGACCGCGTAGGTGGAGGCTCCGGCACGCACCGTGACCTGCGGGCAATCAAGATCGTCATCAGCCGCCGGCTGGCCCGGCGCAGGCGCCGGCTTGGGTTGGGCCGGCTCGTCCGACTTGCCGCCGAACAGGCCCTTGAATCGATCGGTCAGCGACTGCGCCGCGACCGGCGAGATGGAGACGAGCGCAACTGACAACGCCAGCGCGACCGCCGCCCCCCGCCGCAACGCATTCCGCGATGACCGAAGCTCCTGCACCATCAACACCCATACTCCTGACGACATCCCGACCGATCACCGGCCGGGTTGCGCCGTTATATCGTCAAAACCGGCGAACCCAAGGCAGCAAACAAGGAGACTTTGGCCGCATCAATCAACGGGCTCAGCCGCGGAAATCCTCGTGCAGCAGGCCGAACAGCAAATGGTCCTGCCAGACCCCGTTGATGCAGAGATACCGGCGCGCCAGCCCCTCGCGGGAGAAACCGCACTTCTCCAGCACCCGGATCGAGGGCGCATTGGTCGGGATGCAAGCGGCCTCGACCCGGTGCAGATTGAGCTCCCCGAACAGCGTCGGCAGCAGCACCCGCAGCGCGGCCGTCATGTAGCCGCGCTGGGCGTGGGGCTTGCCGACCCAATAGCCGATGGTGCCGGCCTGGACGATGCCGCGGCGGACATTGGCGAGCGTGATGCCGCCGACCATGGCGCCGTCGAGCTCCCGGAAGATCAGAAAGGGATAGGACCGGTCCGCGGCGATGTCCTCGGAATAGCGGCGCAGGCGGCGGCGGAAACCGGAGCGGGTGAGATCATCCGACGGCCAGATCGGCTCCCAGGGGGTCAGGTAATCGCGGCTGGACTCGCGCAGATGGGCCCATTGCAGGAAGTCCGACATCTGAGGCGCGCGTAGCAACAGGCCGTTGCCGCGCGGCGCGAGAGCGGCGGGTCCACTGGATGGCAGGCGAAAGAGGGCCATGGTGATGCTTCCCGGGGCGGATCAACCCGTGCGCGGCTCCTAATGCAGCCGCGCCTTGGCGCGTGCCCGGGTCAATCCTTCCGCAAAAGACACCGCCGTGTCCAGACCCCTGCCACTGCCCAATGCGACAACCGCAGGGCGGCTGCGCGAAAGCAGCGCACGCGCCGCATCCCGGGTCGATTCGACGCTGACGGCGTCGATCCGGGCCACCAGCTCCTCGGCGGTCTGGGGCCGGCCATAGGCCAGCACATGCCGGGCGAGTTGCTCGGCGCGGGACGAGCAGCTCTCCAGCGCCATCAGCAGCCCCGCCTTCATTTGCGCCTTGGCCCGCGCGATCTCGACCTCGGTCAGGGTCTCGACCGAATCATTCATGATGTCGACCACGACCTCCATCATCTCGGGCGCATCGGCCGGATCGGTGCCGGTGTAGAGGCCGAAGAAGCCGGTGTCGGTATAGGGGGCATGGAACGAGTAGATTGAGTAACAGAGGCCGCGCTTCTCGCGCACCTCCTGGAACAGCCGCGACGACATCCCGCCGCCGAGGATGTTGGTAAAGACCTGGAGCGAGAACAGCGACAGATCGGTCTGCGGCACGCCCTCCAGGGCCAAGGTCAGATGCGCCTGCTCGAGCTCGCGATGCACCACCTTGGTGCCGCCCTTGCCGAATTGTGCGGGTTGCGGCTTGGGACCCGCTGTCCCCTCAAAACTGGCAAAGCGCTGCTCGACCTCGGCGACCACCTGCTTGTGATCGACCGCGCCGGCGGCCGCCACCACCATGTCAGGGCCGCGGTAGTGCGTCGACAGATAGTCGCGCAGCGAGTCGCGGCTGAAGGCACGCAAGGTCTTCGCAGTGCCGAGCAGCGAGCGGCCCATCGGCTGGTCGGGATAGCAGAGCTCGTTGAGATGCTCGAACACGACGTCGTCAGGCGTGTCCTGCGCCGCGCCGATCTCCTGCACGATGACGTTCTTCTCGCGCTCGAGTTCGTCGGGCTCGAAGGCGGGATTGGCCAGGATGTCGGCGAGCACGTCGAGTGCGAGCGGCACGTCGGCCTTCAGCACCCGCGCATAATAGGACGTGGTCTCGGTCGAGGTGCCGGCATTGAGGTCGCCGCCGACCGCCTCGATCTCCTCGACGATCTCGCGCGAGGAGCGCTTCGTCGTGCCCTTGAATGCCATATGTTCCAGAAGATGCGAGATGCCGTGCTCGTTGGGCTTCTCGTCGCGCCCGCCGACGCCGGCCCAGACGCCGAGCGCCGCGGTCTCGAGATGAGGCATCTTGTCGGTGACGACAGTGAGGCCGGACGCAAGCTTGGAAATCTCGACGCTCATCCGGCAACTCCCTGTTTCGCGGCGCGGCTGACCGACAGCACGAACCGCTCGACCTCGGTCTGGTCGTTCTTCATCACCTTCATGTGTTCGGATTTGGTCATCAGACCATCGAGCCAGGCCGGCAGTTGCGGCCGCTGGCCGCAGGCCGCTTCGACCGCATCGGGGAATTTGGCCGGATGGGCGGTGGACAGCACGATGCTGGGAACCGTCCTGTCCGTGGTGTCGCGGTCGGCGACCGCAAGCGCGACCGCGGTGTGGGGATCGACCAGCTCGCCGGCCTCGCGCCAGGCGGCGCGGATCGCGGCCGCGGTCTCGGTCTCGTCGGCCCGGCCTGCGTCGAACCCCTCGCGGATCGCGGCCAGCGTCGCATCGGGCAGCACGAAGCGTCCCGATTGCTTCAGTGAATCCATCAGACGGCGCACGCCGGCGGCATCGCGCCCGCCAGCCTCGAACAGCAGCCGCTCGAAATTCGAGGAGATCTGAATGTCCATCGACGGCGAAGCCGTCGCGTGGACCTCGCGCACCTCGTAGATCCCGGTCTTCAGCGTGCGCGCCAGGATGTCGTTGACGTTGGCGGCGATGCCCAGGGTCCGCACCGGAAGACCCATGCGCTTGGCGACATAGCCGGCGAAGATGTCGCCGAAATTGCCGGTCGGCACGACGAAGTCCACCGCGCGCGCGGGTGCACCGGCGGCAACGGCGGAGGTGAAATAGTAGACCACTTGGGCGACGATGCGCGCCCAATTGATGGAATTGACGCCGGACAGCGACGTCGCATCGCGGAAGCGATGGTTGTTGAACATCGCCTTCACGAGGGCCTGGCAATCGTCGAAATTGCCCTCGACGGCAAGCGCATGGACGTTGGCCGCGCCCGTCGTCGTCATCATTCGCCGCTGCACCTCGGAGATGCGGCCATGCGGGAACAGCACGATGAGATCGACATTTTCGAGTCCTGCGAACGCGTCGACCGCAGCACCGCCGGTGTCGCCCGAGGTCGCGACCACGATGGTGGTGCGCTGGCCGCGCTGGGCGAGCACGTGGTCCATCAGCCGCGAGATCAGCTGCATCGCCACGTCCTTAAAGGCGAGCGTCGGGCCGTGGAACAGCTCCAGCACGAACTGGTGCGGCGCCATCTGGCGCAGCGGCACCACCGCCGGATGGCGGAAGGTGGCGTAGGCCTCGTTCGCCATACGGCCGAGCTCGGCGTCCGAGATCTCGCCGGCGACGAAAGGGCGGATCACCTCGACCGCGACCTCCCAATAGGGACGCCCGAAAAAGCCGGCGATGGCGTCAGGCGAGAGTTGCGGCCAGGTGGCCGGCACATACAGGCCGCCGTCGCGAGCGAGCCCGGTCAGCATCACGTCGCAGAAGCCGAGTTCGGGGGCCTCGCCCCGGGTCGAGATATAACGAGTCAAACTGCCCTCCAAAGGCCGGCCGAGCCTGGACTCGGTCCGCAAGCCTTTGATTTTACGAAATTACTTGTTAACAGCCAGAGGCTTTGGGCCACCATAAAGTGTTTTGCGGCATCAGGAAACCGCTTCGCGCCTGGGGCCGTCCAAGGAAAAAGGCTGCCAACGAAAAGCGCTGCCAACGAAAAGGGCTGCGGCAATGCCGCAGCCCTCTCTTGGAAGGTCTGTCGTTGTGTGCAGACCGGTTTGGCGTCTTGGGGTCACCGACCCGCAAAAACTGTTCGCGCAAGCTTTCGTCGGCTGTCACGATATCGTCAAGGGACAAAACGGAATGTGTGAGAAAATGTTCCTGTTTTTCCCGACACGTTTCGGCGCGGGCAAACGTTCGCCAGCAGCTTGGCGTCACGCATTACCATTATATCCCGAACGACAGCACAGTTCGGGAACGAACGACGGCTGCGCTCATTGTGTCGGCGGATGGTGTCGGCGCTATCCATGCATTGCCCGGCTGAGCGCCGAGACCGGTCCGCCCGCCGAACCGGCAGCATCCTGGTGCAGCCGGTTCGGTGCCCTGAGGCGTCAGTTCATCCCGATTTCCACCGCGATCCGGATCAGGTCGGAATGGTTCTTGGCACCGAGCTTCTGCTTGAGCAGAGAGGTGGTGTTGGCGACGGTCTTGTAGGAGATGCCGAGCGCCTCGGCGACCTCGACGATCTTGTCGCCTCGCCCCAACAGGCGAAGAATCTCGAGCTCCCGCGGCGTCATCTGCGAGGCTGGATTGGCCTTGATCGCCGCGCCGGAAAACGTCACGGCTTCCGCGAGCTGCGGTGAGATGAAATTGTCGCCCGCAACCACCTTGCGCACCGCCTTGAGCAGGATCCGGGGATCGTCGCCCTTGGAGACGTAGCCCTGGGCCCCGAGCTCGACCGCCCGCACCACGAAGGCTGGATCATCGTTCATGCTGAACATGATGATCTTGGCGTCGGGATCGTCCTTGCGAATGCGCCGCATCAGTTCAAAGCCGGAGACGTCGGGCAGGCTGATGTCGATCACAGTGACGTCGGGCCGCCTGCTGACATAGGCGCGATGCCCGGATTTGGCGTCGGTCGCCTCGTCGATCCGGATCGAATGGTCGGAGGAGAACAGGGTGCGGCAACCGGACAACACCACGGGATGGTCGTCGACAATCAGGACGCGGGTCGCCGGCTTGGCAGTATCTTGCATTGTAACTCTCTAGTTTTTCGATTCATAAACCGACGGGAACAAATGGAAAGAGCAAAATCCCCTGATGCGCGTTAGAATTGACCTAATGTGGCAACGGCTGTCCTTCAGTACACAATTGTTTCTGCCGCTCGGCCTGCTGTTCATGGCGGCGCTGATCATGGGCGGCGTCCTGCTGCACGTCTTCACGACCGGTCAGCTCGCCGAGGAGAACCAGCCGGCCCAACGATCGACCAAAGCCGTGGCCGAGGCCCTCAACAACGCTCTGCGTTCATCCGACCATCCGCGAAGGACCCTGGATGACTTCGTGCGGATGCTGGACGAGTCCTCAGATATTCAATTCCTTCCTGCAGGAGCGGTTGCTCCTCCCTTTGCGTCGAGGGGCCTGCAAGGTTCGCATGGCCCACCAAAATGGTTCGTCAGTCTCCTTTCCATTCCGGACTTGCACATCGCATTTCCGGTATCCCTCAACGGCGAGCATTTCGGCGACATCGTGTTTGTGCCGGACCTGTCCGCAGCGCTGTTCGAGACCTGGGTGGGCTTCCTCGCCTTGGCCGGCTTCGTCGTCGCGCTGACCGGGCTGACAGGGGTCGTCGCCTATGTGTTTGCGGGATCAGCCCTGCGACCACTGCAGGATCTTGGCGCAGGCCTCACGCGGCTACGACGCGGCGACTACGCAACACCGATCTCGGTCGGGGGACCGCCGGAAATCCGGCAAAGCTGCGAGGAGGCCAATGCGCTGGCCGAAACGCTGGTGCAGTTGAGCCAGGACAATCGCGACCTGCTGCACCGCCTGGTCTCGCTGCAGGACGACGAGCGGCGCGATCTCGCGCGCGAACTGCACGACGAACTCGGTCCGCTGCTGTTCGGCATCCGCGTCGGCACCATCGCATTGGTCGATGCCTCGCCCCCGGCGGGAAATCTCAGCAGTTCGGCGCAGGAGGTGTTGCAATCGGTCGAGGCGCTCCAGCAGACCAACCGCCGCATCCTCGACCGGTTGCGACCGCTCTACATCGAGGAATTGGGTCTGGAGACCAGTGTGCAGACGCTGCTCCGAAATTTTCGCAAGCAGGCGCCGTCTATCGACCTGACGGACGCGGTCGATCCGAATCTCAACGCGATCGACGGGCCGCTGGCTCAAACCGTCTATCGCGTGATTCAGGAGGCGCTGACCAACGTGCTGCGTCATGCCGGCGCCAGCCATGCCCATGTGCAGGCGACCTTCGCCGGCGAGACGGTCGTCATCGAGATTTCCGACGACGGCGGCGGCTTTCCCGAAGGGAATCTGTTCGGCCGCGGCCTGACCGGCATGCATGAGCGCGTGCGCGCACTCAGCGGATCGCTGTCACTGCTGCGCGTGGACGACAGAACCTATGTGCGCTGCCGCCTTCCCGCCGAACCGGCACGCGAGGCGCCGGTCAGCGATTGAAGCGCTTTCGAGCGAAGTGGATACCGGTTCGCGTGAAGAAAACGCCAAAACAGAATCTGGTGTTCGGCTCTGATTAATCAGAACGGAAACTCTAGCACGCACAGCCAAGCTGCGCGTTCTGTCGCGCCGGCTCGCACAGCGTGGTGCGGATCTTGCCGTCGGGGCTGAAACAAAACGAGGCGCGAATGCGCAGCGCGCCGGCGACGGAATATTCGAGATCGACGCCGTGGGGTGCAGGATGGATTTCCTCCAACCCGAAACCGGCCGACGAGAAAGCGCTGAGCCGCGGCTGCCAATAGGCTTCGAGCTCGCTCCGGCCGCGATAGCGCTGCGTGCCGTTGCACGTGCATTCGACCTGGGCGTCATCCGCATAGAGGTCGAGGAGCGTCGCGAGGTCGCCCTTCCTGCAGGCATCCACCCAATCGACGACAATTCCCATCTGGTCGAAATCACTCACGCTGCAATCCTGTCTGCCGCGGAAAATTACTGGCGGCTTAGGACCACACTCGTGAATGTGCGCTGAATGGTAAACCCCGGGCGATACCGGGTTCCCTAAGTGGATCTACGGAGCTCAGCCCCGCCGCCGCCCTCTTGCCCACACGGCGAAGGCGATGAGCACGGCGCCTGCAAGGGTGAACCAGGTGATGGCGTATTGCAGGTGATCGTCCTTGAGATGGACGTCGAGCGGCCCCGGCCGCGGAATGCCATTCTCGGGCGCCGGCTGCTCGAGGTCGACATAGAACGGCGCAACCGCGCCCCAGCCCAGCGCGCTCGCGATCGCCACGTGATCGCGCACGAACCACAGCCGCTTGCCGCGGTTCTCCGCCGGGGTCAGCCAGCCCGGTGCCTCGGGGAAGCGCAGATAGCCGGTGAACGAGACCGCCTGCCCGGTGACGAGCTTCCTGACCGCGCGATCCTCGACGCTGCGATCCTGCATGGTGTTTTCGACGAAGCCCGCATCGATCACCACCGTCTCGCCGCTCGGCAGCCGCGCCGGCAGGAAGGCCCAGGTGCCGGGGCCCGACGCGTCCTTACGCACGGCGGATCCGGAGGAATAGACCATCGCATCGGGCAACGGCGCGTAGGTCGCGGTAAAGCTGACACGGCGGAATTCATCGCGCGCGGGACTTAGCGCGGCCCATCGTGCCGGCGGCGGCAGAGTGACCGGTGCCTCCGCGAGGCGCTCGGTCAGTGCGGCGATCAGCTCGTGCTTGGCGATGCGGCGCTGCAATTGCCAGACGCCGAGCGTGACGCAGACCGCGGTCAGGAAAAGCGTAAACAGCGCGAAGCCGGCCACGCGGGGCTTGCGCGCGGTCTCGTTCATTTCGCGCGGTCGACCAGCCGGCCCGGCGCCGCCTTATGGTGGAATTGCAGTGCGATCAGCAGCGACTTCATCGCGCGCAACGGCAGCAGGGTAGTCGCAAGGATCAGCGGCAGCCACAGCACCGCGTGCAGCCAGTACGGCGGCTGGTACTTGACCTCGATGACGAGCGCGCAGCCGACGACGATCGCGCCGGCCAGCATGATGATGAAGATCGCCGGACCGTCACCGGAATCGATGAAGGCGTAGTCGAGGCCGCAACGCTCGCAGCAAGGCGCAAGCGTCAGGAAGCCTGCATAGAGCTTGCCCTGGCCGCAGCGCGGGCATTTGCAGGCAAGCCCGCGCAGCGCGCTTTGCAGGACGGTGGCTTGCGGCTCGGACGTATCGGCGGCTTCGTTCATGGCAAAAGGTCTATCACAGTTTCTGCCGAAACCCCTGCGCGCAAAAAAGCAAAAGGGCGGCCCGGGGCCGCCCTTTCTCGATCCGAAGCCAGCCCGCTCAGTGCGCGCCGTGAGCCATGGTCTCGGCGCCGTGTCCCCAGACATAGATGCAGAGGAACAGGAACAGCCAGACCACGTCGACGAAATGCCAGTACCAGGCGGCGAACTCGAAACCGAGATGCTGGGTCGGCGTGAAGTGGCCGGCATAGGCGCGGAACAGGCACACCAGCAGGAAGATGGTGCCGACCAGCACATGGAAACCGTGGAAGCCGGTCGCCATGAAGAAGGTCGCGCCGTAGACGTTGCCGCCGAAGGAGAATGCCGCGTGGCTGTACTCATAGGCCTGCACGCAGGTGAAGAGCGCGCCGAGCACGACGGTGAGGATCAGGCCATATTTCAGGCCCTGGCGATCGTTCTCGAGCAGCGCATGGTGGGCCCAGGTCACCGTGGTGCCGGAGGTGAGCAGGATCAGCGTGTTCAGGAGCGGCAGATGCCAGGGATCGAAGGTCTCGATGCCGTGCGGCGGCCAGGTGCCCGGCACGGTGCAGGCGCCGGCCGCGGTCCCGAGACCACAGCCGAACACCGCATCGCGGGTAGCGTGGACGGCGTCGGCCGGGAATAGCGCCGCGTTGAAATAGGCCCAGAACCAGGCGACGAAGAACATCACCTCCGAGGCGATGAACAGGATCATGCCGTAGCGGTGATGCAGCTGCACGACGCGGGTGTGGTCGCCCTTGTACTGGGCTTCCCTGATCACGTCGCCCCACCAGCTCGCCATGGTGTAGAGCACACCGACGGTGCCGACACCGAAGATGATCGGCGCAGCCGAGAACATGTGGTGCATCCAGGTGATCGCGCCGACCGCCATGATGAAGGCGGAGATGGAGCCGACGACGGGCCATGGCGAGGGATCGACCAGATGGTAGTCGTGATGCTTGGTGTGCGCCGTTGCCATTTGCGGTCTCGCTCCTCAATCCCGTGCCTGTCAGGCACTTATCCCCTTATTCCAACCCCGGCGCGTGAGTCCGGAGATCAGAGATTTCCCTTGCGTTTGTCGTCTTCGCTGGCCGCGAGCGGCTTCACCACCGGATCCTTCACCGGATAGAACGTGTAGGACAGCGTGATCGTGTTGAGACCGTCGTTCTCGTGGTCGTCGGCAATCGACGGATCGACATAGAATACGACCGGCATCTCGCGCTTCTCGCCCGGCGCCATGGTCTGCTCGGTGAAGCAGAAGCAGTTGATCTTCTGGAAATAGGATCCGACCGTCAGCGGCGCGACATTGTAGGCGGCCTGGCCTGCGGTGGTCCGCGCGGCCTGGTTGGTCACCGTGTAGAAGACGGTCACGACCTGGCCGATATTGACCTCGATCTCGCTCTGCTCGGGCTCGAACTTCCAGGGCAGGCCGGGCGCGACGTTGGAATCGAAGCGCACCGCGATCTTGCGTGCGATCGGGCCGCTGGCCGGCGCCGAGGTCGCGACCTGGGTCGTGCCGTTGAAGCCGGTGGCGCGGCAGAACCAATTGTAGAACGGCACCGCCGCGTAGGAGGCGCCGACCATCAGCGCGACCACGCCGCCGCAGATCGAGGCGACCACCACGTCGCGGCCAAGCCCCCTGGCAGGCCTGCGCCCCTTGGTGGCCGTCCGGCTCTGATCCCGCGATATGGTCGGCTTCTGATCCATGTTTCCTACATCGGCCGGACGAGCACGGCCGGCCCCTTGACCATGGTCACGGCGAAGAACAGCACTACGAGCACGCCGAGCGCGAGTGCGATCGCGATCGAGCGCTGACGACGGCTCTTCTTCTGCGCCTCGGTGAGGACGATTCCGTCTATCTCGGGTTTGTCGGCCATCCCTGTGATCATGCGCCCCCTACCATCGGCGCAAGCGCCCGGAACACGACCTCGGCCAGCAAGGTCGCAAACAGCGCGAACAGATAAAGGATGGAGAACGCGAACAGCTTGCGGGTCGCCCGCAGCGATTGGCTGCGCTCGCGACGGACATAGACGTTGATGGCGAACCCCAGCATGCCGGCGCCGAGGATCAGCGAGACGATGCCGTAGATGGCGTCGAAGTAGCCGAGCGCCCAGGGCGCGGCCGCGACCGCGATCAGCACGATGGTGTAGAGCAGGATCTGAAGCCGGGTCGCGTCGGGGCCGGCGACGTTGGGCAGCATCGGAATGCCGGCGCGCGCGTAATCGTCGGAGCGGAACAGCGCCAGCGCCCAGAAGTGCGGCGGCGTCCAGAAGAAGATGATGGCGAACAGCAGTAGCGGCTCGACGTCGACCGTGCCTGTGACCGCGGCCCAGGCCACCACCGGCGGCAGTGCGCCGGCGGCACCGCCGATCACGATGTTCTGCGCGGTCCAGCGCTTCAGGCCGATTGTGTAGATCACGACGTAGAAGAAGATGGTGAAGGCGAGCAGCGCGCCCGCGATCCAGTTGACCAGGATGCCGAGCGTCATCACCGAGAAGAAGGCGAGCGTCATGCCGAAGGTCATCGCCTCGGGACGGGTGATGCGGCCGCGCGGAATCGGCCGGTTCGCCGTGCGCGACATCTTGGCATCGATGTCGCCTTCGAGCGCCATGTTGAGCGCGCCGGACGCGCCGGCGCCGACCGCGATGCAGAGCAGCGAGGTGATGGCCAGCACCGGGTGGAAATGCCCGGGCGCCATCGCCATTCCGACCAGCGCGGTGAAGATCACCAGCGACATCACCCGCGGCTTCAGGAGCGCGATGTAATCGCCAACCTCCGCTTCGGAGATGCGGGGATTGATGTCGATGGCGTTGTGGTCGAGGACGGACACTAGACTGACTCGCTTGGTTGTCGAGCCGCGGCGCCCGTCACGGGCGCCGCGAGCATTGGCTTACTGCACGCGGGGCAGCACTTCGAACTGGTGGAAGGGCGGCGGCGAGGGCAGCGTCCATTCCAGCGTGGTCGCACCTGCACCCCACGGATTGTCGCCAGCCGGCACCTTCTTCGCGAAGGCGTCGATCACGCAGTAGAGGAAGATCAGCACGCCGAAGCCGGAGATATAGGAGCCGACCGACGAGACCAGGTTCCAGCCCGCGAACGCGTCGGGATAATCGACATAGCGGCGAGGCATGCCCGACAGACCGAGGAAGTGCTGCGGGAAGAACACCAGGTTCACGCCGATGAAGGTGACCCAGAAGTGCGCCTTGGCGAGCCCTTCATTGTACATGTAGCCGGACATCTTCGGGAACCAGTAGTACCAGCCGGCGAAGATTCCGAACACCGCACCGAGCGACAGCACGTAGTGGAAGTGCGCGACCACGTAGTAGGTCTCCTGGAGCACGCGGTCGACGCCGGCATTCGCCAGCACCACGCCGGTGACGCCGCCGACGGTGAACAGGAAGATGAATCCCACCGCCCAGATCATCGGCGCGCGGAACTCGATCGAGCCGCCCCACATCGTGGCGATCCACGAGAAGATCTTCACGCCGGTCGGGACCGCGATGACCATCGTGGCGGCGACGAAATAGGCCTGCGTCGCCGAGGACATGCCGACCGTGTACATGTGGTGCGCCCACACCACGAAGCCGATGCCGCCGATCGCGACCATGGCGTAGGCCATGCCGAGATAGCCGAACACGGGCTTGCGCGAGAAGGTCGAGACGATCTGGCTGACCATGCCGAAGGCGGGCAGGATCAGGATGTACACTTCGGGGTGACCGAAGAACCAGAACAGATGCTGGAACAGCACGGGATCGCCGCCGCCTTCCGGATTGAAGAACGTCGTGCCGAAATTGCGGTCAGTGAGCAGCATCGTGATCGCACCGGCGAGCACCGGCAGCGACAACAGCAGCAGGAACACCGTCACCAGGATCGACCACACAAACAGCGGCATCTTGTGCAGGGTCATGCCCGGCGCGCGCATGTTGAAGATCGTGGTGATGAAATTGATGGCGCCCAGGATCGAGGAAGCGCCCGCCAGATGCAGCGACAGGATCGCGAAGTCCACCGCCGGGCCCGGATGGCCCGAGCTCGACAGCGGCGCGTACATGGTCCAGCCGGCGCCGACGCCGTTGGCGCCCGGCTCGCCCTCGACGAAGGTCGACATCAGCAACAGCGCGAACGAGGCCGGCAGCAGCCAGAACGAGATGTTGTTCATGCGCGGGAACGCCATGTCGGGCGCGCCGATCATGAGCGGCACGAACCAGTTGCCGAAGCCGCCAATCATCGCGGGCATGACCATGAAGAAGATCATGATCAGACCATGGGAGGTCACGAACACATTGTAGGTGTGCGTCTCGTGGAAGATCTGCACGCCCGGATACATCAGCTCGGCACGGATCGCGATCGACATCGCGGCGCCGATGACGCCGGCGATGACCGCGAAGATCAGGTACATCGTGCCGATGTCCTTGTGGTTGGTCGAATAGACGTAGCGCCGCCATCCGGTCGGATGGGCGTGCTCGTCATGTCCGTGGTCTTGCGCGTGATCGCCGTGTGCCGCTGCGCTCGTTGCCATTTTCTAATCCTGCCTTGCGTCCCGATCGGACCTCTGGAGGTCCCGCCTTATGTCGCTTTCAGTTTCCTCGAACCCTGCGCCCGGCGCTCACTGCGTCGGGCCGGCCGTGGAGGCGTAGGTGCTGGTGCCGCCGCTCGCATATTTCTTCTTCGCGGTCTCGACCCAGGAGGCGAACTCCTGGTCGCTCACCACACGGATCGCGATCGGCATGAAGGCGTGGTCCTTGCCGCACAATTCCGAGCACTGGCCGTAGAACATGCCGGTCTTGGTGGCCTTGAACCAGGTTTCGTTGAGCCGGCCCGGAATGGCGTCGATCTTGACGCCGAAGGCCGGCAGCGCAAAGGCATGAATCACGTCGGCCCCGGTCACCTGAACCCGAACCACCTTGTTGACGGGCACCACCATCTCATTGTCGACGCCCAGCAGACGGGGCTGCTTGTCCTGGGCCATCAGCGAGTCGAACTCGAACTTGCCGTTATCAGGATAGGCGTAGGACCAGTACCACTGCTTGCCGGTCGCCTTGATGGTCAGATCCGCCTTCGGCACGTCGAGCTCGAGGAACAGGAGGCGGAACGACGGCACCGAAATGCCGACCAGGATCAACACCGGCACGAGCGTCCACGCCACCTCGATCAGCGTGTTGTGCGTGGTCCGCGACGGCACCGGATTGGCTCTCGCGTTGAACTTCACGACAACGATCACGAGCAGCGCCAGAACGAACAGCGTGATCAGCGTGATCAGCACGAACAGGAAATTATGGAACCAGACGATGTTGTCCATCACCGGGGACCCGGACTGCTGAAGCGTCCACTCCCACGCAGCCGGCTGCCCCAGCTCGGCAAATGCCGCACCGCCCGTCGCCAGCGTCAGACCCGCCACGGCCAATCCCAGCAAGTGCCGGCCCACCGGGCCCATCGACATCTTCATGCCGTTCGCGCTCCCCTAACGAAATCACCCCAAGTGCATTCCCCTATTTTCGGGAAACGCTTTATTCGATCCCCCCGTCTGACAAACCGCCGCGCAAGAATACCTCTAAGAGGAATTGGGGCCAGATCGCTAGAACGCCGAAATCAAGCCTCTCAAACCATAATTCTTGATCTATCGCAATGCAGTCTTGAGCCTCGTCTGTCAGCCATCACCCGCAAGATATTTCCTAGTAACATCAGACAAAAATACCATTTCCCGGGATGCTGCCGCTTGACAGCGGAATTGCCCGCGGTAGGCACTTGGCGCACAGCCGCACAGGAACCTGATTCGTGCGGGCGATTGCGGCCGGGGCGGCGTGGAATTTGCTTGCGAATCGCCTTCAAGACGCCGTCATTCCCGTATCAGTCCGCCTGACGCGAGCGACCCAGGCGAGCAGAGGGACCGACCCGATGGGGTTTTCGAGATCCATGGCAAGGCGGGCTAAAAGCCAGGCTGGCAGCCTCACGATGCTGGCCGCTCTGCTGGCGGCGGTCGTCGTCCTGGCGCTTCCGGGCCTCGCCCATGCGCAGGGCGCGGTGCGCTCCGTCCATGGCGACTGGCAGATCCGCTGCGACACCCCGCCGGGCGCCCAGTCCGAGCAATGCGCCCTGATCCAGAGCGTGGTGGCCGAAGACCGCTCCAACGCCGGCCTGACCGTGATCGTTCTCAAGACCGCCGACCAGAAGAGCCGCCTGATGCGGGTGGTCGCCCCCCTCGGCGTTCTCCTGCCCTCCGGCCTCGGCCTCAAGCTCGACAACCAGGACGTAGGCCGTGCCGGCTTTGTCCGCTGCCTGCCCAATGGCTGCGTCGCCGAGGTCGTCATGGACGACAAGCTGCTCGGCCAGCTCCGCACTGCCAAGACCGCGACCTTCATCATCTTCGAGACCCCGGAAGAAGGCATCGGCTTCCCGCTCAGCCTGAACGGGCTCGGCGAGGGCTATGACAAGCTGCCGTAGTGCGAAGGGCGGTTAGGCCCGCGAATCCTATTGTTTACGTAATGTGAGACTTGGCGCCCTCGCGGAAGTGCCGGGAAACCATTATCTTGCCTCACATCCCCCGATAATGGACGGACGCATGACCAACCCTGCCACAACCTCCCTGCTCGACCGCGCCAATCTCGACCGCGATCAGGTTCGCAACGAGCTCGCGCGCGGGCTTGCCGGTGCCGACGACGGCGAATTGTTCCTGGAATACAGCCAGACCGAAGCGCTGATGTTCGACAATGGCCGGCTGAAGCAGGCGACCTACGATACCTCGCAGGGTTTTGGCCTGCGCGCCGTCAAGGACGACGCCGTCGGCTACGCGCATTCCTCCGACGTGTCGCTGCCGGCGCTGATTCGCGCTGCGGACGCGGTCGCGGCCGTGCGCGGCGGTTATTCCGGCAGCTTCGCCGCGCCTCCTGCGCATACCAACGTGCGGCTTTATAGTGACGACAATCCGCTCGATGCCCCCGGCTTCGAGACCAAGGTCAAACTGCTCGCCGAGATCGACGCTTATCTGCGCGACAAGGATCCGCGGGTGCGGCAGGTCAGCGTCAGCCTGGGCGCGACCTGGCAGGTGGTCGAGATCCTGCGGCCCGACGGCGAGAGCTATCGCGACATCCGCCCGCTCGTGCGCGTCAACGTCTCCGTCGTCGCCGGTCAGGGCGACCGCCAGGAGAGCGGCAGCAAGGGCTATGGCGGCCGCGCCGGCTACGCCGAATTCATCGAAAGCAAGAACTGGCGCGACGCCGCCGACGGCGCGTTGCGTGAGGCTCTGGTCAACCTGGAATCGATTCCCGCCCCCGCCGGCGAGATGGACGTCGTGCTCGGGGCCGGCTGGCCCGGCGTGATGCTGCATGAGGCGGTTGGCCATGGCCTCGAAGGTGACTTCAACCGCAAGAAGACGTCCGCGTTTGCCGGCCTGATGGGCCAGCAGGTCGCGGCCAAGGGCGTGACCGTGGTCGACGACGGCACGATTGCCTCGCGCCGCGGCTCGCTGTCGATCGACGATGAGGGAACGCCGACCAACCGCACCGTGCTGATCGAGGACGGCGTCCTGGTCGGCTACATGCAGGACCGTCAGAACGCCCGCCTGATGAACATGAAGCCGACCGGCAACGGCCGCCGCCAGGGCTATGCCCACGTGCCGATGCCGCGCATGACCAACACCTACATGCTGGCGGGCGACCGCGATCCGGCCGAGATCCTCGCGTCGGTGAAGAACGGCGTCTTCGCCGCGAATTTCGGCGGCGGCCAGGTGGATATCACCTCGGGCAAATACGTGTTTCAGTGCACCGAGGCTTACAAGATCGAGAACGGCAAGATCGGTGCGCCCCTGAAGGGCGCCATGCTGATCGGCAACGGGCCGACCGACCTGCATCGCATCCGCATGATCGGCAACGACCTCGCGCTCGATACCGGCATCGGCACCTGCGGCAAGAACGGTCAGGGCGTGCCGGTCGGCGTCGGCCAGCCGTCGCTGTTGATGGAACGCATTACGGTGGGTGGAACAGGCGGATGAGCGTCGAGAAGATAACTGTCACCACCAAGCGGAAGAGCAGCGGCTGGGGCGGCCAGCTGGTGCAGCTCGCCGGCATCGTCGCGGCGGTGTTCATCGCCAAGGGTGCGCTGGCCGAGCCGTTCTACGTGCCGTCGGGCTCGATGGAGCCGACGCTGTTGATCGGCGACGCCTTGATCGCCTCGAAATTCCCCTACGGCTACGGCACCTCGTCGCTGCCGATCCAGATCAACCTGCCCGAGAGCGGCCGCGTCTTCGCGGAAACGCCGAAGCAGGGCGACGTCGTGGTCTTCCGCTGGCCCGGCGACCGCTCGCAGGCCTGGGTCAAGCGCGTCGTGGGCCTGCCCGGCGACCGCATCCAGCTGCGCCAGGGCCAGCTCTTCGTCAACGATCGCCCCGCCGAGTTGAAGCCGGACGGCGTTGGTGCCGCCGAGGACGACAATGGCGGCAGCGAACCCGCCTATCGCTATGTCGAGACGCTGCCGAACGGCGTCTCGCATCTGATCTTCAAGATGCGTGACAACGGTCCGCTCGACAACACGCAGGAAGTGACGGTGCCGGCAGGCCATCTCTTCGTGCTCGGCGACAACCGCGACAATTCCGCCGACAGCCGCGTGCCCTTGCGCTCCGGCGGCGTCGGCATGTTGCCGATCGACAATCTGGTCGGCCGCGCAGACGCCGTGCTCGGATCCTGGGATCTCGGTATCCGGGGCCAGCCGGTGTGGACCTGGCTGTCCGGATTTCGCATGGCGCGGTTTTTCACCGCCGTGCATTGAACCGATCTCATGACCTTCGACGACGTCAGAAAATTCGCACTGACGTGGCCGGAGGTCGAGGACGGTACCTCCTACGGCACGCCCGCACTAAAGGTGCGCAAGAAGATGCTGGCGCGTCTGAAGGAAGATGGCGACAGCCTGGTGATGCCGGACGTCCCGGTCGACGAGCGCGCGATGCTGGTCGAGAGCCAGCCAAAAATCTTCTACTTCACCGATCACTACGCCGATTATCCGATAGTGCTGATCCGCCTGTCCAAGGCAAAGCGCGCGATCGTGGAGTCGCTGCTGCGGCGGCGTTGGCGCGCGCTGGCTTCGAAGGCGGCGCGAGCGGATTATGATGCACGCGTGAGCGCGTGACGACTGTCATGGATGAGGCCCGCTTCCTCGCGCTGGCGCTAAAGAACCCGATTAACGTCGCGATTCTCGATGAGCTCCACCAGCTCGCGCTGCCCGATGCGTGGCTGGTCTCGGGATGTCTCGTGCAATCGGTTTGGAACGTGCTCACCGGCCGTGCGATCGATTACGGCATTGCCGATTACGACGTCTTCTACTTCGACCCTGACACCTCCTGGGACGCGGAGGACGTCGTGATCCGCAAGCTGCAAGCGCGCCTCGATCATCTCGGCGTCAAGATCGAGACCCGCAACCAGGCACGCGTGCATCTGTGGTACCCGGCCAAGCACGGCCTGCCCTATCCGCCGCTGTCGTGCTCGACTGACGGTATCGACCGTTTCCTCACACAGAACACGCAAGTGGGCGTGCGGCGCTCGGACGACGGTTTCCACGTTTATGCGCCGCACGGCTTCGATGACGTGGCGGGCTTGATTGCACGCCCCAATCCAAGCCCGAATTTCTCCGCAGCGAATTACGCGGTAAAGGCCGCGAGATGGAGGGCGTTGTGGCCCGAGCTTACGGTGATTGCGCCGGAATGATCCGAGCTATCTCACCACGCCCGACGTGAATCCCGCCTTCCGCCGCGGCGGCTTGATCTCCTTTTTCAGGAAACAGCGCGCTTCGCGTCCCGTGTAGCCCGGGCGGGCATAGGTGAAGGCGCGGCATTTGTTGTCGGCGGTGCAGACGGCCTTGCAGGCTTCTTCGCCTTCGCCGTCCTTCATCTCGAAATTGCGCAAATCGCCGCCGGGGCGGTCGATGGAGGTCTCCACGCCTTCGACACGCGGCTCGATCACACCGGCGCCGCGCACGCCGGAGATGCAGCAGCTTCCCGGCACGCGCGCAGGCACCGTGTTCTTCAGCCAGCACACCGCCGAGCCGCCTTCGATGTCAGGATAGTTGAAGCTCCACGAGCGGCAACGGCGGTCGCGCTCGCACAGCAGCGCGCAATCCTCGGGATCGCCCGACGTGACCGGAGAGCTGAAATAATCTCCGCCTGGCCGGTCGAACGCCGTCTGGGCGCGCGCAGGCCAGCTCGCAAACACGAGCGAAAGCAACGCGGCGCAGGCTACGACGCCTGCCAGGACGCTTGCCATGACGGCCAGGCGGCCCTTCCCCATCGGAACAGCTTTCGAGTTATTGACGACGCTCGGGTTTTTCAGCTGGCCATTTGATCGCCGCAAACCTGTACGGGCGATGAACGGCCCGAGTCCGATCGTTTTGCCTTGGGTCTAGAACGCGTATTCCGCGTAGGCCGGTTCCACCGAGCGGTTCCAGGGACCGTTGAACTTGTCGAGCATCTCCTCAGCCGGCGTGCGGCCGGAATCGATAATGCGATCGAGCGGCTCCAGATGCCTGGTCTCGTCGCGGCCAAGCTGGTCGATCCGGCCGCGCCGGCGCAAGCCGGCATGCGCCAGAACGAGGCACTCCTTGGCGATCTCGAACAGATAGCGGTCCTTGATTCGCGACTTGAACCCGAAGCGTGGCACGTCGTCGCGCAGCGCCTGACGCTCATGCGCGGTCCAGTGCTTCACGAGGTCCCAGGCGGCATCCAGCGACACATCGTCGTAGAGCAACCCGGCCCAGAACGCCGATAGCGCCGGCAGACGGCCCCACGGGCCACCGTCGGAGCCGCGCATCTCGAGATAGCGCTTGAGCCGCACCTCCGGGAAAATCGTCGAAAGATGGTTGGCCCAGTCCGACAGCGTCGGGCGTTCCCCGGGCAAATTGTTGTTGCGGCCATCGAAGAAGGCGCGGAACGAGGAGCCCGAGACGTCGATGTAGTCCTCGTCGCGCTTGACGAAATACATGGGCACGTCGAGCGCGTAGTCGACATAGCGCTCGAAGCCCATGCCGTCCTCGAATGCCCACGGCATCATGCCGGCGCGCGCGTTGTCGGTGTCGCGCCAGATCTCGGACCGGAAGGAGAGAAAGCCGTTTGGCTTGCCCTCGGTAAACGGCGAATTGGCGAACAAGGCGGTTGCGGCCGGCTGGAGCGCGAGCGAGACACGCAGCTTCTTGACCATGTCCGCTTCGGAGGAGAAGTCGAGATTGGTCTGTACCGTGCAGGTCCGGTACATCATGTCGAGGCCGTACTGGCCGACCTTCGGCATGTAATTGGTCATGATCTTGTAGCGGCCCTTGGGCATCACCGGGATGTCGGCGCGCGACCAGGACGGCGTCATGCCGAGGCCGAGGAAGCCGATGCCGAGCGGCGTTGCGATCTCGCGCACCTGCGCCAGATGCGCCATCAGCTCACTCTGGGTCTGGTGCACGTTCTCGACGGGGGCACCCGAGAGTTCGAACTGCCCGCCAGGCTCGAGCGAGATCGCGCCGCCGCCAGTGACGTCGTAGAGGCCGATGATGTTGCCCTTCTCCATGATCGGCTCCCAGCCGAGCAGGAGTTTCATGCCTTCGAGCAGCGCGCCGATACCGCGCGCGCCCTCGTAGGGCACCGGACGGTGGCCTTCGAGCGTGAACGGCGTCTTCTCGTGCTCGGTGCCCATGCGGAATTCGGACGGGTCCTTGCAACCAGCCTCGAACCACGCGACGAGTTCGTCGCGCGATTGCAGCGGCGTCATATCGATCTGGTCTCGCGCCATATCAGACTCTAATCAAAAGCGCTTCGATCGAACGCGCGTGGGTGACAGGGATGGTCCGCGCAGCCACCGGCTGCACGGACGAGCTGGTTTGCCGCGCGATCATCGCAACGGCGTGGTTTCGTTGACGTGGGCAGGCGGCAGTTTCATCTCGCCGCACGAGCAGCCCAGACGGTCGAGCAGACCGCTGAGCTTCACGGCATCCGCATCGGACAGCTTCGAACCGACATATTTCTCGATCGCGGCCGAATAGGCGCCCCACATCCGCTTCTGCAATTCGCGGCCGGCTTCCGTGATCTCCACGAACTGGCCGCGCTTGTCGATCTTGCATTCACGCCGCGAGGCGAGGCCTTCGTCGACCAGGCGGTCGATCAGCCGCGATGTCGAATATTGCGGGATCAGCATCTGCCGTTCGAGTTCGACCGGCCGGAGCTCGCCCGAGGGCGCCCGTGACAGTTCGAGCAGCGCGTCATACCATGCGAGCGGCGGGAAGCCGGCCTTCTTCAGGTCCTGCTCGACGCAATTGAGCACACGGCTCTGCACCCGCATCAAGCGGATCCAGGCGGAAGTCGCCTCGGTCGATGGTTTGCGTTTCATGGTCCCGCTCAAGCTCGTCGCCCGTCTCTTACCCTATTCGATGCACCTGCATCAATCTTGACTATTTCAAGCAGATGCATGTAGTCGTTCTTTCGCCTGAACCAAGCAACAAGAGGAGGAAATTCCATGAAATTGTACTATTCGCCCGGTGCGTGCTCGCTGTCCCCCCATATCGCGCTCCTGGAAGCCGGCCTGCCCTATGAACTGGTCAAGGTCGATATTCGGGCCAAGAAGCTCGAAAACGGTGAGGATTATCTGAAGCTGAACCCCAAGGGCCAGGTCCCTGCGCTGGGCCTCGATAGCGGAGAGATCGTGACCGAAGGCCCGGTGATTGTCCAGATGATCGCCGATCAGGCCTCAGCCAAGGCGCTGGCGCCGGCCCACGGCAGCGCCGAGCGCTACAAGCTGCTCGAATGGCTGAACTTCCTCACCTCGGAGGTCCACAAGAGCTTCGGCCCGATGTTCGCGCCGACGCTGAACGACGAGGCCAAGGCCTTCTTCAAGGACCGCGTCATGGGCAAGCTGAAATACATCGACAGCCAGCTCGCCGGCCGCGACTACCTCATGGGCAAGCAGTTCACGGTGGCCGACGGTTATCTCTTCACGATGCTGACCTGGGGCGACCGGATGAAGTTCGACCTCTCGGCGATGCCGAACCTTGCCGCGTACAAGACCCGCGTCGCGGCGCGGCCGCAGGTGCAGGAAGCGATGAAGAAGGAAGGGCTGATCCAGGCTGCCTGAGGCACACATGCGAAAGGCCGGATCGAGAATCCGGCCTTTCGTATTTTTCATCCCGGCTACGGTTCAGAGAATCACGCCGCCGCCTTCTTTGGCGCGAAGCGGCCGTAGAAGGTCTCGCCCTTCGCCGCCATCTCTTCGAGCAATTTCGGCGGGGTGAAGCGCGATCCGTATTTCGCCTCCAGCTTGTGGCAGAGTTCGACGAACTTCTTGGGACCCATGAAGTCGATGTAGGACAGCGTGCCACCGGTGAACGGCGCAAAGCCGAAGCCGAGGATCGAGCCGACATCCGCTTCGCGCGGATCGGTGATGACGTGGTCCTCAACGGTGCGCGCGGCCTCCACCGCCTGCACTACCAGGAAGCGCTGCTTCAACTCCTCGACGTCGAGGGTATCTGGGTCGAGCTGCTTGGGCTGCAGCGCGGACAAGCCGGGCCACAGGCTCTTCTGTCCCTTGCCCTTCTCGGGGTAGTCGTAGAAGCCCTTGCTGTTCTTGCGGCCCAGACGGCCCTGCTTCTCGACCATTTCCACCATCAGCTTCTTCTGATCGGGATTGATGGCGTTGGGGCCGAGATCGGCTTCCGTCGCCTTCATGATCTTGAGCCCGAGGTCGAGCGCGACCTCGTCCGACAGCGAGAGCGGGCCGACCGGCATGCCGGCCATCTTGGCGCAGTTCTCGATCATCGCCGGCGGCACGCCCTCGAGGAACATCTCGTTGCCCTCGGCGACGTAGCGGCCGACGCAGCGATTGGCGAAGAAGCCTCTGGAGTCGTTGACGACGATCGGCGTCTTGCCGATCTGCCGGACGTAGTCGAGCGCGGTCGCGATCGCGAGATCGCCGGTGTTCTTGCCCTGGATGATCTCGACCAGCATCATCTTCTCGACCGGCGAGAAGAAGTGGATGCCGACGAACCTGCCTTGGTCCTTGAAGGATTCCGCCAGCGAGGTGATCGGAAGCGTCGAGGTGTTGGACGCGAAGATCACGTCCGGCTTCATGTGCTCCTGCGCCTTGGCAAAGGTATCAGCCTTGACCTTGCGGTCCTCGAACACGGCCTCGATGACGAGATCGACGTCCTTGAGCGCGGAATAGTCCGCGGTCGCCGTGATGCGCGCGAGCAGCGCTTCTGCGTCGCCGGGCTTGGCGCGGCCCTTCTTGATCTGCTCCTCGATCACCTTTTGCGCATGCGCCTTGCCCTTGTCGGCGCTCTCCTGGTCGCGATCGATCAGGACGACGTCGAGACCGGCACGGGCTGAGACATAGCCGACGCTCGCGCCCATGAAGCCGGCGCCGATCACGGCGATCTTCTTCACCTTGGTCGGCGGCACATCCTTCGGACGGCGCGCGCCCTTGTTGAGCTCCTGCATCGACAGGAACAGGCTGCGGATCATCGCAGCCGCTTCCTTCGAGCGCAGCACCGAGGTGAAGTAGCGCGACTCGACACGGAGCGCGGCGTCGATCGGCAGCTGCAGGCCCTCGTAGACGCAGCTCATGATCGCGCGTGCGGCCGGATAATTGTCGTAGGTCTCGCGGCGATAGATCGCGTTGCCGGCCGGGAACATCATCATGCCGGCCTTGGAGAACACCGGACCGCCCGGCAGCTTGAAGCCCTTCTCGTCCCAGGGCGCAACAGCCTTGCCGCCGCCCTTGATCCAGTCCTTTGCCGCCTTGACGAGGTCGGCGGCGGGAACGATGGCGTGGATCAGATTCAGCGCCTTGGCTTTCTCGATCGTGACCGGATCGCCCTTGAGCAGGATCGTCATCGCGTCCTGCGGCGGCACCAGGCGCGGCACGCGCTGCGTGCCGCCGGCGCCCGGGAACAGGCCGACCTTGACCTCGGGCAGACCGAGGCGGGTCTTGGGATTCTCCGCCGCCACGCGATAGTGGCAGCACAGCGTAATCTCGAAACCGCCGCCGAGCGCGAGGCCGTTGATCGCCGCCGCCCACGGCTTGCCGGAGGTTTCGATCGAGCGCAGCACCTGCGAGAAGCGCCGGCTCTGCTCGAACAGCATCTGGTTCGCGGCCGTCTCGCCCTGCTCCCCAAACACTTTTGCGTAGGCCTGATTCATGCCCTCGAGCATGGAAAGATCGGCACCCGCGCAGAACGCCTCCTTGGCGGAGGTGATGACGACCCCCTTCACCACGGCGTCGGCCGTGGTCGCCTTGACGATCGCGTCGAGCTCGCTGGTCGATGTCTCGTCGAGCACGTTCATCGAACGGCCCGGGATGTCCCAGGTCACGAGCGCGATGCCGTCGGAATCGGTCTCAACCTTGAAGTTCTTGTAAGCCATGCTGGTTGCTCCCTGCCCTTAGACGCGTTCGATGATGGTCGCGGTGCCCATGCCGCCGCCGATGCACAGCGTCACCAGTGCGGTCGCCTTGTTGGTGCGCTCGAGCTCGTCGAGCACCGTCCCGAGGATCATGGCACCGGTCGCGCCGAGCGGATGGCCGAGCGCGATCGCACCGCCATTGACGTTGATCTTGGCGTTGTCGATTTCGAAGGCCTGGATGTAGCGCAGCACAACCGAGGCGAAGGCCTCGTTGAGCTCGAACAGGTCGATGTCCGACTTCTTCATGCCCGAGCGCGCGAACAGCTTTTCGGTGACATCAACCGGACCGGTCAGCATCATCGCGGGCTCCGAGCCGATATTGGCGAATGCGCGGATCCTTGCACGCGGCTTCAGTCCGTACTTGCCGCCGGCTTCCTTGCTGCCGAGCAAAACGGCGCCGGCACCATCGACAATGCCCGACGAATTGCCGGCGTGGTGCACGTAATTGACGCGTTCGATTTCCGGATGCGACTGCACCGCGACGCCATCGAAGCCGCCCATCTGCGCCATCATCGTGAACGCCGGCTGCAGCTGCGCCAGCGACTGCATCGTCGTCGAAGGACGCATATGCTCGTCCTTGGCGAGGATGGTGAGGCCGTTGATGTCCTTCACCGGGACGACCGACTTGTCAAAGCGGCCTTCTTCCCAGGACTTCGCCGCACGCTGCTGGCTCTGCACCGCATAGGCGTCGACGTCGTCACGCGAGAAGCCGTATTTGGTCGCGATCAGATCGGCCGAGACACCCTGCGGCATGAAATAGGCCGGCACTGCCATCGAGGGGTCCATCGGCCAGGCGCCGCCGGAAGCGCCGATGCCGACGCGGCTCATCGATTCGGCGCCGCCGCCGATCACGAGCTCGTGCTGGCCGCTCATCACCTGGGCTGCGGCAAAATTCACGGCATCGAGGCCGGAGGCGCAGAAGCGGCTGATCTGGACGCCCGGCACCGCTTCGCCGAGGCCCGCCTTCAGCGCGGCAAAGCGCGCGATGTCGGAGCCGGCTTCGCCGACCGGATCGACCACGCCGAGAATGACGTCATCGACGGAATCTTCGGGGAGGTTGTTGCGGTCCTTCAGCGCCTTGAGCGGCACGGTCGCGAGCGCGAGCGCGGTGACTTCGTGCAGCGCGCCGTCCGCCTTGCCGCGGCCGCGCGGGGTGCGGACGTGGTCGTAGATGAATGCCTCAGGCATGACGCCCTCCTGATGTGATGATCTTGTGGTCGTGATCCGGTCGCAGCGAAAGCGGCTTCAGAACGCTTCCGCCGGCAGTTCCATGATGGTGGCGCAGCCGGCCTGGATGCGCGCGAGATTGGCGGCGGTCTCCGGCAGCATCCGCTCCATGAAAAAACGGCCGGTGACGAGCTTGGTCGAGAGATAGGGCGTCGCACCGCTCTCGGCAATCTTGGCTTGCGTCACCTTCGCCATCTTCGCCCACATATAGCCGAGCGCGACGAAGCCGAAGAGATTGAGGTAATCGGTTGCGGCGGCACCGGCATTGTCGGGCTTGGCCATCGCGTTCTGCATCAGCCAGGTGGTGGCCTGCTGGAGATGGCCGAGCGAGGCCGAGAGCGGAGTGATGTAGGGCTTCATCGCCTCGTCGCCGCCGTTCTCCTTGGCGAAGGCCATGACCTCGCCGAAGAACGCCATGATGGCGCGGCCGCCGTCGCGCGGCAGCTTGCGGCCGACGAGGTCGAGCGCCTGGATGCCGTTGGCGCCTTCGTAGATCATGGCGATGCGGGCATCGCGCACGAACTGCTCCATGCCCTGCTCGGCGATATAGCCGTGGCCGCCATACATCTGCTGCGCCTGCACCGCGTTGGCGAAGCCGTAATCGGTGAGAAAGCCCTTCAGCACCGGCGTCATCAGGCCCATGTGATCATCGGCGGCCTGGCGGTCCTTGGGATCCTCGGAGCGATGGGCGACGTCGCTCTTCAGCGCGGTCCACATCACGAAGGCGCGCGCGGCCTCGTTGAAGGCGCGGATCGACAGCAGCGTGCGGCGCACGTCGGGATGGACGATGATCGGATCGGCCGGCTTGTCCGGCGCCTTGGCACCGGTGAGCGAACGGCCCTGGATGCGATCCCGCGCATAGGCGACCGCGTTCTGATAGGCCACTTCCGACTGCGCGAGACCCTGCACGGCGACGCCGAGGCGGGCCTCGTTCATCATCACGAACATGCCCTGCATGCCCTTGTTCTCTTCGCCGATCAGCCAGCCGGTGGCGTTGTCGTAGTTCATCACGCAGGTGGAATTGCCGTGAATGCCCATCTTGTGCTCGATCGAGCCGCAGACCACGCCGTTGCGTGCGCCGACCGAACCATCGGCATTGACCAGGAATTTCGGCACCACGAACAGCGACACGCCCTTGATGCCGGCGGGCGCGCCCTCAATGCGGGCAAGCACGAGGTGGATGATGTTGGGCGCGAGGTCATGCTCGCCGGCCGAGATGAAGATCTTGGTGCCCGTGATCTTGAAGCTGCCGTCGGCCTGCCGCACCGCCTTGGTGCGGAGCATGCCGAGATCGGTGCCGCAATGCGGCTCGGTCAGGTTCATGGTGCCGGTCCACTCGCCCGCCACCATCTTCGGCACGTAGGTCTGCTTCTGCTCCGGCGTGCCGTGGACGATCAGCGCCGCGGTCGCGCCCATGGTGAGGCCGCCATACATCGAGAACGCCATGTTGGCGGAGATCTGGAATTCGTTGACCGCCTGGCTCAACGTCACCGGCAGACCCTGGCCGCCGAACTCGGTTGGTGCCGACAGGCCGAGCCAGCCGCCCTCGGCGACCTGCTTGAACGCCTCCTTGAATCCCGTCGGCGTGGTGACGCTACCGTCATCGGCGCGCTTGCAGCCTTCGAGATCGCCCACGCGATTGAGCGGCTGCAGCACTTCTTCGGCGAGCTTGGCAGCTTCGCCGAGAATGGCTTCGCGCACGTCCCTCGACGCGTCGGAGAAGCCGGCCAGATTGTCGTAGCGGTCGATCTGGAAGACGTCGTTGAGCAGGAAGTTCACGTCTTCGACGGGGGCTTTGTAGATCGGCATGGTGGTCTCCCGGCAGGCCTTGAAGTGACGGTATTGGCTTAGGATTGAGTGGCGGCAAGCTGTTCCGCCATCAGGCGATGCAGCATGTTGATCGCCTTCAGCGGCCGCACCATCACCTTGAAATGCGTGATGCGCCCCTCGCCGTCGAAGCTGATGATGTCGACGCCGTTGATCTCGATGCCGTCGATCATGGTCTTGAATTCGAGCACGGCGCCGCTCTCACTCTTCCATTCACCGACATAGCTGAAGCCGGGACCGCCAAGCACCTTCTCAGCGCTGGCCAGATATTTGAAGGTGATGTCGCGGCCGCGCTGCGGCGCGTGCACGACAGGGCTTTCGAAGACGGCGTCGGGATGGAGCAGGTCCCAGAGCGCTGCCCGGTCATGCGACTTCATGTAGCCGTACCAGGACTCGAGGCCGGTCATTCAGGTGCCTCCCTAAAAGGCTCGGGCAAAAAACGCGAAAACAACCCCATGCACAGTAGCGCGAAGGTTGACTCCATTGGGGTTTTCGGGGCGGTTTTTGCCCTCGTTATCGGGTCGCCTCATATGCACATTGACGCATATGCGCCGATGCGCATAAAGTCAAGCCAATTGGTTAAGATCGACAACAGGAGGACCGGGTCATGGCTTTGGGCGACGCAATCCTCGCTTGCCTGACGGAACGTCCGATGACGGGCTACGAGCTCGCCAAGACATTCGATTCCTCGATCGGCTTCTTCTGGAAGGCCGACCACCAGCAGATCTACCGCGAGCTCTCCAAGCTGCGCGACCGCGGCTACATCCAGGGCCGCGAGGTCGTGCAAACCGGCAAACCCAATAAACTGATCTATACGCTGACTCCGGAGGGCCGAACAGCGCTGCGGCACTGGGCCGCGCGGCCAAGCACGCCCCCTTCCATCAAGGACGATCTCCTGGTGCGGTTGCATGCGCTCGACAGCATCGGCCTCGAGCCCATGCGCACCGACCTGATGGCCCGGCTCGAGCACCACCGCGATCGCCACGAGAACTACGAGCGCATCCTGAAGAAGCGCTTCCCGGAAGGGGCGGCGTCCGGCGTGCTCGACCTCGGTAACCTGCTGCTGCTTCAGCTCGGCGCCCGGCACGAGCAGATGGTGGCCGATTTCTGCGAAGAGGCGCTCGAGGCCCTGTCGGCGATGAGCGCAAGCGGCACCGTGGTGCCGCTGGAGGATGGCAAGCGCGAGGGCAAGGGCTGAGGGGCTGGCCAGACGCCATGACGTGCCGTTGCGTATTATTCCGCTGTCATCGCCCGCCTTGTGCGCAATTGCGCACGGGGGCGGGCGATCCAGTATTCCAGAGGCTGCGCGGCTGGAATCGAGAGGCTGCGGGTACTGGATGCCCCGCTTTCGCGGGGCATGACAGCGGTGGGTGTCGCACCCCGCCGCCCAACTTTAAGACACCGTCAACGGGTTCCTTAACCCGTTATTTACCGTAACAGACAAAAGTCGGTTTTCGAGGCAGACGACCCGCGCCAAATCCGATTGTCTTTGCAACCGGCACGCGAGGGAAGACTGGAGGCGCCGGATGGGGCGCCGGAGTCGGAACCGGACAGAGTCATGAATTCGCGCGTATCGTGGAGTGTTGACGGCATCGATCCATCCGTCCGGGAGCGGGCCGAAGCTGCTGCGCGTCGCGCCGGCATGTCACTCAACGATTGGCTGAACTCCACGCTCGGCGAGACCGCCCCGCCAAACTTTCGCGGACTTTACGACCAGCGTCCGCAAGCCCAGAACGTCCCGAGCCAGGTACCGACTCAAGTACCGAGCCAGGAAAGCCGCGAAGTTGCCGACATCCACCAGCGGCTCGACGCCATCACCCAGCAGATCGAGCGGATTTCAAAGCCCGCGCCGCGGCAAGATTCTTCGCGACAAGATACTCCGCGACAAGACGTTTCGCGCGAGCAGGGCGTTGCGCGCCAGCTCAACGACGCGATCTCGCGGCTCGATGCAAGGCTGTCGCAAATCTCAAAGCCGCAGCAGGCTCCGGCACCACGACAGGCCCCCGTTGAAACGCGCCAGCGCCAGGCCGATGCGGTCGAGCGCGCGGCAGCACAGGTCTATCGCAACTCACCGCCCCTGAGCCCCGCTTCGTTCGACGTCGCGGTGGCCGAGATCACCGCACGGCAGAGCGAGCTCGACGGCTTTACGCCCAGGCAGATGCCGCCGCGCGCCGCGCCGCCGATCGCGCCCGCGGCAGCTCCTTACGCGCCCCCGATGGCGCCGCCCGCGCCTGCCTATGCTCCGCCGCCACCCCAGCCGGGGCCGGATTTCTCTGCGCTTGAGCGCCATCTGCTCAAGATCACGAGCCAGATCGAATCGCTGCAGCGCCCTGACAATACCGAGCAGGCGATCAACACGTTCCGCAGCGAGCTTGCGGAGATCCGCAACGCCATCACCGAGGCGATGCCGCGCCGCGCGATCGAATCGATCGAGAACGAGATCCGCTCGCTGCATCGGCGCATCGACGAGACCCGCTCCAACGGCACCGACGGTCAGGTCCTGTCCGGCATCGAGCACGCGCTGTCCGAGATCAAGCAGGTGCTCCGCACGCTGACGCCGGCCGAGCAGCTCACCGGCTATGACGAGGCGATCCGCAATCTCGGCGCCAAGCTCGATCTGATCCTGCGCGCCAATGACGATCCGTCGACGGTCCGCCAGCTCGAAGGCGCGATCTCGGCGCTGCGTGGCATCGTCTCCAACGTTGCCTCCAACGAAGCGCTGGCACGGCTCTCGGACGACGTGCAGCTGCTGTCGTCCAAGGTCGACCAGGTCACCCGTGCGTCCGGCCAAGGCGACAGTTTTGCGGTGCTGGAACAGCGCATCGCGGCGCTCACCGCCGCTCTGGAAACGCGCGAGCGCCCTCAACCATCCGAGAGCAGCGAGCAGCTCGAAAGCGCGATCCGCGCCCTGTCTGACCGTTTCGATCGCATGCAGGTCGGCAACGACTCGGCTTCGACCTTCGCTCATCTTGAACAGCGGGTCTCGTATCTGCTGGAGCGGCTCGAGGCCGCCTCCGATCCGCGCAACGGCAATTTCAGCCGCGTCGAGGACGGGCTGCACGACATCCTGCGCCACCTGGAGCGGCAGCAGGCGACCTATTCCGCGCTGGCCGAGAGCCGCAACTCCGCGCCGCCCGCCGATTCCGGCATGGTCGATCTCGTCAAGCGCGAGCTCTCCGACATCCGCTTCAGCCAGGCCGAGACCAACCGGACCACCCAGGATTCGCTGGAGGCCGTCCACAACGCCCTTGGCCACGTCGTCGATCGTCTCTCGATGATCGAGGGCGATCTTCGCAATGTGCGCACCGCGCCGCCCGCCCCTGCGGCGCAGCCGATGCCGATGCCGATGGCCGCTCCCATGGCGCCCGCGCCGATGGCGCACGAGCCGCGGCCGCAGCAACAGCAGCACCCGAAATACGATCCGAAGCCCGAGCTGCCCAATCCAGCCGCCGCGCAGGCGGCGCACGCCGCCTTCGCCGCCGCGCCGCGCGAATTCCAAGCCGCCGCGCCGGCGGCGCCGCCGCCGATGCCGATGGCACCGCCGGTTCCGCCACGCGCGATCAGCGAAATCCTGGAGCCGCATACCGCGCCCACGCGCGCCGCGCTTGCGCCCGAACTGCCGCCGGATCATCCGCTCGAGCCGGGCACAAGGCCGGGTGCACGCATCGCCACGCCGTCCGAGCGCATCGCTGCGTCCGAAAGCGCAATCAGCGAAATCCCGGCCGCGCCCAAGGAGCCGGTGTCGTCGTCGAGCTTCATCGCTGCCGCGCGCCGCGCAGCGCAAGCCGCCGCCGCGCAGCCACCCGAGAAAACCGGCCGGGCCGCCAAGGCGTCTGCCGGTCGCGCCAAGGACAAGGGCCAGGAAGGCGGGTCGACCATCACCTCGAAGATCCGCTCGCTGCTGGTCGGCGCGAGCGTGGTCGTGATCGTGCTCGGCACCTTCAAGATGGCGATGAACCTGCTCGATGGCAGCAGCTCGTCGCCAGCGCCGCAGGCGATGGAGAATACGTCGAGCGAGCCCGCGCCGCGAGCCCTGCCGTCCATTGAGAACAAGCCCGCCGCGCCAGAGCAGGTCACGCCCTCGATGACCTCGCCGACGCCGATCGGAAAGCAGTCGCAGAACAATGCCGCGCCGGGGTCCGTGACGAGCCCGAGCGGCACCGCTTCGGTCGAAATCCCGCAAACCGCGGCGCCAACCCCGCCTGCGGCGTCGAGCGACGTCACCGGCGCGCTGTCGGGCACGAGCCGCGCGAAACTCGCGATGATCCAGGTGCCGCCGACCGAAAAGCTGCCTGACGGCATCGGTGGCCCCGGCTTGCGCACCGCCGCGATGAAGGGCGATGCGACCGCGGCCTACGAGATCGGCGTGCGCTTTGCCGAGGGCAAGGGCGTGGCCGCGAATTACGACGAAGCCGCCAAATGGTACGACCGTGCGGCGCAGGCCGGCGTCGTGCCCGCAACCTTCCGCCTCGGGACACTCTACGAAAAGGGTCTTGGCGTGAAGAAGGACGCCGACATCGCCCGCCGCTACTACACGCAGGCGGCCGAGCGCGGCAACGCCAAGGCGATGCACAATCTCGCGGTGCTCGACGCCGATGGCGGCGGACGCGGAGCCAATTACAAGAGCGCGGCACTGTGGTTCCGGAAGGCCGCCGACCGCGGCGTCGCCGACAGCCAGTTCAACCTCGGCATCCTCTATGCCCGCGGCATCGGGGTCGAGCAGAACCTCGCCGAGTCCTATAAATGGTTCACGCTCGCCGCCGCCCAGGGCGATGCGGACGCGGCCGGCAAGCGCGACGACGTCGCCAAGCGGCTCGACCCGCAATCGCTCGCCGCCGCCAAGCTCGCGATCCAGACCTTCAGCGCCGAACCGCAGCCCGACGACGCCGTCAATGTTGCGGCCCCGAACGGCGGCTGGGACAGCGCCCCGCAGGCCAACGCGAAGCCTGCGCCGAAGCCGGTTGCCGCCAAGCGCGCGGCCTCGGCTGTGCATTAATCGGTTTAGTACGCTTTCTCCTCTTGTCGTCGCCCGGCTTGACCGGGCGACCCAGTATTCCAGAGGCGTCGGTTGGATACGGAGAAGCTGCGCCATAGTGGATGCCCCGGTCAAGCCGGGGCATGACGGCGGAGAAGGTGGCGGAATGCTCGGTTCGCTGCGAGCCGTGATCTGATCTCTCTTAGCCCATTCACCACGCCTGAAATTCCTGGTCCCGCCGGCCACCGAATTCCGCTATTGAAGGGCGCGGCAATCGTTCTGCCCTCCTGCGAGCATTCCGCGCAATCGATCCGTCTCGCGGGAAGCGTGGTCTCTCGATGCAGCTCTATCTCCCGATCGCCGATCTTCCGGTCAATGTCTTCCTCGTGCTAGCGATGGGCGCGGCGGTCGGCTTCGTCTCCGGCATGTTCGGGATCGGCGGCGGCTTCCTGATGACGCCGCTTCTGATCTTCATCGGCATCACGCCGGCGGTCGCGGTCGCCTCCGTCGCGAGCCACATCGCCGCCTCGTCCTTTTCCGGCGCGCTCGCCTATTGGCGGCGACGCGCGATCGACCCGGCGCTGGCAAGCGTGCTGTTATGCGGCGGCGTGACCGGGACGGCGCTGGGCGTGTGGACCTTCACGCAGCTGCGTGCGCTCGGCCAGCTCGATCTGATGATCGCACTGTCCTACGTCGTGCTGCTCACCACCGTCGGCAGCCTGATGTTCTCCGAAGGCCTGCGCGCCCTAATGCGGACCCGGCGCGGCGCGGTGCCGCCACGACGCACCCACAACTGGATCCATGGCCTGCCGCTGAAGATGCGGTTCAAGCGTTCCAAGATATACCTCTCGGTCATTCCGGTCGTGATCATCGGCGTCCTGATCGGCTTCATCGGCGCCATCATGGGCATCGGCGGCGGCTTCATCCTGGTGCCGATCATGATCTATCTGCTGCGGGTGCCGACCTCGACGGTGATCGGCACCTCGATGGTCCTGACGCTGGTCACGATGCTGTTTGCGACCCTGCTGCATGCGGTGACCAATCACCTCGTCGACGCGGTGCTGGCGCTGATCCTGATGGTCGGCGGTGTCACCGGCGCGCAGTTCGGCGCACGCGCCGGTCAGAAGATCCGCGGCGAGCAGCTGCGGCTGCTGCTCGGCCTCTTGATCCTCTCGGTCGGCGTTCGCTTCGCCATCGAGCTGGTGATCCGGCCCGAAGACCTCTTCACCATCCGCGAGCTGGGGGTGAACGGATGATGCGCACAGCTCTCGCGGTCCTGCTCGTTCTGCTGCTCGGCTCCGTCGCACGCGCCGAGCGGCTGATCGTGTCGGTCTCCAACCATCGCGTCACGGTGACGCCGAATTATTCCGGCGAGGAGCTGGTGCTGTTCGGCTCGGTCGAGAAGGACGCCTCCACGCCCGCCGATCGCAAGAGCTACGATCTCGTCGTCACCGTGATGGGCCCGCGCGCCGAGATGGTGACGCGGCGCAAGGAGCGCACCTTCGGGATCTGGATCAACACCGACTACCGCCAGTTCCTGGAGGTGCCGAGCTATCTCGCGCTATTTGCCAACCGCTCCTTCGATGTCATCACCTCGCCCGAGATCGCGCGGCGTCAGCAGATCGGGCTTAACAACGTGCTGCTGACCCAGCGTGTCAGCGGCGACTATGCCGATGTGGTGCCTAACGACGTGTTCCGCTCCGCCTTCATCCGCCTGCGCACCCAGCGCGGTCTCTACCGCGAGGATCCGAGCGCGGTGACATTCCTGACGCCGACGCTGTTCCGCACCGGCATTCCGCTGCCGGCGGAGGTGCCGATCGGCACTTACGAGGTGGAGATCAAGCTGTTTGCCGACGGCGCGTTCATCGGCAAGACCGAGACCGCGTTCGAGATCGTCAAGGTCGGCTTCGAGCAGTTCGTCGCCACCACCGCGCGGCAGAACGGCCTGATCTACGGCCTCGTCACCGCCGCGATGGCGCTGATGACGGGATGGATGGCTTCGATCGTGTTTCGCAAGGATTGAGGAGACTACGCTCTCTCCTCTCGTCGTCGCCCGGCTCGACCGGGCGACCCAGTATTCCAGAGGCCTGCGTTAGGCGACTCGCTCTCACAATTACCGCCGCGGCGTACTGGATGCCCCGGTCAAGCCGGGGCATGACAGTCGGGGCTACGGCGCCTGCACCACCGTCGGCACGCCGGGCTCGAGCAATCGCAGCCGCGTCCCGAAGCCGAGCACGTCGAAGGTCTTGCGTAGATCCTCGCTGTTCTGGCGGAAATGCGCCCAACCCTCCGTATGAACCGGCACGATCATCGCATCGGGGAAGGCGCGCGCGGTCTCGATGGTGTCGTTGGTGTCCATGGTCAGATGGAACGGCCCGCGCGTTTGCGCGGCGCCGGCGAAAGGCATCACCACGCCGCATTTGAAACGGCGCGCGACCTCGGCGACGCCGTCGAACCAGGTGGTGTCGCCGCTGATGTAGACCGATGTGGTGTCGGTCCGGCTCGACGACACCACGAAGCCGATGACGTCGCCTGACAGCGGCTCGATGCCGGCCGGCCCGTGACGCGCCGGGGTCGCAGTAATCGTCAGCGAGTTGCCGTCACGATCTTTCAGATGCGCCGTGCCCCACGGCGCCAAACCTTCGACATGCCCGCCGAGGCGCTGCGCGCCGGCCTCGGTGGTCAGCACGCGCTTCACATGTTTGAGAAAGTCGCGGCCGGAATTGTCGAGATTGTCCGAATGCTGGTCGTGGCTGAGCAGCACGGCATCGATCGGGCCGATCGCATCGGCCTTGAGCGCAGGGCCGATCGTCTTCTCCAGCTTCACATGCGGCAGCTGATAGGCGGTGTGCGCGTCATCGAAGGTCGGATCGGTGAGCAAACGGAAGCCATCGATCTCGATCAGCGCAGTGGGACCGCCGATCAGGGTGATGGAAATGGGCATGATGGACTCCTCTTACGAGACGGATTTGGCGGGCCGCGTCACCAGGTAGATGCCGAGTGCGACCGGGATGATTCCGAGCAGATCGCGCGCCTCGACATGTTCGCCGAGCACGAGATACGCAAACAGCATGCCGAGCGGCGGCATCAGGAAATGATAGGCACTGGCAGCCGTCGCGCCACACACTTTCAAGAAATGAAACCAGAGCCAGTACGCCAGGATCGAGCCGCCGAGCACGAGGAAGGCGAAGGCGCCGATCAGGCCCGGCGTGAAGTCGATGGCATGAACGTCGGCGAAGGTGAGCGCCACCGGCGTCAGCACGATGCCGGCGGCAAGATTCTGCACGCCATTGCCGACCCACAGCGAGCCCTTCGGCGCGAGCAGCTTGAACAAAATGGTGCCGGCAACGAGAGAGGCGAGCGAGGCCAGCGTGAACACGATGCCGTGCAGCGAGTCGGTGCCGACCGCCAGGCGGTGCCAGACGATCAAGGTCACGCCGATGATTCCGAGCAGGAGGCCGCTCGCCTTGCGCCAGGTCATGCCTTCGCCGAGCAGAAGCGCGGCGAGGCCCGCCGTGAACACCGGATTGGCCGACACGATCAGGCCGCCGAGGCCGGCGGAGACCGATTGCAGTCCGGTGTAGCCGAGGCCGAGATAGAGCGCGTTGTTGGCGACGCCGAGCACGGCGAAGATCGCGGCATCGCGCCAGGACAGCGACCAGTCGTCGCCGCGGACCAGCGTGGCACCGAGGATCAAGATGCCGGCGAGCGAGAAGCGCGCGGCGAGCAGGATCAGCGGCGGGCAATGGGTCACGCCGATCTTGCCGGCGACGAAGGCGTAGCTCCAGAGCAGGCAGAACAGGCCGATGGCCAGCGGCAGCGTGTTGAAGCGGCTGCGCGGAACGGCAAGCGAAGGGGCGAGCGACATGAGGGGCATTCTCCTGAGCCCTCGATCTAGGGAGCCGGCTTGTCATTTGGAAATTAAATGATTAACTTCCAGCCAGTGGATTTTCGAATGGAGGCAGCCATGCTCGATCTGGAGCTCCTGCGCAGCTTCGTGTCGGTGGTCGATGCCGGCGGCTTCACCCGCGCCGGCGAGCGCGTCCATCGCACCCAATCGACCGTCAGCCAGCAGATCAAGCGGCTGGAGGAGGATGTCGGCCAGGTCCTGCTGCATCGCGACGGCAAGGACGTGCGCCCCACCGAAGCCGGCGAGCGGCTGCTGTCCTATGCGCGGCGGTTGTTGTCGCTTGCGGAAGAGGCGCGCGACGTGCTGCGCCAGCCCGACGGCGAAGGCGCAATCCGGCTCGGCATCCCCGAGGACTTTGCGGCGTATCGGCTGGCGAAACTGCTCGGCGCGTTCTCGCGCTCGCATCCGGGCCTGCGGCTCGATGTGCGCGCCGACCAGAGCAAGAATCTCGCCCGCGACCTCGATCGCGGCGAGCTCGATCTGGCGCTGTTCAAGCGCGCGGCCGGTGAGAAAGGCGCGATTGCGGTGTGGCCGGAGCAGGTGCACTGGGTGACCAGCAAGAGCCATCCGATCCACGCCGATGTCGCCTCCGTGCCGCTGATCGGCTTTCCGCTCGGCTGCCTCTACCGCGCCGGCGCCATCCATGCGCTGGAAAGCGCGGGCCGCATTTGGCACATGTCCTATACGTCATCGAGCCTGGCCGGCATCCAGGCCGCGGTCGCGGCCGGCATGGGCTTGAGCATCCTGTCGGAGATGGCGATCCAGTCCGACCACCGCGTGCTGAGCGCGAAGGACGGCTTTGCGCCGATCAACCGGACCGAAGTGGCGCTGATGGCCGCGCCGGGCGCAAGTCCCGCGACGTTGCGGCTGGCAGATCGGCTGGCGGAGTTCTGCGACGACGTGCAGGCGAAAGCGGCTTAGCTGCACCGTGACGCGGCGATCGCGTGGACGCGGCGGTCGCCGAGCAGGTGCGCGACAAAACCGTTCATTGGAAAGATCTTTGCAAACGCCACATCGCGGATGCTGAGGCCGCCGGCGTAGGCGCCGAAGGCGGGCATCACGGCACGCTCGCCGTCACAGGCGAAACAGCGGCGCTCCATCGAGCGGCCGCGCGCGGAGACACGCGCCTTGGGATGAAGATGGCCGGCGATCTCGCCGCTCGCGCCCGTCGGCTCGTGGCGGAAGGTGATCGGACCGATCGCAACTTCGTCGGCGACGGTGCCGCCGAGATCACGCGGCAGCGCCGGATCGTGATTGCCTGAGATCCAGATCCAGTCGCGGCCAGCCTGCAAGGCGGCGACCGCGTCGCGATCCTCCGCCGACAGCCGTCCATGCGCCGTGCGATCGTGAAAACTGTCGCCGAGCGCGATGACGATTCGGGGATCATGGCGGGAGATGACAGCAGCGAGACGACTGAGCGTCGCGATGGTGTCGTAAGGCGGCAGCAGCACGCCGCGCATGGCGAAGCTGGAACCTTTTTCCAGATGCAGGTCGGAGACGACGAGCAGGCGCTGCTCTTCCCAGAATAGCGCGCCGGAGAGATCGGCCGCGAAGGTCACGCTGCTGATGCTGACATTCGAAACGCGCATGTCCTCGATATCCCCTGAAACCAGCGCGCCTGCCCCCACGTCAAAACCTGCTGTTATCCCATCGCCTCTTTGACGAGCTCGTCGGCGGCCTCCGCCAGGAGCTCGTCTCCAGCTTCGCCATAGACTGACTCGCGGCCGATTTCCAGCATCACGGGGACGGCGAGCGGGGAGACGTGGTCGAGTTCCCGATGCGTGATGCGGCCCCGGATGCGGGTGAGCATGTCGCTGAGGCGTCGCAGATCGAGCAGGCCAGTGGCGGCATCGGCACGGGCGGCGCGCAACAGCACGTGATCGGCCTGGTGCTTGCGCAGGACGTCGTAAACGAGATCGGTCGAGAACAGCACCTGACGGCGGCTCTTCTCCTCACCGGTGTGCCGCCGCGCAATCAGGCCGGAGATGATCGCGCAATTGCGGAACGTGCGCTTCATCAGCGCGGATTCGGCAAGCCACGCTTCGAGGTCGTCGCCGAGCATGTCGGGATCGAACAGCGCGTCGAGGTCGATCCTGCCGTCCCGGATCATGGAGGACATGTCGCCGAGCGCCCAGACCGCGATCGCATATTCATTGGCGACGAAACCGAGCGGCCGGGCGCGGGCGCGCTCCAGCCGGCGCGTCAAGAGCATGCCGAGCGTCTGATGCGCGAGACGGCCTTCGAAGGGATAGCAGACGACGTAATGCTTGTTGGCGCGGGGAAAACTCTCGACCAGCAGCTCGCGCACCGCCGGCACGCGCGAGACGTCCTTTTGCAGCGACAGCCAGTCGCGCACCTGCTCCGGCAAGGCGCCCCACGCGCGCCCGTCATCGAGCAGGCGGCGAACCCGTTCGGCAAGATAGGTCGAGAGCGGAAACTTGCCGCCCATATAGGACGGCACCTTCGGGTCCTTGTCGTTGGCGCGCGAGACATAGACCTGGTCTTCGACCAGGGTTTCGTAGCGCACCACCTCTCCTGAGAACACGAAGGTGTCGCCCGGGCTGAGACCCTCGATGAAGGCTTCCTCGATCTCGCCGAGCAGCCTGCCGCCGCGCGCGATCACGCCGGTCGACCCGCCTGCTTTTCCTTGACCTCCGCCGCGCGAGCGCACCAGCCGCACCTTGAGCATGTCGTCCTCGACGATGGTGCCGACATTCATCCGGTAGCTCTGCCGCACCCTGGGATTGGCGACGCGCCAGCGTCCCTCCTTGTCCTGCTTGATCCGCGCGAAACGCTCATAGGTCTTCAGCGCGTAGCCGCCGGAGGCGACGAAATCGACCACGTCGTCGAAGTCCTGCCGCGTGAGATCGGCGTAGGGCGCGGCGGTGCGGACCTCACCGTAAAGCTCGTCGGAGAAAAACGGCTCGCCGCAGGCGCAGCCGAGCACGTGCTGGGCCAGCACATCGAGCGCACCCAGGCGCAGCGGCGGCGTGTCCTGCGCATTCTCCGCGATGGCGTCGATCGCGACGCGGCACTCCAGCACCTCGAATCGGTTCGCGGGCACCAGCACCGCGCGCGAGGCTTCGTCGAGCCGGTGGTTGGCGCGGCCGATGCGCTGCATCAGGCGCGAGGAGCCCTTGGGCGCGCCGATATTGACGACGAGATCGACGTCGCCCCAGTCGACGCCGAGATCGAGCGAGGAGGTACAGACCACGCCGCGCAGTTTGCCCGCCGACATCGCGTCTTCGACCTTGCGGCGCTGGGCGACGTCGAGCGAGCCGTGATGCAGCGCGATGGCAAGATTGTCGTCGTTCATGCTCCAGAGATTCTGGAACAGCATCTCGGCCTGGCTGCGGGTGTTGACGAAAACCAGCGTGGTCTTGTTCGCCTTGATCAGCTCGTAGATCTCGGGAAGTGCGTGGCGCGCACTGTGGCCGGCCCAGGGCAGGCGTTCGCGCGTGTCCATCATCTCGACCAGCGGCGGTGCGGCGCCGCCGGCAAGGACGATGTCGGCCGCCGCTTCCTTGCCGCCGGGCTGCGGCACCAGGAAGCGCGCCAGCGATTCAGGCTCGGCCACGGTCGCCGACAGGCCAATCGCCCGCATCTGCGGCGCCAACCGCCACAGCCGCGCGAGTCCAAGCGACAGCAGATCGCCGCGCTTGGACGTCACCAGCGCGTGCAGCTCGTCGAGCACGATGCGCTTCAAGGAGGAAAACAGGAACGGCGCGTCGTCGGAGGACAGCAGCAGCGCAAGCTGCTCCGGCGTCGTCAGCAAAATGTCCGGCGGATAGCGCCGTTGCCGCTGCCGCCGCGACGTCGGCGTGTCGCCGGTACGGGTCTCGATCTTGATCGGCAGCGCCATCTCGGCGACGGGGCGCTCGAGGTTGCGCGCGATATCGACCGCGAGCGCCTTGAGCGGCGAGATGTAGAGCGTGTGCAGGCCGCCGGTGCGTTGCAGACTGCGGCCGGTGGAGATCACCGATTTCGCCGAAGCTTTGGGCGCGGAGCTCAGCTCGACCAGCGTCGGCAAGAATCCCGCCAGCGTCTTGCCGGCGCCGGTGGGCGCGATCAGCAATGCGGATCGGTCCTCGTGCGCCTTCTCCAGCAGCGCCAATTGATGCGCGCGCGGCGACCAGCCGCGGGCCGCGAACCACGCCTTGAAGCGGTCGGGCAGCAGCGCGGCAGGTTCGACCGGGATTTTGCGGATGCGGGGCGGCACGGCATCACAGGTAAGCCGTGGGGACGGGTTCGTCGAGGGGGTGAACGACGAGGGCGATACTGCCGTTCCCTCTCCCCTTGTGGGAGAGGGTGGATCGCCGCGAAGCGGCGAGACGGGTGAGGGGTATCTCTCCGCGAAAGAGCATCGTTCGAGTACGCGGAGAAAGCCCCCTCATCCGGCGCTTCGCGCCATCTTCTCCCACAAGGGGAGAAGAAAGCGCCCCTACTCCGACATCGGCTTGTCGGAGATGTCCCAGTCCTTGCCGGTGAAGGTGGAGATGAAGAGCGTCTTCATCGGCGTGTAATCGTCAGGCGTGTAGTCGTAAGTGACGCCGTCGAGGAAATAAGGCGAGTGGAAGCCTTTGAGGTTGGAAGCCTGCTTCAGCACGTTGGCGCGGGTGAGCTCGTCGCCGCAGCGGCGCAGGATCTCGCCCATGGTGACGGCCTGGCCGTAGCCGGCGAAGGCGATGGTGTTGTCTTGATCGATCGCCGGCGTGTACTTCTTGCGCAGCTCCTCGAACGCCATGACGTCGGGGTCCTTCTCCCATTTGGGCAGGCCGACTTCCTTGTTGTAGCGGATGGCGACGATGCCGGCGGCGTTCTCGAGGCCCGCGGCATTGAGGATGGAGCGGCCGGTCGAGCCGGCCGACAGCAGCTGCAGCGGCTTCCAGCCGAGCTCGGCTACTTTCCGGATCGACTGCGACGAGGCCTTGCCGGTGGAGATGTTGTAGAAGACGTCCGCACCCGACTTCGAGAGGTTGATGAGCTGGGAATCGACCGTCGGATCGGTCAGATCGTAGGTCTGCTCCATGATCACCTTGGCGGTGCCGCCGGCGTCTTCCAGAACCTTCTTGAAGGGGCCGAGGAAGTCGCGGCCGAAATCGTCGTTCTGGTACAGGATGCCGACCTTCGCGTTCGGCTTCACGCTGACGACGTGCCGCGCCAGGATCCGCGCCTCGGTCGGATAGAGCGGCAAGCCAGCCATCGTCCATTTGAACTCTTTCGGGTTATTCCACTTCGACGCGCCGGTGTTGAGCAGCAACTGCGGCACGCCCTTCGAGTTGAGGTATTTGTGCACGGCGGTCTGCGGCGCGGTGCCGAGCGAGCCGTAGAGCGCGAGCACCTCCTCCTGCTCGACCAGGCGCCGCGTCGCCTCGACGCATTTCGGCGCGCTGTAGACATCATCCATGGTGAGGAATTTGACCTTGCGTCCGTTGATGCCGCCCTTTTCGTTCAGCATCTGGAAATAGGCCTCGCCGACGCGCCCGAGCACGCCGTAGAGCGAGCCGGGGCCGGAATGCGGCACGGTCTGCCCGATCTTGATCTCGGTGTCGCTGGCGCCGGAATCGTATTTCTTCTCCGCGGCCCAGACATAGGGCGCGGGCAAGGTGGAGGCCGCGATGGTCGCGAGCGCGGCGGCGCTGAAATCGCGCCGCGATGGATTCCTGGTCATTGTTTGTTTCTCCCTGGTGCGCGCATTGTGCTGGCATCGCCGCACGGCTCGCAAGTGGGAAGTCGCGGCTTTGCGACGCAATGACGCTTAAAGCGCCGCTTATAGCGCCTAAACTCAAGTTTTCTCGGCGACCACGACGAGGCCGCCCACCGGTTCGTTGTTCTCGGTGCGTGGCGAGGCCTGCTCCAATGTGAGGAGCTTGAGGCCGGCCTTCGCCATCGCATCGCGCACATATTCCGCCGAATGGGCATAGCGCAGGCCTTCGCCGAGAACGATGCCGCTGCCGTCATGGGTCTCCAGCGTGAACGCAAGCACGCCGCCGGGCGCGAGCACGCGCCTGGCTTCGCCGAGCACCGGTGCGAGATCGGGGAGATAGACGAACGCATCGGCAGCGACGACGAGGTTTGCGCTCGCCTCGCTCCTGCTGCGCAGGCCTTCGATCATGTCGGCGACTTCGAGCTCGGCATAGAGGCCGGTGGCTCGCGCCTCCTTGACCATGCCGGGCGACAGATCGATGCCGATGAACTGGTCGACCTGTTTGGCGAAGGCGGCGGCCGCGAGCCCCGTACCGCAGCCGAGATCGATGGCGCGCTTGAACAGGGCGGGCTTCTTCGCGGCGACGCGGGCAGCCACCACCGCCTTGAAGATCAGCGACGGCGCGCGATAGCCGAGATCGTTGATCAGCACGTGCTCGAAGCGCGGGGCGTATTGATCGAACAAGGCCTGCACATAGGCCTTGGGCATCTCGGACAATTGCGCATCGCCGAGGCGTATCAGATGCAGATGAGCGCCATGCTGATCGCTCGGGTCGGACTCGCGCGATTTGCGAAAGGCCGCAATGGCCTTGTCGCGCTCGCCGAGTTGCGCGCGGATTTCGCCGAGCGTGAACCAGGCCGAGGTGAAATTCGGCGCAATCTCGATGGTCTGCTCCAGCAGGTCGGCGGCGGCCGCCAGATCGCCCTTGAGCTGGAGGTCGCGCGCGAACTCGAAGCGGCGGTCAGCCATGAGATCGCCGGAGGTCAGGAACAAGCGCAGGGGCATTGTGGGAACCAGGGAACGAAGCGGTGATGACTCGAAGATGCGGGGTCGCGACCTATATAACAGGCATGCGTCCGCAAGACATCCTGCTGCCAGTTGCCGCCGGCCTATGCTGTAAGCCGGGCGGCTTCCATATCGACCCCGTCCGGCCGGTCGAGCGGGCCGTGATCACCCACGGCCATTCCGACCATGCCCGCGCCGGCCACGGCGCGGTGCTGGCGACGCAGGAAACGCTGGACATGATGCGGCTGCGCTATGGCGAGAATTTTGCCGGCTCCACCCAAGCAATCCACTATGGCGAGGAGATCCGGCTCGGCGACGTCAGCGCGAAGTTTCACCCGGCCGGCCATGTGCTCGGTTCGGCGCAGGTCGCGGTCACCTGCAAGGACACCTGCATCGTCGCCTCCGGCGACTACAAGGATGCGCCCGACCCGACCTGCACGCCGTTCGAGCTCGTACGCTGCGACGTCTTCATCACCGAGGCAACGTTCGGCCTGCCGGTGTTTCGCCATGGCGATGCGGCCGACGAGGTCAAGAAGCTGCTGGCGTCGGTGGCGCTATTTCCGGAGCGCGCGCATCTCGTCGGCGCCTATTCGCTTGGCAAGGCGCAGCGCGTGATCGCTCTGCTGCGCCAAGCGGGTTACGACGCGCCGATCTATCTGCATGGCGCGATGGAGAAGATCACGCATTACTATCAGAGCCGCGGAATCGAGCTCGGCGAGTTGCGGCCGGCGAAGGGCGTCAAGAAGGCGGCGCTCGCCGGCACCATCACGCTGGCGCCGCCCTCTGCAACATCCGATCTCTGGACCCGCCGGTTTCCCGATCCCGTCACGGCATTCGCCTCTGGCTGGATGCGGGTGCGCGCCCGCGCGCGGCAACGCGGCATCGAGCTGCCGCTGGTGATCTCGGATCACGCCGATTGGGACGGCCTCACCGCCACGATCGCCGCGACCGGTGCCGGCGAGATCTGGGTTACCCATGGCCAGGAAGACGCGCTGGTGCATTGGTGCCAAAGCAAGGGTTTGCGGTCGCGGCCGCTCGATCTCGTCGGCTATGGCGACGAGGAGGAGACCGAGACGCCGCTCGCTGACGAGGCCGAAGCATGAACCGCTTCGCCGAACTTCTCGACCGCCTCGCCTACGAACCCGGCCGCAACAACAAGCTGCGGCTGATCACGAGTTATTTTCGCGAGGTCGCCGATCCCGATCGCGGCTACGCGCTGGCCGCGCTGACCGGTGCGCTGAGTTTCAAGCACGCAAAACCTTCTCTGCTGCGCGATCTTATCGCCCAGCGAACTGACCCGGTCTTGTTCGGCCTATCCTGGGACTATGTAGGCGATCTCTCCGAGACAATCGCGCTGATGTGGCCGAAGGCCGTGGGTGTCCACAACAACCCACCTCCCCCAACCCTCACCGAGGTGGTCACCACCCTGCGCACCCTCGGCAAGACCGAGCTGCCGAAGCAGCTCGAGCGCTGGCTCGACGAATTGGATGAGACCGGCCGCTGGGCGCTGTTGAAGCTCGTCACCGGCGCGTTGCGCATCGGCATCTCCGCGCGCCTGGCAAAGACCGCGGCCGCCGCGCTCGGCGACAAGGACCCGCATGAGGTCGAGCTGATCTGGCCCGGTCTCGCGCCGCCTTATCTCGACCTGTTCGCCTGGCTGGAAGGCCGCGGCGACAAGCCAGTCAATCGCGATCCCGCGCCGTTCCGTCCTGTCATGCTGGCGCATGCGATCGAGGACACCGATTTCGCTGCACTCGATCCCGCCGACTACATCGCCGAATGGAAATGGGACGGCATCCGCGTGCAGGCGGTGGCCGGCCGCGACGAGCACGGCCACATCACCGCTCGGCTCTATTCGCGCACCGGCGAGGACATCACCGGGAGCTTTCCGGACCTCGTGCCGTCGCTGCGGCTGCCCGGCGCCATCGACGGCGAGCTTCTGATCCTGCGCGAAGGGCGCGTGCAAAGTTTCAATTTTCTGCAGCAGCGGCTCAACCGCAAGGTCGTGTCTCCGAAGCTGATCAAGGAATTTCCGATTCATCTGCGCGCCTACGATCTGCTCGGCGACGACGAGAACGATTTGCGCGAGCTGCCTTTCGCGGAGCGGCGCGAACGGCTGGAGACCTTCATCGGTAAGCTCGACGATCCCCGCATCGATCTGTCGCCCACCGTCGCCTTCGCAAGCTGGGAGGCGCTGACCGCAGCACGCGCCGATCCCGCCAGCGCTGGTGCGGGCGAGGACGCGGACGCCGTCGAAGGCGTGATGCTGAAGCGGCGCGACGCACCCTATCTGCCGGGGCGGCCGAAGGGACAATGGTGGAAATGGAAGCGCGATCCGCACATCATCGACGCCGTGCTGATGTATGCGCAGCGCGGCCACGGCAAGCGCTCGTCCTACTATTCCGACTACACCTTCGGCGTTTGGACCGCAGGGCCGGGCAGTGACGAACTGGTGCCGGTCGGAAAAGCCTATTTCGGCTTCACGGACGAGGAGCTGCTCCAGATCGACCGCTTCGTGCGTCGCAATACCACCGAAAAATTCGGCCCCGTCCGCCACGTCGTGCACGAGCCAGACAAGGGGCTGGTGCTGGAGGTCGCCTTCGAGGGGCTGCAGCGCTCACCACGGCACAAATCCGGCGTCGCGATGCGCTTTCCCCGCATCAGCCGGCTGCGCTGGGACAAGCCGCCGCGGGAGGCCGACCGGCTGGAAACGCTGGAAAAGATGCTGAAAGCGGAGGCGGCCGAGGTTGAGGCTTAAGAAGCCCCGGGCGTGTGCTTGCCCGAATTAAAATCCCGTAAGCCGATTGACGCCCCCTCACAGGTTCCCCATGTCCCCGCCTTGCCCTATGATAGGTCGAATCCCCTGAGGAGTTTGAGATGGCCCACGACGTCAGAGATTTGCCGGCCGGCCGCAGTGACGGCCTGCACCGCTTTCTCGGCGGCTCGCCGCTGGCGGTCGCGTTTCGCCTGGTGCTGCTCTCGATCCTCGTCGGCGTCGTGCTGGCGGCGATCGGCTTCGACCCCTGGAATATCATCTTAAGCATTCGTCTTCTGTTCCAGCGTTTGTGGGATCTCGGCTTCGATACCGTGAACTGGCTGTGGCGCTACTTCCTGCTCGGCGCTGTCATCGTGATTCCGATCTGGCTGCTGATGCGCGTTTTCGGCGCGCCACGCAGGTAAAGGATTTGGAGCTGGCGGCCGATGCAATTGCGCTTTGTCGGCTGCGGCGACGCCTTCGGATCCGGCGGCAGGCTCAATACCTGCTTCCACGTCTCGGGGCGCGAAGCCAACTTCCTGATCGATTGCGGCGCGTCGGCTTTGCCGGCACTGAAGCGGCTGGAGATCGACCGCAATGAGATCGATCTCATCCTGATCACGCATTTCCACGGCGACCATTTTGCCGGGCTGCCGTTTGTCCTGCTCGACGCACAATTCTCGCGGCGGACGCGGCCGCTCACGATCGCCGGCCCCAAAGGCATCGAGACGCGGCTGCGTGAGGTGATGGAGGCTCTGTTCGAGCACTCCTCGAAGACGAAACAGCGCTTCGAGCTGTCCGTCGTCGAGCTCGCGCCCGAGCAGAGCCAAAGCTTCGGCGCGGTGACGGTGACGCCCTATCCCGTCGTGCACGGCGAATCCGGTGGACCGTTCCTCGCTTATCGCGTCGAAGCCGAGGGTCGCACGCTGGCCTACAGCGCCGATACCGAATGGACGGAGACGCTCATTCCGCTGGCGCATGGCGCCGACCTTTTCATCGCCGAAGCCTATATGTACGAGAAGGTGGTCAAGAATCACCTCAGCCTGACGACCTTGGAACAGCACCTTCCCGAAATCGGCGCAAAACGCCTCGTGCTCACCCATATGAGCGAAGACGTGCTGTCGCGCCTCGACGACATCGCCCATCTCGCCGCCGAAGACGGCATGGTGCTCGTGTTCTGACATGCACGCACCCGTTCACTTGAAGATCGGTTCCCGTCAGGTCTTCGCCATCGCAGGCCCGGCGATGGTCGCCAACCTCACCACGCCACTGATCGGCGTGGTCTCGACCACCGCGATCGGACGGCTGGACGACGCCGCGCTGCTCGGCGGCGTCGCCATCGCGTCCGTCATCTTCGATTGCCTGTTCTGGCTGTTCGGTTTCCTGCGCATGAGCACGCTCGCCTTCACGGCGCAGGCGCTCGGCGCCGGCGAGACGCGCGAGCTGACCGCGATCCTGGTGCGCGGCTTCATCGTCGCCGGCTTGATCGGCGTAGCACTGATCGCGCTGCAACTGCCGCTGGCCACCGTGCTGTTCGACCTGATGGGCGGCAGCGAAGGCGTCACGCGCGCGGCGAAAACCTACTTCGTGATCCGGATCTGGTCGGCGCCGCTGGCGCTCGTCAATTATGTTATCCTGGGCTGGCTGGTCGGCCAGGCTCGCGCCAACCCGGCGCTCGCGCTCCAAATCGTCATCAATCTCGTCAACGCGGCGGCGACGATCCTGCTGGTGCTGGTCTACGACACCGGGATCGCAGGTGCTGCGATCGCAGCGCTGCTGTCTGAAGCGGCCGGATTCGGCCTCGGCATGATCGTCTGCCGCCGCTATGCGGACGGTGGGTTCGCGGTGCCGTACGCAGAGCTGTTCGACCGGGCCAAGCTGATGCGGCTGCTGGCCGTGAATTCCGACATCCTGATCCGTACCGCGGCGCTGATCGCCGTGTTCTTGTTCTTCACCGCCAAGGGCGCGCGGGCCGGCGACGTCACGCTGGCCGCGAATTCCGTGCTCAACAATTTTCTGCTGGTCAGCGCCTTCTTTCTCGATGGTCTAGCGAACGCAGCCCAGCAGCTTTGCGGCCGTACGCTCGGCGCACGCGACGCCAGGGGATTTGCTGATTCGACCCGGCTGGTGCTGCTATGGGGGCTCGGCTTCGCGCTGGTCGTGTCCGCGCTATTCGCGGTATTCGGGCCGAACTTAATCGATTTCATGACGGCGAGCGAAAGCGTCCGTCGCGGCGCGCGGGAATTCCTGCCGTTCGTCGTGCTCGCGCCGATTCCCGGCGTGTTCGCCTTCGGCTTCGACGGCATCTATATCGGCGCGACCTGGGCGCGTGAGATGCGCAATCTGATGCTGGCCTCGCTCGCGATCTTCCTCGCCACATGTTGGGCGCTGCAATCGTTCGGCAATGCCGGGCTGTGGAGCGCGCTGATCGCCTCCTACGTCTCGCGCGGCGGCTTGCAGGCCGCGCGCTATCCGGCGCTGTACAGGAAGACGTTTTCGAGGTCGTAGCTCTCGTGTCCCGGACACGCTGCAGGGTGAAACGCTGCTGCGCGGAGCCGGGACCCAGAATGCCGCGAGCGTGGGCCCCGGTTCAGCAGTGCATCACTAACGTGCTGCGCTGCGCTCGGGGCACGAGACCGCCTACATCCCCGGCCAGTCTTCCGCCGTCAGCGTGGCGGCGTCGGAGCCGACGATCTCGGAGAGAGAATCCCGCCCCGTCCGCAATAGGGTCGAGGCGAGGTCACGCTTGATCTCGTCGACGATGCCGAGGCCCTTGTAGACCAGCGACGAATAGAGCTGGATCAGGCTCGCGCCGGCGCGGATCTTCGTCAGCGCGGCGCCGCCCGAGTCCACCCCCCCGACACCGATCAGGGGGAATGCGCCCTCGACGCGCACATAGGTCTCCGCGACCATCCGCGTCGACAGCCGGAACAGCGGCCGGCCGGACAGGCCGCCCTGCTCCTTGGCGCGCATCTCCTCGCGCAGCGTACTCGGCCGCGCGATCGTGGTGTTCGATACGATCATGCCATCGACCCGGCGCGAGCGCGCGACCTGCACGACGTCGTCGAGCTGGGCGAGGCTCAAATCCGGCGCGATCTTGAGCAGCACCGGCGTGTCGCCGGCGCTCTCGCGCACCCGCTGGCGCGCGTCGATCACCCTGGCGAGGAGATCGTCGAGCAGCGCGCCTTCCTGCAGATTGCGCAGGCCCGGCGTGTTCGGCGAGGAGACGTTGACGGTGAAATAGCTCGCGACCGGCGCAAAGGTCTCGATCAGCTTGACGTAATCATTGACCCGATCGGGCGAATCCTTGTTGGCGCCGACATTGACGCCGACGATGCCGCCGTGCTGCGCGCGCGCCGCAAGCCGGCGCAGGGCTGTCTCCGCACCGTCATTGTTGAAGCCCATGCGGTTGATCACGGCCTCGTCGCGCTCCAGACGAAACAGCCGCGGTCGCGGATTGCCGCTTTGCGGCTTCGGCGTCACCGAGCCGATCTCGACGAAGCCGAAGCCGAGCCGCAGCAGCGCATCCGGCACTTCGGCGCTCTTGTCGAAGCCCGCGGCCATGCCGATCGGATTGGGGAAGTTGAGCCCGAACGCACGCACCGCAAGCTTGGGATCGTCAGCGTGCGGCTTGCCCGGCGGCAGGAAGCGCAGGCCCTGGATCGCGAGGCGATGCGCATCCTCCGGATCGAGCCAACGCAGCACCGGCAGCGAGAGAGCGTCGAAAGCGCGGATCACGGGGCAAGCTCCGGAACATCGTGGCCGCCGTCGGAGCGCGTGTTGAGGTTCATCACAGCCATCACCGCGCCGAGATCGAGCTCGCCATAGAGATGCGGAAACAGCTCCTCATTGCGCGAGCGCTCCCAGCGCAACGCGCTGCCGAGCGCATCGCCGTCGACCTCGACCAGGAACAGCGCGCGCTGCCCGACATAATGCTTCTGCAGGGTCTCGGGAACCTGGGCGGCGGTCGAGAAATGGATGAATCCGTCGCGCGAATCGTCCGCGCTGCCGCGATAAACGCCCTGCCGTTCCGCCTCGCGCCAGGCCGAGGCCGGACAGATTTTGTAGATCTTGACCACCGCTTACGCAGCCCTGTTTGCCCGGGGAGACAGCTCTTTGAGTCTCCTGGGGATTTTCGTCTCTCGTGGGTCGTTAAATCCCGGGCGGGACCGTAAAGGCCACCCCTGCCGAACTCAAGACTTAGACGCCGCCTCTTGCACCGAAAACGGAAAACCGATTGATTTGAGGATAGTTTTCCTGAGTTGCGACGGGCTGGACCTTCCATGGTCAGGCAGGCCAAAGCGCAGAGGATGCTCACCCACGACCAGATCTGGGGCGCGCTGGATCGGCTGGCGGCGCGTGCCGGCCTGTCGCCGTCCGGCCTCGCCAAGCGCGCCGGGCTCGATCCCACCACCTTCAACAAGTCCAAGCGCGTTACCTCCGACGGCCGCGAGCGTTGGCCCTCGACCGAATCGATCGCGAAAGCGCTGGCGGCGGCAGATTCGTCGATCGACATTTTTGCCAGGCTGGTCGGCGACGAGGCAGGCGGCGGCCGTTCGGTGCCGCTGCTCGGCTTCGCACTGGCGGGCGCGAGCGGCGCCTTCGACGAGTCCGGCTTTCCCGTCGGCAAGGGCTGGACCGAATTTGCCCTTCCCGCCTTCGAGGGCAACCATAGCTTCGCGCTGCAGATGTCCGGCGAAGCGCTTGCGCCCGCCTATCGCGACGGCGACATCATCCTGGTCGCGCCCGGCGCGCCGATCCACAAAGGCGATCGCGTGGTGGTGAAGACCAACGCGGGCGAGCTGACGGTGGCGACGCTGAAGCGCCGCACCGCAAAGGCTCTGGATTTGCAGCCGCTCGATGCGACGCAGGCCGAACGCAGGATGGCGGCGAGCGAGGTGGTGTGGATCGCGCGGATCGTGTGGGCAAGCCAGTGAGGCCTCGGTGTCGTCCTGGCGAAAGCCAGGACCCATTACCTCGGGAGAAGTTGTGGCACCAATTGGCCACTCCGAGTCTCCGTAACCACATCCGGCGGTGGCTATGGGTCCTGGCTTTCGCCAGGACGAATCGGGGAGATAGGTCGCGCCTACAACTCAGTTCCGTAGCCCTCACGCACTCCGCGCCAGCGCGCCGTCGATCATGTTGACCGCGTTCTGCACGCCATACACCGCGACAAAGGAGCCGAAGCGCGGGCCCTTTTCCTGGCCGAGCAGCACCTGGTAGAGCATGTTGAACCAGTCGAGCGTCACGCCCGGACGGCCGTCCTTGCCCTTCTTGACCTGGTCGAGGAACGGCTCGCGGCGGCCGATCTCGTAGACGACGTTCTGGATGTCCTCGGCCGAGGCGTCCTGCGGAAGCTGCGATAATGCATCCCGCAAATCCTGCAGCGCCGCGCGCTCGGTCTCGGTCGGTTCGCGGAACGTCTTCGTCGGCGCGACGAAGTCGCGATAATAGTTGATGGCATAGCCGACCATCGCGTCGAGCTTGGGATGCGTCTGCGGGCTCACACCGGGTCGGTAGCGACCAATGAAACCCCACAGTGTCTCGGCATTCTCCGCATTCGACGACGACACCAGCGTCAGCAGGAGCTGGAACGTGACGGGCATGTCGAACTTCGGCGGATGGCCATTGTGGACATGCCAGACCGGATTGCCGAGCTGCTGCCTGGCGTCCTGCTTCGCAAAGCCGTCGATGAACTGCTGGTAGTCGTCGACATTGCGCGGGATGACGTCGAAATACAGCCGCTTGGCCGCCTTCGGCTCGCGATACATGAACAGCGACAGCGATTCCGGCGAGGCGTAGCGCAGCCATTCGTCGATGGTCAGCCCATTGCCCTTCGACTTCGAGATCTTCTGGCCCTTGTCATCGAGGAAGAGCTCGTAGTTGAAGCCCTCCGGCGGCGTGGCGCCGAGCGCCCTGGCGATCGCGCCGGAGAGTTTGACCGAGTCGATCAGGTCCTTGCCGGCCATCTCGTAATCGACGCCGAGCGCGACCCAGCGCATCGCCCAATCGGCCTTCCATTGGCACTTGACGTTGCCGCCGGTGACCGGCGTCTCGACTTCCTGGTTGGTATCGGGATCGAGGTAGGTCACCGTGCCGGCCGCAACGTCGCGGCGGATCATCGGCACCTGCAGCACGACACCCGTGGTCTTGCTGATGGGGAGGAACGGCGAATAGGTCGCGCGGCGGTCGGGACCGAGCGTCGGCAGGATGATCGCCATCACCTTGTCGTAGGCCGCGAGCATTTTGAGCAGCGTCGCGTCGAAACGGCCGGACGTGTAATAGTCGGTCGAGCTCGCGAATTCGTAGTCGAAGCCGAAATGATCGAGGAAGGCGCGCAGCCGCGCATTGTTGTGGTGCCCGAACGACGGGTATTCGTTGGAGAACGGATCCGGCACCCGCGTCAGCGGCTTGCCGAGATGCGCGGCCAGCATCTCCTTGTTGGGGACGTTGTCGGGCACTTTCCGAAACCCGTCCATGTCGTCGGAGAACGCGAGCAGGCGGGTCTTGATCTTGTTCTCGGTCAGCACATGAAAAGCGTGCCGCACCATCGAGGTGCGCGCGACCTCGCCGAAGGTGCCGATATGCGGCAGGCCTGATGGCCCGTAGCCGGTCTCGAACAGCACCTCGTCCTTCGGGCTTTTCTTCAGCCGCGCGACAATGGCCTTCGCCTGCTCGAACGGCCAGGCGTTGGATTGTTCGGCGAGCGCACGCAGATCGCTCGGATTCGCGGCAAGATCGATAACAGACATCTAAGGGGCCTCCGGGCCGCGGAAAATAGCGATTTCCGGGCAGAATGCAATTTTGTGAGACCCTCATCCTGAGAGCTTGTGACGCTTTTGCTCGTTCGGAGCGCCTCCGCAGCGCATAAATGATAACTCATTGACGAACTCAGAGCCGCCATTTACCGCGATAAACAGCCCCACTCCGGCGGCAGCTAGAGGTCGGTGCCGTGCTTGGATTAACGAGCGCTCCATAGGAGCGGGTCTCGAAGGATGCCCGTGAAGGGCGGGCCGCGCTCCCCACCATGAGGGTCTTCTTGCGCCTCACGTCCCGCGCGGCTTGACCCGCCGGGTCGGCAGCGCATTCGCCGGATCTTCCGGCCAGGGATGGCGCGGGTAGCGGCCGCGCAAATCGGACCGCACGGCACTGTAGCTGCCGCGCCAGAAACCGGGGAGATCGCGCGTCACCTGCACCGGGCGCTGCGCCGGCGACAGCAGTTCCAGCACCAGCGGCACCTTGCCGGCGGCGATCGAGGGATGGGTGTTGAGGCCGAACAATTCCTGCAGCCGCACCGCGATGGTCGGCCCCTGCTCGGCTTCATAGTCGATCGCGAGCACGCTGCCGGTCGGGGCCTCGAAATGCGTCGGCGCCTCGCGGTCGAGCCGCGCGCGCATCTCCCACGGCAACAAAGCCATCAACGCGTCGGAGAGATCGCCGGCGGAAATATCCTTCAGCGCGATCATGTCGTAGAGCGCCGGCACCAGCCAATCGTCGCGCCGCGCGATCAATCCGTCGTCCGAGAGATCGGGCCAGCTGTCGCCTTCGGCCCTGCGCAAAAACATCACGCGATCGCGCCATTGTTTGGCTACCTTCGACCAGGGCAGCCGGTCGAGTCCGGCGGCGATCAACCCGTCGGCGAAGATGCGCGCAGTGTCCCCCGAGGGCGACACGGCGAGCGTCGCCTCGGAGAGCGTGATCGCGTGCAGCGCGCGCTTGCGCCGCGCCCGCAGCGCCATCGCGCCGCGATCGAACGAGATCTCCTCGACGGATTCGATATGCTCGGCGAAATGCCGCTCGATCTCGTCCTGCGAGATTTGCGCCGCGAGCAGAATGCGCCCGCTCGCCGCCGTGCCGGTCATCTCGCCGACCGCGATATAAGGCGTGCGCGCGAGCGACGAGGTCTGATCCACCGCAGCACCCCGGCCGTTGGCGAGCACGAAGCTGCCATTGCCGCGGTTGCGCGCGACGCGATCCGGGAAGGCGTAGGCGAGCATCAGGCCGGTCGAGAGGTCACCTTCTGCGGTCGCCGCCTTCTCTGACGCCGCCACCTGCGAAGCCCAGCGCCGGGCGAGGTCGCGCGCGCTTGCGGCACGCGGGGAACGGTCGCGGCGGAACTGATCGCGCCGGTGCTCGAGATCGACGCTGTCGCCGCCGAGCCCGCGCTCGGTGATGATGGCCGCGATCTCGGCGGCGGCCTCGCCTTCGCCGGCACGGTGCGAATCCACGATCATGCGCGCGAGCCGCGGCGGCAGCGCCAGCGCGCGCAGGCTCTTGCCCTCCGCGGTGATGCGGCCATCGCCATCGAGCGCGTTGAGCTCGGAGAGCAGGCTTTTTGCTTCCTTCCAGGCCGGCTGCGGCGGCGGGTCGAGAAACGACAGCGCGGCAGGATCGGCGACGCCCCATTGCGCGAGATCGAGCACCAGCGAGGACAGATCGGCGCTGAGGATCTCGGGCTGGGTGTAGGGCGCTAGCGAGGCTGTCTGAGGTTCGTCCCAGAGCCGGTAGCAGACACCGGGCTCGGTGCGGCCGGCGCGGCCGCGGCGCTGGTCCGCCGCCGCGCGGGAGACGCGCACGGTCTCGAGCCGGGTCAAGCCGATGTCGGGCTCGTAGCGCGGCACGCGGGCGAGACCGGAATCGACCACGATGCGCACGCCCTCGATGGTGAGCGAGGTCTCCGCGATCGAGGTCGCCAGCACCACCTTGCGCGTGCCCTTGGGCGCCGGCGAGATGGCACGATCCTGCACGGCGGCGTCGAGCGCGCCAAACAGCGGCACGATTTCAATGCTGGAATCGTGTATGCGTTCGGCGAGGAAATTCTGGGTGCGGCGGATTTCGGCGGCGCCCGGCAGGAACGCCAGCACCGAGCCGGCATCGGCCCGCAGCGCCGAGGCGATCGCATCCGCCATCTGCCGCTCGATCGGCGCGTCAGCCTTGCGGCCGAGATAGCGCGTCTCGACCGGAAAGGCGCGGCCCTCGCTTTCGACGACGGGCGCTTCGCCCAGCAATTTTGCCACGCGGGCGCCATCGAGCGTTGCCGACATCACGAGGATGCGCAAATCCTCGCGCAAGCCCAGCTGCGCGTCGCGCGCCAGCGCCAGGCCCATGTCGGCATCGAGCGAGCGCTCGTGGAATTCGTCGAACAGCACGGCGGCGATGCCCGACAGTTCGGGATCGTCGAGAATCTGGCGGGTGAAGATGCCCTCCGTCACCACCTCGATGCGGGTCGCGCGCGAGATCTTCGAGCCGAAGCGGACGCGATAGCCGACAGTCTCGCCGGCGCGTTCGCCGAGTGATTTGGCCATGCGGTCGGCGCTGGCGCGCGCCGCGATGCGCCGCGGCTCCAGCACGATGATCTTCTTGCCTTTGGCCCAGGGGGCATCGAGCAGCGCCAGTGGCACGCGCGTGGTCTTGCCGGCGCCAGGAGGGGCCACCAGCACGGCGGCATGATGCGCCTCCAGCGTGCGCGAGAGGTCGTCGAGCACGGCATCGATCGGGAGGGGCGTGTCGAAACTGAGGGGCAAGGCCTGTCCATTCGTCACGCCCGAGCAAAAAGCGCGAAGCGCGTCTTCGCACGGAAGTCGCCGGGCATCCACGTCGTCACACTAGAAAACAGACGTGGATGGCCGGGACAAGCCCGGCCATGACGGAATCGTTGCGAGGTCGGATCGCTAGCCCTGCACCGGCGGCCGTCCAACACTCTCATAGACGAAGCCGGCCGCAGCCATCTCCTCGGGGCGGTAGATGTTGCGCAAGTCGACAATGACGGGCTGTGCCATGGTTGCCTTCAGCCGGTCGAGGTCGAGCGCACGGAACTGCACCCATTCGGTGACGATCACGATCGCATCGGCGCCTTCCGCGCAGGAATAGGCGTCTTCGCAATAAGTGATGCTGGGCAGCTCAGTCTTCGCCTGCTCCATGCCGACGGGATCGAAGGCCTTCACCTTCGCGCCCATGTCGATCAGGCCGGTCACCAGCGGGATCGACGGCGCGTCGCGCATGTCGTCGGTGTCGGGCTTGAAGGTGAGCCCGAGCACGGCGATGGTCTTGCCGCGCAGCGAACCGCCGAGCGCCTGGCTCACTTTTCGCGCCATCGCCCGCTTGCGGTTCTCGTTGACCGCGAGCACGGATTCGACGATGCGCAAGCTCACGTCGTAGTCCTGCGCGATCTTGATCAGCGCCTTGGTGTCCTTTGGGAAGCAGGAGCCGCCGAAGCCCGGACCGGCGTGCAGGAACTTGGTGCCGATGCGGTTGTCCAGGCCAATGCCGCGCGCGACCTCCTGCACGTTGGCGCCGACCTTTTCGGAGAGGTCCGCGATCTCGTTGATGAAGGTGATCTTGGTCGCGAGGAAGGCGTTGGCGGCGTATTTGATCATCTCGGCGGTGCGGCGTTCCGTGAACATCAGCGGCGCCTGGTTCAGCGACAGCGGACGATAGATATCGCTCATCACCTTGCGGCCGCGCTCGTCGGAGGTGCCGACGACGATGCGGTCGGGGAATTTGAAGTCGCGGATCGCCGCGCCCTCGCGCAGGAATTCGGGATTCGAGGCGACGACGACGTCGGCTTTGGGATTGGTCTCGCCGATGATGCGCTCGACCTCGTCGCCGGTGCCGACCGGAACGGTCGACTTGGTCACGACGACGGTGAAGCCGGACAGCGACTGCGCGATCTCTTTCGCAGCGGCATAGACGTAGGACAGATCAGCATGGCCGTCGCCGCGGCGCGACGGCGTGCCGACCGCGATGAAGACAGCATCGGCATCCGCAACCGGCTTGGACAAATCGGTGGTGAACTCCAGCCGCTTGGCCTTGACGTTGGTCGCCACCAGCTCGTCGAGCCCAGGCTCGTAGATCGGGATCTCGCCGCGATGAAGGGCCGCGATCTTCTTCTCGTCCTTGTCGACGCAGATGACGTCGTGGCCGAAATCCGCAAAGCAGGCTCCGGACACCAGTCCCACATAGCCCGTGCCGATCATAGCAATGCGCATGAAAAACCCTGTTTGGCTTGGTTAACAAAACCCCAATTCCACGGCGGTTTAGCATTTTCCCGGGGTGAGGGAACAGCCCGCGTGCAAAAAACGGCACAGCAATTGTACCAGTAAAGAAATCGTAAGCCGCAAGGCGGCAAACTGCTCCGCGTTCACACAGATGCTGGCGGAACACGCCTCGAAAAGAGACACCATGGCACCATCAGGCACAATCGCCGCGAGCGGGGGACTCAAGGCCCCGGCTGCTGCGCGCGTCGATTGGGTCGATTACGCCAAGGGCATCTGCATCGTCATGGTCGTGATGATGCATTCGGTGCTGGGGGTCGAGCTTGCCGCCGGCGAGACCGGTTTCATGCATGTTTTGGTGGCCTTCGCGAAGCCATTCCGGATGCCGGATTTCTTCCTGATTTCGGGTCTGTTCCTGTCACTGGTGATCGACCGGGACTGGCGAACCTATCTCGACCGCAAGATGGTGCATTTCGCCTATTTCTATGTCGTCTGGGTGACAATCCAGTTCGGCTTCAAGGCCCCCGCATTCGCAGCGGAAACGAGCTGGCGCGACGCCGGATTGCTATATCTGGAATCCTTCGTCGAGCCGTTCGGCACGCTATGGTTCATCTACCTCCTGCCGATCTTCTTCGTCGTCACAAAACTGACACGGCGCATGCCGCAGCCCGCGATATGGCTCGTCGCGGCCGCGCTGGAGACGGCGCGCATTTCGACCGGCTGGACCGCGATCGACGAGTTCTGCGCGCGCTTCATCTATTTCTATTCGGGCTATCTGTTCGCGCCCTACGTGTTCGCGCTGTCGGACCGCGCGCGCAATCATCCCGCATGGGCGCTGACAGCGCTCGCGACATGGGTGCTGGTCAATGCCGGCCTCGTTGCGCTCGGCGCCAGCGAATGGAAAATCGTATCGCTCGTGCTCGGCTTCGCCGGCGCCTGCGCCATCATCACGATGGGCACGCTGCTCGCGCGCGTGCAATGGCTGAATGTCTTCCGCTTCTGCGGCGAGCATTCGATCGTGATCTATCTCGCCTTCTTCCTGCCGATGGCGGCGACACGGACGCTGCTCTTGCGCACGGGCATCATTCCCGACATCGGTGCGGTGTCGCTGATCGTGACCATCGCCGGCGTGATCGGCTCGCTCGCAATCTGGCAGATCGCACTGCGCCTTGGCGGCAACTTCCTGTTCGAGCGGCCCGATGCGTTCTGGATCGCGCCGAAGAAGACAAGCGCGGTGTTGCAGGCGGCGGAGTGATACTCTGCTGTCATCCCCGCGAAGGCGGGGATCCAGTATTCCAGAGGGCAGCAGTCGTATACGGAGAAGCCGCAGCGTACTGGATTCCCCGCCGTCGCGGGGAATGACAGCGGGGGATGCGGGAAATGACAGTGGGGATAGCGGCATCCGCAAGCCAAAAATCCACCTCCCAAGGCTGTCAAATCCCGCAAAAATTCATACATTGCGGCCATGCCCAAGAGCTCCCCAAAGACCACCGCCCAAGCTGACACCAAGGCTGCCGCGCCCAAGGCCGCCGAAACCAAGCCCGCTGCTGCGACAGCTGCTGCCAAGCCCGTTGCCGCGAAGGCGGCCGGCAAGGGCGATCATGTCTTCCTGGTCGACGGTTCCGGCTACATCTTCCGCGCCTACCATGCGCTGCCGCCGATGAACCGCAAGTCCGACGGCTTGCAGGTCAATGCCGTGCTCGGCTTCTGCAACATGCTGTGGAAGCTGTTGCGCGAGATGCCCGAGGACAACCGGCCGACCCATCTGGCGATCATTTTCGACAAGTCGGAAATCACCTTCCGCAACAAGATCTATCCTGAGTACAAGGCACACCGGCAGCCGGCCCCGGACGATCTGATCCCGCAATTTTCGCTGATCCGCGAGGCGGTGCGCGCCTTCGACCTGCCTTGCCTGGAACAGGTGGGCTTCGAGGCCGACGATTTGATTGCGACCTATGTACGGCAAGCCTGCGAGCGCGGCGCAAGCGCGACAATCGTGTCCTCCGACAAGGACCTGATGCAGCTCGTCACCGACTGCGTCACCATGTACGACACCATGAAGGACCGCCGCATTGGCATCCCCGAGGTGATCGAGAAGTTTGGCGTGCCGCCGGAGAAGGTGGTGGAAGTGCAGGCGCTGGCCGGCGATTCCACCGACAACGTTCCTGGCGTGCCCGGCATCGGCATCAAGACCGCGGCGCAGCTGATCGTCGAATATGGCGATCTCGAGCAATTGCTGTTCCGCGCCACCGAAATCAAGCAGCCGAAGCGGCGCGAGGCGCTGATCGAGAACGCCGAGAAGGCGCGCATCTCGCGGCAGCTCGTATTGCTCGACGACAAGGTCGACCTCGACGTCCCGTTGGACGATCTCGCCGTCCACGAGCCCGATGCGCGCAAGCTGATCGCGTTCCTGAAGGCGATGGAGTTTTCCACGCTGACGCGCCGCGTCGCCGAATTCTCGCAGATTGACCCGGCCAACGTCGATGCAGATCCCGGCTATTCCAGCGGCGCCAGCGTCTTCTCGCCGCTGCCGCCTTCGGACGTCGTGCCGGCCCCGGGACCCGGCGCGCCGGCGCAAGTTCCGGTGGGCCAGCGCAACCCTTCGGCGAGCAAGGAGGACAAGGCCGCGAGTCCGAAGGGCGCGCCGATTTCGCTCGCCGCCGCGCGGGAAGAGGCTTTGCGCAAGCTTCCGGTCGACCGCAGCAAGTACCAGGCCATCAAGACGCTCGCGGAATTGAACGCGTTCATCGCGCGCATTCACGATGCCGGCCATGTCGCGGTCGAGATCCGGGGAAACTCGATCGATCCGATGCAGGCCGACCTCTGCGGTATCGCGCTGGCGCTGGCGCCGAACGAGGCCTGCTACGTGCCGCTGGCGCACAAGCAGTCCGGCGGCGGCGCCGGCCTGTTCGACGCGGGCCTCGCGCCCGACCAGGTCAAGCACACTGATGCGATCGAAGCGTTGCGGCCGGTGCTGGAATCACCAGGCATTCTCAAGATCGGCTTCGAAGTCAAATTCACCGCGGTGATGCTGGCGCAGCACGGCATCACACTGCGCAACACCGATGATGCGCAGCTGATCTCCTACGTGCTCGATGCCGGCCGCGGCTCGCACGCGCTGGAGCAACTGTCCGAGCGCTGGTTCGGTCACGCGATGCTCAAAGACAACGAGCTGCTCGGCAGCGGCAAGGGCAAGATCACGTTCGACCAGGTGCCGATCGACAAGGCCGCGTCGCTGTCGGCGGAAGGCGCCGACGTGACCTTGCGCGTCTGGCGCGTGCTGAAGCCGCGCCTCATCGCCGAGCACATGACCACGGTCTACGAGACGCTGGAACGCCCGCTGGTCGCGGTGCTCGCACGCATGGAGCGGCGCGGCATCTCGATCGATCGTCAGGTGCTGTCGCGTCTCTCCGGCGACTTCGCCCAGACTGCGGCCCGTGTCGAAGCCGAGATCCAGCAGATCGCGGGCGAGCCGGTCAATGTCGGCAGCCCGAAGCAGATCGGCGACATCCTGTTCGGCAAGATGGGACTGTCGGGCGGCACCAAGACCAAGACCGGCGCGTGGTCGACCACCGCTCAGGTGCTCGACGAACTCGCCGAGCAGGGCCACGAGCTCCCGCGGAAGATCCTGGAGTGGCGCCAGGTCTCTAAGCTGAAATCGACCTACACCGACGCGCTGCCGACCTACGTCAATCCCCAGACCCACCGCGTCCACACGACCTACGCGCTGGCCGCGACCACGACGGGCCGACTGTCGTCGAACGAGCCGAATTTGCAGAACATTCCGGTGCGCACTGAGGACGGGCGCAAGATCCGGCGCGCCTTCATCGCAACGCCAGGGCACAAGCTGGTCTCCGCCGACTATTCACAGATCGAGCTGCGGCTGCTCGCCGAGATCGCCGACATTCCCGTGCTGCAGCAGGCGTTTCGCGACGGTCTGGACATTCACGCCATGACGGCATCGGAAATGTTCGGCGTGCCGATCAAGGGCATGCCGAGCGAAATCCGGCGCCGGGCCAAGGCGATCAATTTCGGCATCATCTACGGCATTTCGGCATTCGGCCTTGCCAACCAGCTCGGCATCGCGCGCGAAGAGGCCTCCGCCTACATCAAGAAATACTTCGAACGCTTCCCCGGCATCCGCGCCTACATGGACGAGACGCGCGACTTCTGCCGGAACCACGGCTACGTCACCACGCTGTTCGGACGGAAGATGTACTATCCCGACATCAAGGCTTCGAACGCCTCGGTGCGCGCCTTCAACGAGCGCGCCGCGATCAACGCCCGGCTCCAGGGCACCGCCGCCGACATCATCCGCCGCGCCATGACGCGGATGGAGGATGCCCTGGTCCTGAAGAAACTGTCTGCGCAGATGCTGCTGCAGGTGCATGACGAATTGATCTTCGAGGTACCGGACGCGGAGGTCGAGGCGACGCTCCCCGTCGTGCAGCACGTGATGCAGGACGCGCCGTTCCCGGCCGTGCTGCTCTCGGTGCCGCTGCATGTCGATGCACGCGCAGCGAACAATTGGGACGAGGCGCATTGATCGGACGGTACCGCCCCGGCGAAGGCACACGCACAAGCTGAATTGTCCTCCGAGCAATTGCGCGATGGCCCCACTGCGCCACGCATATTAGAACCGTGCCGTCTCCCGCACCGGTTCAGCCATGCCCCACGCCTCCGCCCTGCTCGGCTTCGCTCTCGTCTGCCTCGGCCTCGTGCTCACGCCCGGGCCGAACATGATCTACCTGATCTCGCGTTCGATCACGCAAGGGCCTGCGGCGGGCATCGTCTCGCTCGGCGGCGTGGCGCTCGGCTTCTTGTTCTACATGCTGTGCGCGGCATTCGGCATCACGGCGCTGCTGCTCGCCGTTCCCTTCGCCTATGACGCGCTGCGCTTTGCCGGCGCGGGTTATCTGTTGTGGCTGGCCTGGCAGGCAGTGAAGCCGGGCGGGCGCTCGCCGTTCCAGGTGAAGCAGCTTGCGATCGACAGCCCGCGCAAATTGTTCGCGATGGGGTTCGTCACCAATCTGCTCAACCCGAAGATCGCGATGCTTTACCTCGCGCTGCTGCCGCAGTTCATCGATCCCACCGCCGGCAGCGTGCTGGCGCAGTCAGTGGTGCTCGGCGCGATCCAGATCGCGATCAGTGTCAGCGTGAATGCGATGATCGCGCTCGCGGCCGGGTCGATCGCGCTGTTTCTCGCAAGCCGGCCAAGCTGGATGCTGGTCCAGCGTTGGCTGATGGGCACGGTGCTGGCCGGGCTTGCGGTGCGGATGGCGGTGGAAGCGCGGAAGGTGTGATTTTCCCCTCTCCCCGCTTGCGGGGAGAGGGAGAGAAAGATCAATCTAGCTTCGCCTCCATGCCCCGCTTCACCGCCGGGCGGGCCATCAGGGCCTCGTACCAGCGCTTGACGTTGGGAAAGTCGGCCAGGTCAACCTTGTGGCGAGGGTGACGCCAGGCCCAGCCCAGGATGGCAAAATCGGCGATCGAGAGCTCGCCGGCGACGAAATCGCTGGACTCCAGCCGGCGGTCGAGGACGCCGTAGAGCCGTCGCGTCTCGGCCATGTAGCGCTTGAGGCCGTAGGCGCGGTCCTGCTCGTTCTCGAGCGCGATGAAATGGTGCACCTGGCCCGGCATCGGCCCGAAACCGCCCATCTGCCACATCAACCATTCATAAACGGGAATGCGGCCCGAAAGCGATTTCGGCAGAAATTTGCCGGTCTTTTCGCCGAGATACAGCAGGATCGCACCCGACTCGAAGATGCTGACGGGCTTGCCGTCCGGGCCATCAGGATCGACGATCGCGGGGATCTTGTTGTTGGGTGAGAGCTTCAGGAACTCCGGCGCCATCTGTTCGCCCTTGCTGATATTCACCGGGATCCCCTTGTAGGGCAGCCCCATCTCCTCCAGCGCGACCGAGATCTTGCGGCCGTTCGGCGTGTTCCAGGTGTGCAGCTCGATGGTCATTTGTCGCGTGTCCTTGCCCAGCCTTCTTGCAGGTTTTCTTGCCCGAGATATCCGGCATCCACCTACCCCAGAACGTTGCACCCCCACAACCGGCCGCCCGGGATGGCCGATCCCTGTTGACGGGGGAAGCCCCCTCTGGAATGTCGAGGCCGTCGCGGATAAATTCCGCCACCTCCAAAAATGCTCCCGAGGGCCCGCCGTGTCTAAATCAGCCTCCCGCGCCCGCCTGTTCGAGATCATCCGCCGGCGCTCCTTCGGCCGCGGCGAGGTGACGCTCGCGTCGGGCCGCAAGAGCGACTTCTACTTCAACCTCAAGCCGACCATGCTCGACCCGGAGGGTGCGACCCTGCTCGCCGAGTTGACCTATGAGGCGCTGAAGGATGACCAGCTCGATTTCATCGGCGGGCTTGAGATGGGCGCGGTGCCGCTGGCCGGCGCGCTGGCGCAGATCTCCTGGATCAAGGGCCATCCCATCGCGGCCTTCTTCGTGCGCAAGAAGCCGAAGGAGCATGGCGCGAAGCTTGCGATCGAGGGGCTGCCCAGGGGCGAGACGCTGGAGGGCAAGCGCGTCGTGATCGTCGAGGATGTCACCACCACCGGCGGCTCGGCGATGAAGGCCGTGGAAGCGGTGCGCGAGACCGGCGCGGAAGTGGTGCTGGTGCTGACCATGGTCGACCGCGAGGAAGGCGCCGACGACACCTTTGGCGCGGCCGGGCTGCCGTTCCGCTCGCTGTACAAGGCGTCGGAGTTCTTGAAGGCTTGAGCGGCTAGACTTTTTCCGCCGTCGTGCCCGGGCTTGACCGGGCATCCACGTCTTTGCCGCACCAGAGATCCTGGATGGCCGGGACAAGCCCGGCCATGGACGAGGTCCACCCGTCCGGCGACACCGCTCCTCCCCCCTCAACCGCTCATTTACCATCCCGCCTTATGGTGAATCATGTGCTGAGACCTGATGGTCCCGGCCGGTTGGGTAGCGCCGGGTGGAGTAAGCGTTTGCGTACAGTCATGTCCCATGCGCGCCGGTGGCGTCGCGCGATGCTCGTAGCCGCCACATTGGCAGCACCGCTGGTTGCGGCTCCGGCCCCGGTTTCGGCCGAAGGCCTGTTCGACTTCTTCTTCGGCGGAATGCAGCAGCAGCAGCGGCCGCAGCGTGAGGTGCCGCAGCAGCCGAGCTCCTACGCCGATCCATTCACCGGCCAGCAGAACGGCGCAAGTCCGCCATACGTGCCGCCGACACGTTCGGCTGCGGCCGGCGGCTCGGGACCGGCGTTCTGCGTGCGCAGCTGCGACGGCAAATATTTTCCGCTGATGCGCGGTCTCACCTCGCCCGCGCAGATGTGTCAGGCGTTCTGTCCTGCAAGCGCCACCAAGATCTATTTCGGCTCCTCGATCGACGGCGCGGCGTCGCAGACCGGCGAGCGCTATGCCGATAGCGAGAACGCGTTCGCCTATCGCAAGGCGCTGCGCGCCGACTGCACCTGCAACGGCCGCGAGCCGGTCGGCCTTGCTCCGGTCGATCTGGCGCTGGACTCGTCGCTAAAGCCCGGCGACGTGATCGCCACCAGCGACGGTCTCGTCGCCTATACCGGCATCCGCGTCGGCAACGACCAGGCCGCGGACTTCACCCCGGTCGCCTCCTATCCCGGTCTCACCGCGCAGGTCCGCGCACGGCTCGGCGAGATGAAGGTGGCGCCGGTGCGCGCCGACACGGTGGCGGCGGATGCCCCTGCCGCGGAGATCGTGCGCGAGACGCTCCCCGACGTGACGGTGCCGAAAACGCAAAAGCCGGCGAAGCGGGCTGGGCTGGACTAGCTCAGGCTCGTCTGTAGCCAAGCCGTCATTGCGAGCGACTTGTCCGCCGAAGCTCGAAGAGCGAAGGCGGAAGCGAAGCAATCCAGTCTGGCTCCGTGGAGGCACTCTGGATTGCTTCGTCGCAAGAGGCTCCTCGCAATGACGGAGGATGGTGGGTCACCGTCCGATGATCACGCCGATCACGTTCGGCGCCGCCAGATATTTCTCCTCGATCGCCGCGCGCGCGGCGGCGCGGTTGTCTGCCGTGAGCAGGCCGCGCTTCTCGGCTAAAATCATCCAGCAAAAACCCCACCAGTCGGTGAGCATGCCTTGGTCGTCGACGAGATCATAACCCTGCTCGGCGGCGAAGATGCGCGCATGCGCTTCGTCAAGCGTGTCGAGGAACAGATGGTCCTGCGCCGAAAACAGATCGTCGCTGACGTCGTCGATGGTGTAGCCCCAGATCGACTGGCACACCGCGTTGAACTCGCGGTCGAACTGGTCGTCGTCGACCGCGTGGCGCCGCGCCGCCTGATGCAGCCGCGACAGCGAGCGCGCGAAATCGGCGATCCTGGTGAGGGCAAATTGATCGAAGGCAATGGTGGACATGTAGTCCTCGCGAAGTCTGGCAGACGCTAGATATGGTGTCGGCAACACGCCGAATCACAATGATATATCAAAGACTTGCTAAAGTGTTCTTAATTTGTTCTGATGTTAGGCGCGATTGTTGGAGAGCGTCGTCCTGGCGAAAGCCAGGACCCATTACCCCGGTCAGTGTTGCTTTTGCGGGTTGGGCCATGAGCACGAGCAGCTACTTCGTCTACATTCTCGCAAGCCGCCATCACGACACGATCTATATCGGAATCACCAACGACGTCCGCGCGCGGCTTGAGCTACATCGTTCGGGTCGCGGCTCGAAGTTCGTGCACAAGTATAAAATCTTCCGCCTCGTTCATGTCGAAGCCTACGCAACACTGCAGGAGGCGATCGCGCGCGAGAAGCAGCTCAAGTTCTGGAAGCGGGACTGGAAGATCAAGCTGATCGAGGAAGAAATCCCGATTGGAATGATCGGTCAGGCCTCATCTGACAGGCGGGTAATGGGTCCTGGCTTCCGCCAGGACGACACCTTCTTCGTTGCACCAGCCCCTGCTCAATTCGCCGCTGACATCAACTTATCCCCGCACGCGCTTGCGTAAAATTTGCCGCCGCATTGGCGCTTGATGGCGGCGCAGCGGGCGGCGGAGGATGCGTTTTGCGGAAGCGTGACGGCGCAGCTCAGGCCGTCGGCGCTGCGGCCGATCTTGCCGGCGGCGAAGGCGGCGCTGGACGCGGTGATGCAGACGACGAGGAAGGTGGCGGTGGCGATTTCGATCAGCCGTCGCGTCACAGGTCTCATCAGAGAGTTCATCGGGCGCCTCCTCCACACTGATGGCTGAATTGGCCGCCATTCTAGCACCAAATCCACGTTTCCCCGTATGCGTCCGGGTTCCCAAATCGGCCCGTTCCTTGCATAATTTTACGCCAAACGCAGTGCACGGTCGCACCAGCAATGGTTCCGTACAGAGGCAAGATGCGTAGGGTCAGTAGTGTTCTCGCGACCAGGAAGTGACGACTTTGCAAGATTCATCGTTCCAGCCCAAATTCTCCGCCCCCAACCAGCCCATCGACGAACTCGCTCTGGCTGAGATCAAGGGCGCGATCCTGGCGAAGCTGCGCCTTGCCATCGGCAAGGATGCGGGCATGGCCACCAAGCACGACTGGTACCAGGCCGCGGCGCTGGCGCTGCGCGATCGCATCGTGCATCGCTGGCTCACGGCCGAGAAGCACAGCTACGATGCGGGGCGCAAGCGGGTCTATTATCTCTCGCTCGAATTCCTGATCGGCCGCCTCTTCAGCGACGCGCTGAACAATATGGGGCTATTGAAGATCTTCGAGGTCGCGCTCGGCGATCTCGGCGTTTCCTTGCCTGAGCTGCGCAAATGCGAGCCGGACGCGGCGCTCGGCAATGGCGGCTTGGGCCGTCTCGCCGCCTGCTTCATGGAAAGCATGGCGACGCTGTCGATCCCTGCGATCGGCTACGGCATCCGTTATGATTACGGCCTGTTCCGTCAGATCATCAATCAGGGCTGGCAGCAGGAATATCCGGACGAATGGCTCGGCTTCGGCAACCCTTGGGAATTGCAGCGGCCCGAAGTGATCTATGACATTCGCTTCGGCGGCGGTGTCGAGCATGTCGAAGACAAGGGCCGCGATCGCGCGATCTGGCATCCGTCCGAGACCGTGCAGGCGATGGCCTATGACACGCCGATCGTCGGCTGGCGCGGCCAGCACGTCAACGCGCTGCGGCTGTGGTCGGCACGCTCGCCCGATCCGTTGAAGCTCGATGCCTTCAACACCGGCGACTATGTCAGCGCCAGCGCCGAGCAGTCGCGCGCGGAAGCGATCTGTAAATTCCTCTACCCGAACGACGAGAGCCCGGCGGGCCGCGAGCTGCGCCTGCGCCAGGAATATTTCTTCGTCTCGGCTTCGCTGCAGGACCTGATCAAGCGGCACCTTGCGTCGGACGGCCAGCTTCGCAGCCTGTCGAGCAAGGTCGCGGTGCAGCTCAACGACACCCATCCGAGCCTGGCCGTCACCGAGCTGATGCGGATCCTGATCGACGACCACAATTTCCGCTGGGACGAGGCCTGGAAGATCACGGTCGCCACGCTGTCCTACACCAACCACACGCTGCTGCCTGAGGCGCTGGAGACCTGGCCGGTCGAGCTGTTCGAACGGCTGTTGCCGCGGCATCTCGAGATCATCTACCGCATCAACGTGCAGCATCTCGCGCTCGCAGAGGCGCGCGCCCCCGGCGACATCGACTTCCGCGCCTCGGTGTCGCTGATCGACGAGCGGAGCGGCCGGCGCGTGCGCATGGGCCAGCTCGCCTTCGTCGGCTCCCACCGCATCAACGGCGTCTCGGCGATGCATTCGGACCTGATGCGGGAGACCGTGTTCCACGACCTCAACCATCTCTACCCCGGCCGCATCACCAACAAGACCAACGGCATCACCTTCCGCCGCTGGCTGATGCTGGCGAACCCGAAACTGACCGATCTGTTGCGCGAGACCTGTGGCGACGCCGTGCTCGATGATCCGACGCAGCTCAGCCTGATCGAGGCCCGCGCCAGCGACGTCGAATTCCAGAAGAGGTTCCGCGCAGTCAAGCTTCACAACAAGACGGCGCTGGCGCGCCTGATCGGCGAGCGCCTCGGCATCAAGGTCGACCCGAACGCGCTGTTCGACGTGCAGATCAAGCGCATCCACGAATACAAGCGCCAGCTTCTCAATGTCATCGAGACGGTCGCGCTGTACCAGGCGATCAAGGACGACCCCAACGGCAACTGGGTGCCGCGGGTGAAGATCTTTGCGGGCAAGGCGGCGGCGAGCTACCGCTACGCCAAGCTGATCATCAAGCTGATCAACGACGTTGCGGAAGTCGTCAACAACGACCCCGCGATCGGCGGCAAGCTCAAGGTCGTCTTCCTGCCCGACTACAATGTCAGCCTCGCCGAGGTGATCATTCCCGCGGCCGACCTCTCCGAGCAGATCTCGACGGCCGGCATGGAAGCCTCCGGCACCGGCAACATGAAGCTGTCGCTCAATGGCGCCCTCACGATCGGCACGCTCGACGGCGCCAACATCGAGATCCGCGACCATGTCGGCGCGGAGAACATCGCGATCTTCGGCATGGAAGCCGGCGATGTCATGATCCGGCGCAAGCAGGGGCTGGACGCCTCCGACGTGATCCGCAATTCGCCGAAGCTCCAGCGCGCCATCAATGCGATCGGCGCCGGCGAATTCTCGCCCGGCGATCCCGGCCGCTTCGAATCGATCGCGCATGCGCTGCGCTATCTCGACCATTACATGGTCAGCGCCGACTTCGATTCTTATTACGAGGCGCAGCGCAGCGTCGATGCGCGCTGGCAGGTGGCGCCGGCCTGGACCCGCGCCTCGATCCTCAACGTCGCGCGCATGGCGTGGTTCTCCTCCGACCGCACCATTCGCGAATACGCCGAGGAGATCTGGAACGTGCCGGTCAACCCCACCACGCCGCTGCTGCCGACCTTGCGCGACGTCGCGGGCTGAATTTCCGCGACGTGAAATCGGTTACTCACGAGGTAATTGCACAAGCCGGCGGCGGACGTGATATGACGTCCGTCATTGAACGCCGGATCGAATAATGCACGCCAAGCTCCCGCACCCTTTCGACGACGCCACCCGCGTCACCGCCGGTGACTCCAGCTGGCAGGGACACACCAGCGACGATTACTGGGCCTTTGTCGGCCCGTTCGGCGGCGCCACCGCCGCGACTATCCTGCGTGCGCTGATCGAGCATCCGGAACGTGCCGGCGACCCGCTGGCGCTCACCGTGAATTACTGCGCGCCGATCGCGAAGGGGCCGTTCGATCTGGACGTGCGGCTGGTGAAGGCTAATCGCTCCAGCCAGCACTGGAGCGTCGAACTGTCGCAAGGCGGCGGCGAGGTCGCAACGCTCGCCACCGCCGTGTTCGCCGAACGCCGGCCGTCCTGGGAGCACAGGGTGGCGCAATATCCCGATGCAAAGCCGTTCGAAGAGACGATGCCGTTCCCGAAGATCGCGGCGTCCTGGGCCAACCAGTACGAATTCCGCTTCGTCGAGGGCGAGATGCGGATCGGCCCGCTCAAGCCCGAGCTCGCCAGCACTTACTCAAAGCTCTGGATCAGTGATCGCGAACCGCGCAAGCTCGACATGCCGTCGCTGATGTCGATGTCGGACGCCTTCTTCGGCCGCATCTTCCACGCGCGACGCGAGCTGGTTCCGTTCGGCACGGTGTCGCTGACGACGTATTTCCACACTGACAGCGAAGAGCTCGCCGCCGAGGACATCACGCGCGTGCTGGCGACGGCCGATTCAAAGATCATGCACAAGAGCTACGCCGACCAGAACGCCGAGCTGTGGTCGCCGAACGGAAGACTGCTCGCGACCACGACGCAGATCGCCTATTTCAAGGCGTAGCTGCTTCCGCGAGTTCGCCATCAATCCAGACTGTTTCCGCGGAGGGATTCTGGATTGCTTCGCTGCGCTCGCAATGACGGTGGAGAGACATCTTGAAAAGCAAAAGGGCGGCCTCGCGGCCGCCCTTTCGAATTTCAAACGACGCAAGCTTACTCCGCCGCGAGCTTCACGTCCGGTGCAGCGGCGCGGACCTCGGCGTCGACCTGGGCTTCGAACTTGGCAAAGTTCTTCTGGAACATGCCGACCAGCGCGCGGGCGGTCTTGTCGAACTCGTCCTTGTCCTTCCAGGTGTTGACCGGGTTGAGGATCTCGCTCGGCACGCCCGGCAGCGCGGTCGGGACCGCGAAGCCGAAATATTTATCGGTGCGGAATTCGACGTTGCGAAGCGAGCCGTCGAGGGCCGCGGTCAGCAGCGCGCGCGTCACCTTGATCGGCATGCGCGAGCCGGTACCGTACTTGCCGCCGGTCCATCCCGTGTTGACCAGCCAGCAGTCGACATTGTGCTGGGCGATCAGGTCGCGCAGCATGTTGCCGTAGACGGAGGGGTCGAGCGGCAGGAAGGGCGAGCCGAAGCAGGTCGAGAATTCCGGCTGCGGCTCATTGCCGAGACCGCGCTCGGTGCCAGCGACCTTGGCGGTGTAGCCCGACAGGAAGTGATACATCGCCTGCGCCGGCGAGAGCTTGGCGATCGGCGGCAGCACGCCGAAGGCGTCGGCGGCGAGCATCACCACGTTCTTCGGCTGCGGTGCGCGGCCGGTGCGCGAGGCGTTCGGGATGAACTCGAGCGGATAGGCCGAGCGCGTATTCTCGGTCTTGGAGCCGTCGTCGAAATCGACCACGCGGGTGTCTTCGTCCAACACGCAGTTCTCGAGCACCGCGCCGAAGCGGGTCGAGGCGGCATAGATCTCGGGCTCGGCTTCCTGCGACAGCTTGATGCACTTGGCGTAGCAGCCGCCTTCGAAGTTGAAGACGCCGTTCGGGCCCCAGCCGTGCTCGTCATCGCCGATCAGCGTGCGGTTCGGATCGGCTGACAGCGTGGTCTTGCCGGTGCCGGACAGGCCGAAGAAGATCGCCGCATCGCCCTTGGCGCCGACATTGGCCGAGCAATGCATCGGCATCACGCCGCGCTCGGGCAGATAGTAGTTCAGCGTGGTGAAGACCGACTTCTTCATCTCGCCGGCATAGTAAGACCCGCCGATCAGCACGATCTTGCGGGCGAAATCGATCGCGACGACATTCTCCGACTTGCAGCCATGGCGCTTCGGATCGGCGCGGAAGCTCGGCATGTCGATGATGGTGAGCTCGGGCACGAACGCCGAGAGCTCGATCGCCTCGGGACGGATCAGCAGCGTGCGGATGAACAGCGAGTGCCAGGCGAGCTCGGTGAAGACGCGGGTCTTGATGCGATAAGCCGGATCGGCGCCGCCATAGAGGTCCTGTGCGAACAGCGACTTGCCTTCGGCGTGCTTGAGGAAGTCCTGGTAGAGCGTCTCGAACTGCTCTGCGGTGATCGACTGGTTGCCGGCCCACCACATCTTCTTGTCGGTGGTGGCGTCACGCACCGTGAATTTGTCCTTGGGGCTGCGGCCGGTGAACTCGCCGGTGTCGGCGCAGAGCGCGCCATCGGCCGACAGCACCGCCTCGCCCGCGGAGAGCGCGTATTGATAGAGTTGCGGCGCACCGAGGTTCCAGTGAACCTGCTTGAGATTCTTTAAGCCGAATTTGTCGGCGCCGAAGGCACCGTTGCGCACGCCCGTCTCTTGCACGAAAAATCCTCCTAGAACCCACTCAGCGCGATCATGCTTGGCGCCGCCGCGGTCACCGTGATTACAGGCCGTTCGGCCTCGGTTGGAACGACCTAATACTGATGAACGCTGGCGTTGCCAAGCTGATCCCTTAGGATTTGGTTTATTCAAGGACCGCGCCAAACGTCGCGCATGTCAGCTCTGAGCAGGCGCATCAAAAAATCGACAATGATCGCGCAACCAAATGTGCGTTTCGGCGTTTCCTGAGGTTATTGCAACGCACAATGTCCAAGACAGCTGAAGGACAATCGCAGCCCGCCCTATCGTACCGCGCCTTCGCCGATGAGCGCGAAGGGCCCCCACATCGCTGGATAGGCGTTGCGCGGAGACGAGGTGTCGTCAACGTAGGTTAACATCGCGCGGCGCAAGGCTTCGGCACGCCCGATTTGTGGTTCGTTTTTGAGCAGCTCGAAAGTCATCGTGGTCAGGCGGGTGGCAGCTTCCGAATCCACGGCCCAATGCGAGACCAGGAGCGCGCGCGCACCGGCGTAGAAGAACGAGCGCGCCAGTCCCGACAGGGCCTCGGCGCCGGGCTTGTCGCCCGCGATGGTGTTGCAGGCCGACAGTACAACCCAATCCGCATTGAGCTTGAGCTGAGCGACTTCACTCGCGGTGAGTAGACCGTCGTCGAGTTCAGTGGGCTGATCGGGAATGGAGAGCGCGAGCGAGGGCTCACCCAGTCCCTTGATGTCGCCGGCAACGAGGCCGTGGGTGGCAAAGTAGATGATGCCGTATTGAGCAAGCGCTGCACGCTTGAGCGTCGTCTCGCTGGCGTCGCGGCCGAGATGAATGTCGGCCTCGGAAGCCCCGACATCCCTGGCCACCGCGTTCAACTCATCGGCGGTGTCGGGCAGTTGCGGCAGCGCCTGCGCAAGCCGCGCGCGATCGACGCCGGCACCGCGCCAGAAATCACTATAGGCGATGGTCGCGATGCTGCGCGCGGCGACCTTGCCGTTCGCGGCGCGCCGCTCGGCGGGCCCTTCCAGTGCAGGATTGAACACGGGATCGCCGAAGCCGGTCATCGGCTTCACGCTTTGATCCCGACGCGCGAAGGCCCGCAGCGATTTCAGACTGCCCACCGACGGCAGCACCGAGACGGCCTGGCGCCGCAGCAGCCAGGCGGCGCCGCGATAGCCTTCGAGCGTGTCCGGGATCGCAGCCTGCGGCTTCTCCGTGACGAGCAGATGAAACGGCAATGCGGTCAGCGCAGCCGACGGCACCACCAGCAGGCTGTGCTTGTGCTTTGTCAACGCCTCGACCGGACCGAGCAGCGCGACATGGAGCTCGTTGGCGAGCGCCAGATCGAACAATCCGGATTTGCCGGAGGCGTCGCGCGCTTTGCCGACGTCGAGTCCCTTGCGGAATGCCGTCACCTTCTGCGTCAGCGCATCCGCGCCGAGTGGGATGGCCTTCCAGTCGACGCCCTCGCGCGTGATCGCGATGACACAGCTCTGCTTGTCGACGACGGAATAGAGCACCATCGCCTCGTCGGCCGACAGCAGCAGCCGGATGTCCTTTGCCGTCAACGGCAGCGGATTGGAGAGTGACGCGTAGTCGGGAAACTCGACCGCGAGCGTCTTCTGCAAGCCCGCACGCTCGTTGGCAATCATTGCAATCCGCGCGCGGCTGCGCTGTTCGGTTGCGAGATCGCGCTGCGCGGATTGCTTCGACACTGCGGCAACGATCGCCTTGTCGAGTGCCTCTGACTCAGCCGCGAGATCCTGATCCCGGCGCACCAGCTCGGCGAGCCGGTCGCTGCCGGCGGCAAGCCGAACCGCGAGCTTGTTCACGGCGGATGCGGCGGAGGATTGCGTGCCGCGCTGGATCGCGGCGAGGGCCTCGTCGAGCGCCTTGTCGCCGGACAGCAGATCTTGTTGGCGCGCGGCGAACAGGACCGGCAAGACGATGCGCAACTGGGCGCGATCGCCCCGAAGAGTCCTTTCCGCGAACGGCAATGCGTCCGCGGCGCGCCCGGCCACGTAGAGGAAATAAGCCAGATTGCCGGTCGAGGTCATGACCTCGGGATGATCGGGCCCGAGTGCATTTTCGCGGATGACCAGCGCGCGACGATAGAGCGGCTCGGCGTCACCGTAGCGCTGCTGGTGCTCGTAGAGGCCGGCGAGATTGTTCAGCGAGCGGGCGACGTCGGGATGATCCGGTCCCAGCACCTTATCCCGGATCGCGAGCGAGCGCTTGATCGGCGCTTCCGCGTCCGCATCGCGATTGAGATCGCGATAGACCTGGCCGAGATTGTTCAGGACGGTGGCCACCGCCGGATGCTCGGAGCCGCCAGCCTTCTGGTAGATCGCGAGCGCCCGCTGAAACAGCGGCTCGGCTTCGGCATAGTGCTGCTGCTTCACATAGAGCGTGGCGAGATTATTGAGTGACTGGCCGACATCGGGATGCTCGCGCGACAATCCCTTCTCGCGAACGGCGAGCGCGCGCTTGAACAGCGGCTCAGCCTCGGCGTAGCGGCTCTGCCGCTGGTAGAGCGCGGCGAGGTTGCTCAGTTCGGCTCCGATCAACGGGGTTTCGAGACCGAGCGACTTTTCCATCAGCATGATGGCGCGCTTGTAGAGCGGCTCCGCCAGATCGTCGTGGCCCTGACCGGCATGAACCTGGCCGAGGTTGTTCAGCGCGGCGGCGAGTTCGCGACCTGTGTCGCTCTTCTCCAGGTTCGCGACCATACCTTGCGCCAAAGGCAGTGCTTCCGAATATCTGCCGGCGCTCATGAGGGTGTTGATCCGCGCGCTCTCCGCGGCGAGACCTTTCTGGGCGACGCTAGGCGTGACAAGCGATGCGGTGATCGCGAGCGTCAAACCCGCAACCAGCGTCCGTCTATTCCATTCTGTCATGACGCTCTCGCCGCCGCCTTCTGACCGGTAACGAACTTGGGTCGCGGCGATGGGCAGCAGCGTTCAATGTGTTGCGCTCTGGTTCATCCTGGTGCGCGCTTCGCCGGCGAGGCGAACCAGCATCTTGCGCAGCGCCGTGCCATCAGCCACCCGCTCCGGAAAATCCAGCCGCAAGACGGTCTGGCCGTCCTGCATGTCGAGGCCCTCCGGGTCGCAGCCGGTGCAGCGCCAGTCGCCCGCGGCAGCACCGAGCAGTTTTGTTGCATAGAGGCCCATGGCCTCGCGGTGGTCGGCATTCATGTGCTCCACCGCGCCCTCCTCCGCCGTCAGCAAGTCCTCGGCCCCCGTGAGGTCGGTCAGGAATTGCTCCGGCTTGAGGTCGACGATCCGGCCGAAGCCGGCGACCAGATGGGTTCCCGTAGGCCGGATCCGAAAGAAAGAGAAATCTTTAAAGGAAACAAAGGCTCCCGCTGAGGGATGAGCATTGAGATACCGTCGCCGGAGCAGATCCTTGTCGGCATCGGCCGGCTCGGCATGGCCGGACAGCATGATCCGGGCACCTTCCAGCGGATCGCCCGCCGCCCGCTCGTCCAGCATCAAGGACACCCGGCTGTCGGCCAGGATGTTCCTGGTGTGCACGGCCAATCCTGAGATCAGCAGGATCGGAGAGCCATCCGGATGGCTCGCCAGATTGACCAGGGAACAATAAGGATCGCCGCTGCCGGCCATCAATGTCGCCAAGGCCCCCTGCCGTGACCGCCGCAGCAGCGATTTGGCGAGCTTTCCGGGGTCGAAGTCGGGGGTCGGTTGCATCGGCTTTCTCGGGTCAGGTGGTTGCATGGAGGGCCTTTTTTCGGGTAAACCGGGGCCCGGTTATGGGTCGAGATGCGGCGAATCTGCCGTGTTTCGTGGAACTTGGTCACACTTCAGCCTAGCTTGCATTGCTCGGTGACAAGGTTCGAATGCCAACATCGGCACCCATGTATGCGGCGCATCAGTGGATTGCTCGCCGTTTTCAAGCCACGACCCAAACGGAAAGCAGAAAGCAGAGGCTCATGCCCACAATCGCTTTGGTCGACGACGACCGCAACATTCTCACATCCGTCTCGATCGCGCTGGAGGCCGAAGGCTATCGCATCATGACCTATACCGACGGCGCCTCAGCGCTCGACGGTTTCCGCACCACCCAGCCCGATCTTGCCATCCTCGACATCAAGATGCCGCGCATGGACGGCATGGAGACGTTGCGCCGGCTGCGGCAGAAATCCGACCTGCCGGTGATCTTCCTGACCTCGAAGGACGAAGAGATCGACGAGCTGTTCGGCCTCAAGATGGGCGCCGACGACTTCATCCGCAAACCGTTCTCGCAGCGCCTGCTGGTCGAGCGCGTCAAGGCGGTGCTGCGCCGTTCGGCGCCGAAGGACCCGACCGTCACGCCGAAGGAGAACGACGCCAAGGCGCTCGACCGCGGCCTGCTGCGCATGGATCCTGAACGGCACACCTGCACCTGGAAAAACGAGCCGGTGACGCTGACCGTCACCGAATTCCTGATCCTGCAGGCGCTCGCGACCCGGCCCGGCGTGGTGAAGAGCCGCAACGCGCTGATGGACGCCGCCTATGACGACCAGGTCTATGTCGACGACCGCACCATCGACAGCCACATCAAGCGGCTGCGCAAGAAGTTCAAGGTGGTCGACAACGAGTTCGAGATGATCGAGACGCTCTACGGCGTCGGCTACCGCTTCAAGGAAGCCTGAGGCGCACGCGCCTCCACGAAAGACCGAGAGCATCGCCGGTTCTGATTCCATCGGGACCGGGATGGCTCTAGGATGCGGGGACCTTCGCACGAGCTGTCCTAACGCGGGCGTGAGCATTGCTTGACCGAACGCAGCCTGACGAGAACCAGAACGCCGAGGACGTCACCGCCCACGGCGCTCCGGATCAATTGGCTGAGGACAAGCTGGCCGTGCGGGGCTGGCGTCCACTGAACTGGTTGAAGCGCGCCGGGCAGTTCTTCTTCGCGCTGTCCTTCTCGAGCCTGACCCGCCGCATCGTCTCGCTCAACCTCGCCGGCCTGGTCGCGCTGGTGGCGAGCATCCTCTATCTGTCGCAATTCCGCGCCGGCCTGATCGACGCGCGCGCGCAGAGCCTGCTGGTGCAGGCGGAGATCATCGCCGGCGCGATCGCGGCGTCCGCGACGGTGCAGACCAACGCCATCACCATCGACCCCGACCGGTTGCTCGACCTCAAGCCGGGCGAGACCTATGGCGGCTCGGACGAGTATTCCCCGCTGGATTTTCCGATCAATCCGGAGCGCGTGGCACCGGTGCTGCGCACGCTGATCTCGCCGACCAAGACGCGCGCCCGCATCTACGACCCGAACGGCAGCCTGCTGGTCGATAGCCGCAGCCTCGATACCGTGGTGCGCTTCCCCCTGCCGTCAGTGTCCGCCGAGAAGCCTGGCATGGTCGAACGCGGCATGGTCGCGGTCCGTACTTGGCTCAATCGCGGCGACCTGCCGCTCTATCGCGAGCTCGGCCCCGAGAACGGCAATGGCTATGCGGAGGTCGGCGACGCGCTCCAGGGCCAGAAGCGCTCGATGGTGCGGGTCAATGCGCGCGGCGAGGTGATCGTCTCTGTCGCGGTCCCCGTGCTGCGCTCGCGCGCCATCCATGGCGCGCTGATGCTGTCGACGCAGGGCGACGACATCGACCAGATGGTCACCGCCGAGCGCCTCGCCATCCTCAAAGTGGGCGGCGTCGCCGCCGCGGTCATGATCATGCTGTCGCTGCTGCTCGCCAGCACGATCGCAGGTCCGGTCCGCCGGCTCGCCGATAGCGCCGAGCTGATCCGCCGCCGGATCAGGACCCGCGTCGAAATTCCCGACTTCACCCGTCGTCGCGACGAGATCGGCCATCTCTCCGGTGCGCTGCGCGACATGACCAGTGCACTCTACAGCCGCATCGAAGCGATCGAGATGTTCGCCGCCGACGTCGCGCACGAATTGAAGAACCCGTTGACCTCGTTGCGCTCCGCGGTCGAGACGTTGCCGCTGGCGCGCAACGAGAACAGCCGCGCGCGCCTGCTCGAGGTGATCGAGCATGACGTCAAGCGGCTCGACCGGCTGATCTCGGACATCTCCGACGCCAGCCGTCTCGATGCAGAACTGCAGCGCCAGGATGCGATTCCGGTCGACCTGCGCCGCCTGCTGACGACGCTCGTCTCCGTCGCCAATGAAACCAAGCTCGGCCATGACGTCGCGGTCGAAATGCGTTTCGAGGGCCGCAGCCCGACCGACAATTTCGCCGTGACCGGCCACGATTCGCGACTCGGACAAGTGGTCTCCAACCTGCTCTCGAACGCACAGTCCTTCTCCGAGCCCGGCAACAAGGTGCGCCTCACCTGCCGCCGCGTACGCGGAGAGATCGAGATCGTGGTCGACGACGACGGCCCCGGAATCCGCGACGACGCGCTGGAGCGCATCTTCGAGCGCTTCTACACCGACCGCCCTCATCAGGGCTTTGGCCAGAACTCCGGCCTTGGCCTGTCGATCTCCAAGCAGATCGTCGACGCACATGGCGGACGCATCTGGGCGGAGAACCGCCTCGGCCCGGCGGACGAGGACGGCGCGCCCAGTGTTGTCGGCGCGCGTTTCGTGGTGAGGCTGCCGGCGCTATGAGCGACGGTGGCCCCAGCGTTCACGCCTCGGCGGTCAAGGTTGGAGATCTGGCGGTGCTGATCCGCGGGCCCTCGGGCTCCGGCAAGTCGCGCCTTGCCTTCGATTTGATCATGGCAGGACGCAGCGGCGTGCTCGAAACGGCCGTTCTGGTCGGTGATGACCGTGTCCATCTGGCGACAGTCGGCCGCGAAATTGAGGTCCGCCCCGCCCCGGTTCTGGCCGGCCTGATCGAGATCCGGGGGCTGGGAATCCGCCGCTGCGACTTTGTGGAGCATGCGACCGTCGGCCTCGTGGTCGATCTGGACGCCGCGGATGCGGAGCGGCTGCCGCCGGCCCAATCCCTGAAAACAGCCATTTTAGGTGTCGAAATACCACGAATCCCAGTCGGCCGCGACTATTTGCCCCTTCCTCTGGTTGTCGCGGCCTTGACCACTACCAAGAGTTCATCTCCCGTTAACCCTTCAGGCGATTGTTTGAAGGGAAATGGTAACCATATGAACCCCACACTCGCGACCGAATAGACCGGCGCAGCTCCCCTTATCCATCCGTCTAGATTCAGGGAGATACGCAACATCCCCTCTTGCGCGGGGGCTCTGGATGGTCAAAGTGGCGCGTTCGTGCGGTGCACCAAAAGCGCCCGCGAGGAGTTTTCCGATGATTGGTCTAGTACTTGTGACCCACGGGCGCCTTGCCGACGAATTCAAGGCAGCGCTTGAACATGTCATGGGCCCACAAAAGCAAATCGAAGCGATCACGATCGGCGCCGAAGATGATTCCGATCTCTGTCGAAGCGACATTATCGAGGCGGTTAACCGCGTCGATTCCGGCGACGGCGTCGCGATCCTCACCGACATGTTCGGCGGCACGCCGTCCAATTTGGCAATATCCTGCATGAGCCGGCCGAAGGTCGAAGTGCTCGCGGGCATCAACCTTCCCATGCTGGTGAAGCTCGCCAAGGTGCGCGAGGAGCGTCCGCTCCCCGACGCGATCGCGATGGCCCAGGAAGCCGGCCGCAAATACGTCACCATCGCCAGCCGCGTCCTCGCCGGCAAATGAGCGACGAGGCGCCGCAAGCCGGGACGGGCGTGCCCGCGGGCGCGATCTCCAAGGACCTCCTGATCATCAACAAGCGCGGCCTGCACGCGCGGGCCTCCGCCAAGTTCGTTCAGGCCGTCGAGCGTTTCAGCGCGCAGGTCTGGGTGACGCGCGGCGGCGAAACCGTCGGCGGCACCTCGATCATGGGCCTGATGATGCTCGCCGCCGGTCCCGGCACCACCATCACGGTCGCCGCGTCCGGCGATGATGCCGAGGCCGCGCTCGCGGCGATCACCGAACTCGTTGAAAGCAAATTCAACGAGGAAGGGATTTAGGCGGATTCGCTTCGATCAATTCCCCGGCGGCGCGATGTAGATGTTCCAGCTCATCGACGGACCGGCTTTGCCGTGAGTGAAACGGCGCGTCGTCATTACGATGCGCTCGGCCTTCGGCGCAACTTCGGACACCCATTTTTCGAACGCCGGCAGGCGACCATCGGCCGGGTCGAACACGCCGATGAAGCCGTATCGCTTGACGTCATCGGGCGAAATCAATCCGGACCCCCAGGCCTCGAGCGGCGTGAACGCGGCCGGATGATCCGGGCTGTAGAACACCATCGGCTGGATCGATTCCATGGTGCCGGCGACGACCGCCCAGTGCGAGGCGAAGCGCGCGTGCCAGGCCTGCGTCAGCTCGCGCGCGAGATCCGAGCGCGCGCCGTAAGTCGCCGTATTGCCGGCATTGGCCGCCATCTCGCGGGCGGCGATCCAGGGCGAGGCAATGAGCGTGGCAACGCTGAGCACGAGCCAGATCGCGACAATGTTGAACAGCGCAGCGCTCTGCACCCGCAACGCCGGGATCGCGACCAGCGCCAAGGGCACCAGGAAGAACAGCGAGATGCCCCAATCGGTCTTCATGTAGATGCTGAAGGCCAGCGCGCCGAGCGCGGGGCCGACCGCGACGATGATCTGGATGAGCCAGACGTTGCGCGCCTGCGAAAGGTTCACGCTGGAATTCGCGCCGCGCGCCCAGTCCCGCGTGACGATGCGCAAGGGCGCACGCAGGAGCAGCCTGAACCAAGGTGGCACCAGCGCCATCGCCAGCGCGGCCAGCGCCACCGGCAATGCCAGCAGCGCGACATTATGCAGGGCATAGCCGGTCACGAGCTGATGCACCTGGCCGCTGTCCTCGAGGCTGTAGGTATCGCCGGCATAGGTCAGCGGCACGAAATGCGCGTCCGCCAGCCACACGATGTGCGGGATCATCGCCACCACCATCGTCGCGATCGCAACCCACGGTGCCGGCGACGACAGGAATCTCATTCGCTCCGGATGGATCAGCGCGGCAAGCCCGATGGCGCCGATCATGGTCAGCACCCAGTATTTGGTCATCAGCGCCAGCGCGCCGGCAAGGCCGAGCAACACTCCGGACTGCCAGCTCCGCTTCTCGAACGCATTGAGATAAGCGAGCACGAGGAGCGGCAAGGTGACGAGCTGGAGCAGGTCGGGATTGTACTTGAAACCCTTGAAATTGAAGATCGGGTAGAGCGCGACCATCACCACGACCAGGAACGCGCGCCGCGCATCCACGACGCGCAGCGCGATGAGCCAGCAGATCACCATACCGGTGCCGACGGTCGCCATCGCCAGCGCATAGGTCGCCCAGTCCGTCGGCGGGAACACTGTGAACCAGAGGCCGGCGACCCAGCCCGACAGCGGCGGGTGCTTGCCATAGCCCCAGAGGAATTTCTGCCCCCAGCCCCAGGCTTCCGCGACGTCCATGTGAACGTCCTGCGCTGCCTTGAGATTGATCAGGATGAAGGTCCAGAGCACCGCATGCAGGATGGCGAGCTGGATCACCAGCCAGAGGCGCGCCTCGGGGCGGGTCGCGCTGGCAACCAGCCAGGCGCGAAAGCGGGCATAGCTCACCCGGGTCTTCGCGCGCGCTCGGGCAGACGGGATCGAGGTCGTCGTCATGGGCCTGGACATCAGGCGTTGCGTAGCGCGTTTCGGGCCTTCGTGGAATCAGCTTGGCGTGAACAAAGGCCCTGAAATTACAGCAATATGGTTGCCGCACGGGGGTGTGAGTGGTATCCCGCGCCCATGACGACCGTCCCCATTTCCAACATCCGCAATTTCTCCATCGTCGCCCATATCGACCATGGCAAATCGACGCTGGCCGACCGCCTGATCCAGATGACCGGCGGCCTCACCGACCGGGAAATGGCGGGCAAGGAGCAGGTGCTCGATTCCATGGATATCGAGCGCGAGCGCGGCATCACCATCAAGGCGCAGACAGTGCGCCTCGCCTACCGCGCCAAGGACGGCAAGGATTACATCTTCAACCTGATGGACACGCCCGGCCATGTCGACTTCGCCTACGAAGTGTCGCGGTCGCTGGCGGCCTGCGAGGGTTCCCTGCTGGTGGTCGACGCCAGCCAGGGCGTGGAGGCACAGACGCTCGCCAACGTCTACCACGCGCTCGATGCGGGGCATGAGATCGTTCCGGTCCTGAACAAGGTCGACCTTCCCGCCGCAGAGCCGGAGAAGGTCAAGCAGCAGATCGAGGACGTCATCGGCATCGACGCCTCCGAGTCCGTGATGATCTCGGCCAAGACCGGCCTCGGCGTGCCCGATGTGCTGGAAGCGATCGTCACCCGCCTGCCGCCGCCGAAGGGTGATCGCGAAGCGACGCTGAAGGCGTTGCTCGTCGACAGCTGGTACGACGTCTATCTCGGCGTGGTGGTGCTGATCCGCGTCGTCGACGGCGTCATGAAGAAGGGCAGCCGGGTCCGCATGATGGGCACGGGCGCGGCCTATGACATCGAGCGCGTCGGCTTCTTTACCCCGAAGATGACGCAGGTCGACGAGCTCGGCCCCGGCGAGATCGGCTTCATCACCGCCGCGATCAAGGAAGTGGCCGACACCCGTGTCGGCGATACCATCACCGACGACAAGAAGCCGGTCACCGAGATGCTGGCGGGCTTCAAGCCGGCCATTCCCGTGGTGTTCTGCGGCCTGTTCCCCGCCGACGCCGACGACTTCGAGACCTTGCGCGCGGCGATGGGCAAGCTGCGCCTCAACGATGCCAGCTTCTCCTACGAGATGGAGACCTCGGCCGCACTCGGCTTCGGCTTCCGCTGCGGCTTCCTCGGGCTGTTGCACCTGGAGATCATCCAGGAGCGTCTGTCGCGCGAATTCGATCTCAACCTGATCGCGACCGCGCCGAGCGTGATCTACAAGATGAGCCTGACCGACGGACAGGAAATCTCGATTCACAATCCCGTCGACATGCCTGATGTGGTCAAGATCGCGGAGATCCAGGAGCCCTGGATCGAGGCCACGATCCTCACCCCCGACGAATATCTCGGCAGCGTGCTGAAGCTGTGCCAGGACCGCCGCGGCTCGCAGAAGGAGCTGACCTATGTCGGCTCCCGCGCCATGGTGAAATACGATCTGCCGCTCAACGAGGTCGTGTTCGACTTCTACGACCGCCTGAAGTCGGTCTCCAAGGGCTACGCCTCGTTCGACTATCATCTCACCGACTACAAGCCGGCCGATCTGGTCAAGATGCAGATCCTGGTCAACAACGAGCCGGTCGACGCACTCTCGATGCTGGTGCATCGCACCCGCGCCGAGGGGCGCGGCCGCGCCATGGTTGAGAAGATGAAGGATTTGATCCCGCCGCACATGTTCCAGATCCCGATCCAGGCGGCGATCGGCGGCAAGGTGATCGCGCGAGAGACGGTGCGCGCGCTGCGCAAGGACGTCACCGCAAAGTGCTACGGCGGCGACATCACGCGTAAGCGCAAACTTCTGGAGAAGCAGAAGGAAGGCAAGAAGAAGATGCGGCAGTTCGGCAAGGTCGACATCCCGCAGGAAGCCTTCATCGCCGCGTTGAAGGTGGACAGCTGAGGCGACGGCTTTAGGCCGCCGCGAGCGCGGCGAGACAGGTCCGGTCCGCGCTTTTCGGGACCGAAAACAAAAAAACGCGAAAACAACCCCATGCACAGTAGCGAGGGGCTTGTTCGGATTGAACTTTTGATTTTCAGAATTTCGTTTGACTCGTCGGGCAAAACAGGGGCATGATGGCATCATGCAGCACGTGGCAATGCCGTGCGCATGAGAGGCAGCATCGGCCTCCCGACGCTTTGGGAAGATGTGGGCTTCAGGCGAATTGCTTCTACGCCGGTGGAAGCATCACTCCCGTCAACTCGCCCAGCCTGTCCAGAAGCCGCTCCTGAAAATCGGGATCAACTGCTTCGTGCGCCGGCTCTTGTTGCCGGAGGTCATGCCAGTAACGACCGCTGACCAGGGCGGCGGGATCATCGCTCACAGCGAGCCAGGTCTGCGTCCGTTGTCCGGTGGCCACGCCGACCGGCGCTCCGGCACCGCCCATTTTGGTGCGCGCCCAGCCGGGATCGACGGCGTTGCTCAGCACCTGCGGCCAACGCCGCGCCAAGGCAAAGGCCAGTGCGACCATGTGCAGTTTGCTCTCCGCGTACGCCTTGGCCGGATCCCAGGTTCGCCTCGTCCAGTCGAGATCGCTCAACGATCCCTCTCCGCCGCGATGTAGTCCGCTGCTGAGATACACCAGCCGATCGGGGCGCTTCATCAGGGCGGTGAGCAAATAGGGCGCGAGCGTGTTGATTGCCAGGGTGGTGGCGTGGCCTTCGGGCGTCGGGCCGCGGCTGCGCTCGGTATAGACCCCGGCGTTGTGGATGACCGCGTCCATTCGTCCGATTGCGTTGACCTGATCTGCCACGTGTCTCGTCTGGGCGGCGCTCTTGAGATCGCCGATCACGACCCGTGCGGAATGCGATTCAAGCTCGGAGATTGCGGTCGCACGTTCCGCTGATCGTGCGTGCAGGACGACCTGGTGGCCCTGTTCGAGCAGAGACTGGGCAGCTGCGCGGCCCAGACCGTCCGTGCTGCCGGTGATGAAGACGATTGCCATTGCCGCTCCTGTTCGACCCCCGCTTCGGCGCCTGCGTCGAAACCTCAAGGAGAATGCAACATGTTCGACTGATCATGCCGTGGCGCAAGGAGCGCCGAACGAAGACATCACAACCGAACAATCTTCCGGGATGCGCATTAACATCCGATAAGTTGGGAATGACCGCATGTCGAATTTCGTCATGCTGCTGGTCGAGGACGACTCACTCCAGCGCGAAGTTCTGTCCGACCTTCTCAAGGACGAAGGGTTCGAAGTCGTCGAGTGCGCCACTGCGGAAGCCGCGGAGCTTATCGTGGCCTCGACGGGCACGGAGCTGCGGGCGCTCATCACCGATCACAACCTCGCAGGGAGAATGACCGGGCTTGAGCTCGCAGAATACGCTCGCAGTGCTCATCCGGGGCTCAACATCGTGCTGATGTCCGGGACGGTGATGGCGCCGCTGCCGCCCAACACGACCTTTTTGCGCAAGCCGTTTGCGCCCGCCCATTTGCTGGCGGCCGTGTAGAACCAGGATGCTCTCGAAGGTCATCCGCCCGAATTTTCTGCGCCGACGGTGTTCTCGCTCTCCGGCACCGTTAGCCGGACGGAATGACCCTGCCGCATGGCGAGCGATGCCGCGGCCACAGCCGCCTCGAAAGCGGCTTCCTTGGTCTGGTAAGTGTTCCGGATTTCGCCATCGTGGTCGACGTGCCAGGCACCGTCCCTGCCAACAATATCATAGGCTGCGAGGCCCATAGTCTATCCCTCCTTCATGCGTCCGGTGTTGCCTTGGACGCCTGGGTGCTGCTCACCGGGTCCGACGCCGGGAAACTGTCCTTCAAGCCCTTGTCCAGCTCGTCGTCCCTGGCCTTGTCGCGTCGGATGCCACGCTTGAGATCTTCCGCGTTCTTGTCCGGCGGTGCCGGATCGAATTTCTCGGTCATGCAAGTGTCCTTTCGCTACCTCAAACGCCTTGAGCTCCTGACCGTTCCTTCAGAGGAACCAACGCTGTCCGGTTTGGTGTTGAATGGAAAACCAGAGGGCGCCCGCAGCGCGGGTCTCTTTCATTCAGGTTGCGCCTCCAGCTATAATGCATCCTGAGATAGTATACGCATCGTTCCATCAGGAGAATGCAATGAAAGCGTCGGTTCTTGCGTTAGGGGGCTTGCTGATTTTGTCGATCACATCAGCGAACGCAGCACCCAAAGCCACTGTCGCCCCGACCACGGCGGCCAGTTCGGTCGCATGTTCCACCTCGGGTGGCGGCTTTGGGAGCTATCCGTCAGGCTGCCGAAACGGAGCTAACTTCAAGACCTACAATGAATGCAAGGAATCAGGCGTCAAGCGCGGCTGGAGACACGAAGACATGGCGTGGTACTGCAGCGGTCTGGGACTGCAATAGCGAGCGGTCTTTGTGCTTTTCACGCCGCGAACTGGAGTGGCCCATGGAATGCACAATCCGTCCTGCACTTGAAGATGACGCCGCTCATATCAGCGCGGTCATCGTGCGTGCACTGCGGGAAACCAACGCGAAGGATTATCCGAACGAGGTCATCGAAAGGATCGTGCGCGGCTTCAGTCCGGACGCTGTGCGGCAGCTCATTGGGCAACGCACCGTTTTTGTCGCTACCATCCGCAGCCGCATCGTCGGGACCGCGAGCCTCGACGGGTCCGTCGTCCGCACTGTCTTCGTCGCTCCACACGTTCAGGCCCGCGGCATCGGCAAGCTGCTGATGGCCGAGATCGAGCGTACCGCACGCGAGCGCAACATCCCTTCGCTGACCCTTTCTTCCTCAATCACCGCTGAAACCTTCTACGCCGGCCTTGGATTCAGGGCGGCGCGCGACAGCTATCATGGTGACGAACGCACGATCGTCATGGAGCGATTGCTCGATGGCAGTTCGTAAGATGGGCTTGGCGCTTGCGAAACCCATCGCCCCTCATTGATCCTCCCCGCCAAATCCGCCACGATAGTGCCTCTCGCACTCGCGATGGAATGGAGCAAGGAAAGGCAAATGTCCGAGCTTCCTAGAGCTGGCCTGACTGAGCCGCCGGCGTCGACCATGCAGATGCTCGCGCACGCGCCCATGAGCGACGTCATCGATGCCTTGGCCGGCAGACGGATCACCGCGAGAGCGCTGGCGGAATTCTATCTCGCGCGCATCGCGGCCTATGACCGCGACGGGCCTAAGCTCAACTCGGTCCGTGCACTCAATCCCGATGCGCTCGCCGGCACGAGGCCGTCGGCCCAGCGGCCGCTGGCGGGCGTCCCTATCCTACTCAAGGACAATATCGCGACCGGAGACGAACAGCCGACCACGGCGGGCTCGCTGGCGCTGGAGGGCGCGCGCGCCAGGGATGATGCCACCATCGTCAAGCTGCTGCGGAGCGCCGGCGCGGTGATCCTGGGCAAGGCGAACCTGACGGAGTTCGCCAACATGCTCGCGATCGACATGCCCTCGGGCTATTCATCGCTGGGCGGGCAGGTAAGAACCCCTACGCACCAGGGCTGATGGACGAGCACGGCATCCCGGTTCTGACCCCAGGGGGCTCAAGCTCGGGTTCGGCGGTCGCGGTGGCGGCCGGACTGTGCGCGGCCTCGATCGGTACCGAAACCTCGGGCTCGCTGCTGCACCCCGCCAGCCTGAACGGCCTCGTCACCGTGAAACCGAGCGTCGGGCTGATCAGCCGCGCCGGCATCCTGCCGCTTGCGCACAGCCGGGACACCGCCGGTCCGATGACGCGCACGGTGCGCGATGCCGCGATGTTGCTGAATGTGCTGGCTGCCAAGGACCCGCTCGACCCAGCGACGCAAGAGCAGCGGCGGCCGGCCGACTACACCGCCGGCCTCGTCGCCGACGCGATGAAGGGCGCGCGCATCGGCGTGCCGAGCGACCCCGCTGACCCGCTGAACGATTGCTATTACGGCAAGCTGCCGGCGAAGTCGGCCAAGCTGATGGCTGAGGTGATCAAGGTGCTGGAGGATCTCGGCGCCGTCATCGTGCGCGCCAGCATGCCCACACTTGGCTGGATCGGTGGGCCGGGCACGACCATGGCTGTGCTCAACCGCAATCCGCTCAGCGCCCACAAAGGCACGGTCGCAAGGCCGCCGGTCGTCTTTCTGTACGAGCTGAAGCACGATCTCAATCTCTACCTGAGGGATTGGGCGACCAACACTGACATCAAGACCATGGCCGACATCGTGGCCTTCAACGCAGCAAACGCCGACAATGCGCTGCGTTTCGGACAGGACCACTTCCTCGCCGCTGACTTGACCAGGGGCGATCTGAGCGAGCCCGAGTACAAGTCCGCACGTGCCATGGACCTGCTCTCCGCCAGGACGCGCGGCATGGACGCCTATATGAACCAGCACGAGCTCGACGCGGTGCTATTCCCCGGCGCCTATGGCGCCGCAATCGCCGCCAAGGCAGGTTATCCCAGCGTCATGGTGCCCGGCGGATTCGTCTCGGGGACAGACGACGGCAAAGACACGCCCGACTATCCGCTCGGCGTCACTTTCGCAGGGCGCGCCTGGAGCGAGCACAAGCTGCTGCGTCTGGCGTATGCCTTCGAGCAAGCAGCCAACGCACGCAGGCCGCCGTCGGGTCTGCCCGAGCTGTGATGTCGCCCGTGTCAGCGCGAGCTGGCGAGACCGACGCTAGGACCAGCTTGATCCTCCCCGCCGGATAGACCACGATTGCCTCCTTACCGCTCACACCAAGAATGGGCGAGGAAACGCGCATGAACGCAACTTCCGGATACCAAAGCCGGTATCGCTACCGCCGCGCGGCGAGCACGTTCGAAGGAGGGGTTTGCAACGCTGCGCGCCTCTCGCTGAGCGCATGATCGAACAGTTCGAGCACCAGGCCGAAGGCTGCCAGCTCCTCTTCCTCGATGGCGCCGTCATCGTAGCAGCCAAGTGTTTCGACGATGATGGCGTCGACCTCCTGCTGCATGGCCAATAGCTCGTGGTCGAATTCCGCGGTGCGCACCTTGGAAACCAGCGCCAGAATTCTGTTGCGATGGCCAGTGTTCTCGTCGCGTTCATCCCGATTCAGATATTGACGCAGCCAGGCGCCGGCCGAGCCAATGCCGGAGAGAAGCAGGAGCGCAAACCAGAAGTAGTCGCCATATCTGTCGAGGAAGGTGCGCTCGGTCCCGTCGATCACGGCCGCCGCTCCCCGATGAACCGGCAGCTCGGCTTCCTTCTCGGTGTCCGGCTTGGTGATTTGCGCAGCGCCAGGCACCTGCCTGGCAATCGCCTGCCGGAGGGCAAATTGCTGGCGGTAAAACGCTGACACTGTCGTTTCGGACAAGGCTTTCCGGGCGACGATCAAATGGCTGACACTGACGGTCTCCACCTTGTCATCGGGCCAGGCTGGATTCGCATTGAAAATGCTTGGCGGAATTTCCTCCGATTCATAACGCGGATGCTTCAGGGCGATGGCTTCCGATGCGTCGATCGCGAGAAATTTCGGCTCGCCACGCGCCCGGGCGGTCGCGGCGACGGCGTCGGCAGTTATCTTGCTGTCGAGCGGACCGACAGCCATGAAGGCGTCGAGGCTCGGGTCACGCGCCAGCTCCTCGAGCTGGCCAGTGCCGAATTGAGTGACCGTGACCTTGTCCGGCTCCACACCGGCGGCGCTCAGGATGACTCTCAGCAACGCGGCGTTCGCCGGGGTCGCGCCGATCACCCCCACCCTGCGCCCTGCGAGATCGGCGACCTCCTTGATTTTGGGCGCCGGCTTTCGCTTGGAGCCCTTGCCCGCCGGTCCCGAAGAAGACCACAGCACGACGAAGTTCTTGCGCAAGATGACGACTGTTTGCGCGTCGGCCGGCATTTCCAGATCGCCCCGACCGACCGCAAGGTCGGCCTTGCCGGCACCGAGCAGAGCGAGAGCTTCGGCCGCTCCGGCGGTCGCGATCGGAGACAACCTCACCGTCCTGCTTTCGTTGGCAAAGGCCTCGGTCATCGCCTCGATCACCTTGTGATCGTTGCTTCCCGGCGGTCCGACGGCAATCCGAAGCGTTATCGGCCGCAGCGCGTAATACAACGTGCCCGCAGCGGCACCGAAAACGAGAAATCCGATGGCTAAAATCAGCAATAGGGTCTTCGTCTGTCTCCGCCCTCTGCGGGCTGCGTCACTGCGTTTCATCGGAGCATCAGACGAGGACATTTGCCGCTGCCGGTTGGAGGCCAAAATCGCTGCCTGTTTCGGAACAGTATCATGCTCTTCTGGAAAACGATAATGTCGGAGCAGCCCCAATAGTTTCTTGGCCCGGCGTGAGCCTTTCGAGCTTGCGCGATCATCTCTGATTCCGCACTTCACGTGGCGATGGCCGGATTGACGCCACACCAACTTGATCCCCCTCGCCAAATAGATCACCATCGTGCGATTGACCGCTCACGGTAGAATGGGCGAGGAAACGCGCATGAACGCAACTTCCGGATTTGGCCTCGTCGAGCGGCACGGGCTATTGCGCCGCTGATCGCGCGCGAAGCCGACGAGATCGAGCGGACGCGGCGACTGACCGATCCCGTCGTCGGCGCGCTGATCGAGAACGGGCTCTATCGCGCGCTGCTGCCGCAGAACCTTGGTGGCGCCGAAGCGCCGCCGGAAGCCTTCATGCAGATGCTGGAGGAGATCGCGAAAGCGGATGCCTCCACCGCCTGGTGCCTCGGCCAATGCACGGTCTGCGCCATGATCGCGGCCTCGCTCGACCACGACACCGCGCAGGAGATCTTCAACACGGCGCCGGGCATCCTCGCCTGGGGCGCGATCGCGCATGAGGCGCGGGCGGTCGAAGGCGGCTATCGCGTCACGGCGCGCTGGGATTTTGCCTCCGGCTCGCGGCAGGCGAGCTGGCTCGGCGCGCATGTCCGCATCGTCGGAGCCGACGGCGCGCCGCGGAAAAATGCCGACGGCTCGGCGGAGGTGCGCACCATCCTGTTTCCGGTCGCGAGCGGCGTGCTGCACGACGTCTGGCAGGCGATCGGGCTCGCCGGCACCGGCACCGATTCCTACGAGGTCGCCGACCTGTTCATCCCCGAGCGCTTCACCGCGTTTCGTGACGTGCCGTCCGCGCTACGCGAGCAGGGTCCTCTTTACAGGATCGGCACCGGCTCGACGTTCAGCCTCGGCTTTGCCGCGGTGTCGCTCGGCGTGGCGCGCGCCACGCTGGATGCCGCGATCGCGCTGGCGCGCGGCAAGCATCAGTCGCTGGCGGCAAGCGCCATGCGCGACAACCAGGCGGTCCAGGGCCTGATCGGCCGCACCGAGGGCGACCTGCGGGCCGCGCGCGCCTATCTCTATGCGACGGCAAGTGCGATGTGGCGCGATCTCTGTACGACCGGCGAATTCAGCGCGGCACATCGGGGCTCGGTTCGCCTCGCCGCGACCTGGACCATCCACCAATCGGCCAAAGTGGTCGACACCGCCTATCACATGGCCGGCGCGACCGCCGTATTCCGCAGCAATCCGTTCGAGCGCCGCTTTCGCGACATGCACGCCATCGCTCAGCAGATCCAGGCGCGCGACACGCATTACGAGGATGTCGGTAAGATGATCCTTTCAGGGGACCGCTGACGTCGAGCAGTTACGAAAGTGCACGCACGCTGACCTATATTGAGTTGCCCTCCGGCGTCTTCGTCGCTGAACCTTCGTGAATTTTCTCCGACTAATTTCCATAGCTATAGGAACGACAGCTTTTCCGCTGTAACCGCGCCGACCACATGGAAGTGATGATTCCGAATTCTTCTTAGCGCGCTGGATTTGCGCAAGAGAGGTCCGTTATGGGCCGAACAGCTGGCAGGAAAGTCAGTTGCCATGCCATTCAGGGGCGTTCGCCGGGATGGCACCATGGTGGCATTCTCATTATCGCCATCCTCTGCATCGCATGCACTTTCCTGTTTGCGAGCGAGGCCGCGGCTCAATGCTCGGCGCGAGACGTCCTGCGGAATCACCTGAAGCTCAAGCAAGCGCCGTCTGGGCCGCAAATCCCAATCAAATCCGCCGTCGATGTCCCTGCGTGGAAGACGATCAGGATCGGGACGTTTGCAAACTTCTTCGCCCTCAGTAACGCTTTGGATGCGGCAGGTTGTGGCATCGGAAACTCGGCCGGCGAAATTCTCGCGCGGCCGACGTTTACCGTGAGCGCCACGACAACGAGCGTAGAGCTTTTCACGGTGTCGGCAGCCGAACTGGGCTTTCGGACCGACACTGCGTTGCTGGCAGACATCTACGCGCGCGCCAAACAATTGGGTTTCGGCCTGGCGGCTGCAGAAGTCGGACCACAACTGAGGCTTCAATATTTCGACCAGCCGATCGGTGAGTTTCTCATCATCGGAATGGAGCCAATCAGGACCTGGCAGGGCGCCCCCGTCATCTTGAATGTAGCCAATGGCGGCGCGGGACTTATCCTCATCGGCCAGGATGGCAGCGCCGACGCACAGATCCCCGCGGCATCCCGTTTTGTATTCGTGCGGTCCCATGAAACCGCTCCTGCCGAGGCCGTAACACTTGTCGGCCACTGAATTTCCGGGTTTGTGCATCTCGAGACGCAAGACAACAGGTCAGCACCTTAACCCTAGGCCACCAGCGCGGCGTCCTCGCCTACGCCGTCGATGCCGCGCTGCGCGGCGAGCAGGCTGATGATCTGCGCATTCGGCCGGGCCTTGCTGAACAGAAAGCCCTGGCCTTCGTCGCAGCCCTCAGTGCGGAGGCAGCTCAGCTCGGCTTCGGTCTCGACGCCTTCGGCGGTGATGGTGACGCCGAGGCCTTTGCCGAGGCTGACGATCGAGCGAATGATCGCCTGTGCCTCGCGATTGGCGCCGAGATCGCGCACGAAGGACTGGTCGATCTTGATCTTGTCGAACGGGAAGCTGCGCAGATAGCTCAGGCTGGAATAGCCGGTGCCGAAATCGTCCATTGAGATGCGCACGCCGAGCGCGCGCAGCGCGTGCAGCGTCGCCAGCACCTGGGCGCTTTTCTCCAGCAGCAGCGTCTCCGTGATCTCGAGTTCGAGCCGCCGCGGCGGCAGGCCGGAATGCTTCAGCGCATCCGTCACCACCGAAAGCAGATTGCCGCTGCGGAACTGGAGCGGCGACAGGTTGACGGCGACGCGGACGTCGTCCGGCCAGGTCGCGGCATCGTGACAGGCCCGGCGCAGCATCAGGCCGCCGAGCGGATTGATCAGCCCGGTTTCTTCCGCGACCGGAATGAACTCGGCCGGCGAGACCATGCCGCGCTCGGCATGCGGCCAGCGCACCAGCGCCTCGAAGCCGGTGATGCGGCCGCTCTGGAGGTCGATCAGCGGCTGATAGTACGGCCGCAGCACGTCGTTCTGAATGGCGTCGCGCAGCTCGACCTCGATCTTGCGGCGGGTCTGCGCTTTCGCATCGAGCGCCGCCTCGAAGAACGCGAACGATCCGCGCGCATCCAGCTTGGCGCGCGACAGCGCCATGTCGGCGCTCTTGAGCAGCTTTTCGGAATCGTCGCCGTCGCCCGGCGCCATCGCGATGCCGATGGAGGCACCGACCACCACGGAATGGCCGTCGAGCAGATAGGGATCGGCGATGGCTTCGAGCAGGCGCTTGGCCAGCAGCACCGCATCCTCGGGACGCGTCAGGCCGCTCTGCACGATGGCGAACTCGTCCGAGTTCAGCCGCGCCAGCGCGTCGTTCTCGCGCAAGGTCGAACGCAGCCGCTTGGCGACGCCACGCAGCAGCTTGTCGCCGACCGCGTGTCCCAGCGTGTCGTTGACCGCCTTGAAATTGTCGAGCCCCAGCATCAGCAGGGCGACCTTGTCGGTGCTGCGCCTCGTATGCAGCAGCATCTCGTCGACCTGCTGGCGCAGCAGATTGCGGTTTGGCAGACCGGTCAGCCCGTCATGCTGGGCCATGAAGGCGAGCCGCGCCTCGGCGCGCTTGCGCTCCGTGATGTCCATCAGCGCGAGCAGCACCGCGGGCCGCTCGGCATAGATCAGTTCGCGCGAATAGATCGCAAGGTCGATCAGGGCGCCGTCGGCCCTGACGTGCTTCCAGGTGCGTCCGGCCTGCTCCTCGCCGGCCGCATCGGCGGTCCAGGGCGGCTCACTGTCGAAAGCCTGAAGGGAACGGATCGTCAGCCGCTCGAACTCGGCGCGGCTGTAACCGTAATGGGCGACCGCGGCATCGTTGACGCCGAGGATGCGCTCATCGTCCAGCGCGCAGACGATCATTGGGACGGGATTGCCGTCGAACAGCAGGCGAAACGAGGCCTCGCGCTGCTTCAGCTCGGTGATGTCGACGCGCAGGCCGACGACGCCGCCGTCGTCGGTCAGCCGCTCGTCGATCAGGATGACGCGGCCGTCCGCCAGCTTCTGTTCGTGGCGCGCGCCGGGCTGATAGAGCCTTTGCAGCCGCTCGGCGATCCATTCTTCCTCATGGCCGGCAGCCTCGGGATAGTCGCCGCGGGCGACGCCGATGCGCAGCGTGTCCTCGAGGCGCGCGCCTTCCTCGAACAGATCGGCGGTCTTGCTGTAGATCTCCGCGTATTGCTTGTTCCAGAGGACGTAGCGGCCCTCGGCGTCGAGAAACACGATGCCTTGCGGCAGGATCTCGATGGCCTGGCGCAGGCGCTCATGGGATTTGCGCGCTTCCGCGATCGCGGGCTCAGCCTCGGCACGGCTGCGCAGAACTTCGTCGCGTTCGGACGGAAGATGAGGGGGGCGCGCAAAGCGCGGCTTGCGCGGGTGCAGGCCGCCGAGCACGCTGCCCATTCGCTTTTTCGGCTTTCGAAACCCCAAACTCAACTTCACTCGTCCCAGTCGCACCCAGCCCCGCAACTCTTGGGGCAAGTGTCTGAAAAAAAGGTAATCCTGGGTGGCATGGCGATGGGACGCACGGTCTGGCAGTCTCGACAAAACAGCCCTCATTGCCCGTTTGCAAGGCGCGGCCGTGCCGATGGGCGCTCCAAGCGCATCGCATTGTCGTCATCGGAGAACGAGATGGCGCAAAATTGCGCGCTGCCTTGAATCATTTCCGGGATCCCGCGCGCTTGCATGCAGAAGGGGGTGAGTACGCGTCCCACGCACGAATTTTGGTCAATGCATGAGAGGGTTATCGCATTGTTAAAAACCGGCCGGCCGACGCACCGGGAACTACGACTTCGAGACGATATTTCAGCGGAAGGACTGTTCCTTAACCCTGACGCTGTGTTGGGTTATAAGAATGTCAACATGAGTCCCCGCCGCCTCGCCCCTCTCCTGCTCGTCATGACGCTCCTGGCCGCCGGCGACGCGCTGGCCCAGGACAAGGGCAGCGTCAACCCAAAGCCGCTGCCGCCGCTCGCCAATCCAAACGATCCCACTATCGGCGCCAAGGAGCTGTTCGCGCGAAAGCTGCTGCCGTCGAAGGGACCGGCGCACGTCATCGGCTCCTATGTGAAGGGCTGCATCGGCGGCGCCGAGCAGATGCCGCTCAACGGCGACAATTGGCAGGTGATGCGGCTGTCGCGCAACCGCAGCTATGGTCACCCCGCGATGATCGCGCTGATCAAGCGGCTTGCGGCAAGAGCGCACAAGGACGCGGGATGGCCGGGCATCCTGGTCGGCGACATCGCCCAGCCGCGCGGCGGGCCGGCGCTGTCCGGCCATGCCAGCCACCAGATCGGCCTCGATGCCGACATCTGGCTGACGCCGATGCCTGACCATCGCTTATCGCGCGAGGAGCGCGAGGACATGTCGGCGGTGATGATGGTGCGCCCGGACCGGCTCGACATCGATCCGAAGGTGTTCACGCCGGGCCATGTGCTGGTGCTGCGCGACGCGGCGCAGGAGCCGGCGGTGCAGCGCATCTTCGTCAATGCCGCGATCAAGAAGGCGCTGTGCCGCGAGGCCAAGGGCGACCGTTCCTGGCTGTCGAAGATCCGGCCGTGGTGGGGCCACGACTATCACTTCCACATCCGCATGCACTGCCCGGCGGGCGCGAGCGACTGCGAGGGCCAGCCGTCGCAATCCGAGGACGAAGGCTGCAAGCCCTCCGATCTCGCCTATTGGTTCAGCGACGGCGTGCTGCACCCCAAACCCCCGCCGGAGCCCCCGAAGCCGAAACCGCCGATGACGCTGGCGCAGATGCCGGCGGCGTGCAAGGCCGTGCTGCACGCGGGCAATGCGAAGCCGTAAAACTCTCCGCCAGGATGACGAATTCCTGGTTGGCGCTATGCGAACCGTCGCCTTTGACCTGTTCCGCCACCCTGTTATGATGACCCAGCGATCGCTTGCCGGACCGTAAGTCCGTCGGGCCTGCCGGAACAGCGCTTCCGCCGGTCGCAAGCCTCATTCAACCCACGCCGTCTTGCGCGCGCCGCCTTGCGTGCCCTGAGCGCGCGCATGGAGCGCTGCCGATGTCCCGCCTTTCCGTGCTTTTTTCAGCTTTATTCCTTCTGGCCGCGGGCCTTTCGCCTGCTGGAGCCGAGGACAAGACCATCACCGTGTTCGCGGCCGCCTCGATGAAGAACGCGCTCGACGAGGTCGACGCCGCCTACACCGCCAGGACCGGCGTCAAATTCATCGTCAGCTATGCCGCAAGCTCCGTGCTCGCCAGGCAGATCGAGCAGGGCGCGCCGGCCGATGTATTCGTCTCCGCCGACACCGACTGGATGGATTACGCGATCTCCAAGAAGACTATCAACGAGCCGACCCGGGTCAATCTGCTCGGCAACAGCATCGTGCTGATTGCGCCGAAGGATTCCAGGCTCGACAACGTCCCCATCGGGCAGGGGTTCGACCTCGCAAAACTCGCCGGCGACGGCAGGATCGCGACCGGCGACGTCAAGTCCGTACCAGTCGGGAAATATGCCAAGGCGGCGCTGACGAGCCTGGGCGCCTGGCAGGCGGCGGAGCCGAAATTCGCGATGGCCGAGAGCGTGCGTGCCGCGCTGACGCTGGTCGCGCGTGGCGAGGCCAACCTCGGCATCGTCTATTCCACCGATGCCAAGGTCGAGCCCGGCGTGAAGATCGTCGGCACCTTCCCGGCGGATTCGCATCCGCCGATCATCTATCCCGTCGCTGCGACCGCGACGGCAAAGGGCGACACAAGCGACTATCTCGCCTTCCTGCGCTCGACCGCCGCCAAGACCATTCTCGAAAAATACGGTTTCAAGTTCCTGATCAGCCCCTCTACTTAATTTGCGATTTGATGCTCGACATCTCTCCCGCCGAATGGACCGCGATCCTGCTCTCGCTCAGGGTTGCCGTGATCGCGACGCTGGTGGCAACGCCGTTCGGCATTGCGCTGGCATGGCTGCTCGCGCGGCGTGATTTCTGGGGCAAGTCGGTGCTCGATGCGCTGGTGCATCTCCCGCTGGTGCTGCCGCCGGTCGTCACGGGTTATCTGCTGCTGCTCACTTTCGGCCGCCGCGGACTCGTCGGCGCTTTCCTGGCGGACCATCTCGGCATCGTATTCGCCTTCCGCTGGACCGGTGCCGCGCTTGCCTGCGGCCTGATGGCGTTTCCGCTGCTGGTGCGCCCGATGCGGTTGTCGATCGAGGCGATCGACCGCCGGCTCGAGCAGGCCTCCGAGACCCTCGGCGCCACTCCTTTCAAAGTGTTCTTCACGGTGACGCTGCCCTTGGCGCTGCCCGGCGTGCTCGCCGGCATGGTGCTTGGCTTTGCCAAGGCGATCGGCGAGTTCGGCGCGACCATCACCTTCGTCTCCAACATTCCCGGAGAGACCCAGACGATTTCGTCCGCGATCTATTCGCTGATCCAGACCCCGGACGGCGACGCCGCCGCGGGACGGCTCGTGATCGTCTCGATCGTGCTGGCGCTCGGCGCGCTGATCGCGGCCGAATGGTTCGCCCGCCGCGCCACCGCGCGCCTGCACGGGAATTGACCATGCTGCGCGTCGACATCGAAAAGCAGCTCGGCGAGTTCTCGCTGTCCGCGTCCTTCGCGAGCGAAGGCCGCGTCATCGGACTGTTCGGAGCGTCGGGCGCCGGCAAGACCTCGCTGGTCAACATGATCGCGGGGCTGCTGCGGCCCGACCGCGGCACCATCGTGATCGACGGCGAGACGGTCGACGACAGCGCGGCCGGCATTCATGTGCCGACCTGGCGCCGCCGCATCGGCTATGTGTTCCAGGATGCGCGGCTGTTTCCGCATCTCAACGTCGCGCAAAATCTCGACTATGGCAGGCGGATGAACCACCTCGCGCCCGATCCGGCGCAGCACAAGCGCGTCATCGAGCTGCTCGACATCGGCGCGCTGCAGGGTCGCCGCCCCGGAAAGCTCTCCGGCGGCGAGCGCCAGCGCGTCGCGCTCGGTCGCGCGCTGCTGTCGCGGCCGCGCCTGCTGCTGCTCGACGAGCCGCTCGGCGCGCTCGACGAGGGCCGCAAGCTGGAGATCCTGCCTTATCTGGTGCGGCTGCGCGATGAGGCCAACGTCCCCATGGTCTATGTCAGCCACGACGTCGCCGAGCTGCGCCAGCTCGCGACGCAGATCGTGATGCTGAAGCAGGGCCGCGTGACGTCGTTCGGCGGGGTGAAGGTGCTGACGTGAGGGGTCCGTTGAGCAGGCAACGGATGAGGCAAGCCGCCGGCCCACCCTCCGCCGTCGTCCTGGCGAAAGCCAGGACCCATACCGCGTGATCTATCAGCGGCAGGTGGTGTGCGTACCAGCGAAGAAAACGTAACTGCCGGTGTTCGCAAAACTACTCCCCGGGGTAATGGATCGTACCGCGAGCGGCGATCGCGCTGCATTGGATGGTGGCGGTGCCGGCCGAGTGATCCTCGCCGACACCGCTACCGAGACCCGCCACTACCAGCCGCGATCGACGTTGCGCACCTCACCCGTTCGCGCGTCCACATCGACCTCCATCCAGCGGCCGGCGCGATCACGGCCTTCGATCTGCCATTCGTCGCCGAGGAACTCGGTGTGCGAGACGGTCATGACGCCGATGTCGGTGGCGACGTCGAGCGCGACCTGCATCGAGATCTGATCGCCGGTGTCATAGGCCATCGCGGGCGCGGCCGATCCGAGCCCGATCGCGACGATGGCCGGCAAGATGAGCTTTCGCATGGATTACTCCTGTCGGATGCGTTTACGCCGCTAAGAACGAGCGGCATCGCGGAGCGTTCCGGGAGCAGCGGTCACGAAGACGCGCAAATCTTCGGCGGTTGCGGCGATTTGGGGGCGGTTCCAGCGTTGTCGCGATCGCTCTCCGCCGTCGTCCGGCGAAAGCCAGGACCCATTACCCCAGAGAGGAGAGTGGGTGGGCCAGATCGTCACCACCAGCCTTCGCAAAACAGCTGACGGTGGGTATGGGTCCTGGCGCCTGTGCGCAATTGCGCACTAGGCCAGGACGACGAAGAAGCAGACGTGCGCTTCATCAATGACCGCCAACGCGGATGTGGCGTTAAACCCCAGCCACCGAGCTCCACAGATCCGCCAGCTTGCGCCGCAGGACCTGCCTGCGCGTCAGCGGCGCGGGCGTTTCCTCGTCTTCCGGCAGGCGCAGGCCGACGACGTTGACTCGGCCACCGGAGATGGAGCGCGCCACGAGCACGATCGGATCCAGCACGAGCTCCGCGCCCTCTTTCGGCGCGCGGTCGAGATGGACGTCGAAATAATCAGCGAGCGTGTGCCCGCGCTCGTCCTCGCCGACCTCCACGCCGTAGATCTCCGCGAGCTCGGCGAGCGTGTGCTCGCCGGAGACCATGAAGTCGCCCAGCAGATGCGGGTCCGGCGCTGAGCTCGGCTGCATGTCGACGAAGAAGCGGTCAAGCGATTCGGCCTTTTCCGGCGGCGCCAGCAGATAGATGTAATCGCCGGGCGCGATCGGCTCGGCTTCCGCCGGCGTCAAAATGTTCTCCTTGCGGATCACCAGCGTCGGCTTCGACCAGGACGGGATCAGGCCGCGGCGAAAATACAGGCTCTTGGACCGCACCGGATAGCCGACGAGCTGCTGCTCGAGCTGGCCGGGCAAGTCCAATTCGACACGGCGCGGGCCGCGTTCGGCGCGCGGCAGCGCCACGTGCAGCTTGCGCGCGGCCGGCCCCAGGGTCCAGCCTTGCAGGAGGAGCGAGATGATGACGACGACGAAGGCGACGTCGAAATAGAGATAGGCCTTCGACAGCCCGACCAGCATCGGGATCGAGGCCAGGAAGATCGCGACCGCGCCGCGCAGGCCGGTCCAGGCGATGAAGATCTTTTCGCGCCAGTTGAAGCGGAACGGCGCCAGGCAGACGAACACGGCGATCGGCCGCGCCAGCAGCATCAGGACGAATGCGATCCCGACCGCCGGCAGCACGCTGCCGCCGAGCCGGCTCGGCGAGACCAGCAGGCCGAGCAGGACGAACATCACGATCTGCGCCAGCCAGGTCGCGGCGTCCAGGAAGGCCACCACCGAATTATGCGCGCGGGTCGGGCGGTTGCCGATGATGATCCCGGCGAGATAGACCGCGAGGAAGCCTGAGGCATGCATGATCTGCGAGCCGCCGAAGATGACGAGCGCGGCGGTGGTGACAAACGGCGCATGGAGGCCCTGCGGCAGCGCGACCTTATTGAGCGCGATGACGACCAGACGCCCGCCGATCACCCCGACGACGGCGCCCAGCACGGCCTCCTGGGCGAACTCCATCAGCACATGCGCGGCCGTGCCTGTTCCCAGCGAGATGTACTCGACCAGCATCAGGGTCAGGAAGATCGCGAAGGGATCGTTGGTGCCGGATTCCACCTCCAGCGTCGCGCCGACGCGCGGGCGCAGGCGCAGGCCCTGGGTATGCACCAGCAGGAACACTGCGGCCGCGTCAGTCGAGGCCACCACGGCGCCGACCAGCAGCGACTCCGTCCAGTTGAGGTCGAGCGCATATTTCGCGAACGGCGCCGTGATCAGCGAGGTCAGCAGCACGCCGACGGTCGCGAGCACCATGGAAGGCGCGAGCACGGTGCGGATGCTGGCAAAGCGGGTCCGCAAGCCGCCGTCGAACAGAATCAGGGCGAGCGCGACCGAGCCGACCAGATAGGTGGTTCGGACGTCGTCGAACTGCAGCTGTCCGGGACCGGAATCGCCCGCGAGCATGCCGATCGCGAGGAAGACGAGCAGAAGGGGCGCGCCGAAGCGCAGCGCAAGCAGGCTTGACAGGATCCCGGCCAACACCAGGACGGCACCGAGCAATATGGCGAGGCTGACACTGTCGAGGGAAGCCATCCACCTTCCGGGTACGAAATCGCTGGAATTGCATCCTTATCGTCGGCGGACTCCCACGCCAACCCATTTTCTCCCGCTCGCGGCAATCTGCCCGCATTTTGCGGCCTTAACGCACTTCACTTGGCGGTGTATCGGTGGTCCGGCCGCGCCCTTTGTGGGATTCTCCGGCGCGCTCGAATCAACGCCTCCCGCCCGCTCCCCGACGAGACCGATAGACATGGACCTCAAAGACTTCATGGAGTTCGTGCAGACCACCGCGCGCAGCGTCGGGGCGGAAATCTCCTCGCCCTGGTTCTACCTGCAATTCGGGCTCATTCTGGCCGCGGCCGGCATCGCCTATGCCGCGGAAGCCGCCGTTCGCAGCCGCGTCGACATGACCTCGCTGGCGATGCGCTGGCCGCTGCCGCTCCGGCACTTCGTCCGGGTGATGGTCTCCAGCGCCTCGACGGCGGTTTTCACCCTGCTCGTGATCGTCTCCCGCGTGGTCATGTACCACGCGACCTGGCCGAGCCGCAGCTATCTCCTGATGGTCGCCGCCAAGCTGGGGCTGGCCTGGCTCGCGATCCGGCTCTTGACCTCGGTGCTGCGCAACGCCTTCATCGTCAAGCTGGTGTCGATCACGGCCTGGTTCGTCGCGGCGCTCTCGATCCTCGGCCAGCTCGATGCGACGGTCGACCTGCTCGACTCTTTCGCCATCGTGCTCGGCGGCCTGCGGCTGACGCCGTTGCTCGTGATCAAGGCGGGTGCGCTGCTGCTCATCGCGCTCTGGCTCACCAACATCGCCAGCAATTTCGCCGAGAGCCGGATCAACTCGACCACAGATCTGACGCCATCGGTGCAGGTGCTGCTGGTCAAGATCATCCGCATCGGCCTGCTTGCGGTCGCGATCGTGATCGCGCTCGGCACGGTCGGCATCGATCTCTCGGCGCTCGCGGTGTTCTCCGGCGCGGTCGGCGTTGGCATCGGTATCGGCCTGCAGAAGATCGTCGCCAATTTCATCTCGGGGATCATCCTGCTCGCCGACAAATCGGTGAAGCCCGGTGATCTCGTCACCATCGGCGACAACACCGGGCGGATCAGCGCGATGAAGACGCGCTATATTTCCGTCGCCGCCGGCGATGGCCGCGAATTCCTGGTGCCGAACGAGGATCTGGTGACGCAGAAGGTCGTCAACTGGACCTACACCGACAAGAACACGCTGGTGAAGATCGCCTTCGGCACCAATTACGACGCCGACCCGCGGCTGGTCTGCGAGCTCGCCGCCGAGACCGCGGCCGCTCACCCGCGCGCGCAGAAGGGCAAGCCGCCGAATTCCATCCTGACCGAGTTCGCCGAAGCCGGGATGAAGTTCTCGCTCACCTTCTGGATTGCCGACCCCGACGGCATGGACAACGTCAAGAGCGACGTGATGCTGGCGCTGTGGGACGCCTTCAAGCGCGAAGGCATCCGGGTTCCCTACCCGGTTCGCGAAATCCGCGTCCGCGGCGGCGCCCTGCCGGTGGAAACCATCATGGAAGTCCCGAATTAGGCCCGCTTTCAGGCGCAAGGCAGGGCAGGCCTGACTTGCATGAAGGCGCGCAATCATTAAATTGGGCGCGAAATCAAGCCTTTCCGCCGATATCGAGCCCACCCCAGAAGATTGCGCCCGCATGACCTACGTCGAAGCTACCGATACCTCGCTCCGCAAGACCGGGCAGATCAAGCTGCATGGACCAAGCGCCTTTGCCGGCATGCGCAAGGCGGGAGCGCTGGTGGCGAAGTGCCTCGACGAGCTCACCGACATCGTCGGGCCCGGCGTTCCGACCGACCGCATCGACCAGTTCGTCCGCGACTTCGCGTTCAGCAACAATGCCTATCCGGCGACGCTGATGTATCGCGGCTACCGCTATTCAACCTGCACCTCGCTCAACCACGTGGTCTGCCACGGCATGCCCGGCGACCGTCCGCTGAAAGAGGGCGACATCGTCAACATCGACGTCACCTTCATCGTCGACGGCTGGTACGGTGATTCCAGCCGGATGTATGCAGTCGGCCCGATCGCACGCAAGGCGGAGCGGCTGATCGAGGTGACCTATGAGGCCATGATGCGCGGCATCGCCGCGGTGAAGCCCGGCGCCACCACCGGCGACATCGGCCACGCCATCCAGAGTTTCGTCGAGCCGCAAGCCATGAGCGTGGTGCGCGATTTCTGCGGCCATGGCCTCGGGCGCATGTTCCACGACGAGCCGAACATCATCCATATCGGCCGGCCCGGCGAGGGCGTGCAGCTCAAGCCCGGCATGTTCTTCACAATCGAGCCGATGATCAATCTCGGCAAGCCGCATGTGAAGATCCTCTCCGACGGCTGGACCGCCGTGACTCGCGACCGCTCGCTATCGGCGCAGTTCGAGCATTCGGTAGGCGTCACCGCCACCGGCGTCGAGATTTTCACGCTGTCGGAGCGGCACGGCGAGAAGCAGATCGGGTGATCCCGGCGGCTGACGTTCGCATTCGCCGGCTGGCGTGAAACGGATTTGCCGCCGCAATTGACGGTTGCAAAAACGGTTATCCGCGGCAATGCTGGCGGCCGATGCCCGCCAAGACCGACCACGACAAGAGCAAGCCCGAAGAAGCGCCGCACTATCTCGGCCATCGCGAACGGCTGCGCGAGCGCTTCTACAGCGCGGGTGCGGACGCGCTCAGCGACTACGAGCTGCTGGAGATGGCACTGTTTTCGGCGCTGCCGCGGCGTGACACCAAGCCGCTGGCGAAGTCGCTGATCAAAATTTTTGGCTCGTTCGCCGAGGTCGTGCACGCGCCGGTGGCGCGCCTGCGCGAGGTAGACGGTGTCGGCGAGTCCGCGATCCACCAGCTCAAGCTGCTCGCGGCGGCGGCGCATCGCGTCGCCAAGGGCGGGGTCAACAGCCGCAACGCGCTGTCGTCCTGGAACGAAGTGATCGACTATTGCCGCACCAGCATGGCGTTCGCCGACAAAGAGCAGTTTCGCCTGCTGTTCCTCGACAAGCGCAACCAGCTCATCGCCGACGAGGTGCAGCAGACCGGCACCGTCGATCACACCCCGGTCTATCCGCGAGAGGTGATCAAGCGCGCGCTGGAATTGTCCGCGACCGCGCTGATCCTGGTGCACAACCACCCCTCAGGCGATCCCTCGCCCTCGCAGGCCGACATCCAGATGACCAAGGCGATCATCGACATCGCAAAACCGCTCGGCATCGCCGTGCACGACCACATCATCGTCGGCAAGAGCGGGCATGCGAGTTTGCGCGGGATGCGGCTGATCTAGTAGCAATATCGCGGATCGACCGGGACATAGGAGCCGTCCCGGCGCTGCGCGTAGCAGCCGCGCTGATAGGCGTAATAGCCGGAGCGGCGGCGTTCGCCCTCGGAGGCGATCGCAGCGCCCGTGCCGGCACCGACGACGGCGCCGATGGCGGCGCCGCGGCCTCCGCCGATGGCGCCACCCACGATCGCTCCACCGACGCCACCGAGGATGGCACCGCCAATGGCGTCCTGCGCCGCCGCCTCATGAGCCGGCATCGCGATCACGACCGCCAGACATGCCGCGATAGCGAAACTTCCAATGCGAAGACCTCGAAGCATGCTCGCCCTCCCCTGTGGTCAGACGAGTCATAGCGCCGCAGCCGGATTCGGACCAGAAAAATCACCATTTCGGGACCCGGCGCGTCACGCTATGGCGTCGGAGGCTCGGATCGAAGGCGGCTCAGACCATGGCGCATGCGCAGCACGGGCCGGCCGCTTCATCTCATGCATCGACCCAGCGCTGCACGGCCTCGGCGGTGTCGGCTGGCGTGGTGTTGAAGCAGATCGCGGCGTCGGGCGCCAGGCGGTGGACGAGGTTGAGCACCTTCTCGAACAGCAGCAGACGCTCCCGAGGCTCGCGCAGCCCCGCGCCGATCACGATGCAGTCGAAATTCTCCTCGCGCAACGCTACCGTGACGGCGGCTTCCGCCGCGGCATCGAGATCGATCAGGCAACTCGTGACCTCGTAACCGAGATCGCGCAGGCGCAGCAGCTGCGCATCGATATAGTTGCGCACGAGCTCCGGCGTGAGCTGCGGGAATGCGCTGTAGTCCGCGTTGCCGGGTTCGATGCCGATCGCGAGGACGCGCGTGGTCATGTTGGACTCCCTGGCCAGACTGCCTCGCGTCGCTAACGGGGCAGCGGCCCTGCCGGTTCCGTCGCGGACCGCCGCCCTGATCCCGGTCCTGCCGCTCATTTTCCCGGCGAGGTTGTAACCCACTTCACACGCGGCGCCCCGGCGGCCTGCCAGACTTGCAGGAGATCACGCTGGCCTCACGCCCTGATCACGGCACCTGGTTCATTTCGACTGACGCGCAGTTGCGAAAACTCATTCATTGCGGGAGCGGAAAATGATTTCATTCGAGAGTCTGAAAAGCGAATACGAGCGTAATTGGGCCAATCTCGAGATCCGGCCTTCGCGCCTCTCCGACGCGAACGCGATCGCGCGCAAAGCCATCAACGGCAAGGCGACCTATCAGCAGATCGAGCGGTTGACCGGCGTGCCCTGGTATTTCGCTGCCCTCTGCCACTACCGCGAATCCAATTTCGATTTCGACACCTATCTCGGCAACGGGGAAACGCTCCATCGCGCGACGACGCTCGTTCCGAAAGGACGCGGTCCGTTTGCCACGTTCGTGGACGGCGCCGTGGACGCCTTCAGAATCGAGAATTTTGTCGGCGCTCACGACTGGGGGATCGCGCGGATTCTGTTCCGGCTCGAAGCGTTCAACGGCTTCGGCTATCACGCCAAGGGCTGCAACTCGCCCTATCTCTATGGCGGTTCGACGCTGTATGGCCCGCCCGAGGCAAGGGCCGGAAAATTCGTCCGCGATCATGTGTTCGATTCGAACCACGTCGATTCCCAGCTCGGCACCGCGGTGATCCTGCATGCGATGATGTCGCTGGATTCCTCGATCACCCTCGACGGCAGCCCGCAATTCGCAAGCCGCGCCGAGCCGGAGGACGACGCGGCGTCGACGATCGTCCTCATGCAGCAGGCGCTCAACAAGCTCGGCGCCAATCCGCCGCTCGCGGAGGACGGCATCAGCGGGCCGAAGACCAGGGCCGCGGTCTCGCAGTTTCAGCAGCAGAACGGCCTGAGAGATACCGGACTTCTCGACGGCGCCACCGTCGGCGCCCTCACGCGCGCGGCGCAGTCGGGCCCCACCGGACCGACCGGCGATGTCTCCCGGATCATGAAGCGGCTGGAGGACCTCGCGCAATTGCTGCGGCCGCCGGTCGGCGGTGTGACGCCGGCAACGACGACATCGGGCAATACGCTGCCCGCCACCAATGATCCGATCAGCCTGTTCGAACGGCTCTTTTCCCTCGTCAACAAGTCAGCCCCCATGCCAGGACCAGTCACCCTCACCCCAACCAGCCCCGCTCCCGTCGACCAGTTGAAGCAGGTCGTCGACCTGCTCGGCACCTTGCTCAACCGGGACGGCAAGCCCGTCCTCGGCCAGGTCAATGGCGCGCTCGGCGAGACCATCGGCAAGATGCTCGACGGCAAGAAGACTGCGCTCGGCATCGGCGGCTCGCTGATCACGGCGCTGCTGTCGTCGGTGACGGCGAGCCCCAATGCGGGAGGCCTTGCCGGGTTGCTCGGGACGCTCGTGTCGGCGGTGCCGGGCCTCGGCCAGTTCGCGATGCCGATCTCGCTGGCGCTCACAGCCTGGGGCGTGCTCGGCAAGATGGAGAAGTGGGCCCAAGGCACAGCGCCGCCGCCCAAGCCGACGACGTAGCCTGCCACCATCCTTCGAGACGCCCGCCTATGGCGGGGCCCTCAGGACGAGATTGCGTTTCGCGGCGCTACTGCCGCAGCATGATCAGGGGATCGGCGGTATCGGGGACGCGCCGCCATTGCGCGTTGTCGTCGGCCTCGAACTGCCAGGCCTCGCCGGCCTTCGACAGCAGGATGATCTGGCCGCGGTCTAGCCGCCATTGCGTCGGGTTGAACTGCGCGATGGCCGCATCGCATTTCGGCTTGAGGAAGACCTGGAAATTGTCCGGCCCGGCTTCCGTGTTGGTCAGCGTTAGCCCGCAGACAGGCTGGCCGTTGCCGCGCACGATCGACCAGTCGCCGATCATCTGGTCCATCGACTTCGCCATCGAGCGGGCGGCGGCGAGGTCTTGCAGGATGTAGACGCCCTCGCCCTGCCGCAGGCCCTCGAAGATGCCGGCCTCGACCTCGGTGAAGTCGATCACGGCCTCACCGCTCGCATCCTGCAAGCGGACGATGTCGAGACCCCTGACGCTCCAGGCGACGATGTCCTTGGTGAAAGGCAGCGCGGCCTTGCAGGCCGGCTCCAGCTCGAGCTTGAAGCCCTGCGCCGCGGCGTCGGCCTTGAGCGTGACGACGCAGGTCTTGCTGCGCTCGGTGGTCGAGAGCTCCCACTGCCCGGGCATCTCCTTCTTCAGGGTCGTCGTATCCTGCGCCTGCGCGATGCCGATCGCGGCCAAGCAGGCCACGACGGCGAATGTAACGACGCGAAGAACTCCCATCAGCGTCCCTTGAACGGCGTTTCGGCAACCGGCGTCAACGGCGCCTTGCCTGAGAACCAGGACTTGAGATTGTCGACCACGAGCTGATCCATCGCGTTGCGCGTCACCACCGAGGCCGAGCCGATATGCGGCAGCAGCACCACATTCTGCATGGCCTTGAGCTCGTCCGGCACGTTCGGTTCGGCCGCGAACACGTCGAGGCCGGCCGCGAGGATGGTGCCGGACTTGAGCGCCTGGACCAGCGCCGGTTCGTCGATCACCGAGCCGCGCGCAACGTTGACCAGCACCCCGCGCGGGCCGAGCGCCTTCAGCACCTCGGCGTTGATCATCTTGTTGGTCGAGGCGCCACCGGGCACGATCACCATCAGCGTGTCCACCGCCTTCGCCATCTCGATCAGGTCGGGGTAGTGCTTGTAGGAGACGTCCTTGGACGGGTTGCGGGTGTGATAGACCACCGGCACCAGCGAGGCATCGAGCCGGCGCGCGATCGCCTGTCCGATCCGGCCCATGCCGACGATGCCGACCTTGCGGTCGCGCAGCGAGCCGACGCTGAGCGGATAGTTCTGGGTCTGCCAGAGACCGGAGCGCACATAACGGTCGGCCTTGATGAACTCGCGCACCGTGGAGATCAGAAGCCCCATCGCGACGTCGGCGACCTCCTCGGTCAGCACGTCGGGCGTATTGGTGACGATGATGTTATGCTCGGCGGCGTATTTGGCATCGACGTGGTCGTAGCCGACGCCGAAGCTCGCCACCATCTCGATCTTGGGCAATTGCGACAGCGAATCCCGGTCGGCGCGCACGGTGTGATAGGTCACCGCCACGCCGCGGATCTTTTCGCGGATCGCCGGCGTCAGCCGCTCGAGATCGCCCCGCGTCTCCGCCTTGTGCACGACGAAATGATCGGAAAACCCGTTCTCGAGGATCGGCCGGACCGGCCCATAAATCAGAAGGTCGATCTTTTCGGACGAAATCGAACCGGTGGTCATCAGTTGTCCTTTCCAAGCGCGCTCTCGTGCCAGCGCCGTAAGACGAGGTGGGAAACTAGCGCCAGCACCCCATAGATGACAATCCCGGCCAGCGACAACAGCAGCAGCGCTGCGAACATGCGGGGTATGTTCAAGCGGTAGCCGGATTCTGCGATCCTGTAGGCGAGCCCGGAGCCGGCGCCGGCCGTTCCCGCCGCGATCTCGGCCACGACCGCGCCGATCAGCGACAGGCCGCCGGCAATGCGCAGGCCGCCGAGAATATAAGGCAGCGCCGCCGGCAGCTTGAGATAGCGCAGGGTCTGCTGTGGCGAGGCGCCATAGAGCTGGAACAGGCCCGCGAGGTTGCGATCGACCGAATTGAGCCCGAGCGTGGTATTGGACAGCACCGGGAAGAAGGCGACGATGAAGGCGCAGACCACGACCGCGGTCTGCTGCTCCAGATAGATCAGCAGCAGCGGCGCGATCGCGATGACCGGCGTGACCTGAAGCACCACGGCATAGGGGAATAGCGATGCTTCCACCCATTTGGACTGGTTGAACAGCAGCGCCAGCGCGATGCCGCCGACGCTGGCCGCGACAAAACCTTCAAGCGTGGTCAGCAGCGTCGCGGCAAGCGATTGCGACAGCACCGCCCAATCCTTGATCAGTGTCGCGAATATGACCGAGGGCGCCGGCAGCACGTAAGGCGGGATGTCCTTGATCCGGACCACGAGCTCCCAGGCGAGCAGTCCCGCCGCGAACACGATGACCGGTAGCGCGAAGCGCACCGCGCGTTGCGCGCCGGACGGCTTCGCAGTGACGGAAGCTTGCGCGTTCATAGCGTCGACTGCCCTGCATAGGACGGCGCCAGCGCCGCCGACACTTTCCGGCAATAATCGGAATAGGCGACTGAAGTGCGAAACTCCTCGCCACGCGGCTCGACCGTCTCGACGCGGAAGTCGGCCTGGATGCGGCCCGGCCGCGCGGTCATGACCACCACGCGCTGCGACAGATAGACGGATTCGAACACCGAATGCGTGACGAAGATGACGGTCTTGCCGAGCCTGCGCCACAGCGCGAGCAAATCGTCGTTGAGGCGGAAGCGCGTGATTTCGTCGAGCGCCGCGAACGGCTCATCCATCAGGAGGATATCAGGGTCTGTGACGAGCGCGCGCGCCAGCGACACCCGCATCTTCATGCCGCCGGAGAGCTCGCGCGGAAAGGCGTCGGCAAAATCGGCAAGCCCGACGCTTGCGAGCGCCTCATCGGCGCGCGCGCGCGATTCCGCCTTCGGAACGCCTGAGAGCTTCAGCGGCAACCGCACATTCTCGCGCACGCTGGTCCAGGGCATCAGGGTCGGTTCCTGAAACACGAAGCCGATGCCATGACCTGGGTGAACATGACCTGGCTGCGGTGTGCCCTCACGACGCGCCAGCCGGACGATTCCTGACGACGGCGCGCTGAGTTCGGCGATCAGCCGCAGCGCCGTCGACTTGCCGCAACCTGACGGCCCCAGCAGCGAGATGAACTCGCCCTTGCGCACCGCAAGATCGAGCGGGCCGAGCGCCATCAGGCCGTTGTCATAGGCCTTCGTCACGCCGCGCAGGCTGACAGCCAGAGCCGTCAGGCCGGTCTCGACCCCCGCCGACGTTTGGACTGATGACATCGGCCCTGCGCTACGGCTTGCTCGGGCGCAGCTCGGCGCCGACGCCCTTGTTGACGAAGCGCAGCGTATAGGATTTGCGGAAATCGAGGTCCGCCTTCACCACGCCCGCCTTCACCATCTTGTTGAAGAAGGAGGTGTAGCGCTCGTCGCTCATCGCGCCGATGCCGTTCTTCAGCGAATCGCCGGAATCGACGATGCCGTATTCCTTCATCTTGGCGACGGAATAGGCGAGCAGCTCGTCCGTCATCTCCGGATTGAGCTTCTTGATCATGGCGTTGCCCGCTGAATTGTCGCGGTAGATGTAATTGTACCAGCCGACCATGGAGGCATCGACGAAGCGCTGCACCAGGTCGGGCTTCTTCTCGACGACGTCGCGGCGGCTCTCGATCAGGGTCGAATAGGTGTTGAAGCCGTAATCGGCGAGCAGCAACACGTTGGGCTTGAAGCCCGCGGCCTTCTCGACCGCGAAGGGCTCCGAGGTGACGTAACCCTGCATCGCGCTCTTGGGATTGGCGATGAAGGGCTGCGGATTGAAATTGTAGGGGCGAACGTTCTTCTCGCTGAAGCCGTATTCGGACTTCAGCCACTGGAAATAGCTGGTCATGCCCTCCTTGGAGACGAACAGCGTCAGCGGCTTGAGGTCCTCGATCTTGGCGACCTTGGCATCGGGCTGCGTCAGCATCACCTGCGGATCCTTCTGGAACACCGCGGCGATGGTGACGACCGGGACGTTGTTGGCGACTGCGTCGAACGACATCAGCGTGTTCGCGGCCATGAAGAAATCGATCTTGCCGGCGATCAGCAGCATCCGGTTGTTCTCGTTGGGCCCGCCGGGCACGATGGTGACGTCCAGCCCGTATTTCTTGTAAGTGCCATCGGCGACGGCCTGGAAAAAGCCGCCATGCTCGGCCTCGGCGACCCAATTGGTGCCGAACATGACCTTGTCCAGGGTTTCGGCGCGGGCCGGGACGACCGAGACGAAAGCGGCCATCAGGCCCGCCGTTAAGGCTCGCCGCAGATGAGAGGGGCTCATGATGGGACTCCGTCGATCGCTTCTAGCCGATGTCCAAGCAACGCGATAAAACCGCAAGACATTCGGGGACGCGAGCCGGCCTGGCCCGCGTCCCCTGATACCCTAAATTACGCGACAAATTCGGGCAAAGAAACCTTGATGACGCCTTCCCGCGATTGGACCGAGATTCGCTGGGCCGATGCCAGCCTCGCGGAGGTTTCGCGCTGGATCGCGGTGCTGCCGCTGGCCGCGACTGAGCAGCACGGCCCGCATCTGCCGCTCGAGACCGACGTGCTGATCGCGGACGCCTATCTCGCGCGCGTGCGCGAGCTCCTGCCCGAGCGCGCTCCGGCCACTTTCCTGCCCGTTGAACCGATCGGGATTTCCACCGAGCATATCGACTATCCGGGCACGCAGACGCTGCCGACTGACATCGCGTTGAAAAAATGGACCGCGATTGGCGAGGACGTCGCGCGCCGCGGAGTGAAGAAGCTCGTCATCGTCACCAGCCATGGCGGCAACAGCGCGGCCATGATGCTGGTCGCGCAGGATCTTCGCGCGCATCGGAAACTGTTCGTGGTGACGACGTCGTGGTCGCGGCTGTCGGGCGCGGACAAGCTGTTCCCGGCCGACGAAGTGCGCCACGGCATCCACGGCGGCGCCATTGAAACCTCGATCATGCTGGCGCGCTATCCCGATCGGGTGCGCATGGATGCGATCGCGAATTTTCCCGCGAGCAGCATCGCGATGGAGCAGCAATATCGCTGGCTGTCGACGCAGCGACCCGCGCCGTTCGCCTGGCAGGCGCAGGATCTCCACGCGAGCGGCGCCGCCGGCAACGCGACGCTAGCCGTGGCCGCGAAGGGCGAGCAGCTGATCGACCAGGGCGCCCGCGCTTTTTGCGAGCTGCTTGCCGAGGTTGATAACTTCGACGTGAACAGGCTCGCAAAAGGCCCGCTCGGCTAGCGCTCATCCTTCTGGAATCATTCAGGAAAGAGCCAGACTCGAGCTCCGCCTTTGCCGAGTTCGAACCGGACGCGCGGAGCCTCCGTCCAACTCGGTACGCGGGCCACAAGGGACCGCCTCAACCCGGATGGAGTTTCACATGTCGATTAAGACCAAGATTTTCGCAGTTGCCCTCACCGCGCTCACCCTGACCGGCAGCGTCGTGGCCACCACCTCGCAGGCGCAAGCCAAGCCGCTCGGCTGGGGCGTCGGTGTCGGCCTGGGCATCGCCACCGCCGCCGTCGTCGGCTCCGCGATCGCCGCCAGCAACGATCCCTATTACAACGGCTATCACCGCTGCGGCTGGGCCGCCCAGTACAACGCCTTTGGCCAGTACGTCGGCCGCGTGCGTACCTGCTTCTGATTTGAGTCCCTGAGGCCGATCTCACGTGGATCCCGCGTCCGACACGGGCGCCTCATCCACCCCGTGTCGTGCCCCCGACCCCGCCCGGATGTCCCCCCGGGCGGGGTCAACCGTTTTGGACCTTGGAATTTGTTGCAGTCCCGTCACATCGCGGTGCGAACCATCTCCTGCGACAATCCGCACTAGTTGCTACTGCGAATTAATCGCAATAAGGTTTCCAGAGACTCAGGGGCTTGGGAAGAAATCGCGCCGGATCGAGATCATCTCGACCGATCGCGGAGCACCTAATCCTGATGACAGGGTCGCCGCGAATCGGCAGGGATAGTGCGGCGAGTGGACACACTCGCTTTGGGGGCGTGCGTTTTGACGTTGAGGGGTCACCGTTACAGGTATTTGCGAACGGCCGCGGCGATTGCCACGGGCGTCTTGACTTTGCCCGCCAGCAGCCGCGCGGCTGATCTGCCGCTGAAGGCACCGGCGCTGAAGGCCGTCTATGACTGGACCGGCCTCTACATCGGTGCGCATGCCGGCTACAGCCTCGGCTCGTCGCGCTTCGCGCTGAACGACGGCACAGGCATTAGCGACAGCGGCGACTTCAGCGGCATGATCGGCGGCGTGCAGGCCGGCTACAATTACCGGCTCAATTCCGGCTGGCTCCTCGGCGTCGAAGGCGATTTTTCGTTTCCGAACTACATCACTTCCAACTCGATCGTGTCCTTCCTGGCGACACCCGCCAACACCGTCACGCAGCAATGGGACTACACTGCGAGCCTGCGCGGCCGCGTCGGCTACACCAGCGGTCCCTGGCTGGTCTACGCCACCGGCGGCTTTGCATGGATGGGCGAGCGCTATTTCGACACGCCGGCCGCAGGCGAAGCAGTCCCGAAAATCCTGAACACGCGGCCCGGCTGGATCGCGGGTGCCGGCATCGAATACGGCTTTGCGCCGCATTGGAGCGCACGGCTCGAATATCTCTATAGCCGCTTCGACGGCGCCAATGTCGCCTTCTCCACAGGTGCCCAATACAATTCGTCGTCGCTCGACTTCCAAACGATCCGGCTCGGCCTCAACCGCAAGGTCGATTGGCCGGGCATGCCGGGCTACAATCCCAAGAGCTTGGGGATCGGCTCGCTAATCGACACCGAATCGGATCGCTGGGAGATCCACGGCCAGAGCACTTATCTGCCGCAAGGCTACCCGTCGTTCCCCGCCCTCTACACCGGGCCGAATTCGCTCTCGCCATCAAGGCAGGCCAAGGCGACCTGGAGCAACAGCCTGTTCCTGAACGCAAAGCTGTGGGACGGCGGCGAGGTCTACTACAATCCCGAACTGCTGCAGGGATTTGGATTGAACGACACGGTCGGCGCGGCCGGTTTCCCCAACGGCGAGGCGCAGAAGTCGAACTTCCCCTATCCGCACTACAACACATCGCGCCTGTTCGTGCGCCAGACATTCGGCTTTGGCGGCGAGCAGGAAGAGCTCGCGAGCGGCCAGTTGCAGCTCGGACAGAAGGTCGACGTATCCAGGCTCACGGTGCAGGCCGGCAAATTCCCCGTGATCGACGTGTTCGACGGCAACGCCTACGCCAAGGACACCCGCAAGGACTTCATGAACTGGTCGCTGTGGGCGCCAGGCGCCTTCGACTATTCAGCCGACAAGGTCGGCCTCACCTACGGCGTCACCGCCGAGCTGAACCAGAAGCAGTGGGCGCTGCGCGGCGGCTACTTCCTGATGGTCGCCGAGTCCAATTCGAATCATTTCGACACCAGGGTCGGCGAGCGCGGCCAGTACGTGCTCGAGCTCGAAACGCGCTTCTCGCTCCTTGGCCAACCCGGCAAGCTCAGGACCATCGGCTGGCTCGACAGCGCCAATATGGGCAGCTTCCGCGAGACGCTGGACAATCCCGCGCTCAACCTTGACATCGCGCAGACCCGACGCGGCCGTCTGAAGTATGGCTACGTGCTCAACCTCGAGCAGGCGATCACCGACGATGTCGGTCTGTTCAGCCGCTGGAGCTGGAACGACGGCAAGACCGAGACGCTGGCCTTCACCGACATTCACCGCAGCCTGTCGGCGGGATTGTCGATCAAGGGCACGAAATGGGGCCGGCCGGATGACGTGATCGGCGTCGGCGGCGCCATCAATGCCATCTCGCAGGATTATCGCGACTTCCTGGCCGCCGGCGGCCTCGGTGTTCTCATCGGCGACGGCGCGCTCAACTACCGCCGCGAGCGCATCCTCGAAACCTATTACGCCTACGCGCTGAACAAGAGTCTCACCCTCACCGCCGACTACCAGCTGATCGTCAACCCCGCCTACAACGCCGATCGCGGCCCGGTGTCGGTATTTTCCGGGCGGCTACACGGCGAGTTCTGAGCGCTTCCGGCTACGTGACTTACGCAGCCCGGATCGCGTCCAGGAACTTCCCGACCTCGACCTTGAGGCGGCCGCTCTCGCCGGACAGCGACTTCGCTGACGCGAGCACGGTGGAGGAGGCCGATCCGGTCTGGCTCGCGCCGCGCTGCACGTCGACGATGCTGGCGGAGACCTGTTGGGTGCCGCATGCCGCCTGCTGCACGTTGCGGGAAATCTCCCGCGTCGCCGCGCCTTGCTGCTCGACCGCGGAGGCGATCGCCGATGCGATCTCGGACATGCGGGTGATGGTGTCGCCGATCGACTTGATGGCGCCGACGGAATCCTGCGTCGCGCTCTGGATTCCCGTGATCTGCTGGCTGATCTCGCCGGTGGCCTTGGCGGTCTGCTCGGCGAGCGCCTTGACCTCGGAGGCGACCACGGCGAAGCCGCGCCCGGCCTCGCCGGCGCGCGCCGCCTCGATCGTTGCATTGAGCGCCAGAAGATTGGTCTGGCCCGCGATCTGGCTGATGAGCTCGACCACGTCGCCGATCCGGCCGGCCGCCTTGGCGAGTTCGCCGACATAGTCGTTGGTACGCGCAGCCTGCTGCACCGCTTCGCCGGCCACCCGCGCGGAGTCCTGGACCTGCCGGCTGATCTCGTCGACCGAGGACGCCATTTCCTCCGCGGCCGCGGCGACGGTCTGCACGTTGCTGGAGGCCTGCTCGGAGGCGGCCGCAACGGTCGCGGTGACCTTTTCCGATTGATCGGCGGTGCTCGTCAGCGTTCCCGCCGACACTTCCAGCTCCGACGATGCCGACGACACGGTGTTGATGACGTCGCCGATCAACGCTTCGAAATCGCGTGCGATCTGGTCCATGCGCTGGCTGCGCCGGAGCTTCGCCTCGGCTTCCACCGCGGCGGCCTCATCGGCGGCCTTCTTGGCGGAGAGCGAATCTTTGAAGTGCTGGAGCGAGCCCGCCACCTGGCTGATCTCGTCATTGCGGCCGGTCACGGGAATCTCGACCTCGTGCTGCCCGGCGGCAAGAGTTGCGATCACGTCCGCGAGCCGGCTGAGCGGCGTCACCACGCGCCTGCGCAACATCATCGTCACGCCACCGAGTGTCCCCAGCAGCGCCAGCACCGCCACGCCCGCGAGCGCGAGCATCGCCAGCGCGCCGTCGCGCGCGGCCGAGGCGCGCTCGGCAGCTTCCGCCAGCGCGGCATCGCGGACGCCGTAGAACATCTGGATGGCTCGGACGATGATGTTGGCCAGCTCTTCGGCATTGATGCCGTACTTGCCGTCGCCACGCGCCGCGAGCATCTCCTTGTCCACGGCAGCGGCTGCTTTCCCGAAATAGGAATCCGTCGCCGCCTTCAGCGCGGTGGCGATCCGGGGCGGGCTTCCGAGCTGGTCGATGCCGGCCTCGATGCGCTCGCGGTCGGCCTCGACACGTCCCTGCATCCGATCCATCAGCGACAATTCGGCCGCCGTGAGCGGTCGGCGAGCGCTCAGCGCCGGCGACAGCGTGGCGGCGCGGCTGCCGGCCGAGACGCGCAGATCCTGCGCCGTTCGCGCCAGGCTCAACAGCGCCGCAAGCGAGGAATCGGCATTGATGACCTTGGCTTCAAGCCGGTTCATGATCGGCTCGATATTGCCGATGACCTCGGCAACGCCTGGAAGGAAGCCCTTGATTACAGCGCCGTCGCGCGTCGCCAGGGGCACGCTCATCGCGCGATCTGCCGCCGTGATGATATCCTTGAGCCGCCGCGCAGTACGGTCCAGGTTTTCGATCATCGCTCCGGAATCATCCAGCACCATGATGGCGCGCCTTGCGCCCTCGAACGCGCCATCGACCGCTTTCGCCGCCTTTGCGGCGGCTTCGATCTGGACCTGCGTCGCAGAATTCTCCTGGAAGATCGGGGAAATGTAGGGAGCACGAAGGCCGGCAACGTGCTGACTGACCATCAGGGTCGCACCGAAGGCCTCGACCGTCTTGATCGCATCGGAGCGGTTCGTGAAGATGCGCGCCTGGGGTATCAGCACCTCGGCGCCAAGGATGACTGCAAACACCGTCACCGTCAGCATCGACAGCGCAAAGAGCTTCCCGATCCGCATTCTGATCCCCGAATACATTCCTGCAAATGCCGAGACCTAGCTGGTGGCCGCTAAGAGCCCGTTAAGCAACGGCATGCCCGTAGTTCCGCGGGGTATTGGGGAGTGCCTTCGGGGACGGGGTCGCCGAAGTTCCTTCGCGATGCCCGATGGGACAGAATCATCGGCATTTCTTCCTCGAATACCTATATCAAGACCTGTGCGGCCATCCGCGCCACACTCCCTTACCTCGGAACATCAATGCTCTCCGCCGAACTCGCCATCGTCGTCGTCCTGATCGTCATCAACGGCTTGCTGTCCATGTCCGAGTTGGCCGTGGTCTCGTCGCGCCCGGCCCGGCTGTCGATGCTCGCCGCCAAGGGCGTCCGCGGCGCCGAGCGGGCGCTGACGCTCGCGGCCGATCCCGGCAAATTCCTCTCGACGGTGCAGATCGGGATCACGCTGGTCGGCGTGCTCTCCGGCGCGTTCTCGGGCGCGACGCTCGGACAGCGGCTGACGCAATGGCTGCTCGAGCTCGGCCTGTCCGCAGGAATTGCCGACATCGTCGGAGTGGGGCTGGTCGTCACGCTCATCACCTACGCCACCCTGATCGTCGGCGAGCTGGTGCCGAAGCAGGTGGCGCTGCGCGACCCCGAGAGCATCGCGGTCAGGGTTGCACCCGCGATGCACGTGCTTGCGAAGGTCTCGCTGCCGCTGGTCTTCCTGCTCGATCTCTCCGGCAAGCTGATCCTCACGCTGCTCGGCCATGGCGGCAAGTCTGAAGAAAAAGTGTCAGAAGATGAGATCCATCATCTCGTCAGCGAAGCCGAAAACGCAGGCGTGCTCGAGTCAGGTGAAAAGGAGATGATCGCGGGCGTGATGCGGCTCGGCGACCGGCCGGTCGGCGCGATTATGACGCCGCGCACGGAGGTCAACGAGATCGACCTGAACGATACGCCGGAAAGCATTCAAGCGACCATCGCCAAGAGTCCGCATTCGCGCTTTCCGGTGTCCGACGGCGACCGCGACAAGCCGATTGGCGTGCTTCAAGCCAAGGACCTGCTGGTGGCCTTCATGAACGAGCGCACGCCGGATTTGCGCGTGCTGGTCCGCGAGGCGCCCGGCATTCCCGCCTCGGCCGATGCCCGCGACGTGCTGGCGATCCTGAAGGCTGCACCGGTGCATGTCGGCCTCGTCTACGACGAATACGGCGCCTTCGAAGGCATCGTGACGACGGCTGACATTCTGGAATCCATTGTCGGTGCCTTCCATTCCGAGGAAGGCCCGCCGGAACCGGCCTACGTCAAGCGCGCGGACGATTCGCTGCTGGTCTCAGGCTGGATGCCGGTCGACGAATTCGGCGAGCTGCTCGGCATCGAACTGCCGCCGCACCGCTACAACACCGTCGCCGGCCTCGTGCTGCAACAGTTCAACGTGCTGCCTGATGTCGGCGACGCCTTCGACTTTGGCGATTGGCACATCGAGGTGGTCGATCTCGACGGGCGGAGGATCGACAAGATTCTGGCGAGCCGGCGGAGCGAAGTAGAGACGGGGTGAGCCACTCTCGTCGTCCCGGAAGCGCAGCGAAGCGGAGCGCAGATCCGGGACCCATAGCCACAGGATTGAGCTTGGCGAAGACTGGTAGTTGCGCGGTGCTGCTGTCTGCGCATGATCGACAGATCACGCGGTATGGGTCCCGGATCTGCGCTGGCGCTTGTCCGGGACGACGGCGGAGTTTGTGGTTAGAGCTTGCGCCAAACTCTAGACCCTCACCCGAACCTCACCCCGATCCGCTTTTCCTTGCGCCAGATCACGGTGCAGGCGAGATGTTTTCCGTCGGCCCGCACAAGCAGGCTGAAATGGTCGGGGATGCCGACGGGACTGCTGACGTCGAGCGCGGCGCCGGTATCTGACAGGTTGCGGATAGTGCAGTCGATCGCGCCGCCGCCGCCGAACTCGATCGTTCCGGCCTTCAGCACGCGATGCCTTGCCTTGTCGCGCCGCTCGTCCATGGGAACAATCTACACCCAAAGTTGAATCAAACGTTAAACGCACCCCCCTCGCGATGCTTTTGCGCGCGCGGCCGCGGCCCTGCAAGTGGACCGGCGTCCTACAGCGCCGGCTGGAACGTCTCCGTCCGTGCCATCCGCCAGGCGTCCCGGAAGCGTGGGTCTTCGGTGCCTTCGAGCAGTTCGCCCGGACGCAGCGACGGATAAAGCTGCGCGAAGGATTTCACGTCCGTCGTCGAGGTGCGCTGGGAGAAGTGGATCGGGCGCAGCTGCTGCGGATGTTCGAGACCGGCCGCGGCGATCAGCTCGGTCAGCGAGTGCAGCGTCGCCAGGTGATAATTGTGCACGCGGTCGATCTTGAGCGGCACATAGAGTGCGCGCGCCCGCGTCGGGTCCTGCGTCGCGACGCCGGTCGGGCAGCGGTCGGTGTGGCAGCTCAGCGACTGGATGCAGCCGAGCGAGAACATGAAGCCGCGCGCCGAATTGCAGTAGTCCGCGCCGATCGCCATGGCGCGCGCCATGTCGAACGCGGTGGCTATCTTGCCGGAGGCGCCGATCTTGATGCGGTCGCGCGCGTTGATGCCGATCAGCGCGTTGTGGACGAAACTGACGCCCTCGCGCATCGGCATGCCCAGATGGTCCATGAACTCCAGCGGCGCGGCGCCGGTGCCACCCTCGTTGCCGTCGACAACGATGAAGTCGGGATAGATGCCGGTCTCGATCATCGCCTTGCAGATCGCCAGGAATTCCCACGGATGACCGATGCACAGCTTGAAGCCCGTCGGCTTGCCGCCGGAGAGCTTTCGCATCTCGCCGATGAACTTCATCATGCCGACAGGCGTCGAGAAGGCGCGATGCGAGGCCGGCGAGATGCAATCCTCGCCCATGGCGACCCCGCGGATCTTGGAAATCTCCTCCGAGACTTTCGCCGCCGGCAGCACGCCGCCATGACCGGGCTTGGCGCCCTGGCTGATCTTGAGCTCGACCATCTTGATCTGGTCCTGGGTCGCGACGCGCGCGAAGGCTTCGGGATCGAAGGCGCCGTCGAGATGACGACAGCCGAAATAGCCCGAACCGATCTCCCAGATGATGTCGCCGCCCATCTCCGCGTGATAGGGGCTGAAGCCGCCCTCGCCGGTGTCGTGCGCGAAGCCGCCCTTCTTGGCGCCGGCATTCAGCGCGCGCACGGCGTTCGGGCTGAGCGCGCCAAAACTCATGGCGGAAATGTTGAATACCGAAGCCGAATACGGCTTGGCGCAATCCGGGCCGCCGATAGTGACGCGGAATTTCTCCTCGGCATGCGTCTTCGGCGAGACCGAGTGATGCATCCACTCATAACCCTGGCGGTAGACGTCCTCCTGGGTACCGAACGGACGCTTGTCGAGCTGCATCTTGGCGCGCTGATAGACCACCGCACGGATGTCGCGCGAGAACGGCATGCCGTCCTTCTCGCTCTCGAAGAAATACTGCCGCATCTCCGGGCGTATCTCTTCGAGCAAAAAACGGATATGGGCCGAGATCGGGTAGTTGCGCAGAACGGCGTGGCCCTTCTGCATGAGGTCGCGGACGCCAAGCGCCGTCAGCGCGCCGAAGATCAGGATCGGGATCAGCAGAATGTCGAAGATCTTGCCATCGGCAAATCCGATGCCGGTCAGCAGCGCAGTGACCACCGCGCAGATCGTCAGGACGATGAAGCGCGGAGAGAATGGCAGCAGCAGGGTTTCCATGATCCCCTCTTCCGCCAGCGGCAGCCGTTTGACCGACGGGTTGGGCGATTCCTGCGTTTTGTTCTCGTCGGCCACGATTCCCATCCTCTCGCCAGCATGAGGCGGTACGATACGCCCGCGCCTGTCATACGGATATGACGCGGCGGTTGTTTCACGCTAGCGAATTCGGCGGGGACAAATCAATCAGCCCGATGGGCGGGCTGCTGCGGTGCAGCAGGGCTCGGGAGGGACGGGCATTAACCGGTCAAGGCGCTTTACTCAGGCAAGCGTCCTGGCTTTTGCCAGGACGAGACCGAGAGGGCCTACCGCTCGACGAACGCCTTTTCGATCACGAAATGGCCGGGCTTGTTGCCCGAGCCCTCGACGAAGTCGCGGCCTTCGAACATCAGTTTCAGCTCTTCGAGCATCGCCGGGCTGCCGCACATCATGATGCGGTCGGTCGCGATGTCGAGCGGACCCTGGCCGATGTCGTTGAAGATCTGCTCGGAGCTGATGAGGTCGGTGATGCGGCCGCGATTCTTGAACGGCTCGCGGGTCACGGTCGGGTAGTAGATGAGCTTGTCCGCGAGCAACTCCCCGAACAGTTCGTCCTCGCGAAGACCGGCGACGAGCTTCTCGCCATAGGCGAGCTCGGAGACCTGGCGGCAGCCGTGCACCAGCACGATGCTGTCGAACTGGTCGTAAACCTCGGGATCCTTGATCAGGCTGGCGAAGGGCGCGAGGCCGGTGCCGGTCGAGAGCAGCAGCAGCCGCTTGCCGGGAATGAGATTGTCCGTGATCAGCGTGCCGGTCGCCTTGCGGCCGACCAGGATGGTGTCGCCTTCCTTGATCTTCTGGAGACGCGACGTCAGCGGGCCGTCCTGAACCTTGATCGAGAAGAACTCGAGCTCTTCCTCGTGATTAGCGCTCGCCATGCTGTAGGCGCGGAGCAGCGGGCGGCCCTCAACCTCGAGGCCGATCATCGCGAACTGGCCGTTCTGGAAGCGGAAGCCGGAATCGCGGGTTGCGCGAAAGCTGAACAGGGTGTCGGTCCAGTGCTGGACGGAAAGAACCTTCTCTCGGTAAAACGCGCTCATGATTTTCGATATTCCGAATAATTGCGGTTTTAGGGCAAAAGCGTTGCCCGGCCCCTGAAAGCGGAGCGGACACCATTGCCATGGCGGAGGATTTCGCGAGTGTGATCTACGCCATTGAGACCAATAATCAACCTCGTTCCGGATGCAATTGATGCCGGTCAAACCGGCATTTGCGGCGGAAATGGTCACATCATTAATGGATCTGCTGTCCAGCGCATTCGGAAGGCAATTTCTTTTCCCTCCCAGGCTCGAATACAGCACTTAATCGTAGCGCTCGCGAGAATTTCATTAAGAATAGCTCTGATTTCACCCCCGTTTAGCGTCGTTTCCCCGATTTTTGCGGCTTTTGGCGCCAAGATCGACCGGAACTGGCGACTAGGACCGGCGACAGAGACAGATGGCGAGCGGCGAGCGGATCTTCGTGCAGGCGATCAAGCGCTATTGCGTAACCCATGGCATCGCGCTCGATGTCCGCGCCGATGGCTGGCTGCTCGCGATGCGCCGGGGCGAGCAGCGCCACTTCGCGTTCGGCTACGACATCGGCCTCAACAGCGCCATCGCGCACCGCCTGGCCAATGACAAATCGGCCACCGCCGAGGTGCTGGCGCTCGAGGGCGTGCCCTGCATTCCCCATCGCCTGTTCCTCAATCCGAAGTTGGGCGAGAAGGTTGTCGGCGTTGGCTGGCGAGAGGCAATGCTGGCGCTGCTTGGCGACAATCCGCAAGGCGTGGTGGTGAAGCCGAACGAGGGGACGTCGGGACGATCCGTCTTCAGGGTCACGACGGAAACAGAGCTCGATCATGCGGTTGGCGAAGCCTTTTCGATGAGCGCCGGACTCGTGATCTCACCCTATGCCGTGATCGAGGACGAAGTACGCGTGGTCCTGCTCGATGATGTGCCACTCGTCGTCTACAGCAAGCAGCGTGGCTCGGGTTGGCGGCACAATCTCGATGCGGGCGCGAAGCCCGTGCTGATGCAGGACGGCGATCTTCGCACAGCCTGCGCAAAGCTCGCCATCAACGCCGCCAAGGCCATCGGCATCACCTTCGCCTCGATCGACCTCGTGCACGTCGACGGCGTCTGGCGCGTGCTCGAGATCAATTCCGGCGTGATGATGGAGGCGCTGGCGAAGCTGCATCCGGAGCTGGTGCAGACGACGTACGATGCGGCGCTGGATCGGGTGTTTGGGGACAAACACTGAGCGACACGCGCGCTGGCGGCTTCAACCAATCGCCAACCGATACGCAGCCTTCGCATTCACGCCGAACGCCTTCTCCCGCACCTGCGGCCCGAGCTTCATCAGGCAGGCCCCCAGCGCGCCCGTGATCTCACCATAGCTCCCCGCGAGCAAACATACCGGCCAGTCCGAGCCGAACATCAGGCGATCCTCGCCGAAGCATGTCGCGGCGTGCGCGACGAACGGAAACAGCCGTTCCGCATTCCAGTCGCTCCACACCGCTTCCGTCGCCAGCCCCGAGACCTTGCACCAGACATTGCCGCAGGCCGCGAGTGCCGCGATGCCGTTGGACCATCCAGTGCTTCCGCCATCGGCGATCGGCGGCTTGGCTGCGTGGTCGAGCACGAAGCGCGCCTGCGGGAACGCTTGCGCGGTTGCGATCGCGGCCGGCAGCTCGCGGGTGCGGACCAGGAAATCGTAGGCGAGATCGTGCGCGAACACGGCCGTGAGGCCGCGCTGAACGTCCTCGCGCAACAACCAATCCGAGTCGGCCTCGTCATGGACCTGGTGGCGGATGCCGACCAGCTTGTCGCCGCCGGGCGAAGCACGCAACTGCTCCAGCGTATCGCCAAGTGCAGCGTCGGTCAGATCGGCCCAGCCGACGACGCCGATCACCGAGGGCGTCGCATGCGCGATCCGCAGGAATTCCTCGGTCTCAGCCAGCGCGGAGCGGCACTGCACCAGGATGCTCGCGTCGATGCCGTTCGCGCTCAAAAGCGGCGCGAGATCGGCCGGACCGAAGGCACGCCGGATCGGCGTGAGCTCGGGCGCGTCCATCCAGGGATAGTCGGCGCGCGCCGGATCCCAGAAATGCTGGTGAGCGTCGACGATCATGCCTTACGCTCCGGCCGGCAATGGCGCGCGGGCGTCGACGAGTTTTCGCCCACGCAGCTCCTGCCAGAACGCCGCCGGCACCGCCATCTCCGACATCGCGATGTTGTCGGCAATTTCCGCGGCGTTGCGCGCGCCCGTCACGGCGACCGTGACTGCCGGATGGGCCATGCAGAACTGCAGCGCGGCGGCTTTCAGCTCGGTGCCGTGCTTGCGGCAGAGCTCGTCGAGCGTGAGCGCGCGGGCGACGAGTGCCGCATCGGCATCCTGATAATTGAACTTCGCGCCCGTGTGCGGATTGGCCAGGATGCCGCTGTTGTAGATGCCGCCGAGCAGGATGCCGATATTCTTCGCCGCGCAGACCGGGAACAGCGCATCCAGCGCGCCCTGGTCGAGCAGCGTGTAGCGGCCGGCGAGCAGGAAGCAGTCGACCGGAACGGCCTCTGCAAACCGGACCAGCATGTCCGACTGGTTCATGCCGGCACCGATCGCCTTGACGGTACCGTCCCCGCGCAGGCGCTGGAGCGCGCGGAAGGCGCCGGCGACGGCGTCGTCATAGTGATCGTCGGGATCATGCACGAGCAGGACATCGACGCGGTCGAGCCCAAGCCGCGCCAGGCTTTCCTCCACCGACCGCATCACGCCGTCATAACTGAAATCGAACACCGGCCGCTCGCGCGACGTGCCCTTGTAATGCTCGTCCTCGGCGGCAGCGCCATCGGGCGCACGCAGTAGACGGCCGACCTTGGTCGAGATCGCGTAGGAGTCACGGGGTTGTTGCCGCAGGAATGCGCCAAGGCGTCGCTCCGCGAGGCCAAAGCCGTAGAGCGGCGCGGTGTCGAAGAAGCGGATTCCGAGCGACCAGGCGCTTGCGATGGTCGCTTCCGCATCGGCATCGCTGACGGGGGTGAACAATCCGCCGAGCGGGGCAGAACCGAGGCCGAATGAGGTGACATCGAGCGAGCCGAGCCGCGACCTTTTCATTCCCATTGCCTCAACAGTCCTCCCCAACAGCCAAAATCATCTCTCCCGCTTGCGAAAATCGCAAGCGGGAGAGGCACGCAGGAGCGTGGGGCTGGCGACGCTCCTACTTCAACATCTGCGCAACGTTGTCCTTGGTCACGAGATCGAGGCCGGTATAAACGATCTCCGGCACCTTCTCGCCCCTCTTGATGGCGAGCAGCGTGTCCATCGCCTTCTCGCCCATCTCGAACGGACGCTGGCCGACCAGCGCATTGGCGTAGCCATCGCGCAACAGCTCGAGCTGCATCTTCAGCGTATCGGCCACGACAAGCGTGAACTTGCCGGAATCGATATCCTTCTTGTACCTGGACGCGAAGGCCTTGAAGCCTTCGGGGGCGAACATCGGCCAGCCGCCGATGGGAACGATTGCGGCGAGGTCGGGCGTCGCGGTACGCATGTCAGTCATCTGCTGAACCGCCAGCGCGGGATCGTCGTTGCAGAACGTTGGAGAGCCCGCGACCTCGGTCCATTTCGAGCCCTTCAGCGCCTCGCGCACGCCGTCAACGCGTTCGGCGAGGTTCTTGGCGCCGGGACCACCCGAAACCATGGCGTATTTGCCGCCGTCGGGCCGCAGCTTCAGGAGCTCCTTGCCGAGGGCGACGCCGAACTCCTTGTTGTTGGTGCCGATATAGGCGATGCGCTTGGCGCGGGGCGCATCGGCGTCGAAGGTGATGACAGGGATGCCGGCCGCGGTCGCCGCGTCGATCGACTTGGTCATCGCCGCGACGTCGGCAACCGAGATGGCGAGGCCGTCGACCTTCTGGGTGACGAAGTCCTGGATGATCTGGGCCTGCGTCGCCGGCTCGTGCTCGACCGGCCCCTTGTAGATGCACTCGATATTGCCGAGCTCCTTGGCACGCTTCAGGCAGCCGTCGCGCGCGAAGTCGAAGAACGGATTGTTCATCGCCTTGGGCACGATCACGAACCGGTAGTTTGCGGCAAACGCCGGCGTAGCCATCATCGCCACCGCGATGCCGGCAAGTAGAAATTTCCTCATCGTCTCCTCCACCCTTCTTTGGCGCCTGTCCTCTCAAGATCGTCCGGGAAGTGGACAGGCGGCATTTTCGTTGCCGTCCCGGAACGACGTCGTTTCAGATCATCCGCGAGCGGATGCGGTCGACCAATACGGCCAGGATGATGATCACGCCCACCAGCGTCTGCTGCCAGTAGGAGCTGACCTGGGCGAGCACGAGGCCGTTGCGGATCACCTCGAGCAGCACGCAGCCGACGATGGCGCCGAGTGGACCACCGATGCCGCCGGCGAGATTGGCACCGCCGATGACGGCCGCAGCGATCACGTTGAGCTCGTAGGACGTCGCCATGTTGGCCGGCGCCGATCCGAGCCAGCCCGAGATGATGATGCCCTGGAGGCCTGCGGCGAGCGCGCAGATCACATAAACCTCGATCTTCACCCGCACGACCGGGATGCCGGTGAGTTCGGCCGCCTTCTCGTTACCGCCGAGCGCGAACACGTGACGGCCGAACGAGCTGTGGTGCAGCACCACGGCCATCGCCAGCGCGAGGACGATCAGATAAATGAATGGCACGGGCACGCCGAGCACGTCGCCGGAGGTGAGCGCGTAGAAATAACCGGCATCCGGCCCACCGGGAAAGCTGCCCCGTCCGTTGGAGACGACATAGCCGAGCCCGCGCACGATCGAGAGCATGCCGAGGGTGGTGACGAACGGCGACAGGCCGAGCACCGCGATACAGAAGCCGTTGACGAGGCCGGCGAGCAGCGCGACGCCGAGGCCGGCGAGGAGCGAGACCACCAGGATCAGGCCAGGGACATTGGCGAGCACGGTCTTGCCGTCGGCCGCCATGTGCACGAACAGGGATCCCGCCGGCGAGCCGGGCGCCGACAGCTCGGTCATCACCATCGAGGTGATCATGGCGGAGAAGCACATCATCGAGCCGACCGACAGATCGATGCCGCCGGTGATGATCACGAAGGTGACGCCGAGGGTAGCGATAGCGATGAAGGAGAAATTCTTCGCCACGTTCTGCATGTTGCCCTCGGTGAAGAAGTACGGGCTGGCGAAATGCATGACCACCAGCAGCACCGCCAGCGCGAGCAGGACATAGCCGGTCTGGGACGCGAAAATGCCGCGCTGCCACCATCTAATCTTGCCGATGTTCGAGAAGGTGATCGGAGATTCCATGGGCATGGCCATCACGCCGCCTCCTTCGCGCCGGTGATCAGGGCGGTGACTTCCTCGGGGGAGGTCTGGTGGATGGGCTTGTCGGCCCGCTTTTCGCCGCGGCGCATGACGATGACGCGATCGCACACCGCGAACACGTCGGGCATGCGGTGCGAGATCAGCATCACGGCAACGCCCTGCTCCTTCAGCCGGTGAATCAGGCCGAGCACCTGCTCGACCTGGCGGACCGAGATCGCGGCCGTCGGCTCGTCCATCATCACCAGCTTCGCGTTGGAGAGCCGCGTCCGCGCGATCGCAACCGCCTGGCGCTGGCCGCCCGACATCTGCTTGACGAGATCGTCGGGGCGCGTCTCCGAGCGCAGCTCGCCGAACAGCTCCAGCGCACGCGCCGCCATTGCCTTGTGGTCGAGCAACGCGAACGGCCCGATCCTGCGCTTCAGCTCGCGCCCGAGAAACACGTTGGCCGCTGCGGTGAGATTGTCGGCGAGCGCAAGGTCCTGATAGACCACCTCGATGCCGACGCCGCGGGCATCGACGGGCCGGTTGAAATGGACGGCGCTGCCGGCGAAGCGGATTTCGCCGTGGCTGGGGCGGAAATTGCCGGCGATGATCTTGACCAGCGTCGACTTGCCCGCGCCGTTGTCGCCCATCAGGCCGACGACTTCGCCGGGGAGGACCTGCATGTCGACATCATGCAGCGCGCGGATCGCGCCGAACTCCTTGCCGATGCCGGTCAGCTCGAGGACCGGTGTCGCTTGTGCATTTGTCATCAGCGGCCTTCCTCAGACGTAGCGGTTGACGAGGGATTCCAGATATTCCTGCCGGCCCGAGCGCGGCTGCGGGTCAAAGCCCGGGCCGTGCGCGCGGTCGGCAAGTTCGGCAAGCGAGCGCTGGCCGCCGAGAATGGCGCGGCCTTCAGGCCCGGCCCATCCCTCGTAGCGTTTCGCGAGCGGCCCAGTGAGCACGCCGGCGTCGAGCATGTCCGCAGCGGCGAGCAACGCCCGCGCGCAGGCATCCATCGAGCCGACATGGGCATGGATCAGATCGTCGGGATCGATCGACTGGCGGCGGATCTTGGCGTCGAAATTGAGCCCGCCGGAGCTGAAGCCACCGCGGCTCAGGAGCTCGTGGAACACCAGGGCAAGCTCGGGCACGTTCATCGCGAACTGGTCAGTGTCCCAGCCGAGCAGATCGTCGCCGCGGTTGATGTCGAGCGAGCCGAACACACCCAGCGCCTCCGCCAGCGCGACCTCGTGATGGAAGGAGTGGCCGGCGAGGATGGCGTGGTTCTGCTCGATGTTGAGCTTGACGTCCTTCAGCAGGTCGTAACGCGCGAGGAAGCCGTAGCAGGTGGCGACGTCGAAATCATATTGGTGCTTGGTCGGCTCCTTCGGCTTCGGCTCGATCAGGATCGGTCCCTTGAAGCCGATCTTGTGCTTGTGCTCGACCACCAGCGAGACGAAGCGGCCGAGCTGGTCGAGCTCGCGCTTGAGATCGGTGTTGAGCAGCGTCTCGTAGCCCTCGCGCCCGCCCCACAGCACGTAGTTCTGGCCGCCGAGCCTGTGCGTCACCTCCAGCGCGGCGCGGACCTGGCCGGCGGCATAGGTGAATATCTCCGGGTCTGGATTGGTGGCCGCGCCCGCCATGTAGCGGCGATGCGTGAACAAATTGGCGGTGCCCCAGAGCAGGCGCACCTTGCTTGCGGCCATCTTCGCTTCGAACAGATCGGCGATGGCATTGAGGTTGGCAACAGATTCGCCAAGCGAGTTGCCTTCCGGCGCCGCATCGACGTCGTGGAAGGTGAAGAAGGGCACGTCGAGCAGGCGAAACAGCTCGAAGGCGACGTCGGCCTTCGCGCGCGCCTGCGCCATCGCATCGGCGCCGTGATGCCAGGGCCGCAGGAACGTCTCGCCGCCAAAGGGATCGCCGCCGGGCCAGCACAACGAGTGCCAATAGCAGACCGCAAAGCGCAGATGGTCTTCCATCCTGCGGCCATGGACGAGGCGGTCCTTGTCGTACCAGCGGAAGGCAGGCGTGTTGCCGGCATCTCCGCCGGCGAAGGCGACAGGTACGCTTGTATCGAAGAATTTCACTGACGCAGTCACTCAGGCACACTCCTTCAACGCGGGATAAAGTTCGCGCCAGCGGCGATAGGCCTCGTCATAGGCCGCGCTGACCGATGCGCGAGGCGTAAAGCTCGCGAGCCGCCGCGGACGGGTGCAAACCGCAGCCGCGTCTTCGCCGGTGGCGGCGAGCCGTCCGAGCCTGGCGGCGCCGAGCGCCGCTCCGACCTCGCCCTCCTCGACGCGGTGGACGGGGATGCCGAGCACATCGGCGCAGATCTGCGCCCACAGCGGCGAGCGCGAGCCGCCGCCGACGAGATCAACCTCGGGAAGCGGCCCGCCCGCCGCGCTCAGTGCCGCCAGATTGTCGCGCGCAGCGAAGGCGACGCCTTCGAGGACGGCCTGAACGATCTGGGAGCGCCCGGTCGCACCGCGCAGGCCGACGAAGGCACCGCTGGCGGCGGCATCGTTGTGCGGCGTGCGCTCGCCGTCGAGATAAGGCAGGAATTTGACCGGACTCGGTCCATCGACGCGCTCGCCGAGCGGCGCCAGCAGCGCTGGCGCCGGCGTCTCCATCACGCCCGCGAGCCAGGCCAGCGAAGCCGCCGCCGACAGCATCACGCCCATCTGATGCCAGCGGCCGGGCAGCGCGTGACAGAACGCATGGACCGCCGCGGCCGGCGCCGGTGCAAACCGATCGGTGACGCGGAACACCACGCCGGATGTGCCAAGCGACAGAAACGCATCGCCCGGCGCGATGGCGCCGAGCCCGATCGCGCTCGCGGCATTATCGCCGGCGCCGCCGGCGACCACGACATCCCTAGTCATGCCCCAGCGTTGAGCGTAGTCCGGCGCGAGCGTCGCGCTGACGTCGCTGCCCTCGACCAGGCGTGGCATGTGATGGAGATCGAGCCCGGTGGCATGCAGCAGCAGGGGCGACCAGCGGCGCAGACCGACGTCGAGCCATAGCGTGCCGGCCGCGTCCGACATGTCCTCGACCATCTCGCCGGTCAGGCGATAGCGGACATAGGCCTTCGGCAGCAGCACCTTTGCGACGCGCGCGAAGATTTTCGGCTCGTGCCTGGCGACCCAGAGCAGCTTCGGCGCGGTGAAGCCGGGCATGGCCAGATTGCCGGCGATCGTATGCAACGACGGGCAGCGCCGCTCCAGCGCGACGCATTCGGCATGCGAGCGACCGTCGTTCCAGAGGATCGCGGGACGCAGCGGCGCTCCGTCCTCGTCCAGCAGCGTCGCGCCATGCATCTGGCCGGATAGTCCGATGCCGCGCACCCGCGCGACCTCGCGGGGATGGCGGGCGGCAAGATCGTCGACCGCGCCGACCGCCGCATCGACCCAGGCATCGGGATCCTGCTCGGACCACAGCAGCGCCGGATGCGACAGCGCAAGCTCGCGCGCCGCCGTCGCGACAACAGCGCCGGCTTCGCTGACGAGCACCGCTTTCACACCCGATGTGCCGATGTCGATTCCGAGATACACGCCGTCCTCCCTTTCGCCTGTTGCGGTGCGCGAACTCAAAGTCGCCTTACCCGCAACGGGTCGTTTTGAATTCCACCTGCCGCTAAGGCAGATTGTCCCGCATCACGATGTCGATCCTGATCTTCTCCTGTTCGCGCAAGATCGGCTCGCCACGGGCGAGCGCGAGCAGCACACGTACGGCGGCGCGCGCTTCATGTCCGGGGTTCTGCGAAATCGCGGCATGCATCACGCCCTGCAGCAGCAGCCGACGCGTCAACGCGGTGAGGTCGTGTCCGACGAACACCGCCTGCTTGTCGCGACTGGCATCGCTCAACGCCTTTTCATTCAACGCGTTGGCGACGCCTTGCGTACCGGCGCCGACATTATAAAGACCCACGATGTCGGCATGCCGGCTCAACAGCCGCGTCAACACCTGCTCCGAACGCGCGTCCTCGTCGCGCCCTTCGAGCACCGGCAGCACGGTGAGGCCGGGGAATTCCGACGCCATCACCTGGTTGAAGCCAAAAATGCGCTCGGCATGATCGCGCAGGCCCTGCGAGCCCGCGACGATCGCGACCTTGCCGGACTTTTGTCCGACCAGCCGCCCGACCAGCGCGCCGGCAGTCCGCCCCGCAGCAATGTTGTCGATGCCGACATAATGGTGCCGGCGCGACGACGGCACGTCCGAGACCAGCGTCACGACCTTGGCGCCGGCATCGACGAGATCGTCGATCGCGGCGCGGACCCTGGGATGATCCAGCGCCACCACAGCGACACCGTCGTAATCATCCGAGAGCCCTTCCAGGGATGCCGCGAGCATGGACGGATCGAACACGTCGGTCGCGACGGTCTCGACGCCAAGGCGGCGGGACGACAACCAGCCCGACATCTCGCCGAGATAATCCTGGATCTGCTGCATGAACGGGTTCGGCCCCGACGGCATCACGAAGGCGAAACGGCGGGCGCGGCCGCGGGCGAGCTCGGCGGCGGCCACGTGCGGCTGGAACGAATTGCGCTCGATCGCCTCCTTGACGCGCCGGACCGTATCCGGCCGCACGCCCGGCCGATTGTGCAGGACGCGGTCCACCGTCGCGAGGCTGACGCCGGCCTGGCGGGCGATGTCCTTCAGCGTCAGCGCGGTCGTGGTGAGCGTCTCGGCCATGGCTGAAGGCTAGCAGAGGTGTTTTGAGGTACGCAACTCATTTTGAGAGGCGGCAGCATTTTCCCGCAGCTCAGCCCAGGAACAGCCTTTCCCGTCCGCCGTTGCCGCCCTGTGCATAACGATATCACCCATGATCCGGGCGAGGGATTGAGCCCGACGCTCGAGCGCAACATCCAGGCTCTGGTCGAGCGCCGCCGCCGGGAGCAGCGCGCTGCCAAGGGTCAGGAAAAGCTTGCCGATGCGATCACGGCGTTCACCGGCAGCATGGCGTTCGTCTATCTCCATGTCGCTGTGTTCGGCTTCTGGATCATCGCCAATCTGCATTGGCTGCCGGGAATCCCGGCCTGGGACGAGAGCTTCGTAGTGCTGGCGATGATTGCTTCGGTCGAGGCGATCTTCCTGTCGACATTCGTGCTGATCTCGCAGAACCGCATGAGTGCAGCAGCGGACAAGCGCGCCGATCTCGATCTCCAGATCAGCCTTCTCGCCGAGCACGAATTGACCAAGGTTGCCCGCCTCCTTACGCAGATCGCCGAGCGGCTCGATGTCCAGCCCGACTCGAAACGGGATCTGGAGGAGGCAAGCCGCGACATCGCTCCCGAGCGCGTGCTCGACAGGATCGAGGAGACGCGCTCCTGAGCTATCGGCTGGCCGACAGGTCGAGGGTCAGGAACAGGCTGTTGGGATCCTCGACATAGCCCTCGAACGGGCCGCAGAGGACAAAGCCATGCGCCCGGTAGAGCGCGAGCGCCGGCTTGAAATAGTCCCACGAGCCGGTCTCGAGGCTGAGCCGCGCCATGCCGCGCGCGCGGGCTTCTGTGACGATGTGGCGGAGCATCTCACCGCCAAAGCCGCGCCGCCGCGTGGTCTGGAGCGTGTGCATCGACTTCACCTCGCCGTGCTCGGCTGACAGCGTCTTCAGCGCACCGACGGCGACCAGCGTCTCGCCGTCCCAGCCGGTCCAGAACGCGATGTCGGGCGCGCGCAGTCCGGAGAGATCGAGCGCATGGGCGCTGCCCGGCGCGGTCTGCGCCCGCGCCGCCGTGACGTGATGATCGAGCAGCGCGATGACGCGCGGATCAAAGGTGTCGCCGGTGCGGATCTGCATCGTCACGGTCTCACATCTTGCCGTAGGACGCGCCGCGGCGCGTGATGATGACGTAGCGCGCGTCCTGTCTGGTCTCGTTCTCGAAGATCACCGCGCGCATCACATCGAAGTCGAGACAGTCGCCTTCGCGCAGGCGAACCGCCTTGGCGTCGATGTGCACGGCGATCGCGCCCTCCAGCATCAGGAGCTGCTGGGTGAAGGCATTGCGGCCCCAAGGGCTGTATGGCACCCGCGCACCGGCCGGCAAATCGACGACGATGATCTCGATGCCGCTCGCCGCGTCCGTGGGCGACGCGTGACGGCGGCGATAGCCGCTGTCGGGATCGCGCCAGTGCGGCTGGTCGGCGAGCCGCACCAGCCGCTCCGGCGGCTTTTCGGCCAGCGCGACGACGTCGCTGAGCGACACGTCGAGCGCGGCGCAGAGTTTTCCCAGCAGCGCAGCCGTCGCGCTGCTCTGCGCCCGCTCCACCCGCCCGATCATCGCCCGGCTGACGCCGGAGCGGCCTGCGAGCTCATTCAGCGTCATGCCGGCCTGCGTCCGCAGCGTCTTCAAGCGACGACCGATCGCGCGATCGAGTTTCTGCTGGTCCATTTTCTTTACAGGTCCTGGTCTCTGATCCGAACATTGCCGACACGAGGACCGCACCCATCAGGGCCGCGAGAAGCTTAAGCTGGGCGATGCGTGCGTGCCGGAAGCGAGGGGCCAATATATTAGAAACTTTGCGGAGCCTATAGGGCCGACTAGGATAGACCCAACGACGATGACCGGGAGGCGGCGACATGGGCGAACCGACGCAGCGGACGATCAAGGCCAACGGCATCAGCCTCAACGTCGCCGAGCAGGGCAAGGGGCCGATGGTGCTGCTCTGCCACGGCTTTCCGGAAGGTTGGTACTCCTGGCGTCACCAACTCGAGGCGCTGGGGGCAGCCGGTTTCCACGCGGTCGCCCCTGACATGCGCGGCTACGGCAAGAGCGACCGGCCCGAAGCGATCGACCAGTACACGATCCTCCACATGGTCGGCGACCTCGTCGGCGTGCTCGACGCTTTCGAGGCGAAGGACGCCGTCATCGTCGGGCACGACTGGGGCGCGACGATCGCCTGGCACACGGCGCGCCTGCGGCCCGACCGCTTCCGCGCCGCCGCCATTCTTAGCGTGCCCTATCGACCACGCAGTCCGGTGCGGCCGACGAGCGTAATGCCACAGACGGCGGATGCGCAGTTCTATCAACTGTATTTCCAGGAGCCGGGTGTCGCCGAAGCAGAATTCGAAAGGGATACGCGCGCAACGCTCGGCGCGATGCTCTATGGCGGTTCCGGCGAAGGCGCGGCGGTGATCCGCGCCAATGCCGAGCGTCAAGGGCGGACCGCCGGTGTCGGCATGGTCTCTCGCAAGGACGGCATGCTGCCGAAGGTGCAGGTGCCGCTGCCGTCGTGGCTGAGCAGCGCGGACCTCGACTATTACGGCGCCGAATTTGCCCATAGTGGGTTTCGCGGACCGCTCAACTACTATCGCAACATCGATCGCAACTGGGAGCTGATGGGCGCCTTCGAGGGCGTCAAGGTGGTCGTGCCCTCGCTCTTCATCGCCGGCGACTACGACATGGTCATGGCCTTCCCTGGCGCCGCCGAGCACGTTGCCAACATGAAGCAATGGGTGCCGCAATTACGCGAGATCAAGATGCTACCGGGGTGCGGACACTGGACGCAGCAGGAACGGCCGGCGGAGGTGAACGCGGCGATCGTGGAATTTCTGCGGAGCCTGCCGAACTAAAGGATGGAGCGGGCGAAGGGAATCGAACCCTCGTATGCAGCTTGGGAAAACGATCCGTAAACCATCTGCGAAGGCCGAGCACCTTCGTTAATGCGTTGAAAATACGTTGAAATCCATGATACAAGGCATTCGAAGGCCTCGTGAACGGAAGCCCGCTTTTTTAGCTGTCATTGTACGATTGTTGTACGAGATTTTGCCCATGGCATCCGCCGCAAAATACGAGCGCCAATCCTTTCGTTTCTCCGACAGTGTCGTCGGCAGCGCGCAGCACGCAAGTAGGGACAAAACGCTCGGTACTACGGTCCTGGAATGGCGGGACGTCGGCACCGTTGGCCTGACCATTCGCATCACCAAGAAGAAGGCCATCTGGTACATCCGCAGGCGGGATATCACCATCCGCCTCTGCGAAGTCCGCCAGCTGCCGTATGAGCAAG